>DEKJ01000043.1 GCA_002353825.1 Prevotella sp. UBA2725 | reverse complement strand
TTTCTTATCCCGAACTCAGGTTACAAGGACCGCACCATCGTGGGCAATGCACAACCTAAGCTCACTCTCGGATGGAACAACACCTTCGGCTACAAGGACTGGAGCCTGACGATGTTCTTCACTGGTGTCTTCGGCAATAAGATATATGACGGGCTCCGTGCTCACTACACGGCTCCTGACTTCTTCTCAGGTGGCAAGAATGTGATGAAAGAGTTTATCAATGACCGTCCAGTAACAGATACTTACTCAAATGTTCCTTCCACAAGATTCCTTGAGAATGGTGACTATTTCCGTATGCAGACACTGACGCTCGGCTACACCTTCCATCATTTTAACGGATGGATTCAGAGCCTCCAGCTCTATGCTACCTGCAACAATGTCTTCACAATCACAGGTTACAAAGGCCTCGATCCTGAGGTGAACCTCGGCGGTATCGACCCTGGTGTGGAGTATCGATGGAGTGTTTATCCGCACACACGTACGATCATGATTGGTGCAAAGGTCAACTTCTAATTTAATACTGACAAGAATATGAAATCTAAAATAATGCTTTGTATTGCGGCTGGTGCTGCAATGCTCACAGCGAGCTGCACGGATCTCAATACGCCTGTTGACTCACAATACACGAAATATCCTAACAGTGACGTAGCAATATCAGCGCAACTGACTGGAATATACAATCAGTTCAGAGGTCCTCTTGGCCGCCGCTTTATGGAGGCCATGGAACTCTCAAGCGATGAGATGACAGCTGTATCCTACAGTGGAAACTGGGTCGACGCCAGTACTTACGCTCACCCGAGTCTGCACACCTTTTCCTACACGGACAATACGATAGGCTGGATGACGGATCTCGGTACGGGCTGCGTCAAAGCCAATGAGATCATCAATAGTGATGCCAACGACAGTATCAAGAACCTGGCACGAGCCATGAGAGCCTACTTCACCTTCGTCATGATGGACGGATGGGGGGATGTCCCTATCATCGATGAGACTTATCTCGCCAAGAATCTGCCTAACGCTGATGTCAAAGAAAGACAGAAACGCGCTGACGTCGCTAAATACCTTGAATCGGAACTCCTCGACATCATCCCGACACTGCCTACGGCTACAGGAAGCCGTGTCTATGGCGAGCCGAGCCGATGGATGGCAGAGGCACTGCTTGCCAAGCTGTATATCAACTGGCCAGTCTACACCGCTGCATCGGTGGATCAGTATGATGCCTCTACGGCTACGAACGAGAAGCTCGACGATTGTATCAAGATCTGCGACGACATCATCAACAGTAAGAAGTTCAACCTCGGTTCGATGGCATACCGCTTCAAGTTTGCGCCTAACAACACAGATCTTAATGTGGAGGACTTCATCTATGCCATGCCTTACGACACGCAGACGGCTCAGGGCATGCAGTATGGACGCGCCAACAGCTACAAGGATGTGAAGTCGATGAACCCAAGCTATTATGGCATGAAGCTCTCTAACTCGGGTGGCGCTTACATGACGATGACTCCGGAGTTTGCAAGCCTCTTCTCACTCAAGGGCGATGAGCGTAACAACTGCGTATTGCGCGACACCGTGCATATCTATGACCCGAAAACATTGCTTCCGACGAGTGTTGTGGCCAAGGACAGGGCAGGTAATCCGCTTGTGCTGACGAAAAGCATCACAGTTGTCAACGGAGATATGACAACGATGGATGTTGGTGATAATCTGACGGGATGGCGCCAGGGCAACCGTCCTATCAAGTTCTTCGTCATCGACAGTGACTTTAAGAATGGCCGTAACCAGAGCAACGATGTGCCTATCTTCCGTTATGCTGACATTCTGCTGGAGAAATGTGAGGCACTGGTGCGGAAAGGTACGAACGGTGACGAGGCGAAGGCGCTTTTCAATCAGATCCGCGCTTATGTTCATGCACCGCAGATTGACCACACACCGACCTTGCAGGAAATCTACGATGAGCGCGGACGTGAGTTCTTCGATGAGAACTGGCGCAGAAACGATATGATCCGCTTCGGCCACTTCGAGGACGAATACTTCCCGCACTACAAGAGTAATGCTTCGGCAAGTTTCGACAAGACGAAACGTATCTTCCCCATTCATCAGGATGTACTCTCTGTGAATCCTACGTGGGAACAGAACCCGGGATACTAATAGACGAAGAGGGGGGACCCCACCCCTAACCCCTCCCCTTCAGGGAGGGGAAAGCAATACCTCAAAGCAACAAAAGCATAATATATATGAATCTGCGTTTTAATCTGCATTTATATCTACGTATAGCTCATATAGACGCTTCACCCTCCCTGAAGGGGAGGGCCGGGGTGGGGTCTCTCCTTCTCTTTTTCTTTTTACCTCTCTTCTCTCATTCCCTCACCCATTATGTGGATCCGCGTATCGGTTCAGAGGGCGAAGGACGTGTGTTCATCGGGCCTTCAGCTCCTTTCGGAATGGTGAAGCCGGGCCCAGACGCTATCTCCATGCCTAATGCAGGATGGGCTCCGATGCCGGAGGCTGTCAAAGGATTCTCGCAGACACACGTCAGTGGGACGGGAGGAGGACAGAAATATGGCAATGTGCTTATCCAACCCATCCTCAAGACTGACAAGCCCTCTCAACAAGGTGTCTTGATGCCGGATGGAACCGTGCTTCATGTGCCCGTCTACGAGCAGATGAGGAGGAAGGAGAAGATTGCGCTTGGTTATTATGCGTGTACCTACTATAACAACATCAAAACAGAGATAACGACGACTCCCCGCTGTGCCTTCTATCGTTTCCGTCATGCGGATGCACTCTTCATCGATCCCGTGTCTTTCTTAGGCATGGACACCATCCCCAACAAACGAGAGGGACAGTTCCTGGTCGCGGCTTCCATCTGTCAGACGGGAACCAATGAAGTGTCAGGCTATACCACGGTACGCGGTGGCTGGAACAACGGAGATCCTTACAGGGTTTATTTCTGCATTCAGTCGCGGTTTAGTTCTGTAGTTATTCGTGGAGACAAGACGGCGATAGCTTCATTCAGTAACAATGATTCTGCAGAAGTGAAGATCGGCATCTCTTATGTCAGCGTTGATCAGGCTCGGAAAAATATTAGTGGCCTTTCGTTTGATGAACAGCGCAGAGCACTTTGTGCTCAATGGGAGACACGATTGGGGAAGGTTACTTACCAAGGCTCAGAGAAAGAGATGCGTATGTTCTACACGGCTCTTTATCATACACTGCTCATGCCCGTGGACAAGACGGGGGAGGCTCCGTCAGGCTATAACATTCATAAGCCTTATTTCGATGACTACTATGCCATCTGGGACACCTACCGTACTTCATTCCCACTGCTGATGGAGTATTATCCGGAGGACGCCGTGCGGATGATCAATGCGCTGCTCAACATCTATCAGCACGATGGCTATATGCCGGATGCACGAAGTGGCGACTGCAACGGCCGTACGCAGGGAGGAAGCAATGCGGAGGTTGTGATCGCGGAGGCGTTTGCCCGTGGACTGAAAGGCATCGATTATAACCTTGCGCTCAAAGCCATGCTCAAAGATGCGGAGGTGCCGCCTACGAACGATGAGAAAGAGGGTAGAGGCGGACTGAAGGAATATAACACGCTCGGATATATTCCTTATGGCATTCCACGCGCCGGGACGCGTACAGTGGAATATAGTTATGATGACTGGTGCATCGCTCAGGTAGCGAAAGGCCTCGGAAAAGAGAAACTATACCGTAAATATCTTAAGCGATCCAAGAACTGGCAAAATCTATGGCGCTCCGACTACAAATGGCAAGGCATGCGTGGATTCATCATGCCGAAGGATGCTAAAGGCCACTGGCTTGACTCCGTGACGTGGGGCCACTCCAAGGTCTTCAGCCCGAAGATTTCATATACTCCTGACACAAAGGTCGCTCCATGGTATATAGCATGGTGGGACACCTTCTTCTACGAGGCGCTTTCGGCTGAATACTCACTCTCTATTCCACACGACATTCCAACGCTCATCAAGCTGTGTGGAGGTGATTCTGCTTTCTGTCATCGTCTCGATATCTTCTTCGACAATGAGCATTATAATGTGGGCAATGAGCCTTCGTTTCTCACACCTTATCTCTATGCTTATATTGGACGCACGGACCTCGCCTCGAAGAGAGTGGCAAGTATTGTAAACAAATACTATTCCGATACACCTGATGGACTCCCGGGAAATGATGACTCCGGTGCCATGTCGTCGTGGCTTATCTGGGCCATGCTTGGAAAATATCCTGTGGCTGGACAAGACAAGTATATCTCTATTCAACCCGTGCATATGGATGTTCATTCAGACGATCCTTCTACGGTCTCCTTTGTTCTCAATAGACAATATCGTACGTGGAAATTGAATGTTGAAAAGACGAAGGAAAGAGTGATCATTAGTTGCAATGGTACGAAGTACATCATTTCTGAAGAGGTCGTTGAGAATGCAACTGGCTTTTGTTGGGACTCTCCGCAGAAACCGGGGAAAACTTACCGTGCCAATGGCACTTTCCTCTTCATCTCCCGGCAAGCTTTGAAGAGCCTGCAAGACACAGGTCAGTTCGTCTACGATAGGATAACCTGGAGGAAGATAGCGGAATACAATGGTGACATCAAAGTAGCAGCAGATGTGGATGGTAGTGTGATGTGGATTGATACAGAAAGTGAGCTACCATGGGTCCTCAACATGAAAGGGAACCCGTTGGGAATCGACTGGACCATGCCGTAATTTTTCCCTATAATTCTTCGATTATTCCGAAAAATTTGTACCTTTGCAATAACCAACCAGTAGTAAGACATGGACGCAAAGATACAACCTTTGGTTTCTTTTATCATAACCGCATACAACATTCCTGTTGTCATGCTTCGTGAATGCCTTGAGAGCATCACAAATCTCTCGCTGTCAGTCAGTGAAAGGGAAATCATCGTCATCGATGATGGCTCCGACTTCTCTCCTGTGAATGAGTTGATAGAGATGGCACCGGACATTATCTTCTTGCGCCAACCCAACCAAGGACTGTCCGCCGCGCGAAACGTGGGACTGAAGATAGCTACTGGAGAGTTCATTCAGTTTGTTGATGGCGATGATTTTCTGATCAATGCACCTTATGAGCATTGCCTCGACATCGTGCGCTATCAAGAACCTGTGGATATGGTGATGTTTCATTTCTCACAATCGAAAGAAGAGCCCACCGACTTCTCTTTTTCTGGCCCTGTAAGCGGAGAACAATATATGAGCAATGAGAATCTTCGTGCATCTGCTTGCTGCTATATTTTCCGTAAAGACCGATTGGATGGACTCCGGTTTACTCCTGGCATCTTCCATGAGGATGAAGAGTTCACGCCTCAGCTTGTCTTGAAGATGCATAACATCTATACCACTGAGGCAAAGGCTTATTATTATCGCAAGCGTAAAGGCTCTATCATGCATTCGGAGGATAAGGAAGAAAATCGTAAACGACTATCCGATATGGTCAAAGTGATCCTTCACCTTAGGAACATTGCTGAAACCAGTGATGCTGCTCGAAAGACATCCATGGAGCGGCGTGTGGCACAACTTTCAATGGATTTTCTAATCAACGTCATTCGCATGACGAAGAGTCGTCGACAGCTCAATAAGGCAATAGACCTCTTAAAGCAACACGACCTCTACCCGTTGCCGGATGAAAACTATACGAAGGAATATACCATCTTTCGATATATGATTCAAAAGAAAGCCGGACAACTCATTCTCATTGCAGCACTATAAACACTGAGGAAGATTTTAGGCATCAAATAATATTCATTCATGAGAATCCTTCTGCTCGGAGAATACAGCAATGTTCACGCTACGCTGGCTGCTGGATTGAGGCAACTTGGCCACACTGTGACAGTAGTAAGCAATGGGGACTTCTGGAAAAACTATCCACGCGACATTGATGTGACCCGAAAGAAAGGCAGATGGGGTGGGGTACAACTGATGCTGAAGATTGCTTCTATCTTACCCCAGCTTAGAGGTTACGACATCGTACAACTTATCAACCCCATGTTTTTCGAGTTGAAAGCAGAACGATTATTTCCCATTTATAGGTTTCTGAGAAAGCACAATAAGAAATTTGTGCTCGGCGCTTTCGGTATGGACTACTACTGGGTGCATGAGAACATCACACGCATGCCTTTGCGCTACAGTGATTTTAATATTGGAAAGACGTTGCGGAAGGACCCGGAAGCTACAGTGTATATCAAGGATTGGATAGACACTGCTAAAGGTAGACTTAATCAAGAGATAGCCAACAACTGCGATGCTATCGTAGCCGGGCTCTATGAATATTGGGCAATATACCAACCTCTATTTCCTTCTAAGACAACGTTTATTCCATTCCCAATCGAGCTTAAGAAAGCAGTATTAGTTCCGACAGATTCTAAAGATGCGAGTTTATCAAGTGAATTCAAGACTCCTTTGAAAATCTTCATCGGAATTAATAAGTCGCGGAGTGCTTACAAGGGAACAGATATCATGCTGCGGGCTGCTCAGGATATCTCCACTCAATATTCTGAAAAGGTCCAGTTATCGGTAGCCGAGAGTCTGCCTTTCAACGAGTATGTAAAGGCAATGAATGAAGCTGATGTTATTCTCGATCAGCTCTATAGTTACACGCCTGCAATGAATGCGCTTGAAGCGATGAGCCGCGGCATCATCGTTGTGGGTGGGGGAGAGCCGGAGAACTACGAGATTCTTCATGAATCAGAGTTACGGCCTATCATCAACGTGGAGCCGAACTACGACAGCGTCTTTCACCAGTTGGAGCACCTCGTCTTACATCCAGAAATTATCCCTACACTGAAGCAGCAAAGCATCGAATATATCCGCCGCCACCATGATTATTTGGAGGTTGCAGCGCAATATGTCAAACTTTATTCTTCTATGCTTATTTAGGCTTTGCAGTGGCCACCCCTAGTGGCGGCCACCCGTAGCAAATGTAATCAGACATTTGCCACCAACCACGATATATATCCAAGGAAGACAGCTATCAGTACAAATCCTTCCCAGCGCTCAATACGATATTTTGTGAAGGAGAAAAGCCAAAGCATAACCATAGAGAGCACCATCACAGCAAGATCGATGGTTGTGATTCCTTCAATATGCATCGGAGAGATAAGTCCGGTCACACCGAGGATCATCAGAATATTGAAGACATTAGAGCCTAACACGTTTCCAATAGCAATACCACTGTCTCCTTTTCGCGCAGCCACAACACTCGTAGCAAGCTCTGGAAGCGAAGTACCTCCGGCAACAATCGTCAGACCGATCACAGCATCGCTGATTCCCCAACTATGAGCCAATGCTGAAGCATTATCCACAAAGACATTGGAACCTAATACAAGCCCCACAAGACCTATCAGCACAAGCAGCAATGCTTTACCTGTACCCATCGCTTCTTTTGGCTTCTCATCGTTTTGTCCCCCCTTTTTGGCTCCTTTTAGGGTAATCCAAAGGAATGCGAGGAAAGCTGCAAAAAGTATCAGAGCATCCACACGAGAGATCTCATCATCGAGCGTCATGCCCATGAGAAGGATAGAAGCGAACACAGCAATGGGAATATCTTTCTTCACAGTGGAGCGCTGGATGGCTATCGGAGCTACAGCAGCTGCCACACCTACAATGAGCAATGCATTAAAGATATTGCTTCCCACAATATTACCAACGGCAAGATCCGGAGTGCCATTGATAGCGGAAACCAAAGAGACGAAGAATTCAGGCATCGAAGTCCCGATGGCGACAATCGTCAAGCCTATAACCATCTGCGAGACACCAAGTCGTGTAGCGAGACCTACCGAGCCATTTGTAAGCCAGTCAGCACTCTTCAGTACAACAACAATTCCTATAATAAGTAGAAGAATTTGCGCCCACATCACTTGGGGAGCAAAAGAGAAAAGTAATATATTAATCATTATTTATTAATGCTTTGCAGGTTGCAGCCCCTGCTATTCGAACGCAAGTTTCTTAAGCCTTGTCCTCAACTCCTCAGCCTTACTCTTCCTAATGGAAAGCGTGATGGAGCAATCGTTATCGAAATGTTGGTCCACGATTCGTGGTTGCATCTCTTTCACGATACGCATCACACCATTCATCATCGGATAAGTAAACTGATAGGTGATCCGCTCTTCGATCAGCCGTTCTTCTATCTCGGCATGCGCGATAGCATCTGCGGCTGCGGTGCGGTAAGCCACGATAAGCCCCGACGTACCGAGCTTTACGCCTCCGAAATAGCGCACGACACAGATGAGGATATTCGTCAGATCGTTGCTGTTGATCTGTCCGAGGATGGGCTTTCCGGCTGTCGACGAGGGCTCACCGTCATCGTTGGCACGAAACTCCTCGCGCTCTGCCCCTATCATGTAAGCATAGCAGCAGTGGCGTGCGTCATAATATTTCTTGCGGGTAGAAGCGATGATATCCATAGCTTCCTCCACCGATTCTACATGATGAGCAAAGGCGAGGAATTTACTGCGTTTGTCCGTGTAGTATCCCTCGCCGATGGTCTTTTCACTGATGGTTAAGTATGAATCCAATTTAGTCAGATAATTTATGGATGACAAGTCCCGAACGCAATTTAGGCTCAAACCACGTAGCCTTCGGCGGCATGATCTTACCGGCATCGGCTATCTTCATGATCTGATCCATGGAGACCGGATAGAGAGCCAACGCCCAGCGTGCCTCTCCCTTGTCGACCCTGCGACGGAGCTCTCCTAAGCCACGGAGACCTCCCACGAAATCGACACGCTTGTCTGAACGCAGATCTCTGATACCCATGAGCTTGTCGAGGATAAGTCGGCTCGAGATGTCCACATCCAAGCAGCCTATCGGATCGTTGTCATCATAAGTACCGGGGCGTGCCGTGAGACTGTACCAGTTGCCATCGATATACAAGGAGAACTCATGCCGGTGGCGTGGCTTATACTCCTCGGGACCTACGAGCATCACGACGAAATCTTTCTCCAACGCACGAAGGAACTCTATCGGAGTCATGCCGTTGAGATCCTTGACCACGCGGTTGTAATCGAGAATCGTCAGCTCATTGGCGGGGAAGCACACTGCCATGAAATAGTTGTACTCCTCCTTGCCTGTATGACGAGGATCAGCCTTGGCTTTCTCATCTGCCACACGCACGGCAGCAGCCGAGCGATGATGGCCGTCAGCGATATAGAGCGAGGGCATCTTGGCAAACTCGCGCGTTATGGTATCGACGTCCTTGCGGTCATTGATGACCCAGAACTGATGACGGAACCCATCCTCCGGTGCCACGAAGTCATACTCAGGCGCTGTCTGAGCATAACGGGCGATGAGCTTGTTGAGCACGTCATCATCAGGATAAGCGAAGAAAGCGGGACCCACATTGGCGTCAGTGGCCAGCACATGCTTCATGCGGTCGTCCTCTTTCTCACGACGAGTCAGCTCATGACGCTTGATGATGCCTTTGTGATAATCGTCCGCCGAGGCAGCTACCACAATACCATACTGTGTCTTGCCAGGCTTGATCGACTGAGCATAGAGATAGTAGTTCTCATCACGGTCCTGCTTGAGCCACCCGTTGTCGATAAACTTCTGAAACTGTGTCTTTGCCATCTCATACACACGCGGATCATCGAAAGCGATGTCAGCGGGGAAGTTGATCTCCGGCATGTTGATATGGTAGAAGCTCATCTCATTACTGCCGGCAGCCTTACGCGCCTCCTCCGAGGAGAGCACATCGTAAGGATAGCTCTCTATCTTCTCAACGAGGTCCTTCGGTGGACGAAGACCTCGAAATGGTTTCACTGTGGCCATATTTTAATGTTGAGTGTTGAATGTTAAATGTTAAATGAGTGGGTGGCGAATGTTGAATGAGAGGGGTGGCGAATGTTGAATGAAGTCGGTTATTTGTTTACCTGGAACTTCGTGCAGCCATCCTTGAAGAAGGCGTTGATCTGATTGGCTGCTGCGATACCTGCATTGATATTAGCCTCAGCAGTCTGTGCACCCATCTTCTTCGGTGTAGAGAAGTAACGACCCTCGAACTTAGCGAACTCAGCATCCTTATCAGGCTTAATATCAGTAATATACTTCAGATCTTCACGCTCAGCCAAGAGCTTCAGCAGACCGTCCTCATCGATAACCTCCTTACGAGCCGTATTAATAAGGATTGCGCCCTTCTTCATCTGACTCACTACATCATAGTTGATGCTCTTACGTGTCTCATCCGTAGCAGGAATATGCAGCGATACGATATCGCAAGTCTTGAATAGGTCATCGCGATCCTTGGCGGCATGCACGCCCTGTGCCTCAATTTTGTCAGCAGGCACAAACTCATCGAAAGCATAGACATCCATGTCAAAGCCCTTGGCGATGCGAGCTACATTACGGCCTACATTACCGAAGGCGAGAATACCAAGCTTCTTGCCTTTCAGCTCAGAGCCAGCCTTGCCGTTGAAGAAGTTACGCACTGTGTAGACAAGCAGTCCGAAGACGAGCTCAGCCACAGCGTTGGAGTTCTGTCCAGGAGTATTCTCTACAACGACACCTTTCTCCTTGGCATAAGCTGTATCGATAGAATCGTAGCCGGCACCTGCACGCACAACGATTTTCAGCTTCGGAGCTGCATCGAGCACTTCCTTCGTTATTTTATCGGAGCGCACGATCATAGCATCAGCATCCTTCACAGCGTCGAGCAACTGCTGTTTATCTGTATATTTTTCCAGGAGTACAACCTCATGTCCCTCAGCCTCAGCAGCTTTCTTAATGCCTGCAACGGCAGCGGGAGCAAACGGCTTCTCTGTAGCAACAAGTATCTTCATAATCTAATTCTCTTTATATAATATAATAATGTATAGGATAGTTTTTAGCAGAATAGGGCGGCCACAAAGGCCGCCCCGTATAGATATTAATGTTTAGCCTCAAACTCCTGCATGCACTTCACGAGAGCATTGACGCCTTCCATGGTCTGTGCGTTGTAGCAACTTGCACGGAATCCACCAACAGAACGGTGACCCTTGACGCCAACCATGCCCTGCTCTGTAGCGTACTCGAGGAACGGCTTCTCAAGATCCTTGTACTCGTCGTTCATCACGAAGCAGATGTTCATCAGCGAACGATCCTGAGCATCCACCGTACCACGGAACAGGCGGTTACGATCAATCTCATCATAGAGCACCTTTGCACGCTCATGAGCACGACGGTCCATCTCTTTCACGCCACCCTGAGCCTTGACCCAACGCATGGTCTCAAGCAACGAGTAGATAGGCACCACAGGAGGAGTATTGAACATAGAGTTCTTCTCAACATGTGTACGGTAGTCGATCATTGTCGGCAACTCACGCGGAGCCTTACCCAGCATATCGTCCTTGACGATGACAACGGTCACACCTGCCATTGCGAGGTTCTTCTGCGCGCCGGCATAGATAGCCGTGTACTTAGATACATCCACAGGGCGGCTCATGATATCAGAAGACATATCAGCGATCAATGGAACCGGAGAGTCGATATCTTTACGGATCTCCGTACCGAAGATGGTGTTGTTTGTTGTAATATGAAGGTAGTCAAGATCCGCAGGAATCTCGAAGTGATGGGGCAGATGGGTATAGTTGTCAGCTGCCGAAGAAGCCACTTCAACAGTCTCACCGAAGTGCTTAGCCTCCTTCATGGCTTTCTTGGCCCACGTACCGGAGTTGACATATCCGGCTTTCTTGATGAGGAAGTTGGCAGGGATCTGCATGAACTGAAGACTGGCACCGCCACCGAGGAAAATAACCGAGTAGCCCTCCGGAATATCAAGGAGCTCCTTGATGAGCGCTACTGATTCGTCCACCACAGGCTGGAAGTCCTTGGCACGATGACTGATCTCCATCAAGGAGAGACCGGAGCCGTTGAAGTCAAGGATCTGCTTGGCTGTGTTTTCGATGACCACGCGAGGAAGCATTGAGGGTCCTGCGTTAAAATTGTACTTCTTCATATCTTTTATTTTTAAAAGGTTGAGATATATTCTGATCAAGATGAAGTTTTAGACTGCAAACATACACATTTATTCTGAGATACACAAATTATTCATACAAAATCTCTCATAAATAAGAGAAATTGTTATGTTTATGAATTTTTATGCATTAATTTTAGGTTTTCTGACGCACGTAGGGGCGGCCCTCGTGGCCGCCCTAAGAAGCAGGCTCCACCTTTGTCTTCTGCCCCTTGAGCTTTTCACCCTGCACATTGTGGAGCACGCTCCTCAGTTTGCCTCGCTCGATAGCAGCATAAGCATAATAGTCGTAGACATCGATGCGGCCGATCTCAGCACCTTTCAGTCCGCCGCTCTTGCACAGGAACCCGACGACATCTCCTTTGGAGATCTTGTCTTTCTTTCCTTTGCCGATATAGAGTGTCACCATACGAGGCGCCACGGGGCGGGACAGTTCTTCAGGGATCGCGAAGTCGATTGTATCAGCTTGGACATATTCGGGAAGGGTTTCGCCTTCGCTTAATATAAAATAGGTGTTGCCTTCCTTATCCCACCTTGCCGTACGACCGATACGATGGGTGTAATCCTCTTCCGTCTCCGGGAGATGATAGTGCACAATATTCTTCACATCTGGGATATCAAGGCCACGGCTTCCGAGGTTCGTACTCACGAGGACATTGGCGCTCCCATTGGCAAACCGATAGATAGCTTCCTCACGCTGTCGCTGGTCCAGTCCGCCGTGATAAGCCGACACCGTGAAGCCTTCGTCCGTAAGATACGCTGCCGTACGCTCCACACTGTCACGATAGTTGAGGAAGACGATCGTGCTGTCACCTTTAAAGCAACGAAGCAATGCTGCAAGGATCGGAAGTTTGTCTTTATCAGGACTGTGAACGATGTTCACCTTGATTCGATCCTCATTATGAGATTCATCGCGATAGTCAACAACATCGAACCCAACAGGTGAGAGCGCAGTGTTCACGAGTTCATCAGCCGATACATCTGTAGCCGACAAGAAAATACGGCGCGCTGAGCGAGGCATACTGAGCACTGCCTTGTTCATTTCTTCCGCAAAGCCCATCTGGAGACACTTATCAAATTCATCGATGACGACGAACTTTACATCATTTGTCTCTATATTACCTTTATCAATATGATCATTGAGTCGTCCGGGTGTAGCGAAGATAATCTGCGGCTTAAGTTTCCTTATTTCACGATGCTCATCCATCGTCGGTCTGCCGCCATGACAAGCATAGCCTCGGATGCCCGCTTTCATACTTGCCAAGACGTCAGCCGACTGGATAGCAAGCTCACGGCCGGGAACGATGACCACAGCCTGAAGCGCATCAGAAGAAGCATCTATCAGTTGCGAGAGCGGGAGCAAGTAAGCCAACGTCTTTCCACTTCCCGTGGGGCTCAAAATCTCTACATTGTCAGTGCCATGTATGATTGCTTCGCTTGCTGCTTGCTGCATGGGGCTCAGCGTGAGCCCTAAACGGCTCGTTATCTGTTGTATATCCATTTTATTACTCTATATTTATTTCGCGGTACTTAGCGCCACATCTATCATGTTCAGGAAAGATACCGGGTCCTCTTTCAATTCCTTAGCATCCATCTTTTCAATATAACTCACCAATTCAGGGTAAGCGTTGAATTCCTCCTTCAGCGTTTGTTTGCGCTTATCAGTCATTTTGCCTTCGAGTTTAAAAATGGCATGCGCCTCGCTCATGCCGGGCCTGTAGTAAGCGACACGCTGGCCTAAGACAGGGTCGAAAAACACATAGGCGGACACGCTCTTGCCTTGAAACAAACGCACCATAAAGACACGGTGATCCGGAATAGAAGCAGAATCTCCTGCATAGCATAAATTGACTTTCAAAGGAACCCACGTAAAATGTATAGCCTTCTCCTCATCGCCAAACCACGTGATGGCACTGTCTACCTCAGCCTCATTCCACTTCTTTGATTTAGAAAACAGTTTAGAATCGTAGCCCTTAATAGCAACGAAGTCATCCGTCGAACTGAACAGCGGCGAATTGATATAATGAGCATGCATGGTGGGGTTCATCAGAAAACCATCATAAACAGAATCGTTGGACAGATAAACCCGCGCCTGAATTACATTCCTTGAATAATGACGCTTCTTCTCCTGTGCTTGGGTGCTCAGGCATAAGAAAGAAAGTAAGATTAATAAGAGACCCCTCATAGCTTGCTTAGTATAAAAGTGACGTATATTCCTCTTTTTACAAAGGTATAAATAATTATTGTATGCTCATGCCAGGTCTATCTAATTTAACATTCATTATCTATAATAACCATATTGCGATTCAATCGAAATCGCAATGTGATTTCAGTGGAATCGCAGTGCGATTACGATGAAATCGAGACGCGATTACGATGAAATAGCGAGACGATAACCATCAAATCAGAATCGTGTGCGCGCTAACATTGACGATTTGAAACCAAATAGGCTTAGAAATTGAGTCATTGATGTTACAAACTGCATAAGTTGCATTCATTTTTTCGTTAAACGTATTAAAAAAACTACGATAACCTTGGAAGTTTTAAGATTAATAATTAACTTTGCCCATATAAAGAAAAGAAAAACAAGGTAATTTAAAACCACAAGAGGAACCACGATATGACAAAGATTAAGACTATCGGTATTCTAACATCAGGCGGTGACGCTCCCGGCATGAACGCTGCCATCCGCGCAGTGACCCGTGCCGGCATCTGTAACGGCTTCAACGTCAAAGGCATCTACCGCGGTTATGACGGTCTGATCGACGACGACATCAAACCTTTCACAACGGAGAATGTCTCAGGTATCATCATGCAGGGTGGTACAATTCTGAAGACCGCACGATCCAAGGCTTTCATGACCCAGGAAGGGCGTGACAAAGCTTACGAGAATCTCAAGAAAGAGGGAATCGATGCCCTTGTTGTCATCGGTGGTAACGGTTCACTGACCGGTGCCCGTGAATTTGGCCAGGATTATGACATCTGTTGTATCGGCCTTCCTGGAACCATAGACAATGATCTCTATGGCACAGATACAACGATTGGTTACGACACGACGCTTAATACCATTGTAGATTGTGTGGACCGTATCCGCGACACCGCACAGAGCCACGAGCGCATCTTCTTCGTGGAGGTGATGGGGCGTGACGCCGGTTATCTGGCACAGAACTCGGCTATCGCCAGCGGTGCAGAGGCTGCCATCATCCCGGAAGACTCCACCGATGTCGACCAGCTGGCTAAGTTCATGGAGCGTGGTATCCGTAAATCGAAGAAGAGCTGTATCGTCATCGTCTCGGAGAGTCCTAAATGTGGAGCTATGTATTACGCCAACCGTGTGCGCAAGGAGTTCCCCGAGTTCGACGTGCGTGTGTCTATCCTCGGCTATGTACAGCGTGGAGGCCGTCCATCAGCACACGACCGTATCCTTGCCAGCCGTACAGGTGTAGGAGCCGTGGAAGCTATCCTGCAGGGCCAGCGCAACGTCATGGTCGGCATTCACAACAATGAAGTGGTGTATGTACCGCTGTCTGAGGCGGTCCGCTCCGACAAACCGTTCGACCGCAAGCTCATTGAAGTGCTCGACGAGCTGTCGATTTAGCGCATAGGCGGTCCTCAGGGACCGTTCGTAACACAAGAAACAATACAATAATTAAAAGATATTCTATGTCACAGATTAACGGACACATCTCTCAGATTATCGGTCCTGTCATCGATGTCTATTTCGACACACAGGGTCAGGATCCTGAGAAGGTGCTGCCAAAGATTTACGAGGCTATGAAGGTGACACGCCCCGATGGCAAGGAAGTTGTCATTGAGGTGGAGCAGCATATCGGTGAGGACACCGTACGCTGTATCGCCATGGACTCTACCGACGGACTCGAAAGAGGCCTGGAGGTGGTTCCCACGGGCGCACCTATCCAGATGCCTGCAGGCGACCAGATTCGTGGCCGTATGATGAACGTGATAGGTCAGCCTATCGATGGTATGAAACCCCTCGACATGAAAGGCAGTTATCCTATCCACCGTCCCGCTCCTAAGTTTGAGGACCTCTCTACCCACAAGGAGATGCTTGCTACGGGTATCAAGGTCATCGACTTGCTCGAGCCTTACATGAAAGGTGGTAAGATCGGACTGTTCGGTGGTGCCGGTGTGGGTAAGACCGTGCTTATCATGGAGTTGATGAACAATATTGCTAAGGGGCGTGCCGGTTACTCGGTGTTCGCCGGTGTCGGTGAGCGCACGCGTGAGGGTAACGACCTGATCCGTGATATGCTCGACTCAGGCGTTATCCGCTACGGAGAGAAGTTCCGCAAAGCCATGGATGAAGGCAAGTGGGATCTGTCGCTCGTTGACCCCGAGGAGCTCGGCAAGTCGCAGTCGACCCTTGTCTATGGTCAGATGAATGAGCCGCCAGGGGCACGTGCTCGTGTGGCACTCTCGGGTCTGACGATCGCCGAGGAGTTCCGTGACCACGGAGGCAAAGACGGAGGGCCAGCCGACATCATGTTCTTCATCGACAACATCTTCCGTTTCACACAGGCTGGTTCAGAGGTCTCCGCACTTCTTGGCCGTATGCCTTCAGCTGTAGGTTATCAGCCTACACTGGCTTCAGAGATGGGTGCCATGCAGGAGCGAATCACATCTACGAAGGAAGGTTCAATCACATCTGTACAGGCCGTGTATGTGCCTGCCGATGACTTGACCGACCCGGCACCTGCCACAACCTTCTCGCACCTTGATGCAACAACCGTGCTTGACCGTAAGATCACACAGCTCGGTATCTACCCGGCCGTAGACCCGTTGGCTTCGACCTCTCGTATCCTCGACCCGCTGATTGTGGGTAAGGAGCACTACGACTGCGCTCAGCGTGTGAAAGAGACACTGCAGCACTATCAGGAGCTTCAGGATATCATCGCCATCCTCGGTATGGATGAGCTCTCCGATGAGGATAAGCTCGTTGTGAACCGCGCACGTCGTGTGCAGAGATTCCTCTCACAGCCGTTCGCCGTGGCAGAGCAGTTCACCGGCGTCAAGGGTGTGATGGTAAGTATCGAAGACACCATCAAGGGCTTCAACGCTATCCTCGACGGTGAGGTTGACGACCTCCCAGAGCAGGCATTCATGAACGTTGGTACCATTGAGGATGCCATCGCTAAGGGTAAGAAACTTATCGAGGAAGCCAAGGCGTAAGGGTGCCTCTTAAAAGAAAGGTAGCTTATGTTAAGGTTAAAAGTTATTTCTCCTGAGAAAGTGATCTTTGACGGTGAGGTAGAGAGCCTCAAGGTGCCCGGAACACAGGGTAGCTTCGAAGTGCTCGACAACCATGCGCCGATCATCTCATCACTCGACAAGGGAGAGGTGGAATATAAAGGTAAGGACGGAGCACAGAAGCTCGACATACAGGGTGGTTTCGTGGAAGTAAAGAAAAACGAGATCAGCCTCTGTGTGGAGATCTGAAGTACTTCTGAGAGCGAATATCATTAAAGAATTAATAGCAATATTAATGGTCAAGACAAAGAAGATAAGACAAGTAGGCATCTGGGTCATAGCAGGCGTCACACTGCTGACACTCTTGGGCTTGAATGTCGCTCGGGCTTACACTTATGTTGACACCGTTGTGATAGTAGCTCTCATCGTTCTCATCTTATGGCTCATTGCCATGGCAATCATCAGCAGCCTATGCCATCGCCACTGACCATTTTCCTCTGTGCGGCTCTGTTCACACTGTTGGGAATGGGGTGGATGAAAGGCTACGACTTCGTGATGTCGAAGGCACCAAAGCAGATAGTTAAGTTCTATCTTGCTTATGCCGTGTTCAGAGTGTTAGCAATACTGCTCGTCGTCGGCGTGTATGTGTTGTTCATTTCCAAGAGTATGGCACAGTCGAAAGGCTTCGTGATCATGGTGTTCGTCATGTACGCAGCGATGATGGCCTTGACATTGACAAAGAAACATTAAAGCTCTAAGAATAATGAGATATTTAGATCATATCATCTGTTTTCTATTGGCACTCATCCTCGCCGTCCCTGCATCCGCAGCCGACAAGGGAGGAGGAAAGCTCAATACGTCTCAAATCGTTGTAGGGCATATCAAGGATTCTTACGACTGGCACGTCACGGATATCGGCAAGAAACACATTGTTATCAACCTGCCGGTGATCGTGAAGAGTTCCACAGGCTGGCACGTCTTCAGCACGGCTAAATTTGCTGAGGAAGCCGACGCCAAAGGCTATCGTAAAGGTCCGTTCAACCTCGCTATCGCCAGTCAGGGTGAGCATGCAGGAAAGATTGTAGAGCTACAGGGAAACAAAGAGGTGCTGCCTTTCGATATCAGCATCACAAAGACGGTAGCCGTGCTTTTCATCGACTCTATCATCCTCTTGCTCTGCATCCTCTTGCCGGCAAGATGGTACCGCAAGCACAAAGCCAGTGACCCTGCTCCCAGTGGGTTCACAGGACTGATGGAGATGCTGGTGTCGTGGGTCGAGGACAACATCGTGAAGCCTGGAGTGGGAGAGGGCTATGAGAAATATTCTCCATATCTGCTCACCTGCTTCTTCTTCATCCTCACGTGTAACATGATGGGTATCATGCCGTTCCCACCGGGTGGTGGTAACCTGACAGGTAACATCACGTGCACATTCTTCCTCGCACTCTGTACGTTCATCATCACACAGTTCAGCGGTTCCAAGCATTATTGGAAAGACATCTTTTGGCCCGATGTGCCATTGGCATTAAAAGCTTTCCCGCTGATCCCGCTCATTGAGTTTGTGGGTATCTTCACAAAACCTTTCGCCTTGATGATCCGACTCTTCGCCAACATGATGGCTGGACATGCCATCGCTTTGTCGCTGACTTGCATCATCTTCGTCGTAGCAACAATGGGTATCGGTGTGGCTGTAGGTATGTCGACGCTGAGCGTACTGATGAGCATCTTCATGATGTGTCTCGAGTTCCTGGTCTGCTTCATTCAGGCTATGGTGTTCACGATGCTGAGCTCTATCTTCATTGGACTGGCACGTGCTAAAGAATAAACAAACAAGAAATAATAACAAACAAATAATTAAAAATTTACAACTATGATTTCAGCATTATTATTGCAAGCTGCCGCAGCAGGCATCGCAAAGTTAGGCGCTGGTGTCGGCGCAGGTCTCGCAGCTATTGGCGCAGGTATCGGTATCGGCCGCATCGGTGGTCAGGCTATGGATGCTATGGCACGTCAGCCGGAGGTGATGAGTAAGATCTTCACAAACATGATCGTTGCCGCCGCTCTTATCGAGGGTGTCGCTCTGTTTGCTGTGGTCGTTGCCTTCCTCTGCATCTAATCATAAACGAACTTAACGACTGCGTATGGATTTATTATTGCCAAGTACAGGCTTGCTCTTCTGGATGACGCTTGTCTTCCTCATCGTGCTGGCCATCCTGTGGAAATGGGGCTTCCCCGCCATCACTAAGATGGTGAAGGAGCGCAAGGACTACATCGATGACAGTCTGAGAAAGGCACACGAAGCCAATGAGAAGCTTGCCAACATTCAAAAAGAAGGAGAATCCATTCTGCAGGAAGCACGCGAGAAACAAGCAGTGGTCCTCAAAGAGGCCACTGCTACCCGTGATGCTATCGTCGCCAAAGCTGAAGAGCAGGCAAGGGATCGCGGAGCACAGCTCATCAGCGATGCCAAGGCAGAGATTGAGCAGGAGAAGCAGCAGGCTGTTCGCGAGATTCGCGCACAGGTCGCTGAGCTCTCCGTCAAGATTGCTGAAAAGATTGTCAAGCAACAGCTTTCGACTGATGACAAGCAGATGGAATTAATCAACAAAATGCTTGATGAAGTTGCCGTCTCCGATAAGGCAGCCAATGAATAAATTAAAATAATTATTGTCTATGGATAGAGGTTTAATAGCAGTAAGATATGCTAAGGCTCTTCTGGAGAGTGCCATCCAGTTCAAACAGGAGGACACTGTCTATGCCGAGATGCAGATGCTCTCGAACAACTATCTCCAAGTGCCCCAACTTCGATTCACGATAGACAATCCTACTCTTGACAACGACAAGAAACTGTCATTGCTGAAGACTGCTTGTGGAGGAGATGTCACTGACCTGACCGTAAGGTTCCTCGAACTCGTATTCCAGGAAGGACGTGAGTCGGCCTTACAGTTCATGGCTACAGCTTATATTACCCTCTACCGCAAGCACAAGAACATCATCCGTGGAAAGCTTACCACTGCCGTGCCCGTATCGGCAGAGACAGAGGCCAAGATGAAACAGATGGTGGAGAATCGCACACACGGCAATGTGGAGTTCAACACAGAGGTAGACCCAAGCATCATCGGAGGATTCATCCTCGAGTATGATACTTACTGCCTCGATGCCAGTGTGAAGACGAAACTCAACAACGTGCTTCAGCAGATGACAGTGTAAGGACTTGATATTGAGAATTGAAAATTAAACGAATCAATTAATTCATGAGTGATAAATTAAAACCAAGCGAGGTGTCGGAAGTGCTGCTCAAGCAACTTGAAGGCGTCAACTCGGAGGAACAGTTTGATGAAGTGGGCACCGTCCTCACAGTAGGTGATGGTGTGGCTCACGTCTACGGACTGCGCAATGCCGAGGCCAGTGAGCTGCTCGAGTTTGAGAACGGCACCATGGCTATCGTCATGAACCTCGAGGAAGACAATGTAGGTTGTATCCTGCTCGGTCCTTCCTCAGGCATTGAGGAAGGTATGAAAGTGAAACGTACACACCGTATCGCTTCCATCCGTGTCAACGACAACTTCCTCGGGCGTGTCGTCAATACTCTGGGACAGCCTATCGACGGTAAGGGAGACATCGATCTGACCGGTGCCTTCGAGATGCCGCTCGACCGTAAGGCTCCGGGTGTGATCTACCGCCAGCCCGTGAAGCAGCCTCTGCAGACGGGTCTGAAAGCTATCGACTCCATGATTCCTATCGGTCGTGGACAGCGTGAGCTCATCATCGGTGACCGTCAGACAGGTAAGACGGCTATCGCTATCGATACCATCATCAACCAGAAAGGCAACTATGAGGCAGGCAAGCCTGTATATTGCATCTATGTCGCTATCGGCCAGAAAGCAAGTACTGTAGCTGCCCTCGTGCAGACCTTGAAGGAGCACGGTGCTCTGCCTTATACTATCATCGTGAGTGCTACGGCTGCTGACCCTGCCGCTATGCAATACTACGCACCGTTCGCCGGTGCTGCTATCGGTGAGTATTTCCGTGACCGTGGTCTCGATGCCCTCGTGGTCTACGATGACCTGTCAAAGCAGGCTGTGGCATACCGTGAGGTGTCTCTGATTCTGCGTCGTCCGTCAGGACGTGAGGCTTACCCTGGTGATGTGTTCTACCTCCACTCCCGTCTGTTGGAGCGCGCCGCAAAGATCAACGAGCAGCAGGAGGTGGCTGAGCAGATGAACGATCTGCCGGAGTCAATGAAAGGACATGTCAAGGGAGGTGGCTCTCTCACCGCTCTGCCTATCATTGAGACCCAGGCTGGTGATGTATCAGCATACATTCCTACAAACGTAATCTCCATCACCGATGGTCAGATCTATCTGGAGACAGACCTCTTCAACCAGGGCTTCCGCCCGGCTATCAACGTCGGTATCTCTGTGAGCCGTGTGGGTGGTTCCGCACAGATCAAGAGTATGAAGAAGGTGGCCGGTACGCTGAAGATCGATATGGCACAGTACCGTGAGCTTGAGAGCTTCTCCAAGTTCTCCAGCGATATGGATCCTGTGACTGCCATGACGATCGACCGTGGTCGTAAGAACAACCAGCTGCTTATCCAGCCTCAGTATAGCCCAATGCCCGTTGGCGAGCAGGTCGCCATCCTCTACTGTGGCGTACACGGCTTGATGCACGATGTACCAGTCGACAAGGTCCGCGACTGCCAGGATCAGTTCCTTGAGCAGATGCGTACTCAGCACCAGGATGTCATTGACACCTTGGCTGCAGGAAAGATTGACGACACATGCACCAAGATCATCGAGGAAGTGATGGCCAACATAGCAGGTCAGTTTAAGAAATAAACATAGCTTATGCCTTCATTAAAAGAGATAAAGACCCGTATAGCGTCTGTTCAGAGCACTCGTAAGATTACGAGTGCCATGAAGATGGTAGCGTCGTCGAAGCTTCACCATGCGCAGACAGCCATTCAGAACATGCTCCCTTATGAGAATCTGTTGGAGCATATCCTGAAGTCGTTCCTTGTCTCCATGCCCGATGCTGCCGAAGGAGACCTCACGCAGGAGCGCAAGGAGATCAAGAGCGTGGCTCTTGTCGTCTATTCGTCCAACAGTTCACTCTGTGGCGGATACAACAACAACGTCATCCGTATGATGCAGCAGGCGATAGATGGGTACAAGGCTCAAGGCATTAACGATATCACCATCTATCCAATCGGGCGAAAGGTAGCAGAGAAAGTTAAAAAGCTCGGGTTCACACCCGCCGGCGACTTTGTAGCATTGGCCGACAAACCTAATGCAGCCGACTGCAGAACGATTGCAGAAGAACTCATCACCAAATACTCCAAACACGAGTACGATAAGGTTGAGCTCATCTACCATCACTTCAAGAGTGCTGGTTCTCAGGTTCTCACACGCCGCGACTATCTGCCGCTTGACCTCTCTACGGAGGCTATCGGCGCAGACAACGACCGCGATCTGTCCTCGAACCTCGCTACGGCGAAGGCGCAAGAGTATCTTCGCAAAAATGGCCGTGGAGCACAAAGACAGGAGAACGAAGCTAAGCCGCTCAATGACGACTTCATCGTGGAGCCAGATTTGAAGACTGTGCTTTCCTCACTCGTACCAAAAGCCCTCGATTTGATGGTGTACACAGCACTGCTCGACAGCAATGCCTCAGAGCATGCCGCCCGTATGGTTGCCATGCAGGCTGCTACCGACAATGCCGATGAGCTGCTTAAGGAGCTTAACCTCCAGTACAATAAGAGCCGTCAGGCTGCCATCACAAGTGAACTGCTGGATATTGTGGGAGGTAGTGCCAACAACTAAACCTCTTCTCCTACAAAATATCCTTCAAGAATATTTGTTAAATGGGAAAGGAACGATATTCCTTTCCCATTTTTTTGTTAACTTTGTATTGTTTAGCTATGAGGACGATCCTCAGTGGTCGCCCGCACCAGTAACATAACAACGTATCATGAAGAAGTCAATTCTTATAATCATATGTTCGCTTTTATTCTTTCCTCTATGCAACCTACAGGTCTATGCACAAAAGAAGGAAATCAATGAAGCTATCGACAAGGTCAAAGCCAACAAAAACCTTGATAAGGTTGAAGCTTCAATGACGAAACTGCTCAAGGACTCTGCCAACCGTCACAATGAAAAGATCTGGAACCTCCTTTTCGAGTCCTTGGAGAAGCAATATCAATCGGGAAACGAGAAACTGTATCTTAAACAGAAATACGACACCGCCTCACTGTTCAATATCGCTTCTCGGATGTATACAGCAATGACTGACTATGACAGCATTGATGCCTTACCGGATAAGAAAGGTAGGGTTAAGCTGAAAATGCGCAAACAAAACGCGAGCACGCTCAATACTATACGTCCCAATCTCTTTAATGGAGGTATCTATTTTATTGGCAAGCAGAACTACAAACAGGCCTACGCGCTCTTCGACCAATATATCAGTGCTGCTGAGATGCCAATGTTTAAGTCTTACAACTATTCTTCAAAAGACAAATATCTTCCGACTGCCGCTTACTGGGCAGCATACTGTGGTTATAAGATGAACGATGCAAAGAAGGTGCTGCACAACACATATCTTGCATTAAAGGACAAGCAACATCATGAGTCGATGATGCAGTATCTTTCTGCCACTTACATGCTTGAGAAGGATACGGCAAGAAGTGTCGAAACACTGAAGGAAGGCTTTCACTCTTACCCCACATCGAGCTATTTCTTTGCACATCTGATAGATTATTATTCAGGCAAAGCTGACTGGAAGAAGGCAAATGAACTCACCGATAAAGCTATCCAGGCAAATAGGACAAATGCAACGGCCTGGTTAACTAAAAGTACGCTTCTCATTAACACTGGTGACTACGAGCATAGTTTTCTCATTGCTGATTCTCTGCTTAAGCGCGACAGCACAATGACGGATGCTTGGCTCAACGCTGGCTTGGCCAAATTCAACATGGGTGTTAATCTCGACAAGAACCCACAAAACGTACGACAAAAAAGGCAACTGATCCTCAAATACTACAAAGAAGCATTACCTTATCTTGAGCAATACAGGAAGCTCGCCCCCAAAGAGACAAGTAAATGGGCACTTCCGCTTTATACCATTTATTTAAATCTCAACATGGGAAAGCAATTTGATGAGATAGACAAAATTCTCAGAAATAAATCATAGAAAATGGTACAAGAATAGGAATATAGTGTATTTGGAGGGAGTTCCGTACAATTTTGCACGATTTTTGATGAAATATTTAACGCATGAGAGTAGGATTATCGCTACTTTTGCATGTAGTAAACAACAAATAAACAAGATCGCATACAATTATGAAGCAATTTATGGACGACAATTTCCTCCTTCAGACGGAGACTGCCCAAAAACTTTATCACGAGCATGCAGAGCACATGCCAATCATCGATTATCACTGTCACCTCGTTCCTCAGCAGGTAGCTGAGAATAAGCGTTTCCGTTCTATCACGGAAGTATGGCTCGGCGGCGACCACTATAAATGGCGCGCTATGCGCAGCAATGGTGTTGACGAGCGTTACTGCACAGGCAAAGATACAAGCGACTGGGAGAAGTTCGAGAAGTGGGCTGAGACTGTTCCTTACACTTTCCGCAATCCTCTTTATCACTGGACTCATCTGGAGCTGAAGACTGCTTTTGGTATCACAAAGCGCCTCAACCCCGAGACAGCTCGTGAGATCTACGACGAGTGCAACGATAAGCTCGCAAACGACCCGACGCTCACACCGTGGGGACTGCTCAACAAATACAATGTTGAGACAGTTTGCACCACAGATGATCCTGTCGATGATCTTCATTATCACACCATCGTTGCCAAGAGCGCACTGAAGACACGTATGCTCCCTGCATGGCGTCCTGACAAGGCCATGTCTCCTGAGAATGCCAAGAACTTCCAGGCTTATGTCGAACAGCTTGCGAAGGTGAGTGGTGTGGACATCCACAACTTCAACGATTATGTCGATGCACTTCAGCAGCGTCATGACTTCTTCCATTCAATGGGTTCGCGTCTGTCCGACCACGGCATCGAAGAGTTCTACGCCGAGGATTATACCGATGCAGAGATCAACGCTATCTTCGACAAAGTATATGCTGGCAAAGAGCTCACCCACGAGGAAGTGCTGAAGTTCAAGAGCGCTATGCTCTATGTCTTCGCCGTACAGGACTACAATGCAGGCTGGACACAGCAGTATCACTATGGCGCTATCCGCAACAACAACACTCGTATGTTCCGTCAGCTCGGTCCTGATACCGGCTTCGACTCTATCGGCGAGTTCGACACAGCTAAGAAGTGTTCCAAGTTCCTGGATCGTCTCGACCTGGAAGGTCATCTGACCAAGACTATCCTCTACAACCTCAACCCAGCTGCCAACGAGGTGATGGCTACCATGCTCGGCAACTTCCAGGATGGCTCCATTCCCGGTAAGATCCAGTGGGGTTCAGGCTGGTGGTTCCTCGATCAGAAGGACGGCATCCAGAAACAGCTCAATGCACTGTCACTCCTTGGCCTGCTGAGTCGATTCGTAGGTATGCTTACCGACTCTCGCTCCTTCCTTTCTTATCCGCGTCACGAGTACTTCCGCCGCATCCTCTGCAACGTTATCGGCAACGATATCGAGAACGGTGAAGTGCCTTACACAGGCTACGAGGAGAAGCGTGTTAATCAGATGGTCGAAGACATCTGCTACTACAACGCGAAGAACTATTTCAAGTTCTAATACTAATACAACTGATTTACAAAGTAATGACCGGATACGAGTAACATCCGGCCATTATTTTCTATTTAATATACCTATATGACAACGGACAAAACGACAAAAAACGCAATCATGAAAATGACCCGCTTCAGGTGGGTGCTCGTGGGGTTGCTTTTCCTTGCAACTACCATCAACTATATGGACCGGCAGGTTCTCTCGCTCACATGGAAAGATTTTATCCGTCCTGAGTTCGACTGGACCGACAGTGACTATGGCACGATCACTGGTCTGTTCTCCATCTTTTATGCTATCGCCAACCTCTTCGCAGGTAAGTTTGTCGACTGGGTGGGCACGAAGAAAGGTTACCTCATTGCCATTGGTGTATGGTCAGTGGGTGCCGTGCTCCATTCTTTCAGTGGCATTCTGACCTGTGGTGTTCTCACCGGTCATTGGTTTGTAGGATTCGAAGAAGCCAAACAGCTTCTTGAAGCCTTTGCAGCAAGCGGACAGCTTACCGGCGTCTCGGCCTGGGTCGTAAAGGTCGCTTCAAGCGATGCCGTACCGACAGCAATGCTTGCCGTCTCGACAGTATCTGTATGGTTTTTCCTTGCTTTCCGCCTTGTACTGGCCTTGGGTGAGTCGGGTAACTTCCCTGCAGCTATCAAAGTAACCGCTGAATATTTCCCAAAGAAAGACCGTGCCTTTGCCACATCTATCTTTAACAGTGGTGCCTCCATCGGTGCTCTTGCTGCACCAGCTACTATTCCTCTCATTGCAAGAGCCTATGGCTGGGAGATGGCTTTCGTCATCATCGGTGCTTTAGGATTTATCTGGATGGGCCTGTGGATATGGCTGTATGACAAGCCTGAGAGGAGTAAGTATGTCAACCAGGCTGAATTGGACTACATTAACCAAGACGAGGCAAACGAGGCTGCGAATAGTGCAGAAGCCACTGAAAAGGATACTTCAGCTGCCAAAGAGGAGAAGACCATCGGCTTCCTCAAATGCTTCACGTTCCGTCAGACATGGTCGTTCATCGTCGGTAAGTTCATGACCGATGGTGTATGGTGGTTCTTCCTATTCTGGGCACCGGCTTATTTCTCCGACCAGTATGGTTATACCTCCGACTCCAATATGGGCATTGCATTGATCTTCACGCTCTATGCCATCGTCACCGTGCTAAGTATCGGCGGAGGATATCTTCCTACCTATTTTGTTGACAAGAAACACATGGAGCCTTACGCAGGCCGTATGCGTGCCATGCTCATCTTCGCTTGCTTCCCGCTTCTCGGCCTGCTCGCCCAGCCTATGGGCGCTATCAGTCCCTGGTGGCCGGCTATCATCATCGGTCTCCTCGGTGCTGGCCATCAGGCTTGGTCTGCCAACCTATATTCAACAATCGGTGATATGTTCCCGAAGTCAACAGTGGCCACGATCACTGGTATCGGAGCCATGGCTGGTGGTATCGGCAGTTTCCTGATCAATAAAGGCTCAGGCGTGCTCTTCACCTATGCTGAGGAACAGGGTAAAGCCTTCTCCTTCATGGGCTTTGACGGCAAGCCGGCCGGATACATGATCATCTTCTGCATCTGTGCCGTGGCTTACATCATTGGCTGGTGCATTATGAAGACACTCGTACCCAGATACAAGAAAATCGAAGCATAATTGATGCTGCTTAAAGATTGAAATATTAATCATGAAGATTCTCAATAAGAATACAGCCCCAAAGATGTATGCGCCCGAGCGTGTCATACAGTTCGGGGAAGGTAACTTTCTTCGCGCTTTTGTCGATTGGATTGTCAACGAGATGGACGAGAAGACGAGTTTCAATGGCTCCGTTGTCATCGTCCAGCCTCGCGAGCGCAACCATATCGAGCCATTGAGAGCACAAGACTGCATGTACCATGTCAACCTCGTAGGCCTTAAGAACGGCATCGCTGTCAATGACTGCGAGCGCATCAACTGTGTCAGCCGCGCTCTCAACCCTTACACGCAGAACGATGCTTTCCTTGCCCTCGCTGAACAGCCGGAGATGCGTTTTGTCATCTCCAACACGACAGAGGCGGGCATTGCTTTCGACCCTGACTGTAAGTTCGAGGACATGCCCGCGGCGACGTACCCAGCCAAACTGACGCAACTTCTCTTCCGTCGCTATAAGGTTTTCAACGGCGACCCTAAACGGGGATTCATCATCCTCCCTTGCGAGCTAATCTTTGGCAACGGACATCATCTGCAGGAATGCATCAATAAGTACATCGACCTTTGGAAGAACTCTTTAGGCTACGACTACGAAGGCTTTAAGCAATGGGTCGCCGAGAGCAACTATATCTGCACGACGCTTGTTGACCGCATCGTCAATGGTTATCCAAAAGACGATATTGAGGCTATCTGGGAGAATATCGATTATAAAGACGAGGCACTCGTTCAATGTGAGGTCTATCACCTCTGGGTCATTGAGCATGCACCCAACATCTCAAAGGAGCGGTTAGAAAAAGAGTTTCCGGCACAGAAGGCAGGGCTCAATGTGCTTGTTGTCGATGATGAAACACCTTATCATGAGCGCAAGGTGACACTCCTCAACGGTCCGCACACCGTGCTGGCTCCAGTTGCTTACCTCTCGGGCATAAACATCGTCAGAGATGCTTGCAACTCCACGCTTTTGGGTCGCTATGTCCACAAAGTGCAGACAGAAGAGCTCTTACCGACACTCGACATGCCTAAAGAGGAACTTGAGCAGTTTGCAAAAGATGTCATCAACAGGTTCAAGAACCCGTATATCGATCATCAGCTGACGAGCATCATGCTCAACAGTTTCCCGAAGTTCAAGACACGTGATCTCCCTGGACTGCGAAAATATCTCCATCAGAAAGGCCAACTGCCTGAAGGCATTGTCCTTGGTCTTGCTGCCATCATCACCTATTATAAAGGTGGCAAACGGACTGACGGAACAGAGATAACGCCTAATGACGATCCGGCTATCATCCAGCTTCTGCAAGAGTTGTGGAAGACAGGTGACTATACTGAAATAGCCAAGGGAGTACTCGCAGCAAAGGACCTCATCTGGAAAGAACAAGGTGATCTCAACGAAATTCCTGGACTGACGGATGCCGTCGCTCAAGACCTCAAGAGTATCCAGGAAAGTGGTATGAGAGAGACCGTAAAGAAGATAACTGTCAAAGGATAAGGCGAATGTCATTGGCTGTCGTTCGACAAACAATCTTCCGACGTTCGACAAACAATCGGCTGACGTTCGACAAACGATCGTCTGACGTTCGACAAACAATCTGATTTATATTTCAATAAAACATGAAACAAGCATTAAAGATCAATCCGGCCGATAATGTGGCCGTTGCTATACAAGACTTGAAGAAAGGCACTGCCATCGATATTGATGGACAGTCGCTGACACTTCAGACTGATGTTCCCGCTGGTCACAAGCTGGCGCTGTGTGAAATCAAAAAGGATGAGAATGTTATTAAATATGGCTTTCCCATCGGGCATGCTCTGCATGACATAGAAGCCGGTGCATGGCTCGACCACCATGACATCAAGTCGAACCTCAAAGGTGAGCTCAACTACGACAACGTCCACATCAAAGGACTGAAGCCCAATAATCCTCATCCTACGGCTACTTTCCAAGGCTACAGAAGGGCTAACGGGAAAGTAGGTGTACGCAATGAGCTTTGGGTCATCCCAACGGTAGGATGTGTCAATGGCATCATCCGCGAGATTGTAGAAGAGGTAAAGCGCCAAACAAATAATGGTGAGGGTGTAGACGGCATTGTCGATTTCCCTCACAACTATGGCTGCTCACAGTTGGGCGACGACCATGAGAACACACGGAAGATCCTTCGTGACCTCGTGATGCATCCGAATGCCGGCGGTGTGCTTGTCGTGGGATTAGGCTGTGAGAACAATCAGCCACACGAATTTGAGAAACTCTTAGGCGACTACGATCACGACCGCATCAAGTTTATGGTCTGCCAAGAGGTAGAAGGCAATGAGGTAGAGACCGGTGTCAAGCTGTTGATGGATCTCTATAATAAGGCAAAAGAAGACAAGCGGGAGACAATCTCTGCCTCAGAACTGCGTATCGGACTTAAGTGCGGCGGATCCGATGGTTTCTCCGGCATCACGGCCAATCCTCTGCTCGGTGCATTCAGCGACTGGCTCTGTGAGGAGCAAGGAGGTACAACGATTCTAACGGAGGTTCCAGAGATGTTTGGTGCTGAAACCATCCTTATGGAGCGTTGTATCAACGATGATGTCTTGGAGGAGACAAAACAATTGATCAACAACTTCAAGCATTATTTCCTCAGTCATAATCAGCCTGTCGGTGAAAATCCTTCTCCGGGCAACAAGGCTGGCGGTATCTCTACGCTCGAGGACAAGGCTTTGGGTTGTACGCAGAAGTCGGGTAAGTCTCCGGTCTGCGGTGTACTCGGCTACGGCGATATGTTGCAGAAGAAAGGTCTGAACCTTCTTTCTGCCCCGGGCAATGACCTCGTAGCCGCCACGGCTCTCGCTGCAGCCGGCTGCCAGATTGTTCTCTTTACGACGGGTCGCGGCACGCCTTTCGCTACGGCTGTGCCTACCTTGAAAGTATCGAGCAACACTGGACTCTACAACCGGAAGCCCAACTGGATCGACTTCAACGCAGGACCTATCGTAGAAGACAAGAGCATCAAAGAGCTCCTACCTTCCTTCACCCAGCTTATCCTCGATGTAGCAAGTGGCAAGAAGGTCAATGCAGAGAAGAATGGCATCCAAGGCATCGCTATCTTCAAAAATGGAGTAACACTGTAAAGAACGTATGATGAATAAGAATCTTTTAGCCATGTTGCTTACCTGCAACATGGCTTTTCCCGTAACAGCACAAGATCTCGTAAAGACCTATAATGTCATCAACCCTAACACAGAAGCATGGCAAGGAGCTCCTGTGGAGATTGGAGGTATAGACGGTTACCGGTCGGCATTGGTTACGATTGATGGTAAGGAAGTGCCTTGCCAGATGGATGACTTAGACGGAGACGGTGGAGCAGACCATCTATTTTTCCTCACAGACATCAAAGGCAAGGATCGGCAAACCGTGAAGGTCAGCCTTTGGCGCAAAGGTGACCCCCGGAGCTACAAGGAACGGACGTTCGCCGACATCATTCTGCCCAACAGCAAAATAAAGGAGAAGAACAAGCAGAACGTCTACCTGAAAGAGTTTACGGTCATGGGAGGCTCCGATCCTTTCCGCAGCATCCATCAGCATGGCGTTGTCTTCGAGAGCGAGCTGACCGCCTTCAGAATCTATTGCAGTCCACGCCAAACAGTGGATCTCTACGGGAAGTACAAACGACAGTTAGAACTCAAAGAATCAGAGTTTTATCCCGACAAGGAACAACTTGCCCAAGGTTTCGGCGATGATGTTCTCTTGGTTGGCGACGGAGTAGGGCTCGGTGCGCTCAATGGTTGGAACGGGAATGAACCTGTGGCATTCACCGACTGTGAATCCCGCTCTCAACGTATCGTCACCACAGGGCCGTTAAGAAGCATCGTAGAGATCGTTGATAAGAACTGGCGGCCTACAGCCGATGCAGAACCATTCACCGTAACTTCTCGCTATACGATAATAGCCGGACACCGCGACTGCAAAGTTGATGTCCAGGTATCTGTTCCAAAAGGCTTCACGCTTACGAATGATATCAAGAAGACACCTTATTATATAGGTATCACCAACGTTCGTGGTTCCAAGTCATGGACGAATGCTAAAGGCTTACTGGCTTCTTGGGGCTCCGATTATCCGGCCAAAGGCGACACGACAACTCAGACCAAGCAAACTGTAGGCTTAGCTGTCTGTATCCCTGCCGCGAATCTCGAAAAACGAGCTGATACTAAATACGATTACGGTTATGTTGTCAAGATTCCCCAAGGTCACCTGACATACGCTATCTCCTTCTGCTCTGACAAAGAGGAGAACGGCTACCACAATGAAGACGCCTGGAAGAAAGCTACGAGCGAGTGGGAGAGAGACCTGCAAAAGAGGAGTTTAATAATATTGAAGAAATAAAAACTCTATATATTTTTTGGGAAATACATTCTTTGTTAGTAAATTTGCAGAAAAGAACACATTAAACGTTAAACGAAACAAATATGGCAATAGAAGGTATTTTCCGCGATGAGATAGAGATCAGGCAAGTGGACAAGTTCTTTGCCGGAGAAATGGGTCGACAGATCCACCGTTATATCAAGGCGCGTGGATCAATGTCGATGCTTGAAAAGATAGAAAAACGCATCGGATCGCTCAGTATCCCTGAGCGAGAGAATGCAATGGCTAAATATATTGACCTCAACCGCAAAGTCATAGAGGACCTCGACTGGCGTATGCTTATAGCCCGTGCCATGGCCAACTACTGTGACTCTTACAGCTATTTTGTCAAAATGGTAGCCGACGAGCAGACGATGCGCTTCTACGAAGAGCGGATGAAGAAAAAATATGTACGCTTCCATGAAGTATTCGAAGAGAACGGCAAGTATGGCATCAAAGATGTAGACGGAAACATTATGCTCCATGCGCGATATGATTTCCTACGTACACCTTTCATCTACGTTGATGACCTCGTCTCTATGCCTGTCATCGCAGAGAAAGATGGCAAAATGGGACTTGTTCTTCCCGATGGACACGACACCGTGGTACTGCCTTTCGACTATGATGACATTTCTCTGCGTGACGAGGAACCTTGGTTCGAACTGACGAAGGACGGACAAACACAGTTATGGAACGGTTTGGACGAACTGAGTGACTAATAACCTGTAGATTCGTTCGTGCTGTGAAAAAGAAAATAATTCTATTGGTGTCCACATTTCTGATGTGGACACTAATATTTGTCTTGCAGAAGCCGATATTCTTATCTATCTATGGTGGCTTCTCGCATGTTTTCGAAGTCATCCGTCATGGATTGCCCCTCGACTTCTCCATGGCAGGTTATCTGTCGACAATTCCTGCATTGATTCTCGTTATTAGTTGTCTGCCTTTCAAAACACTTCACAATACAAGTTCAAGCCGCATTCTAATGGCTATTGTTGGTGGGTGGACGCTGATAGGCGCAACAGTCGTTGCACTCTCTTTCGTAGCTAACATTGCTCTCTATGGCTATTGGGGCTTTCCACTCGATTCGACACCTATCTTCTTCCTATTCTCCTCACCCTCAGCTGCTATGGCAAGCGTTGAGTGGTGGCAAGGCTTATTAGGCATTGTCAGCATCGCTGCTGTCATGGCTTTCATCCTTCTGCTTTTCCATCTTCTTTGGCGCAAGTGGGGTGGGGATGTGTTCCTTTTGAAGACGAATAATTGGCAATGGATGCCGATGCTTATCCTCACAGCCCTGTTGTTTCTCCCTATTCGTGGAGGTGTAACGGTTTCTACCATGAACACCGGTGAAGCATACTTTTCTTCTGTACAGGAACTGAACCATGCAGCTGTCAACCCGCTGTTCTCCTTCATGGAAAGCGTGAGTCACAGTGAAGATTTTGCCTCACAATACCGGTTCATGGATGATAAGGAAGCTCATAGGTTCTATCATGAACTTTACAATAAGCCTACCACCGACAGTATATGTTTTGTCTTGAGACCGGGAGTGAAACGTCCGAATATCTTCATCATCGTCATGGAGAGCTTCTCCGATACTGTGACCAATGTGCCTGGTGTGACGCCAAATCTTGATCGGTTGAAACATGAAAGTGTTTATTTCTCACACTTCTATGCCAACAGTTACCGTACCGACCGCGGATTGGTATCGGTACTCTTGGGCTATCCTGCTCCGGCAACCGTAAGCCTGATGAAATACCCGAAGAAGACATCCAACATGCCTTCTATCGCAGCTCATCTTGAAAAAGCTGGATATGTATCATCCTATTATTATGGAGGCGATGCTGACTTCACGAATATGCGCTCGTTCCTTGTCAACCAAGGATTCCGGCATATCACGGAAGATGTAGACTTCCCTGTGAGTGAACGCCTGAGTAAATGGGGTGTACCCGATCACCTGCTATTCAGACGTGCGGAGAAAGACATCTTGGCACGGCCCGTCAATGGCAAGCCACAACTGACAGTCATTCAGACCTCCAGTTCGCATGAGCCATTCGATGTGCCTTATCATCATCTCAAGGACAAGATTCTTAATGCCTTTGCTTACTCAGACAGTTGCGTGGGCGGATTCATCAATACCCTCCGTAAGAGTAGACAATGGAACAACAGCCTTGTCATCCTGGTGCCAGATCATCTCGGTGCATGGCCTGAGCATGCTGATAACTTCAAGCCTTGGAGATATCATATCCCATTGATATGGACGGGTGGAACTATTCGCCAACCGATGGTCATTAACACCCTCGGTTCGCAACAAGACATTGCTGCTACACTGCTCTCACAGTTGGGTATCGAGCATAAAGATTTGATTTTCAGTAAGGACATGTTCAATCCATCTGTCAATCATTTTGCCTTCTTCCTTCCGAATGACGGCATTGGGATGATAACGGAAGACGATGTTCTTCTCTATGACAATCAACTGAAGAAAACAGTTTACGATAAAGGAAAGAAAGGACATAATCTGAAAGCGGGCCAAGCCCTGCTACAGGTGTTGTTTGACGATATTGCAAAAAGGTAAAAACAGAGAAAGGAATGTATGTAAGTATATTGCTTTCGTCCCTGCTGCAGACGCTCATTCAGTGGGACACGAACATTACATTAGCCATTAATGGTCTCCATTGTGGCTATCTTGACAACTTCATGATGATGTATTCAGGCAAGTTCATCTGGATACCTCTCTACGTGAGCCTCCTTGTCATCATGTTCCGCAACTTTCCGCGGAGAGCCGTGATATACTGCATACTGTTCGCCGTCCTGCTCATTACGCTGTGCGATCAGACGGCCTCTGCTGTGCTCCGACCATTGTTTGACCGTCTACGACCCGCCAATTTAGCGAATCCCATCTCTCCGATGATACATATTGTCGATGGTTATCGAGGCGGACGCCATGGCTTTCCCTCTGCCCATTCGGCTAACTGCTGGAGCGCTTTCTTCTTCGTGGCTTATGTCTTCAGGAGACGCGTTCTCAACTTTAATCTTGCGGCATGGGCTTTCCTGATGTGCTGGTCACGCGTTTATCTCGGTGTGCATTATTTTGGCGATGTACTTTGTGGCATGGTCTTAGGATTTTTGTTAGCGAGCGTTGTGTATTATGTCTTCCAGCTCATGCTCCGGCAATCAGCACAATCTTTGAGGCCCAAAGATGACTCACCGAAGCTCTATACGCCTGCCTTAGTTTTTAATATTGAGACGGCAGTCATGCTCATCCTTGCTATCTTCACACGATTCTCATTCTGACAAACAATTTACATGGAAATCCAACCCATAGCCATCTTTCACTCTCCATTCACTTCTAAGTTCGGCATTCCTAAACAGAGTGGGCTTGTAAAAGAACTTGAAGGCACCATCGTTTTCACGGAGCCCTATCGTTCAGCAGAGGCATTGAGAGGTATCGATAGCTTCGATTATCTATGGCTCATCTGGGGCTTCAGTGCAAACAAGCATGCAGCTAACGGACTCACCGTGCGCCCACCACTCTTAGGAGGCAACACCCGTCTCGGTGTCTTTGCGACACGATCTCCGTTTAGGCCCAATCCACTTGGACTGTCTTCCGTACGTCTGAAGAGCGTGGAGTGGGAGACAAGCCAAGGACCTGTGCTTCATGTCCTTGGAGCCGACTTGATGGATGGCACCCCGATCTTTGACATCAAGCCCTATGTTACCTATGCCGATTGCCATGAAGGAGCGAAGTCGGGGTTTGTAGACCAGCATCCTATCAAGCGCCTGCAGGTCATCATCCCTGACAGCCTTGTCCAGACATTAGGCGAACAGCAGACCGAAGCCTTGCGAAAAGTGTTGGAACTTGACCCACGGCCTCATTATCAACATGACCCCAACCGCATCTATGGCATGCCATTCGCGGGAAGAGACATACATTTCAAGGTTGAAGGAGATACATTGACGGTCCTACCATAGGGCAAGGGGTGCCTGTGGGTGGCCGGTCTGGTACCGGCCACCCACAGCAGGGTAACTAAAAACAAGATATTTCGACCTGTACGGTTGACATTTGCTCTTTCTTTTTGATGTTTACAGTCTCGGAGAGACTGAATTTTTGATAACCCCAGTCTAAGGAGCGCAGCGACGCAGACTGGGGTCTGTTGTGAGAGCGTGTTTGACTGATTTCCTGCCTCGGAGAGGCAGACTGCACGATAGTGCGCAATGGTTAATGTGTCGTATCAAACCATCATAGCGCGCCAAGGCGCATTCAGCCTCTCCGAGGCTGGAGGTCAGGTATCCGAGCACAGTCTAAAATCCCACAGACTGCAGTCGCTATCGCTCCTTTAGTCTGGGGTTATGGAAGATTGTGCCTCTCCGGGGCACTGCCCCAAACACAGTTAATCACGCAAATCAAACACAAGGCACCGCCAATTGCCTTTCCCTTTTTGTTCCTTGAGATGAAGCCCTAAGGATGACACCTTGTCAACAAGAAGCGGAATGTCTTCCTCATAAAATCCACTGATGATGAATATCGCACCATCAGCCATCTTGCTTCGCATTGCCTCCATGTCATTCAGTAAGATATTGCGGTTGATATTGGCAAGCACAATGTCAAATGTTCCATCAATAGTTTTGATAATCGAAGCATCGCCAAGCAGAGCCTGGACATTCTTCACCCCATTGATTTCTGAATTGTGCATCGTGTTCTTTACACTCCATTCGTCGATGTCGTAACCCACAACTTCCTTGGCTCCCAATTTGGAGGCAGCGATTCCAAGAATTCCCGTGCCACAACCACAATCGAGCACACGCTTATCAGCTAATGTGCCACCATTGGCATCTGCCATTAACAACAGGGTAGAGACGATCATCTGTGTAGTTTCATGCGTACCCGTACCAAAAGCGAGCTTGGCATCGATTTGGATTAAGTGTTGGGTGGTAGGTGTTGGGTGATGATGGTCTGTATATGTCTCCGGATGAGAGGTGTTTGCGTCAACAATCAGCATCTTCCCATCAATGTCGATCGGATCAAATCCATTGTCTTCCCACGTCTTGTTCCAGTCTTTATTCTCAGCTTCCTCAACCGAATAGTCGATAACCGCATCTTGCAAGGGAAAGTCGGCAATCTGCTGGTCAAGGACCTCTTTATCGAAGAGCGATTTCTGAACATATCCCTTCAATCCATGCTCTGTATCCTCAAACGACTCAAAGCCAGCCTCAGCCGCAGCGTCTGCCAAAAGGTCACGTGCTGTCTGCAAAAGGTTGTCAGGACATGTGACACGAAATGTTACCTCCAAGTATTCCATAACCGTTAATCGATTAAATAAATGCGTAATAATTGAAAACGTAATATAAATATCAGTGCAAAATTAAAAAAAATAGGGGAAATCCTACCAACAGTTAGGGTTTTTCCGTAAATTTGCAAAAGAATAGGCACTAATTTTGTACCGTAAAATAATAGAATATAAACATTAAAGAGTAAAGATATGAAAAAGTTATTGATGCTATTAGTTCTCGCGGGTTCGATGCCGCTGGCATCGATGGCGCAGGACGACGTTTACTTCACTCCAAGTAAGGAAGACCAAGCTCCTAAATCAGAGAAGCCTGCTTATTATTCGGGAAGCAAACGTGATGTCGACGAATACAATCGCTATGGCAAACTGAACAGTTACTATCAGAAGATTGGCTCTGATTCTTTAGGCAACGACATCATCACCTTCCAGCCGGGCTATGGCTATGATGGCAAAGCCTATACGGATACGGCTTATGTCTATCCGGGCAGTGCCAAGTTCAGCAACGATGACGACTACACGTACACCCGTCGTATGGCTCGTTGGGACGGTTTCTATGATCCGTGGTTCTACGACTACTATGGTCCTTATGGCTGGTACAGTCCCTGGTACTATGGCAGCTGGTACGGTGGCTGGTACGATCCCTGGTATTATGGCTATGCCGGTTGGTATGATCCCTGGTATTACGGCTACTACGGCTGGGGCAGGCCTTACAGATACGGATGGTATGGCTGGAATTATCCTTACTGGGGTGGCGGCTATGTCGCTCACCGCGGTGGCATGAACTCCGGTGGCGTTACAGGTTCGCGCACATGGAATTCCGGCAGAACCTATGGCAACTATAGCGGTGGTACCTCGGGCAATCGCTCGTTTGGCAGTTACACTTCCCGTAGTGCCGGCAACCGTTCATTCGGTTCGAGAACGGTAGAGCCCACTCGTACGTATAACAACAATACGTTTGGCGCCCGTTCTATGGGTGGCTTCTCTGGTGGCAGCACCGGTGGCTTCTCAGGTGGCGGTGGTAGCTTCGGAGGTGGTCACTCAGGTGGCAGCTTCGGAGGTGGTGGCGGTCACTTCGGTGGCGGCAGACGCTAATACGTGCGCTTCGCTAAAGAATAAATATTAAAGAATAAAGAATACATGAATCATGAAGGGCGGCTGAGAAGGCCGCACCTTCATTCAAATACACCTTCATTCAAATATCAGTAATTATGAAATCGAAATATTTTCTTTTGCTCCTTGCCTTAGGCATGGTCTCCGTGCCAATGGCAGCTCAAGAGACTTATCAGGATACAAAGCTCATGGAGAATGAGCTCAACGGTACCGCACGATATGTAGGTATGGGTGGTGCTATGGAAGCCCTCGGTGCAGATATCTCTACCATGCAGTCAAACCCTGCAGGTATCGGTCTCTTCCGTAAATCACAGTTTGCTATCTCCGGTGGACTTGTTTCACAGTCAGGTGACAACTCTAAGAAGAACTGGGGGGTAGACTTCAAAGGTGATGCTACAAACGCCAGTTTTGATCAGGCTGGTTTCGTATGGGCCTCAAGAACAGGTCGCAACTCTTGGTTGAACGTTGGTTTCAACTTCCACAAGAGCCGTAACTTTGACCAGATTCTTTCTACAGCCAACAAGCTGACCAATGCTTCGCTCAATAAGTTTTCAGCAGCCAAATATGCGCAGGGATTGAATCAGAAAGACAGTTGGGCTTGGAACGGTGTTGACGATGCTTATGCTCACTTCCTCGTGAACGACCAAAACGCGATGAACTATTACAATGCTACATCGTTTATGTTTGGCCAGTATCAGAAAGGATATATTGGAGAATATGACTTCAACATCAGTGGCAACATCAACAACCGCGTATTCCTCGGTGCTACATTTGGCATTCACGATGTCAACTATCGTAGCAACAAGATTTATACAGAGAATGATGCTTCCGGGGCTCTCGATGACAACTATGAGATGCTGAAGATTGACGGTACAGGCTTCGACATAAAGTTCGGTGCTATCTTCCGTCCTATCGAAGATTCTCCGTTCCGTATCGGTGTCTACGTCAACACGCCTGTGTTCTATGACTTGACAATGCGCAACGCCTACGATCTGACCTGGTATCCGGCAAGCACAGATAAGACCTATAATCCTGACAAAGGCAATGCAGCCGACTATGACTTCAAGGTCTATACACCGTGGAAGTTCGGTGTCAGCCTCGGTCATACTATCGGTGACTACCTCGCCATGGGTCTTACTTATGAGTACCAGAAGTATGGAGCCATTGACAACCGTGTCAACGATGGAGACTCCTATTACGACTACTGGACCGACAGTTACTACTCAGACAGCAACAGTGATGATGCCATGAACAATGACACAGAACTGAACCTCAAGAGTGTTCATCTGTTGAAGGTGGGTGTTGAATACAAGCCCATCCAGAACTTTGCTATCCGCTTGGGTTACAACTACATGTCACCGCAGTTCAACACCAACGCCTATCGTGACGGTTCTATCCAGTCACCGGGTGTAGCTTATGCTACTTCAGCCGACTATACGAACTGGAAAGCCACGAACCGCTTCACCTTCGGCTTGGGTTACACTTATGGTAACTTCTTCGCTGATGCTGCTTATCAGTACAGCCAGACGAACGGTGACTTCTATCCATTCATGAGCTACTATGATAATAAATCGTCTGATTATAATAACATCGCCGATGCTACGAAAGTGAGCTTCGATCGTCATCAGCTCATCTTCACAGTAGGATACAAGTTCTAATAGAAAATACATTAGCATGAAAAAGCCTGGAGCATCGATTGCTCCAGGTTTTTTTGTGGTTCATCCGGTTTTCGGGTTGATGCGTACATACCATCGGACAACGACGTCAATGATACATTGAAGGTCAACAGCCTCGGAGAGGCTGACTCTGAGTAACCCCAGGCTAGGAGCGTAGCGACGCAGCCTGGGGTATGTTAGTATAGAGTTGTGACAATTGACCTTCTGCCTCGGAGAGGCAGGCTGCACGTAGTGCGTTATGTCTTTAATAGATAGTATCATACAAAGCATAGCGCGCCAAGGCGCAGTCAGCCTCTCCGAGGCTGTTTGGTGGTTATCAATCCAAATTCTGGAAGAACCTTTTTATGCTTTACAATAATTGAAAAGCTTTCTTTGTCTCCTCCGTATTCTTGAACACGATGCCATGCATGCCAATCTTTTGTGCACCGCGGATATTCTCTGCCTTGTCATCAATGAATACGCACTCATCGGGCTTGACTTCGAAACGCTGGCAGAAAGCCTGATAGATAGCAATGTCCGGCTTGAGAAGATGCACCTCATGGGAGACAAGATAGCCGTCGAGCAGACTGAAAGGTCTGGGAAACTTCTTCATGACATCAAAAACTTTTGTAGACCAGTTGGACAGACCGAGCAAGCGATAGCCCTGGGCTTTGAGCGCCACCATCCAATCGTAGATACCCGGGATCTCAGCCGTGAAGATATCCGTATAACGCTTGTCAAAAGAATCGAGCGCAAAGGCATAGTCGGGCCATCGCTGTTTCCATTCGGAAATATAATCCTTAAATGGCCTGTCTCCTTTGTCAAGAAGATTATTATTTTCCGGGGTAAGAATATGCTCCATGAACCATTCGCCTTTCTCCTCACTATTGAGTATCCGGGAGAAATAAGCCTTGAAGTCATAAGCCACAAGCACACCCCCAAAGTCGAGTACAATATTACGGATCATCATTATTCTATATTATTCGGTTTATTTCTGTTCCAAGTGTAAAGTTACAAAATAATCTCATAACAACCAACCGCACAAGATACTTAGGATAATGAAAATTTGCAAGAACAATGGAAAAGCATTAACTTTGCATCTATGAAAACAATAAGAACACTTTTACTTTTCCTTGTTATATTTACATCATCTGTTACCAGCGCCCAGAAGCGAGAGTTTCGCGGTGCATGGATACAGTGTATCAACGGACAGTTTCAAGGCTTGCCTACTCAGACTATCCAGCAGAAACTGAGCCGTCAGCTCGATATTTTGAAAGCCGACGGTGTCAATGCCATCATCTTCCAGGTTCGCCCGGAATGTGATGCGCTCTATAAGAGTGATCTGGAGCCGTGGAGCCGTTATCTTACGGGGCAGCAAGGACGTGCCCCTCAACCTTACTGGGACCCACTGCAGTGGATGATAGAGCAATGCCATAACCGTGGCATGGAACTGCATGCGTGGATCAATCCTTTCCGCGCCAAAACGAAAGGAACGACCACGCTCGCAACGACTCATGTGGCTATAGAGCATCCCAACTGGACCTTTCCCTACGGAGGTCAACTGATCCTCAATCCGGCTTTGAAGGAGACAACTGACTATAACTGCAAAGTGGTAGATGATATCGTGAGTCGTTACGATGTTGACGGAATACATATCGACGATTACTTCTATCCTTATCCCGTAGCAGGAGAAGAGATACCCGATGAGAACTATTTCCGCGCCAATCCGCGTGGTTTCAAGAACATCGGCGACTGGCGGCGTGACAATGTCAATCAGTTTATCGAGCAACTCAGCAAGACGATCCACAAGCGCAAGCCGTGGGTGAAGTTCGGCGTTTCACCTTTCGGTATCTATCGTAATCAACGTAGCGACCCTAAGAATGGGTCGGCAACAAATGGATTGCAGAACTACGACGACCTCTATGCGGATGTTCTCTTATGGGTTAATAACGGATGGGTCGATTACTGTGCGCCTCAGCTCTATTGGGAGATAGGGAACAGAGCGGCCGACTATCAGACGCTTATCAAATGGTGGGATAAGTTTGCCAACAATCGCCCCCTTTTCATTGGTGAGAGTGTGGAGCGTACCGTGAAAGCCTCTGACCTTTCCAACCCTAACATCAACCAGATGCCAGCTAAGCACAAGCTCCATCAGGAAGCGCATCATGTTGATGGAACCGTGCTGTGGTATGCTCAAGCTGTGACAGATGACTTGGGTAACTATGGCTCCGTGCTGCGCACAGCTTATTGGAAGTACCACGCTCTGCAACCTCTGATGCCTTTCATCGACAAGAAGCAACCGAAAAAGCCACGGAAGGTGAAAGCCGTATGGACCAGCGACGGATACATCCTCTTCTGGTCTGTTCCAAGAGGAAAGAGCTGGGGAGATATTGCCCGACAATATGTCATCTATCGCTTTGCGGAGGGAGAGAAGGTCGATATTGAAAATCCTGCAAAGATTGTCGCTATCACTTCAGATACCTTCTATAAGCTGCCATACGACAAAGGGAACAAACGCTACACCTATGTCGTGACAGCTCTCGACAGAATATCGAATGAGAGCAAGGGAAAAAAGATAAGAATAAAATTATAAGTAGAGCTATTTAAGTAATCAACCCCTCCCCTTTGGGGAGGGGATTAAGGGGAAGGGCTTTACTCCCTATAAATATACCCCATAATCTTATTGATCCAGTTGACATTGAACCGGAACCAACGATACTTGCCGATTGGCTTCCCACCGAAGGAAAGAATGAAATCACGGAAAGGATTCTTCCGGAAAGGCAAGCCTACATCCAAGAAGCAGATGTGGGCATAGTTGTGTTTCCATGACCAGTTGATAGCCTCCCACACCGTCATAAGGTTAGGATGGAGTAGGGCGTAACGCTTACGCCGTGAAGCCAGATACCACAGGTAGGCATTACCTTCACTAAACACACATACACACCCTCCTATGACCTTTTCCTTATACAATGTGATGAAGATACGGCCATTGTCACTGTTATACAACTGACGGATATGATTCTCCGCAGGAATGATACGGCGCAGTTTCATCCTATAGAAGCCATTCATCATCTGGTAGAAGCTATGCACCTCTTCATCAGTCTTGGCTTCGCGCATCGTCACACCCGCACGATAACTCTTCCGAATACGCTCTTTCGTCTTTTCTGATAAGCGCTCGATAGGAGGCATGGAATGGAGCGAGTTGTGCACTTCCTGCCAATTGACCGGGAAATAGCCCTCAGCACGGAAGAAGCGGTATCCAAACATCTTCAACGACAGGTCACTGAACTCAATATAAAAACAAAGCTTACGGCGTAACTTACGCGTCAACTCATGAAGCATAAGACCAAAGATGATCTCTTTATCCGTATCTACGGCATATTCACCTTCACCAAAGATTCTTCCCTGTGTATACAAGAAGGGGGGAATCCAAGTATTACGCCGACGTGTAAAAGCCAACATGTGGGCCACGACCTTCCCATTCTCATCGAAAGCTACAGCCATATAAGGTCTCTGACCGGAGGAGTTCTCGAGAATATGGAACAGTTCCGGAGAATGGAAGAAATTGCCGGCTGATAACTCCGGCAATTTACTTCCCTTCGTATACAGTTGTATCTTATATTGGCTCACAATAGCTAGTCAAATAAGTTGATCAAAATATTAATCATTATGCGCAAAATTACACAATTTCTCACAAAAGCCCAAACAACTCTGCGGTTGTTTGGGCATAATATTTCAGATTTTACAGTTCAGTTTATCAATCCTAAAACTGAAGACTATTACCATCCAGGATTTTGCGTGAGCGTCTTTCCATGTTGCTGGTACAACGTTATCTCATTCGTAGGAATTGGATAGAGGTAATCCTTGTCAGAAACGGTACGCATAAGCGAAGCATCACTGATAGGTTTGATATAGCCTGCATTCCCGTCTCGATCGAGGTGTACACTGCTAAGTGTCGATACCGTGATTTCCTTACCTGGATGTTTACTATTATACCAGGCAACATAGCGGTCCTTATCTATCCATGCTCCTAGGTTTACATTAGGATTCTTCTGCATATCAGCATAGTCAAGTTTACCCCATCTGCGCAAATCGTTGTAGCGGAGCCCTTCATAAACGAGTTCTACGCGGCGTTCACGACGAATTTCCCAAAGAATAGGAGACACTGTCTGGTCACGGTCAGGATCATTGATAACAGTTCCATTAACAGAGAGGTTAGATCCTGTAAGTGTCACATGCGGCATGTGTGTAGAAGGTCTGTCACGCAGAACATTGATAGTGCGGTCGAAATCAGCTTGTGTGAGCGTATACTTACCAAGACTGGCAAGCTCAGCGCAAGCCTCAATATCATTCATCAGAACCTCATTGAGTTTCATGATTGGAGCATCCGTGATATTCGTATTGCTCATTCCGCCAGGTAAGGTTTTTAATGACTCGTTTACGAAACGGTTTGCAAAATAACCCGAGATCGCATACACATTGGCTACACCGTTGAGTGCAAGATCAGTAGTATCAATATTAGCATAGAGTCGAGGATCACGATTGCTCATAGCATCGGCAAACCATTTGTCACCTTTCCATTCGCTATTACCTGTCTGATGGATAGGCAATCCATTGGCTGAAAGATAGCTGTCGATGAGCGACTTCGATGGGCTGCTCTTCTCATGCTCAGTGTTTTGGAATGACATGAGTGAATGCATGACGACTCCCTCAACATAAGAACGGTACATGATCATCTCAGGATTACCTTTCAAATCAAGACTTGTTGTGAGAGCTTTATAATCACTATTAAGAGAATAGCGGCCACTGCTGATGACATCCTCTGCGAAGGTCTTAGCAGCCTCAAGATACTTAGCAGCTTCGGCTGTGTTATTCTCACGATATTTCTGCCAGGTACCTTCAAAGAGCAAGAGACGGGAAGCAAAGGCTTCAACAACGTCTCGGTTAACATAAAGTCCTTGATTACCATCATCGATACGAACATTCTTCGCAGCGTATTGAAGATCAGCAAGAACACTGTCCATAACTGTCGTTCGTGGATCGCGTGCTTTATAAAGTTGATCATAGTCGGTAGACGATGGAGCAGTACTATACCATGGCACATCACCGAAACGTTCCACCATCCGACTGTATTCCATAGCACGGAAGAAGCGTGTCACGCCAAGCCAATGTTTTTTTGCCTCACTATCAAGATTAGAAGCTTTAACGTGAGCGATAAGTTTATTGATAGTTGTAACATTTGTGAAATCCCATGGTGATGTAGGATCAGTAGCATCAATGCCATCAGCAGTAGAAGGAGCTACCTTCGTAAACATTGTAGCTACCTGCTGTGCATTGTCATCGTTCCAATCAGCGACATTGGTCTCTGCAAAAAAGTCGGAACGATTCCAACTCGTGTTATAACCAACGAAATAATCGCCATAGAGATCAATGACCGAGGTGCGAATATTGCTTTCATTGTCCCAGAAACTTGGGACATCCGTTACTGTGTCTTCTGGGTCACGCGTAAGGAAGTCGCCACACGACGATAGTGTGGAGGCAACCAGTACAAGACCTATAATATATTTTGATTTCATATATAAAATACTATTATATTGTCAATTGAAAATGCATAAACAGTAATATCAAGCCTTAGAATGTTGCTTGCAAACCGAAACTAACAGTGCGGCTATAAGGATAACTACGGCCAAAAGACCAAGAACCAGAACCGTAACCTGTCTTATAATCGGTAGCTTCCGGATCAACAGGCACTCCATGCAGATGAGTGATCTCAAAGAGATTCTCAGCAGAGAAGTAGATACGAATCTTCTGCATATAGATCTTCTTCATCCATGCATCGGGAAGCGTATAACCCACAGTGAGATTTTTACATCTCAGATAAGCCATGTTGAGCAAATAGCGGGTCTGTGTGAGGAAGTTATAAGCATTGGTCTGCCATGCCATATTGTAAGGACGCGGATAGAAAGCATCCGTGTTGCCCTCCGTCCAGTAATCGGTCTGATGAGCGAAGAATGAGTCGGAATAAGAAGAACCTCCACCTGGAATAACGACAGATCCATAGCCCCAATAGTCGTGCTTACCTACGCCCTGGAAGAACATAGAGAAGTCGATACCTTTCCAGTCTGCTCCAATCGTAAAGCTATACTCATACTTAGGCAGAGAATTACCGATGACCTTCAGATCGCCGTGATCTTCAACAGTATTCTTTCCATAAGTAATTTTTCCGTCACCGTCGAGATCCTTGTATTTCACATCGCCCGGACCGAACTTGAATGATCCCTTTTCATAGAGCGACTGTGAAGGGATACCTTCTTTCAGTGTTCCATCTTCATTGAAGTCGTCTTTTTGGAAGAGACGATCAGTCTCGTACCCCCATATCTCACCAAGGGTCTTTCCTTCATAATAGCCATAGATATTGCGGTCTTCCTTATTGTACTTTGTGATCTTCTCCGTTACGTTAGATAGCGTAGCAGCAAGGTTAATACCCAGACCATTGGTGAAACGGTGCTGGTAGTTGATGCCAAGTTCAAAGCCTTTTCCTGTCATCTCACCGTAGTTGATCTTAGGAACACTGGCACCAAACGTTGCAGGAAGCTGTTCACCAGCAGTGTGCATATCAGATGTAACTCGGCGATACCAGTCGAACGTAAGGTTCAAGTCATTGTTGAAGAAACCTGCATCAAGACCAAGATCTAGCGTAGACACGCGCTCCCATGTAAGTGAGGAAGAAACGACACTGGGTGAACTGAGGCTCAATACTTGTAAATTATTGACCACCCATCCAGAGTTTCGAGTCGACATTGTAGAGATAAAGGAGTTGGCAGCAACATCCTGGTTACCAATTGTACCCCATGATCCACGAATCTTTAGGTTGGAGAGTGTCGGTTTAGCCCAATTGAAAAACTTCTCTTCACTAGCACGCCATCCTGCAGAGAACGAAGGGAACCAAGCCCATTTGTGTCCATCTGGGAAGCGAGAGGAACCGTCACGACGAAGATTGAACTCTAAGAGGTAACGATTGAGATAATCGTAATTCAAACGACCGAAGAAGCCGGCAGCAGAGAAGTCATTGTTATAACTATACGCACTGTTGTAACTATACTGATCTCCCGTAGCAAGGGCTATCTCCGGTAAAGTAACGCTGATAAGGCCACGACGTTCAGAGTAGTGAGAGGTGCGACGACGTGTCTCTGCATCCATACCAGCCATTATCTTAAAGTGGTGATCGGTAGCCACATCAAAGGCATAAGTAGCATATCCCTTGAAAATGTTCTGGAAATTATACTGAGAGGTCTGTACCACACGGTTGTGCGTAGAGCCATATATGTCAGTGTAGTTGCTGAACGGAGCCGAAGCAAACATGTTGTAAGCCATCACAGTGCCACCATTACGCTTTTGCGCATAGTTGACATAGCCGAACGTGTAATCAAAGTTCACGGTTAATCCCTTCAATGGGTTCAGCTCTGTTCCGACATTCGCACGGATATACGAAGTGCGCATATTTTCACGGTTGCCGTTCTTGATATCAGTTACTGCAGAGCGGAAAGGCTTACCCTGATAGGTAGCATAAGGATACCAACGAGGCCAGCGTAAGAGATAGAACCAAGCATCATACTGTCCCGAAGTAAAACGATAGGGCTGATCATTCTTCTCCTGAGAGAACATGACATTTGTATGCACGCTCCACCAATCACGGATCTTTGTTGTGATATTACTTGTGAGTGTATAACGCGAGAACTTATCGGTGTTATACTTCATGATGCCCTTTTGCGTGAGGTATGAACCCGATATATTATAGGTGGTATTACGATTGCCACCAACGATAGAGATATTGTGGTTCTGTTGCGGGGTCCACTTACGTGTAAACTCATTAATAGGATCGAAAGAACGATAGAAATAGGTATGTCCGTCTTTGATCTCAAAGTCACGACCCTCTTGCATCTCACCAAGCTCCGACTCAGACATTCCACCGTACTTATTGAGCCAGTCCTGCATTTTTCCAAGAGCATACTCGTCAACATAGTAACCAATGCTAGAAGCATGGTCAGTACCCAAACGGTTAGCTACTGCAAGAATAAATTTAGCGTTGTCTACTGTAGAAGCTAGCTCCGGCATTTTTGTCGGTGTGTTCCACGCAAAGTTATCACTGTAAGTTACACGAACACGATTTGTATCACTTCCTTTCTTTGTAGTGATAAGAATTACACCCCATGCAGCTCGCGTACCATAAATCGAAGCTGAAGCAGCATCCTTCAGAACGGAGATACTTTCAATATCATCAGGATTAACAAGATTGATATCGGGTACCTCAACGTTATCTACAAGAATAAGCGGCTGCGTACCTTCCGTGGCACTCAGAGATCCAATACTTCCACGCAGACGTATCTTCGAAGATGTGCCGATGCCACCTGTTTGGTTAGTAATTGTCAGGCCGGGTGAGACACCCTGCAGGGCCTTAGCTACATCGGTAATAGGCCGTGAGGCTATAGCCTTGTTTACATCAATGTTGGACACTGCACCCGTGATATCTACCTTCTTTTGCAGACCATAACCCACAACGACGACTTCATTGAGCTGATTATTATCCTCGCTCATCTCTACTGTCATCTGTGATTTAGCCTTCATCATAACAGTTTGATATCCGAGGTAAGAAATACGAAGCTGTGCATTGTGCGATGTCTTGAGTGTAAAATGACCATTGGCATCCGTCACAGTGCCGTTAGTAGTACCTTCTTCAAGGACAGTGGCGCCAATCACTGGCTCACCCTTGGCATCTACTACAGTTCCCGAAGCTGTCACCGTGTTCTGCTGTACCATCTGAGTCCTTGCGGATATGGATAGGGTTGGTACAAACATAAAGCCCATTGACATCATGAGAGCCTGTGCAAAAAGGTTAGGTTTCCTCATAATTCATTATTTTACAGGGTTAGACTATATTAAGCAAATAGTTTAGTAATAACTGTTGCAAAGATATGATAAAATTATCAAAGCAACAACTATTTTTTGAACTTTTTTTGTTTAACGAAATTATTCTTTATACAAAAGATACTTTTTACGTTGTTTTTTAAACTTAGCTACGTCATCTTGCCACATCTTGCCGATCTCATCAGCGTCTTTCCCTTGCTCTATCATCTTCCGGACATAATCGACACCCATCAGTTTCTCAAAGAACGAGGTGAAGAATCGGTCACCGATATTTAAGGCATGGTAAGCCTCTATAAGATAAGTAAGGTCTATCTTGCGGCCCCAGATCGCAGAATCACTCATCTGGCTTAAATCCCTACCATAGCAGACTTGTCCCAACAACGGCGGATTCTTGGCACCCACGCGACTCTCCGGAGTAAAGGTGAATGCATAGCCTTTCATATCCGGGTGTCCGAAGATCTGGAAAGCCTTGTCTGTTCCACGCCCCACACTCACGGGTGTAGCCTCAAAATAACAAAGGGAAGGGTAGAGATATACCGATTTCATGTTCGGGAGATTAGGAGAAGGAGCCACCGGCAAGACATACCTAGTCTGATGGGTATAGTTCTTGCAAGGGATAACCTTCAGTTTGCATGTCTTTCCCGACTTGAGCCAATGCTCACCATTGATCATCCGCGCCAGCTCACCAAGTGTCATGCCGTGTACGACAGGGATAGGCAAGGCTCCGACACCCGAGGCGTACTTCATGTCCAATATAGGTCCGTCAACATAGAATCCGTTCGGATTGGGGCGGTCGAGCACGATCATCTCTTTCCCACACTCCGCACAGCGGTTCATCAGTTGCATCATCGTTATATAATAGGTGTAGAAGCGCAGGCCCACATCCTGGATGTCAGTTACGATGACATCTATCTTCTTCATTTCTGCGTCATCGGGAGCGTTCTTGGAAGCACCATAAAGAGAAAAGACGCGCACGCCTGTCTGCTCATCAACAGAAGAACTCACCTTTTCTCCGGCATCCGCTTTCCCTCTGAACCCATGTTCCGGTGAGAACACCGTCACCACATTCACATGATGCTCAAGCAGCACGTCCAAGGTCAGCCGATTACCTATCCGTCCCGTCTGGTTGGAGAAAAGCGCTACACGCTTGCCCTTGAGCAACCTGAGATATAGGTTTGTCTGCTCTGCCCCCGTAATAACATTAGCGTGAATATCTTCTGCAAGAAGGAACAAGAGAAAGAAAGCTAATATCTTAAATATAGGTCTAGAATGATGCCTCATAAGCAAAAAGTTCTTTATAGTTGCAAATATAAAAAACTTTAACGTAATATCTTTAGAATTTTCTTATAAAAAGCATTAACTTTGCGATAATTAACAATTATATAACTTAATCCCATGAGTCCATTAACTGTAACACTAACAATACTTGCCTACTTTATCGTGCTCTTTACCGTGTCGTGGCTTGCCGGGCGTAAGACCGACAACCAGGGATTCTTCGTAGGTGGAAGGAAGCAGCCTTGGTTCCTGGTGGCCATCGCTACGATGGGATCGTTCCTCTCCGGTGTCACCTTTGTCTCTGTGCCTGGCATGGTGGCAGAGAAGAGTTTCTCCTATATGCAGATGGTGATGGGCTTCGTGGTCGGACAGTTTATCATCGCTTTTGTCCTCGTCCCCTTGTTCTATAAGATGAAACTCGTCTCCGTCTATCAGTATCTCGAAGACCGCTTCGGAGCCCGTTCTCATAAGACAGGAGCGTGGTTCTTCTTCATCTCCAAGATGCTGGGTGCATCGGTAAGACTTTTCCTCGTCTGTCTAACGCTGCAGTTATTGGTTTTTGAACCCCTTCACCTACCTTTCATCCTTAATGTCATTGTCACGGTACTGCTCGTCTGGCTTTACACCTTCCGTGGAGGCGTCAAGTCGGTTATCTGGACCGATGTACTCAAGTCGCTCTGTCTGATTCTCTCGGTAGTTCTTTGCATCGTCTTCATATCCTCAGAGATGAATCTGGGATTCCAAGGAATGGTGGGTGCTATCACCCATAACAAGATGAGCCAGATCTTCTTCTTTGATGACGTCAACGACAAACGTTACTTCTTCAAGCAGTTTATCGCCGGCATCTTCACGATGATAGCGACCACGGGCCTTGACCAGGACATGATGCAACGCAACCTGAGCTGCAAGAACTATAAAGATTCACAGAAGAACATGATGGTAAGCATCGTCTGTCAGTTCTTCATCAATCTTCTCTTCCTCATGCTCGGCGTCCTGCTCTATCTCTTCGCCGCAAAAGTAGGAATCAAGGACACAGGAGATACGCTCTTCCCGGCTGTAGCCACGAGTCATTATCTTCCGGTCATCGTAGGAATACTCTTTATTGTCGGCCTCTTCTCCGCTGCCTATTCAGCAGCAGGCTCAGCCCTGACAGCTCTCACGACCTCGTTCACGCTCGACATCCTTGGAGCTGATAAGAAAGAGAACAATGAGACAGCACTGACTAGGACACGTCAGAAAGTACACGCGGGAATGGCGCTGCTCATGGCAATCGTCATCTTTGTGTTCGGACTGTTGAACAATACGAGCGTGATCGATGCGGTCTATATCCTCGCAAGTTACACCTATGGCCCCATCCTTGGCATGTTCGCTTTTGGCATTCTTACGAAGAAGCAGACCAACGACCGCTACGTGCCGCTTGTCGCCATTGTTTCTCCTATCCTCTGCTTCATTCTGCAAGAGAATTCGGAGGCGTGGTTCAATGGCTACAAGTTCAGCTACGAGCTGCTGATCTTCAATGCACTCTTCACGTTCATTGGTCTTTGCCTGCTCATAAAAAAGAAATAACTACAAATTACAAGATATGAAGATAATTCTTTTTCTCATCCTTTCATTATTCATCATCACATGTGCCAAGGCTCAGGGACTTACTCACTGTGACCCCACTGATGTAGGACTGAGCGCTAATCAGCTGTTATATGCCGACAGTGCCATCTACAAGGCTATCAAGGATAAGAAGACGCCCGGAGCTGTGCTCTGCGTGGTACGCCACGGTAAGATAGCCTATCTCAAAGCCTATGGCAACAAGCGCATTGAGCCAAAGATCGAGAAGATGACGACTGAGACAGTCTTCGACCTAGCCTCATGCAGCAAATCGGTATCCACAGCCATCTCTGCCTGGATCCTCATCGAGCAAGGCAAACTGAGACTCATGGATAGGGTAGACAATTATATTCCGGGATTCGAGAATTGGAAAGACGCTGATGGCAACGAGACAGCGATCCGCGTCATCGACCTGATGACACATATCTCCGGCCTCCCGCCTTATGCAGACGTTAAAGCATTGAAGGCAAAGTACGGAGCTCCCAACCGCGATGGTGTCATCAATTACATCTCCCACTGCAAGCGTGACTTTGCACCTACAACGGATTTCCAATACAGCTGCCTCAACTATATCACGCTTCAACGCATCATTGAAACGATCTCCGGCGAGAACCTTCGCGACTTTGCCAAGCAGCATATCTTCGATATCCTGGGCATGAAGCATACTGATTATTGCCCTTCTAAGGAGCTTGCACGCCTCTGCGCGCCTACGGAGAAACAGCCTGACGGCAAATGTCTTCTCGGTGTTGTCCATGACCCCTTGGCGCGCGTCATGAACGGAGGCATCTCGGGCAATGCCGGAGTCTTCTCAACAGCTGAAGACCTCGCTGTGCTCTGCGCTGCCTTGCAGAACGGAGGATCGTGGAACGGTCATCGTGTCTTAAGTCCCGCAGCCGTCAAAGCCATGCGCACTGTGCCGAGCCGTGCAGCTAAGTTCGGACGCACCCCGGGATGGGATTGCTATTCCGACTATGCCTCCAACAAAGGTGACATGCTCAGCGCCGAGACCTACGGACACACGGGATACACGGGCACGAGCATCGTCATCGACCCGGTCAATGATATCAGCATCATCCTTCTTACCAACGCCGTGCACCCCTACGACAAAGGCAACGTCATTGCCCTGCGCTCCTATGTAGCCAATGCCGTGGCAGGAGCAATCATGAAATAAAAGTTTATGAACAACAAACGATATATCTTGTTCTCCTTCGCCATCCTTTCGCAGATGATCGTTATGGCACAAAGCTATTCCTGGGAAGCAGACCTGCATCATCGGCTGCTCGTAGATTTCAACAAGAATGAGAACGAAGTAAAGGAATACATACAAAAATATATCCCTGCCGTCTCCGATGCACAGATGGCGGCATGGGAGAAGACCGGTGCACTGGAGATGCGCGTCATCGACGGTGAGAAGCGGTTCTTCCACAACGCTGCCCCCAACCTGTTCCGCATCGACAAGGCTTGCAGAGCTATCAAAGTGCAGAAAGACGGCCATTCAACCGACGGCTACGAGGAAGTGGATCAGGAGAATGTGCCGAAGATCATCAGTGGAGCCACTAAGGACCAGCAACACCTGGCAGAGCCTAAGAAGTTGAAGGTACGCTACACGCTCACCGTGAAGGCTGATGCTGTGCCCGCAGGTGAGACAATCCGCTGCTGGCTGCCTTTCCCGAGAACCGACATTGCGAGACAACAACAGGTGAAGCTGCTCTCGACGAGTGAGAAGCAGTATCAGCGCTCACCGGAGAACTGCGCCCACTCCTCTGTCTATATGGAGAAGAAGGCCGTAGCAGGCAAGCCCACGGTCTTCTCTGAGGTGTTCGAATATACGAGCTATGGCAGTTGGTTCGACCTCAAACCGGAGGACATACGCCCTTACGACACCTCAACAGCGCTCTACAAGGAATATACCTCCGAGCGCGACCGCCATATTGTCTTCACGCCAAGGCTTCGACAGTTAGCTGACAGTCTCACGCGGGGTGAGACCAACCCGTTGCTGAAGGCCCGCCGCATCTTCCAGTGGATCAACGACAACTTCCCCTGGGCTTCAGCCCGCGAATATTCGACGATAGAGAACATCCCCGAATATGTCCTTGAAAACCATCATGGCGACTGCGGCCAGGTGACGCTGCTCTTCCTCACGCTCTGCCGCATCTGTGGCATCCCGGCTCATTTCGAGAGTGGGTTCATGATGCATCCGGGCGACGAGGGCATGCACGACTGGGGCGAGCTCTACTTCGAAGGAGTGGGGTGGGTGCCTGTCGACATGTCGTTTGGCATCCCGTCTTATGCCCGGAACGAGCAGGAGAAGTGGTTCTTCCTCGGTGGCATCGACTCGTGGCGGATGGTCGTCAACTCCGACTACGGCATGCCGTTCTATCCTGCCAAGACCTATCCACGCAGCGAGACTGTCGACTTCCAGCGCGGTGAAGTGGAGTGGAGGGGTGGCAACCTCTATTTCGACCAGTGGCATTGGGACCTCAAGGTGCTGTAACGATTCGATTGATTACTTTGTCGATACAGGTTAACGTTACCCCTACGGTGTAGAAAAATATGGTTCTCTCTCTTTTTCGGGTTGATAGCGTGACACAGCCTCGGAGAGGCTGACTCTACATAACAGGCAAGGAGCGCAGCGACGTAGCCTAGGGTATGTTAGGATAGAGTTGTAACAATTGAGCTTCTGCCTCGGAGAGGCAGGCTGCACGTAGTGCGCTATGTCTTTAATAGATAGTCTCATACGAAACATAACGCGCCAAGGCGCAGCCAGCCTCTCCGAGGCTGGAAATCAGTGAATCAGCTCCTATTCCGCAACCCCAGGTTGCGTCGCTACGCTCCTTACCTGGGGTTAAAAAGAGTGTGCCTCTCCGAGGCACTTATCAATCCGAAAACCGAACCCAAAATATTCCTCCTGATACACCCGCTTGTGGCATAAAGTTTGTTGCAGCCTTATTAGTAAATATTAATTGAAATGGAGGATTGAATATGGCATTTATCGATTATTATAAGATTTTGGGTGTCAGCAAAGACATTCCACAGAAAGACGTGAGGCGCGCTTATCTGAAGCGTGCTAAGCAGTTCCATCCCGATCTCCATCCCGATGACCCGAAGGCCAAGGCTAAGTTCCAGGCCCTCAACGAGGCTTACGAGGTGATCAGCGATCCGGAGAAACGTAAGAAGTATGATCAGTATGGTCAGAACTGGAAAGAGGCGGATGCCTTCAACCAGGCCGGTGGCGGTGCCGGAGGCGGTCAGGAGTTCCATTGGAGCTCCTCGTCCGGTGGTTCACCGTTTGACGGTTTCGACTTCTCCAGCTTCGGCAACGGAGGCGGCGGGTTCTCCAGCTTCTTCCAGGATCTCTTCGGCAACATGGGCTCTCACTCAAGTGGTGGCTCTTCGTTCCGCACGAGCAGCGGAGAGATGGATGCCAAGGTCAACATCGATCTCTACACGGCACTCCTGGGCGGCGAAGTGATCATCCAGCTCCGTGACGGCTCGAAGATCAAATTGAAGGTTAAACCCGAGACGCAGAACGGCACGAAGGTTCGTCTGCGTGGCAAAGGCTACGACCGCGGCGACGGCACCTACGGTGATCTCATCATCACCTACAATGTCAAGTTGCCTACCAATCTGACAGAGAAGCAGAAACAGCTGCTCAATGAGATGAAGTATGCCGGATAAAGGATAAATCTCAAGACGGGTGTTTGATTAAAATATATTAAATACCCGTCAATGATGTGAATGTTTAAGCAAAAGTTATTACCTTTGCACCCGCAAATGAAAAAACAGCGTTTGCGGATTAAGCCGTTAGCAAGGAAAGATGCTCGAGTGGCTTAAGAGGCACGCCTGGAAAGCGTGTATACCTCCAAAGGGTATCCGGGGTTCGAATCCCCGTCTTTCCGCTACAAAAGAAGGAAGTCTGAAGAAGACTTCTTTTTTTGTTTACCTCCCAAGAAACATTCCCCAAAGCCTGTGTGCACATATGTACCACCTTATTGTAAACTGTAACAATTGAAAGATTCCTTATTCTCCACGAAGAACACCATTTAAGTTTACTGCCATCATTCCGCAGCTGCGTTACGATCATTCCGCAGCTGCGTCACGATTGTTACGTAGCTGCGTCACGATTATGACGCAGCCGCGTTACGTTAGCGTACGATCACACTTTCACTACACCTATTCCCGGGCGGTCGGGTAGAGTGATCTTTCCTTTGATGACTTCCATGCCCTTGAAGCGGTCGTTGGAGATGAGGAGGTTGCCGTCGAGGTCAGCAAAGTCGACAGCGGGGGAGAGCTGGGCTGCGGCACTGACGGCACACGAGGTCTCCGTCATGCAACCGACCATGACCTTCATGCCACGGGCACGGGCATAGTTGAGCATCTTCCACGCCTCACGCATGCCGGTGCACTTCATCAGTTTGATATTGATGCCCGAGTAGGCTCCCTCGACGTTCTTGATATCCTTCAACCGCAGGATGGCTTCATCGGCAAAGATGGGCAGGGGACTGCGCTCCGTGATCCACGCGATATCGTCTTTCATCTCCTTCGGCATGGGCTGTTCGACCATCACGATGCCGTGTTCCTTAAGCCAGAAGATCATGTCCAAGGCTTTCTCACGGTCTTTCCAGCCCTGGTTGACATCGACGGCGATGGGGAGGTCGGTAACACTGCGGATGGTCTCAATCATCTCCTTGTCGTTGTCGCGGCCGAGCTTCACCTTCAGGATGTTGAACTTGTTGGCGCACTCGCGCGTCTTCTGCCTTACGACATCGGGGGTGTCGATACCGATGGTAAAGGTCGTGTTGGGAGCTTTTGCTTTGTTCAGGCCCCAGATCTTGTACCAGGGAGCTCCGAGGAGCTTACCCACGAGGTCGTGGAGCGCGATGTCCACAGCAGCCTTGGCAGCCGTATCGCCGGGGGATAGACTGTCGACATAAGCAAGAATGTCCTCGAGTTCAAAGGGATCGTTGAACTGGCTGAGATCGACTTTCTGCAGGAATGAGGTGACGCTCTGCACCGTCTGTCCCAGATACTGAGGCATGGAAGCCTCACCGTAGCCCGTAATGCCGTCGTAGGTGATCTCGACCTGAACGTCGGGCGTGGTCGTGCGCGAATAAGTGGCGACGGTGAAGACGTGGCGCAGTTTCAGCTCATAGGGAAAGAACTTCATCTGCAGTTTGTGGGACGATCCCTTGCGGTTGATGTTCACGTGCTTGTCTTGTATGGAGGTCAGATCAAAGGCATCGAGGTTGGACAAAGCCAAGGCCGAGCCCGCAGTGGCCAGCGCTGCTTTCTTTAGAAATTCTCTTCGTGTTGTCATATATATATAGCTTATTTGTAATATTCGTTTATACCGGTCGTGGTCAGGCCTTCTTCCTTATTGATATAGGGCAGGACACGCTGAGCCCACAACAATCGGTTGAGATCGTAAGCATCGTATTCGGCATCCTCGGGATTGAAACTGCTGATATGCACCCATGCCAAGGAATGGATGAACTTTTTGTTGCCAATGTACATTCCCACATGCGAGACGTGAGCCGGACGGTCCTCCGTAGCCCTCCGCCCGAAGAAGACGAGGTCGCCGGGGATAAGGTTGCTGAAATCGGGAGCGATGTCGATATGCTGGCCTTTGACAGCCTGCTGCGAGGCGTTGCGCGGGATGATGATGTCATGCTGCAAGAGAATGGTGCGGATGAAGCCGCTGCAGTCGACACCTTTCGTGCTCATGCCGCCCCACATATAAGGCACGCCGATCAGCTTCTTACCCGTGGCGATGATGCTTGCCGCATCTTGCTTCAGCGACTTCCGCCAGAGCTCCAGCGGCTGGGCATCGCTGGCAGAGATATAGCCTTTCCTTCCATCCGGATATTCGACCTGATAGAACTTGCCGACCTTGGACAACAGTTTGAGGCGGTTGCTCGCCACAACGTCACTGACATGCTGCGAAGCCGTGTTGGGCTGTTCATAGACAAAGCCGTAGATAGAGGTGACGACGACTTGCGGAGCGCTGTTCCAAGCTTCTTTCTGCTGATCGGTCATGAAGACCAGTGAGGATCGCAGCACCCATGCTGGATCATCGTCGGGAGGCAGAACTTTCACCCACGTGCCGTGCTCAACGATCTTCAAAGGCTCACCGAGCAGGGCCTGCGACTCCATACCCGCATCATAGTCGCCGCTGGTACGCAGGTTGCAGCAAGACACGTTCACTACTGCCCAAGAAAGGCTATCAGCTTCAGCCTTATGTACAGGAATGCGGCGAGCAAAAGCCACAGTAGCTGAAAGAATAAGAAAAGACGCCATCAGAAAACGCCCTAAAACGAACTTTGTCATTTCTTCTATAAATAACTTATCCTAATAAGATGATGCAAAAATACAAACAATTCTTGGGATCTATAAACGATTTGATAGGTTTTTACTTAAAAAAAGAGATATTTTGCTGAAAAATATTTGGTACATATTGTTTTTCTTCTTATCTTTGCAACAGAAATAAAACAAAGGCGAATATGAGAGAAACAAAAGAACTCAAATATAGCCGAGTGATAGAAGTTAACAAAACATAAATTGCTTCAAATCGCATAATAATAAAAAAGATTATTGCGTTAATAAGACATACAGTAGAATCTATATTACATTTTTATATTACATTCTTTTCATTCATAAATTACTCTCCGGTGCAAAGTTCGTGGTGACACGCGCTTTGCGCTATTTTCTTGTTAGAAACATCAATCACACCCATGCATACCAAAAGAATCATCTCACCGGAATACATCGTCTACATCTGCCTATGGCTGGTGCTGTTTCTCATGCCCGTGGCCATCTTTTACTTGCGCGCCAAGGCTGATGCCCAGGCCGTGTTCAGATGGGAAGAGGTATTCCATATTTGGTCATGGTTTCTTCTGTTCTTCATCTGCTTCACGATCCATGACATCTTCCTGGCGCCTTTGTTGCTGAAGAAGCATATCGGTGCTTACTTAGCCTCAGGGCTCAGCCTGCTGGTAGCTTTTACCGTAGCGAGCGGCTTCTTCCGTGACCCGGGACCTATGGAGCACAGGCCTCCAAGATGGGAGATGAGAGACAATAAGAAGAAAGACTTCGATGCGAGGGAGCATCATCATCATGTAAGACCGCTGGGCGACCGGTTCTTCGGCCCTGAAGTACCGGTCAATATCCTTATTCTTGTGGGATTGTTAGGCCTCAACCTTGGCGTGAAATTGTACTTCAAGTCGGAACAGGACCGTGAAAATCTGCAGCAGTTGGAAAAGGAGAAGATGTATCTTCAGCTCCAGTATCTCAAGTTCCAGATTAACCCCCACTTCTTCATGAACACGCTCAACAACATTCAGGTGCTCGTAGACATGGATGCCGAAATGGCCAAGGCTTCGCTGAGAGAGCTCTCCGTCATGATGCGCTTCGTCCTGTACGAAGGCGACAAGGACTGGGTGAAGCTCAAGAATGACACAGAATTTCTCCGCAATTATGTCAAGCTGATGCAGCTGCGATACACTGATCAGCTGACCGTTACGATGGATATCCCTGAGGATCTGCCCGATATCTCCATTTCTCCACTCGTCTTCCCGACATTCGTTGAGAATGCTTTTAAACACGGTGTAAGCTATAAGCATGACAGTTTTATTACCATCATGCTTGACGTTGAGGACGGGATGTTGATATTCGGGTGCATCAACAGCAAACCGCAAGAGAACCGGAAGCAGGAAATGCCAAGACAGGGTGGGGTAGGACTCGCCAATGTCAAGCGACGTCTCGACCTCATCTATGGTGACAGATATTCATTGGAAATAAAAGACAGTGATGAGGTCTACCATGTCATGCTCCGTCTGCCCATCAATAGCAACATTAAAACATCTTAAACGATATGATCAGATGCTTAGCAATCGATGATGAGCCTTTAGCGCTCAAACAACTCACTAACTTCATCTCCAAGATTCCTTATCTGGAGCTTGTAGCAGCTTGCCCCAGTGCCTTGGAAGCAAAGGATGTGCTCTCTCACGAGATGATTGACGCCATCTTCTGCGATATCAATATGCCGGATCTCAATGGCATGGATTTCATCAAGAGCCTGGCCAGCCCGCCACTCGTGGTCTTTACCACTGCCTATTCGGAATATGCGCTGGAAGGCTATAAGGTGGATGCTGTGGATTATCTGCTGAAGCCTTTCGGGCTCGATGAGTTCCGCCGTGCAGCAGAGAAACTCCAGAAGAGATTGGGGATTACAGAGACAAGCTTAGAAAAGACTACGCCCGTTGCCGAGGAAACTCCTCAGGAAGACGCTGCGCAAAAGATTGAGACAAGCACAGACTCGCTCTTCGTGAAAGTGGAGAACAGGATGGTCAAGATAACGCTCAGCAATGTTTTTTATATTGAAGGTATGAGCGAATATCTCAAGATTCACCTTGTTGGAACCGACGAGCACGGCATGCCACGCAAACCGGCCATCGCGCTGTATAGCCTCAAGCGGCTGGAGGAGCGGTTACCCGGCTTCTTCATGCGCATTCATCGCTCTTTTATCATCAACCTGCGCTATGTCAAAGAGGTATCAAAGAACCGCGTGACAATGGAGAACGATGTCATCCTTCCCATTGGCGAGCTCTACAAAGAGAACCTCAATAATTATCTGCTTCGCAACTATATAGGGAAATAGGGGGGTATTCTGCTCTTTCGGAAAATAAGATGCAATTTTTAGACGTGTAAAGGTAAAAATGCGCATAAGAGCGTGTCTATGTCATTTCTTTTTCTTACTTTTGCACGGATATTTTATAATAGCAATGAATAAGACCATATACAGCCGCTTCGACAAGAAGGCGATAACAGATCTCCCAATAGTGACTTTCCCAGGGAGGGTGATAACTATCATTACCCCGGGGGAAGCCGAGAAAGCTGTCGATTATCTTCTACAAAGCGACATTATGGGCGTAGATACCGAGACCAAGCCAGCGTTCCATAAAGGTGAACAAAACAAGGTGGCGCTGCTGCAAGTGTCGAACCGAGACACCTGCTTTCTCTTCCGACTGAACATCACAGGAATAACGCCGGCCATCAAACGGCTGCTCGAAGATAAAAGCATCAAGAAGATAGGACTTTCGTGGCACGATGATATCAGGGGGCTCGAAGCAAGGGAGAAGTTCACTCCCGGTCTTTTTATCGACTTACAGGATATTGTCGGGGAGATTGGCATTAAAGACTTGAGCCTGCAAAAGATCTACGCAAACATCTTCCATCAGAAGATTTCCAAACGCCAAAGGCTCACTAACTGGGAAGCCACGGCCCTGTCAGACAAGCAGAAACAATATGCTGCTATTGATGCATGGAGCTGCATTCTCATTTACGATGAGATTGTCAGACTGAAGAAGACGGGTGAATACAATCTCGTTGTCGTTCCTGAGCCGGAGAATATCCAACCAGTTGCAAAAGTCGACTCTGATGCAAAGGATGCAGAGGCAAGCGACAACAAGGAAAAGCCGAAGAAAGAAGGTAAGGCTGCTACGGAGAAAAAGAAGACAAGAACTAAGGCAACAAGAAAGCCTTCAAGAGCCAAAACCGTAAAGAGATCAACAAGCAAGGCTAAATCAAGTAAAGCGGAAACAAATAAAGCAGAGACTGTCAATGTATAAGAATATTTATCTCAAGAAAGGCAAAGACGAATCGCTCAAGCGGTTCCATCCATGGATCTTCTCCGGTGCTATCCAGCGAATGGATGATGGCATCGAGGAAGGTGACGTCGTAAGGGTTATCAATGCCAACGGCGATTTCATTGCCGTGGGGCACTACCAGAAGGGAACGATCACAGTTCGTGTATTGTCTTTTGAGGATGTTCTTATCGATGCCGATTTCTGGGAGAAGAGCATTTCGTCTGCCCTGAACATGCGTATCCGCATAGGAATCGCTGATAACCCGGATAACAATACTTACCGGCTTGTTCACGGAGAGGGTGACTATCTTCCAGGACTTGTCATCGACTGCTATGGCAAGACAGCCGTGATTCAGGCGCACAGTGTCGGCATGCATTATAGCCGCAATGAGATTTGCAAGGCTTTATTGAAGGTGATGGATGGAAGGATTGAGAATGTCTTCTACAAGAGTGAGACAACCATTCCTCAGAAGAAAGACCTCCATCAGGAAGACGGCTTCCTCTATGGTCACACCGATGACAATGTGGCTGTGGAGAATGGCTTGAAGTTCCATATCGACTGGCTCAAAGGTCAGAAGACGGGATTCTTCATTGACCAGCGCGAGAACCGCTCGCTGCTGGAACATTATGCCAAAGGTAAGAGTGTGCTGAATATGTTCTGCTATACAGGTGGCTTCTCGGTCTATGCCATGCGTGGCGGAGCCAAGGTCGTTCACTCAGTGGACAGCAGCGCTAAGGCCATTGAGCTCACGAAACGAAACATAGACATGAACTTCCCCGGTGACGACCGCCATGAAGCCATCTGCGATGATGCCTTCGATTATCTGGACAGTCACGATGACACGTATGATCTCATCATCCTTGACCCGCCGGCCTTCGCCAAGCACCGTTCAGCCTTACGCAATGCGCTGAAAGGATACATCCGACTGAACGTAAAAGGACTGGAGAAGATCAAGCACGGGGGCATTCTGTTTACCTTCAGTTGCTCTCAGGTCGTGACCAAGGAGAACTTCCGCACGGCTGTCTTCACTGCTGCTGCACAGGCCCACAGGAAAGTGAGGATTCTGCATCAGCTGCATCAGCCCGCGGATCATCCCATCAACATTTACCATCCCGAAGGCGAATACCTCAAGGGCCTCGTGCTGTACGTGGAATAGGGGGCCTATAACAGTTTCTCCAGTTCCTCTATTCCTTTCAGCGTACAGAACCCGCGCACATAGAGCATCGTAATGTTCTTGAAAACCTCCTGGACACCATACTTGTCCATGAGGCCTTTCTCCATGGCATCGGCAATGGCTATGTCTGAATACTCATGGATGAGCGCATAGTTTACATCCTTTCTGAAATAACCATTAGCAATGCCTTGTTCGAAAAATGCCTTAGCTTCGTTCTTGGCGCTCTCATGAGAATCTTCCATCCATTTAACCACCGCCGGATACTTCTGCAGTTCCTTTATAAAATTAGGTGAAACCACAGCAGAGCGACGCAACTGAAAACGATAATACTCAAGTACCATCGCTATCTCTGAATGGGGTCCCGATTCCTCAAAACGCTTGAAGTGCTCCTCGCGGGCTTCCCGCATTCGTTGGACACAGTGAAGCAGCAACATTTCCTTGTTGCTGAAAATCTCGTAGAGGGTCCGCTTCGAGATAGCCAACTCGTTCGCGACATCGTCCATCTTCACAGCTTTAATGCCCTTAGAGAGGAACATTTCAGTTGCCTTGTCGATGATTCTACGGCTTAGCAGAACCCTGCAATCTGATGAATTGTCAATCTTAGATGTCATTTGTGTGATATTTGCATACAAAATTACAAAAAAGCGCAAAACTATTTTCATTTTCTGCGTTTTTTTGTAACTTTGCCATCAAATACATCCATTATTTAACAAATTTGATATGGTAAAGATTACCAAAGAAGCTGCTTTAGCTTATCATGCAAACGGACGGCCGGGTAAAATTGAGGTTAAACCGACAAAACCCTACCGCACACAAACTGACCTCAGCCTGGCTTATTCTCCTGGTGTGGCTTTCCCATGCCTTGAGATTCAGAAGAACCCCGATGATGTCTATAAATATACAGATAAGGGAAACCTCGTCGCTGTGATCTCCAATGGTACAGCCGTCTTAGGTCTTGGTGATATCGGCGCCATGAGTGGCAAGCCGGTGATGGAAGGTAAGGGCCTTCTGTTCAAGATCTATGGTGGCATCGATGTGTTCGATATCGAGGTCAACGAGAAAGATCCTGAAAAGTTCTGTGAGGCTGTGGAGAAGATTGCCCCGACCTTCGGTGGTATCAACCTTGAGGATATCAAGGCTCCTGAGTGCTTCTATATTGAGAACCGCCTGAAGAAGACTCTCGACATCCCTGTGATGCACGATGACCAGCACGGAACAGCTATCATCTCTGCTGCCGGACTGCTCAATGCCCTGGAGGTTGCAGGCAAGAAGATTGAGGACGCTAAGATCGTAGTCAATGGTGCCGGTGCCGCTGCTATCAGCTGCACGAAGCTCTACTGCTCATTAGGTGCCAAGCATGAGAATATCATCATGCTCGACTCCCGCGGCGTCATCTACAAAGGCCGTGACCATGTGAACGAGCAGAAAGCTGAGTTCGCAACAGACCGCACGGATATCCATACACTGGAAGAGGCTATCAAGGGCGCTGATGTCTTCGTAGGTCTCTCTAAGGGTAATGTGCTCAGTCAGGATATGGTGCGCTCTATGGCTCATATGCCTATCGTCTTCGCTCTCGCCAACCCTGTTCCTGAGATTTCTTATGAGGATGCCATTGCTGCACGCCCTGATATCTTGATGTCTACAGGCCGTTCTGATTATCCTAATCAGATCAACAATGTCATTGGCTTCCCATATATCTTCCGTGGTGCACTCGACGTTCACGCCAAGGCCATCAACGAGGAGATGAAGCTCGCTGCTGTGAGAGCTATCGCTGACCTCGCTAAGAAGCCTGTACCTGAGATCGTTAACCAGGTCTATCACGTCACAGACCTGCAGTTCGGTCCTAAGTATTTCATCCCGAAGCCTGTCGACCCACGCCTTATCACTGAAGTCTCTGCTGCTGTGGCTAAGGCTGCCATTGAGAGTGGGGTAGCGAGAAAGACTATCACAGATTGGGATGAATATAAGAATCATCTGAAACAGTTGCTCGGTCAGGAGACGAAGCTCACCCGTACCCTTCATGCTACAGCTGCTCTGCATCCGCAGCGCGTTGTCTTCGCCGAGGGTGGTCATCCGACGATGATGAAGGCTGCTGTTACGGCTCTTCAGGAAGGCTTCTGCCATCCTATCCTTCTGGGTAACCCTGATCGTCTCAATCGTTTGGCTAAGCGTCTGAAGCTCGACCTTAGCGGTGTGGAGATCGTCGATATGCGCGCTGATAAGGAGCAAGGACGTCGTGCTACGTATGCTAAGCATCTTGCTGAGAAGCGTGCCCGTGAAGGCGTGACATTTGAAGAGGCTTACGATAAGATGTACGAGCGCAACTACTTCGGTATGTCTATGGTGGAGCAGGGCGATGCTGATGCTTTCATCACAGGTCTTTATACCAAGTACAGCAACACTATTAAGGTTGCCAAGGAAGTGATCGGCGTGCGTCCTGAATACAGCACCTTCGCTACGATGCACATTCTCAACTCTAAGAGAGGCATCCTGTTCCTCGCTGATACGCTCATCAACCGCCATCCTGACCAAAACGTGCTCTACGATGTAGCACGACTTTCTGCTCATACCGTACGGTTCTTCAACCAGGAGCCGGTCATCGCGATGGCAAGTTATTCTAACTTCGGCACTGATACAGTCGGCTCACCGGTCAATGTTCATCAGGCTGTTGCAAAACTGCAGAAGGATTATCCTGATATGCTCGTTGATGGTGAGATGCAGGTCAACTTCGCTTTGAACCGCGAACTTCGCGACGACAAGTATCCGTTCACAAGACTGAAAGGCAAGGACGTCAACACAATCGTGTTCGCTAATATGAATGCAGCCAACAGTAGCTACAAGCTCATCCAGGCGCTGGATCCTGACTGTGAGATCATCGGTCCTGTACAGATGGGTCTGAACAAGCCTATCCATTTCACAGACTTTGAGGCAAGCGTTCGTGATGTGGTTAACGTTACAGCAGTGGCTGTGATTGATGCTTACGTTGACAAACTGAAGAAAAACAAGTAATATAAGCCAAGACAAAAAGAGAGTGGACTTCCCGAAGAGGGGAGCCCACTCTTTTTATTAATATCACTTATTTATCATAACGGCCCTAATTCGGCGAAAGTGTTATCGCGAATTAGAGACTATTATTATCGAATTCTATCCATTGACTTCAGGAGATTCTCATCAGCCTTGATGCCATTGCGAGCCAATATAAACAGAACGATTGCAATAAAAGGCAGACAAACTGCGAAAGACACAGAGAACGTACCCAAAGACTTAAAGCCGGCCAATGCCATAAAAGCATAATAGCCGTACCAAGCAAGACACAGGATAATATTGGCCACACATATTCCCATCTGCAACTTACGTTTGTTGTAAAGGAAGATGTCAATCAATGTAAGCGAAGCCACAATGACGATATCAACAAACAACAACGGATGCGCTGCAAGTCTACCTTGAGCGAAGATACCAATATTATATACAGAGGCCGTTGCTCCCAGCGAATTGCCTGTCAGTTTGCCAATAGGCAGACAGAGACAGACAATCAAAGCAGCCAAGGCCAACAGCAAGTAAACGGTTTGCTTACGCTGTATCATCTTTTTATGTTATAGCTTACAAGTCCTTATCTTCGTTCTCCTCCGTAGTCTTCGAAGGATCTCTCCAATACACATTACCCTCGATAAACTCCTGAGTAGCAAGGAGTGTTGGCTTCGGAAGCTTCTCATAGTAGCGGCTGATCTCAATCTGCTCACGGTTCTCGAAGACCTCCTCCAAAGAATCGTTATAAGAGGCAAACTCCTGTAACTTTTTGCTCAAGTCAGCCTTGATCTCCACAGCAATCTGGTTAGCTCGCTTACCAATGATCACCACGCTCTCATAGATATTGCCTGTGTCCTTGCACAATTCCATGATGTTACGCGTCACGGTATTCACCGGTGCCTTTGATTTTCTGTAATCCATATTTAAATACAGTATATAAAAAAGTTATTTATCGTCCGATTATTAATATCTGATTATCAATCCTTTGCGTTGGCTGTTATCTTCTTGCACTTCTCGATATATTCCTCAGCCGTCTTCTTTTCTTTCGAATCGGGATACTCATTTAGGAAACCATAGCATTCATCCTCAGCATCCTGATAACGCTCCATCTTCTTCGACTCCACGCTCTGCTCTGCGAGATGGAATTTGCTTTTCATGATGAGTGTTGCAAAATTCTCGCGTAGCTTCGTATAAGGATAATCCTTCAGCGCATTTTGTGAAGTAACGATGCATGCCTCATAGTTGTTTCCACCATCATCGCCCATACAGTTGCCGAAATAAGTACCGAGGTTATAATACAGCTCAGCCGAGTACAATTCTTTCTTCACAAGCTTATCCTGTAAAGCAAAAAGCTTGTTCTGTGCGTCCTCCTTATACTTTGCATCAGGATAAAGGTCAAGATACTCTTGGAAAGCATTGATAGCGTTAACGGTCTGAGTCTGATCCAACCGCGGCTCCGGAGTACTCATGTAAAGGCTTTGACCCACATAATATTTGGCTATTTCTGCGTATTCACCGCGGGGATAAGACTGCACATACTTCTTGAATGTCTCAGAAGCCGTTTCATAGTCCATATTCATGTATTCGGCCATACCTAACATATACAAGCACTCCTGAGCATCCTGGCTACCCTTCTCCGGGATGATCAAATCCTGAAGAAGCGTTGCCGCACGCTGATACTTGCCTAAGGCAAAACTTTCCTTGGCATATTCGTACTTGTATTTATAGTCGTTTGACTTATACACATTGTTGAACTCCTTGGCGCAACCGCTAAGGAGAACCAATGGAAGAAGAGCCGCTATAGCTTGTTTTCTCATACAACTTTGATATATGGACTTGCAAATTTACATAGAATAATCAACCAAACCAAAGAAGAATGTGTTTTTTTAATAAAATTACGAGATTTATCGTCCATTACTGATATAAAATAACTAACTTTGTCATCTATGAAGTTTCAGATATCATCAAAATACAAGCCGACAGGTGACCAACCCCAGGCCATAGCTCAACTCACGGAGGGTGTTGAGCGGGGAGATCCGGCCCAAGTACTCTTAGGCGTGACAGGTTCAGGAAAGACTTTCACCGTAGCCAATGTTATCGCCAATGTCAACAAGCCCACACTTGTGCTGAGCCATAATAAAACGCTTGCAGCCCAGCTCTACGAAGAAATGAAGGGGTTCTTCCCCAACAATGCTGTTGATTATTACGTCAGCTACTACGACTATTATCAGCCTGAAGCTTATCTGCCATCAACGGATACATATATCGAGAAAGACTTAGCTATCAATGACGAGATTGATAAGTTGCGCCTTGCAGCCGTCAGCGATCTGCTTTCGGGGCGCAAAGATGTTGTCATAGTTTCCTCAGTATCATGTATCTATGGCATGGGGGCTCCCGTTGCCATGGAAGAGAACGTTATCAACATCAAACAAGGGCAGAAGCTGGACCGCAATGAGTTTCTGCGTCGACTGGTCAATGCGCTATATGTGAGAAACGACATCGACCTGCAACGTGGATGCTTCTCCGTCAAAGGCGACACGGTAACGATTGCGATGGCTTATTCCGACTATCTACTGCGTGTCACATGGTGGGACGATGAAATAGACAGCATCGAAGAAGTGGATGCCATCTCCATGCATTCCATGCAGCATTTTGCAGAATACGCCATCTATCCAGCGAATCTGTTTGTCACATCTAAGGAACAGACAGAGAACGCTATTCGCATGATACAGGATGACCTTGTCAAACAAGTGGATTACTTCCACAGTATTGGCGATGACATCAAAGCACAACGAATCAAGGAACGTGTCGAATACGACATGGAGATGATCAAGGAGCTCGGGCATTGTTCCGGCATTGAGAACTATTCACGTTATTTCGATGGTCGTCAGCCCGGCGAACGGCCTTACTGCCTGCTCGACTTCTTCCCGAAAGACTATCTGATGGTCATTGATGAGAGCCACGTCACCGTGCCACAGATTAATGCCATGTACGGAGGCGACCGTGCGAGGAAGCAGAACCTTGTGGAATACGGTTTCCGCTTGCCCGCAGCTTTCGACAACCGCCCGCTCCGCTTTGACGAGTTCCATGACATGATCCATCAGGTTATCTATGTCTCTGCGACCCCGGCAAACTATGAGCTACAAGAGGCAGATGGAGTTGTTGTGGAGCAGCTTATTCGCCCAACGGGCCTTCTCGATCCAGAGATTGAAGTAAGGCCTTCTGAGAATCAGATTGATGATCTTCTTGACGAGATTCTTACGCGTAGCAACCGTCATGAGCGCGTGCTGGTCACGACACTGACAAAGCGTATGGCTGAGGAACTCACCGAATACTTACTCAACCACAACGTAAAAGCCAACTACATCCACAGTGATGTAGCAACGCTAGACCGTGTAAAGATCATGAACGATCTTAGAGCCGGTGTCTACGATGTTCTCGTCGGCGTTAACCTCCTTCGTGAAGGTCTCGATCTCCCCGAAGTATCTCTCGTTGCTATTCTCGATGCCGACAAAGAGGGGTTCTTGCGCAGCCATCGTAGCTTGACACAGACAGCAGGTCGTGCAGCTCGTAATGTGAACGGTAAAGTCATCATGTATGCTGATACCATCACGGAGAGCATGCAGAAGACAATTGATGAGACTGCAAGGCGACGGAGCATCCAGATGAAATACAATCAAGACCACCACATCACGCCGAAGCAGATCGTCAAGGCTATCAAAGGCACCCTACCCGAGTCTGATGGCTCAGCTTATGAGAAGCCAAAAGAAACGAACCGTCAGGTCTATCTCGAGCCGGAGAGCGGAGCCTTCGCTGCTGATCCTATCATCAAGGAGATGACAAGGCCAGAACTGGAGAAGAGCATCGAGAATACAAAACGACTCATGGAGGAAGCCGCCAAGAAACTCGACTTCATACAAGCTGCTCAATATCGTGATGAGATGCTAAGACTGCAGAAGCAATTGGAACTTAAGTAAAGTTAAATCTTACGATAGTCTCCTTAAAGACAAGGTTAATTTGTAATTTTGCTTAGATTAATGAACAAGAATATGAAGAAACTGATAGTAGCCCTTCTCGCCCTCTGCCCGCTCGTTGGTATGGCACAGAACAACGTGTGGGAAATTCCAGACCAACCTCAACAGAAAGTTGTCAAAAAAGAGACTAAAAAGGTCACGCCGACAGTTGATCAGAAATATCTTGCCGGTGCAGTGCCTGAAGTCAACGGAGAAGTTGTCTTCACCCTCGACAAGGATGTTCCGGGGATGCCCGCTGATAGCATCTACAATAAGGTTTATGCCGTTATCAACGAGATAGTAGAGGAAGGCAAAAGCGCAGACCTTCAGCCCGCTGGCCGTATCGCTGCTGTGAACAAGGCTGAATATACCATTGCCGCACGGCTTAAGGAATGGCTCGTCTTCTCTTCTAACTTCATTTCTCTTGATCGAACAGTATTCAACTATACGCTTGTCGCACAAGCTACAGACGGGCATATTCATGTCACTCTCGACCGCATCAGCTATGCCTATGAAATGGATCGAAAAGACACTGAGGGACTGAAAGTCAAAGCTGAAGAGTGGATTACGGACAAATATGCGCTCAACAAGAAGGGCACGAAACTTTCACGTATCAGCGGTAAGTTCAGACGTAAGACGATCGACCGCAAGGATAACATCTTCCAGCGAATTGATGCTGCTTTAGGAATAAAATAATAATCATGCTGACAAACAACACGTTCGAGCACAATACTTTCGCAAATAGGCGCAACGAGCAGAAGCCTGCCAACGACCACTTCCGTTCAACACGGCAATGGCTCAATATCATCTTTATGCTTGGAGCCATCGTCGGAGTGTTGCTCTATCTTTTCCACACACCTCAGACCGTGGGTATTATTGTCATTCTTGTGTCCATGGTCTTCAAAATTATCGAATGCGCTTTACGCTTTATGAAATGAAGAAAATGAAGAAAATTCTTTCCTTCATACTTTTTCTGTTGTCCGCTGCTCCGCTTTGGGCACAATACGACACAGGTAACTACAACTCAATGAGTGCTGACGGGACAATAACAAATCAGAGAGACCGTCAGGGTAAATCAGACTCATTGGGTACTGACAAGGAAATTCCTGAGGGTATTCATGTATGGACAGTAGACAGCCGCTTCGGTGACCGCACTGAAGCAAAGCCCGACACGGTGTCGCACATGTTCATGAACTCTATCTTCACGACAGGTCTCCACAGTGAATATAACTCTACAGGTAACCTCGGCGCACCACGTCAGGCAAGAATCTTTATTGACAGAAATGAAAACAACAACTTCATCTTTGTCAATCCCTACGACTATGTAGTAACACCCGTTGACCAGTTTCTGTTCACCAATACCCTCTCTCCGCTTACCAATATCTCTTACAACAACTGTGGTAACCGGACTAATGGTGAGGACCATTTCAAAACAAAGTTCGCTGTAAACGCAGGGAAACGCCTCGGCGTAGGCTTCCTCATTGACTATCTATACGGAAGAGGATATTATAATGCACAGTCAACATCCCATTTCAAATTCGGACTTTATGGAAGCTACATCGGTGACCGTTACCAGGCACATTTCCTCTTCAATACCCTTCATGAGAAAGTGACGGAGAACGGTGGTATCACGAGCGATCTTTACATCACGCACCCCGAATCGTTCAACGAGAGTTATGCCACCTCTGAGATTCCAACGATGCTGGAGCAGAACTGGAACCGTAACGACAATCAGCATATCTTCTTCACCCAGCGCTACAGCGTAGGCTTTAACCGCAAGGTACCAATGACTCCGGAAGAGATCAAGGCCCGCAAGTTTGCCCTTGCCTCTCAAAAAGAGAAAGATGAGCGCGAGGCAAAGGAAAAGGCTATGAAAGATGCTGAAGATGCAGGCGTGAAAGTTGATAAGAAGAATGTGAAGGTGCCTAAGTCGTACTCTGGCCGACCAGACGATGCAAAGATTGCAACGACAGCTGCTCCAAAAGATTCTATCCAGGCGAACGGCCGCATCAAGGTCGGTAACAAGAATGCGGCTGACAGCCTCATCGCTGCTGCTAAGAAAGCAAAACAGGACACAGCTTGGCTGAAAGATGAGTATGTCCCAGTGACAAGTTTCATCCACACGCTCGACTTTACCACCTATCGCCGTATCTATGAGGCATACCAGACACCGACTAATTATTACCTCGATACTTATAACGTCAAGGAGAAGCTGTCCAACGACTCCATCTTCGACAAGACAAGAAACTGGAACCTCCGTAACACATTTGCCATTGCCCTCTTGGAAGGATTCAATAAATGGATCAAGACAGGCGCAAAGATCTTTGCATCTCATACTCTGAGCCACTATGTCCTCCCCGACTCCACCGGTACCTCTTCATGGAACGAGCATAGTGTAACAGTTGGCGCTCAGCTCAGCAAGACACAAGGAAAGACTTTACACTTCAATGCTACAGGAGAGCTCGCAGTCCTTGGATACAACGTGGGAGAACTGAAAATTGATGGTGGTATAGACCTCAACTTCCCATTGCTTGGTGACACCATGACCCTTGCAGCAACAGGCTTCTATCATCATGTGAAACCTTCGTTCTATTATCGTCATTATCAGTCGAAACATCTTTGGTGGAGCGATGATGACCTCTCTATGATTGATCATCTAAGGGCACAAGGCGTCCTCAATTATCAGAAGACGCGAACGCGATTCCGCTTTGCCTTTGATGAGATCAGAAACTACACTTATTTCGCCAGTTCCTATACCTCAAGTGATGACGGAAGACTCTACAACATGGCTTATTCGCGCCAAGCAGGAAGTCCAATAACCGTCCTCACAGCAGAAGTAAACCAGGATCTCACCTTCGGGCCACTGAATTGGGAGACACAATTGACATGGCAAAAGTCCACAGACCAGGACGTGTTGCCGCTCCCTTCCATCAATGTCTACACCAATCTCTACCTCCGCTTCAAGATAGCACACGTATTGCACTGTGATTTCGGTGCGGATGCAAGATATTTCACAAAGTATGAGGCTCCCGACTATTTCCCGTCTCTCGGCCAATACACCGTCCAGGCCAATGATGACAAAGTGAAAGTTGGTGGATTCCCACTCGTGAACGTCTACTTCAACTTCAAGTTGAGCCGTGCTCGCTTCTTCGTGATGATGAGTCATATCAACGGTGGCAAAGACTGTTTCTTCACACCCCACTACCCGCTCAACGGCCGCATCTTCCGTTTCGGCATCAGCTGGAACTTCGCGGACTAAGTGTTGGATGATAAGTGATAGCTGTTAGGTGATAATGATTTGTTGAGTTTAGAGTTATAAATATGTCCAATAAACAACATAACATAGACGGTAATCATCCCCTCCCTACGGGATTCCTGGCCCCCGATAACGGGGGAACCGAAGGGGGACAGTCGGGGAGAGGCCCTAAGACAAACTCTTTTGAAGCATGGGTGCTTGCTGCACGTCCAAAGACACTTTCTGGTGCGGCTGTGCCAGTGATGATTGCAGTAGCATTGGCATTGAAAACAACAGGATGGCAAAGTTTCCAGCTAATACCTGCCATTCTCTGCTTCCTCTTTGCCTTTCTCATGCAGATTGACTCTAACCTTATCAACGATTACTTCGACTTCGTTCATGGCAATGATGACCCGGCAACACGTCTCGGTCCCAAACGCGCCTGTGCTGAAGGCTGGATAACACCCGATGCCATGCGTCGAGGCCTTATCTTCGTTTCTGCATTAGCATGCATTGTAGGCCTTCCACTAATCTATTATGGAGGTTGGGAGATGGTCATAGTAGGAGCTGTCTGCGTACTCTTTGCCTTCCTCTACACGACATTTTTCTCCTATCGGGGCATGGGCGACATCCTCGTATTGGTTTTCTTCGGCATCGTCCCGGTCTGCTTTACCTACTATGTCATCATGCCTGACAATCTCAAGACTATTCCTTGGCCCGTGATTATTATTTCAATAGGTTGCGGACTGGTCATCGATACGTTGCTATGCATCAATAACTTCCGCGATCGCCGCAACGATGAGAAAGACGGGAAACGAACGCTCATCGTAAGGCTCGGCGAGAAAAGAGGAGCTCAACTGTACAATGCCGTTGGATCAGCAGGAGCTGCTCTTACGATGGTGGTTCTCTTACTCACCAGCCGTCATCCTCAGATCGCCATTATCTGCATGTTCCCGTTTCTTGTATACATCTACAAACATTCTCAGAGCTACATTCAACTCAAGGAGATATGGGAAGGTAAAGGTCTCAATAAAGTTCTCGGTATGACGGCCCGTGACATGTTCATCTATGGACTAATGACTGTTGTCGCCGTTTTTCTTTCTACGCTCTAAAACACAGTGGATGTTTCAACGCTTTAATAAATAAGGATTATGAAAGTCAGTCTCGATATCATGAACTTTGTAGAACAGCAGATTCTGCCACGCTATTGTGCCTTCGGTCGTTCTCATGGCCTTGCACACGTGCAGAGAGTTATCAAGAACTCTTTAGAACTTGCTGATATTTTAGGGGCTGATGCAGACATGGCTTACGTTATTGCAGCTTACCACGACCTCGGCATGGAAGGCCCACGCGCCATCCACCATATTACGGGTGGAAAGATACTAGCTTCCGATGCTCGTCTGAAGAAGTGGTTCTCGCCCGAGCAAATAAAGATTATGAAAGAAGCGGTAGAAGACCATCGTGCTTCTTCCTCTCATGTTCCACGCTCCATCTATGGTAAGATCGTGGCAGAGGCTGACCGCGATCTCGACCCGGAAGTAGTCTTTACACGTGCTATCGAGTTCGGGTTGGAACATTATCCGGAACTCAACAAAGAACAACAATGGCAACGTTTCAACGAGCACATGGAAGAAAAATACAGTGCTCGCGGGTACATCCATCTTTGGATTAATGGCTCACCCAACGAAAAGAAGCTCAAAGAAGTCCGAGAAGTCATCGCCGACAAGCAACAACTCCGTCAGACCTTCGATCGTATCTACACTAAAATCTCCGTTTCCTAACCCCAATGGGATTCGTGCAGTGGCCGCCCCCAGTGGCGGCCACCCCCTGCAGGGTAATTAATCCCCCTGCAGGCTAATCAATCAATCGAACAGATTGAGTTTGTTCTTTCTAGCCTCATCAAGTGACTTCAGCTTCACCTGTTCCTGATGATACCCTTCCCTTAACTTGGCATACTGCGCATAAAGGTCATCGAGATATGGCTTACGCTCCTTTTCGTTCATCAGTTTAGCAAGGATGACAGCAGCCTGCGAAGCATCTTTTTGCCAAACGACAGGCCCCTCATAAGCCGGAGCAATCTTCAGTGCTGTATGTAAAGCAGAAGTCGTGGCACCACCGATAAGCACAGGTATACGCAATCCGGCCTTTCCCATCTCCTTCACTGTATTGACCATCTCGTCGAGCGAAGGCGTGATCAATCCACTAAGGCCTACAACATCTGCATGCTCACTGATAGCCTTCTTCACAATCTGATCGGCCGGCACCATCACGCCCATGTCTATCACGTTATAGTTGTTGCAAGCCATGACAACACTCACGATGTTCTTTCCGATATCATGCACGTCACCTTTCACGGTTGCCATGACGACAGTACCAGCCGTTAAGGCGCCACCCGTCTTTTCTGCCTCAATATATGGTTGAAGAATAGCCACGGCTTGCTTCATCGTACGCGCCGTCTTGACGACTTGAGGCAGGAACATCTTTCCGTCTCCAAAGAGCTTGCCAACAACATTCATACCATCCATCAACGGACCTTCAATGATATCCACTGCATGCGGATATTCTTTGAGAGCCTCATCGAGGTCTTCTTGCATATAGTCGCCTATACCCTTGCGCAGCGCATAGACGAGACGATCATGTAAGGACTCTTTCCGCCATTCGTCAGAAACCGCAGCTTTCGGAGCGACACCTCCGTTTGCTGCCTTTGCCGCTTCTTTCTCTGCAAGCTTCTTTTCGGCAAGTTCCGTCAGTTTCTCTGAAGCACCATGATAACGGTTCAAAATGGCATCCTCAAAAATTTTCAATTCGTCTTGCGGAATATCCGAATAGGTAACCTTCGTAGCGGGGTTGACGATACCAAAGTCCATTCCAGCATTGATAGCATGGTAGAGGAACACAGCATGCATGGCCTCACGGATATAGTTGTTGCCACGGAACGAGAAACTGAGGTTGCTCACACCACCACTCACATGCGCACCTTTCAGATGAGTACGAATCCATTTCGTGGCTCGGATAAACTCCAAGGCATAATTATCATGCTCCTCAATCCCCGTAGCGATAGACAGGATATTCGGGTCGAAGATGATATCCAAAGGATTCATCCCCACCTTCTCTGTCAACAGTTTATAAGCACGCTCAGCAATCTCTATTCTCCGCTCATAGGTCGTAGCTTGTCCTTGTTCATCGAAGCACATCACGACGACAGCCGCACCAAAGCGCTTCACATCTCGCGCATGGGAAAGGAAGACTTCTTCACCCTCCTTCAGAGAAATAGAGTTGACGATACACTTACCTTGCAGACATTTTAGACCCGCAGTGACAACGTCCCATTTAGAGGAATCGATCATCACCGGTACCTTTGAAATATCAGGCTCCGAAGCGATGAGGTTGAGGAAGTTGATCATCTCTTCCTTGGCATCGAGCAAGGCATCATCCATATTAACGTCGAGGACAAGGGCTCCGTCTTCCACCTGTTTTCTTGCAATGGAGAGCGCTTCCTCATAGTTCTTTTCCTTGATCAAACGAAGGAACTTCCGGCTACCCGCCACGTTACAGCGCTCACCGACATTGACGAAGCGCACATCACTATTTACGTCCAACAACTCCAAGCCGGAGAGCCACAGTGTCGTAGGTTTCGGTTGGGGCACATGTGGCTTCTTGCCCTGCGACAAAAGGTAGTATTGATGGATGAAAGTCTCATCCGTACCGCAACAGCCTCCGACAATGTTTACCAGACCTTCGTCCATCCATTGCCCGATAAGTGGCGACATGCTTTCTGCCGTCTCGTCATAGCTTCCCATAGCATTGGGCATGCCGGCATTAGGATAAGCGGAAATGTAAAAAGGAGCCTTGCGTGCCAGATCTTCCAGGAACGGACGCATCTCCTGAGCTCCAAAAGAGCAGTTAAGACCCACAGAGAAAATGGGATAAGAACTGATACTCCCGAGGAATGCATCCATCGTCTGACCGCTAAGTGTTCGACCGGCAAGATCAGCTACGGAAATACTCATCATAATAGGTAGCTCCCTACCCCGCTGTTCCATGACGTGCATGGCAGCATCGATGGCACACTTGGCATTGAGTGAGTCGAAGATTGTCTCAATGAGAATAGCGTCTACCCCACCCTCTATGAGACCATCAATCTGCTCCACATAATCGTTCCAAAGTTCATCGTAAGTAAGATCACGTGAAGCAGGATTCGTGACATCAGCGGATATTGACAACGTCTTGTTCGTCGGTCCTACCGATCCTGCAACGAAGCGCGGCCATTCCTCCGTCGAAAACTCATCGGCAGCCTGACGGGCAAGGCGGGCACCGGCAAGCGCCATCTCGCGGGCTGAATCCTCTAGATGATAATCAGACTGAGAGATACGCTGCGAAGAGAACGTATTGGTCTCAATGATATCAGCTCCTGCCTTGAGATAACGGCGATGGATATCGAGCAGCACATCCGGACGCGTGAGGTTCAACATATCATTGTTACCCTTCGTCTGTCCTACAGCATCCTTGAACCGTTCGCCACGGAAGTCAGCCTCACTTAACCCTCTTTTCTGAATGACAGTACCTAAGGCACCGTCGAGGATAACGATCTTCTCATTAACTATATCTTGCAGTTTCTTCATCTCTTACCTACTAATAACTTTTGGTTGACAAAGTTAAGCAAAAACTTAAAAGGCACAAAGAAAAGTAAGGGAAAAATAATATATATTGTCGCGTAGGCAGTCACACAGTGACTGCAAACCCTAAAGCGACATCGGCTGACGTTCGACAAACGATCGGTTGACGTTCGACAAACAATCGGCTGACGTTCGACAAACAATCGGCAGACGTTCGACAAACGATCAGAGAACACTTTGGATAATGCAGCGTAAAGGTTTATTGCTTTTTTCTTGCCACCCGAATCAATTCAACAACCAAGATGAGGAAAGCTATCAGGACAGCAATCATCGGTTTCTTGTACCTCTCCGGATAGATCCATATCTCAGTAAAGAAGTTGACACGTCCTAAAATCTCCACAGGCGTCCAAAACACGATAACTGTAGCAATAGCCATGCGGATATTCGCGCCCCAAGAAGCAAGCTTTAGCTCGCGCTTAAACATAAACACGGAACCGACAAGACAGCCGAAGCCAACAAAGAATGTAAAGCCGCTATGGTCACCGATAAAGCGCGGATCATAGCAGAACATCAGGGCCAGGTAGCTCGTCCAAAGAATCATATTCAGTTCCATGAACGTAACGATAGAGACATGACGCGTCATAGGCCTGGCAACGATTTCCGCTTTGCGCTTGCCAAACAAACGGCTCTGCCACCAATTGATGAAGTTACATCCTGTGCGTGTACAGAAGGTATAAAGTGTCATGACCATCATCCACAGTCCAAACGTGGCTGGCATGATGAGGTATTCGGGGCGCGTAACGACAACGCCATTGACAACTTCCGGTTGGGTGCCATAACGGTTGGCGTAATACTGGAACAAGAATTCTACCCAGCCCGTCCAAAAGAGCAAGCCGCCAAAAAGTCCACAGAGCGTCTGCTTCGTGTCACCCTTGACAAAGACTCCCCAAATGACGATAATGAAACCGACAAGTCCCATCAGAAAACCGGCATAATGTACAGCTACTGGCTCCATGAACTTATCCATCAACATCATCATCGCATGTCCTAAGGGCATCGTGAAAAGAACAACGAGGAATGAAAGAATTGTCTTACCCCAATAATATCGTTTGTTTGCCATAATTCTTAAATGTTAAAGGCCCCACCCTTTATCCCTCCCCCACCCAGGGGAGGGAGAGATAACCACGGTAGGTAAAATCAGAATAAGGAAAGGACCCGTCAATTTTCTTTGAACATCCTCCCCGCAGCCGCCAATGCCAACAGCATTAAGACACTCAAGAGGATAAAGGCATCCGTTGATCCTTTTGCTGTGCCCATAGCAAGATTGCCAGCGTAAACGGCCTGAGCAGCAGCAACGAATGAAGCGGCTACTGCCGTACCAGCTGCACCGGAGAGTTGCTGAAGGCTATTGATTAGCGCATTGCCATCAGGAGCAAGGTCGCGAGGAAGGGTCGAAAGACAGTAAGTGAGCATATTGCCTACACATAATCCTTGACCAAGCGTATAAAGGATATAGAACAGGTAAAATTGCATAGTGCTGAGATGATGACCGAAGCAGCTAAAGAGAATCATCGACGACGACAGACAAACGAAACCCGTCAGGATAGGGCGCTTAGGGCCTAATTTGTCATAGATGGTACCGCCTACAACAGCAAGCACGGCTCCCAAGATGCAACCAGGGACAAGCAGACTACCTGCCAAGAATGCGCCTGTATGGTTGACCAGCTGAGAATAGTTAGGAATGGCATAACCAATAGCCAGCGTTGAAAACTGAACGACAAGAATGCCAAAGAGTCCCAATACGAACTTACTGTGCTCAAAGACCTCGAAACGCAACAAGGGGGAAGGCTCATCCTTTGACCGACGCACAAGATAGAAGGCTGCTAAGATACAGACTACCAAGAGGCCCATGAATGTTATGCTCAACCATCCGCTATGAGAGGCACTGACCATTGCGAAGATAAAGGACGAATAAGCCACAACAATTAGCAAGTAATCGAAAATATGAAAATGGGAACGAGCCGCAATCGTACTTTTCTTGAAAAGACACACGCCCACAACCAAAGACAGGAAGAGTGGGATGAGCAAGAAAGTGAAGATATATCGCCAAGACAAGTGCTCCACCACAAAACCACCATAGACAGGGCCCACGGCCGGAGCCATAGCAGTAATCAGCGTGGCGATACCCATGAACATACCCAGACGCTCCTTCGGTGATTCCTCCATCACGATGTTGAACATCAACGGCAAGGCGATACCCGTGCCGATACCTTGAAGTGCTCGCCCACCTATCAGCATGGCGAAGTTTGGTGACCAGGCACAAAGACTTGTAGCTACAATGAAGCAAGAAATAGAGGTAAGAAAGAGCGTACGTTCCGTAAAGTTTCGCTTCAGATACGATGATAATGTGATCACCAAGGACAAAACAAGCAGGTATCCCGTTGTTACCCACTGAACAAGCGAAGTATCTATACCAAACTCATTCATCAATGCTGGGAAAGTAACATTCATGGAAGTCTCACTGACAACGCCACAGAAAGACATCATGCCTGTTGCAAAGATCTATCCCAATAATCTTATGTAATCTCTATTCATAGCCTGTTTGAACTAATGCTTTGCAAAGGTACACATTATATTATTTAGCACTCGCGTGATTGTCTTAAAATTATACAAGCCTATATAAAAAGTCTTTCTTGGCTTTAACAAATGAGCTGTATCAAAAAGAAGATGTATAACTTTACGAAAAATTATGGTTGTCGGGTATTCGTTGCAGTGGCCGCCCTCAGTGGCGGCCACCCGTTGCAGGGTAACTCAAAAGATTACTTCTTCAGGTGGTGGCCGGCACAAAGGCACGGCCACTGCAATGAATACCAAAGAACCACTAATAAATTATTATCATGGCACTAATAAAAGAAGTAAGAGGCAAGAAGCCCACATGGGGCAAGAACTGTTATTTTTCAGAGAACGCCACGCTTGCCGGCGACATCACTATGGGTAATGACTGCTCCGTATGGTTCGGGGCTGTCTTGCGCGCTGATGTAGATGCTATCCGCATTGGCAACAGTGTGAACATTCAGGATTGTGCATGTATCCATCAGACGGAAGGCTATCCTGTGACCTTAGAGGATGGTGTGTCATTAGGGCATGGCGCCGTGGTGCATGCCTGCACAATACATAAGAATGCGCTCATCGGTATGAACGCCGTTGTGCTCGACGGAGCAAAAATAGGTGAAGGAGCTATCGTTGCAGCAGGAGCTGTCGTACTGCATGGCACCAAGGTAGGACCTTACGAGATATGGGCAGGTGTCCCTGCCCATTTCGTAAAAAAAGCCTCAGCCGAGCAGGCCGAGACTTTCGCACAACACTATATGATGATTAAGGAGTGGTACTAGAAATCTTAAGCGACTTTCTCAAGTTTCTTCATCACAGAGAAGATGAAGACGAAGCTGGCAAGGCAAAGACCAACAAGAACTCCCCATACGCCGGCAAGCGGAATATTATTCCAAAGATAAGCCGGAATCTGTACAAGGAAGTTACCAATAGCCGTAGCACCAAACCAGCAGCCCATCATCACTCCCTGATATTTCTGCGGAGCAACTTTACTGACGAAGCTGATACCCATCGGCGAGAGAAGAAGCTCTGCAAAAGTCAACACGAGATAGGTGCAGACGAGCCACAAAGGACTCACACGCTGAGGATCATCAGCTGGATAGCCACTGGCGTGATAGCTCAAACCAATGGATGCGACAATCATGATGATGTATCCGATACCAGCCACAAGCATACCGAAACCGATCTTTCGCGGTGCAGAAGGTTCCTTGTGCTTAGAAGCAAGCCAGCCAAAGAGCGCCATGCTGACCGGAGTAAGCATCACCACGAAGCAAGGATTGAACTGCTGAAAGAGAGGGACATCCACATTGACCGTCTCGTTAGCTGAGAGGTTGTATTTGTATCCGAGGAAAGCTGCACAAGCAAGAATAACGAGTCCAGCAATGGTCTTGCCTTTGGAAGTCTTGCTCTGGAAAAGAGCAAAGAGCGCATAGACAAGCACAATGACACCTAAGAGATTGGTAACGTCGAAGAGCATGCCTACAAGACCATGAGCCGTCGTCTGCGTGAAGTCGCGAGCGAAATAGGTCAGCGTCAAGCCGTTCTGATGGAAAGCCATCCAGAAGAAGATAACGACGGCAAAGACAAGGAAGAGTGCCACAAGACGGCTGTGGGTGTCAGCTTTCTCCTCCGGAGTCTCTACATGGACCTCAGCAGTTTCCTTTTCTTCAACCTTTCCGTCCTTTTTCTTTGTCTTGATGACCTGTGAGAAAGTCCATCTGAAGCCATAGTAGATGGCGATAGAAACGAGGAGAGACAAGCAGGCTACACCAAAGGCATAATGGTAAGCAGAAGCCTCAGAGGCACCGAGAGATGACATTGCCCACGCATGAAGCTTTGTAGCTGCTGTAGGGGCAAAGAGAGCACCAATATTAATAGCCATGTAGAAGATAGAGAAACCCGAATCACGCTGGCTTGAATATTTGGGGTCATCATAAAGATTACCGACCATGACCTGAAGGTTTCCTTTGAAGAGTGAGGTTCCTACACTAATGAGCAGCAAGGCTACAGACATAATCACGATGGCAGCAGCTCCGGCTCCGGCTGGTACTGCAAGAAGCAGATAACCGATGAACATCACAAGAATGCCAAACGTAACACACTTGCTGAAGCCAATCTTATCGGCTACTGCTCCACCGACAATAGGAAGGAAATAGACAAGCATTAAGAATGTAGAGTAGACGGTACCTGCAAGGCCCTCACCCCATCCAAAGTTTGCTTGAAGAAAAAGTACGAAGATGGCTAACATCGTGTAGTAGCCAAAGCGCTCACCTGTATTGGCAAGAGCTAACGCATAGAGTCCTTTTGGTTGGTTTTCAAACATATTCTTTAGTTTACAGTTTAAATTATCAATATTTAGGCCCCACCCCTTCCCCTCCCCCATCCAGGGGAGGGATCAATATGCTTTGCGACACCCAAGTACAATAATCATCAGAGTTTGAGAATACAGTGTACTTCAAAGAGCAATGGTGTGCTTGTCCGGTAATCTCTCCCTCCCCTAAGTGGGGGAGGGACTAAGGGTGGGGCCGTTAGAGGTCATTACCTCATCACATCCCACAGCCATCCCAACTTGATCATGATGGTCCCATAGTTACTTGAGCCGAAGTAGTCGCGTTTAGAATCGCCGTAGATATTGCCCAATCCATAGTAATAGCGCGCCTCAAGCGTGAATCGGCCCAGATTCTTCGTAGCCAGTTCCATACCCACACCTGCAGCAATACCATAGTCAAACTTATTCTCGACTTTCATCGTATCCTGCGCAACTACCGTATTGGCACGGTCTGACATATTGCGCTGGTTCCAGTCAAAGTTGGATTTTGTGCTCTCATTGATATACACACCAAACTGTGGACCGGCATTGACAAAGAAGTTCACGCCTTTGTTCTCTCGTCCCCAGGCAAGATGAGCGAAAAACGGAATCTGGATATAGTTGATAGTCCGCTCATATTTCTCTGCCTGTCCTGTAACAGAGTTTATAACAGCCTGATCATTAGCATCGAGGATATTCTCTTTCCATCCCATCTGACTGTAGTTGACTTCAGCCTGAACGGAAGCGATAGTAGAGAAATATTTCTCGACGGTATAACGCGCGGTAAAGCCAAAGTTCAAACCGCCCTTCATATTTTGCACGACCTTCGGTGTAAAGCGAATATTTGTGAGGTTATAGCCTGCATTACCTCCAATAGACAACGTGTTGCGGTGCTCGCCTATCTGCGCATGGACGAGCAATGGGAAACACAGAGCTATAAGCAAAAGTTTATAGGATAATCTCATATGTATCAGTATGAAATAGCTTCTACATTACCATTGGGCAAGAAATGAATAAGCTGGAAAAACTCATTCTGCATACCTGCAGAGCCAACCTGCTTGAACTTCAACGGAGCTTGTACGGCATGCCATACGCTCTGAGTCTTCGTGCCTTTAAAAGACTTACCGTAGCTCGCATAGCCACGAAGGAAGAACTGCGCATAGTCGTAGCCCGTCAGCGCGAAACGTGGCAGCGCGGATAGCATATCCGTTTTGAACCAACGGCGATAGCTTTCTGTCAACGACTGCGTACGTGGGTCGGCTGGGTTATAGTAGAACGTAGAAGGAATGTAAGTATCAAACTCGTGGAACTTGGCTTCATCAATGCCCAAGTACATCATCCATTCTGTATAACCAAAGAGTTTTATCCGTAGTCCAGGCTTATTTGCTTTCAAAGCTGCGAGTTTATTAAGTACCTGTGTCAATTCAGGGGAACGGCCTGTATTAAGAACTACGACATTGGTCTTTGAAATGCTGAACTGCTTGGCAAAAACATCATCAGAGCTGTTCACATTCGTTATACCATAGCCTATATTGCGACTTTCGAGACGCGTACGTAGACCAAAAGTGAAGCTTCCTTTATTAGATGTTTTATCATTACAATCAATGAATACTGGATGAGCGTCACTGAAGAGTTTCATGAACGTCTCTATGCTACTATTCGTCAGCCGGTCATTGCTCTGATATACCTGGAAAATCTGCTTATAGAGCGACACATCGTCACCCGAGATAGAAAAGGGAATGACCATCATGATGTCACGAGCCTTACAAAACTCAGCGAGAGCATGAACTTGTTTACTATACAGAGGGCCAAAGATGATATTGCAGTGAGCCGCATCAACTTGCTTCATAAACTGAGTGATATCCGCATCGATATTCACATTCCATGCATGAACATCGATGTTCATACCTTCAGCACGCAGATTGTCACACGCCATGAGCATGCCACGGTAAAACTCCGTCATACGACGGCCATCACCATCAACATTGTGAAGCGGGAGCATCACACCTACACGAACTGTCTTCCCAGCATAAGGTTGACTAACCGTGGAAAGCGTAGTGCGCATGGCTCCGTTGGATGCGGAAGCTGTCTGCCCCGTAGCAAAAGGAATGAGCACATAGCTGCCCTTCTTCAGTGAGTAGCCGGGTTCTTTCATCTCAGGATTGGCTTCGATGAGTGCATCTACCGATATATTGTATTGTTTGGCAATGCCGTAGAGGGTGTCTTTCTTCTTCACCTTGTATTTGTCACGCCACTGCTGCGTCTGGCTAAAGCCTTGAAAGCTAAACAAAGCTGCTAACAAGATAAGTACGAAACGAACTGATATCTTCATTTCCGTTGGTTATTATTACATTATTGCTATTTATTGTGCAAACTTACACAAAAATAATGACATACAAGCACCTTCCTTGGAAAAAGTTATGTAACTTTGCAAATCCACCACAGGAAAGAACAACAATGAAGATAAAAGTATTATATATAGTGACTGTAAGTGTGGTGTTGTTCTCAACCCAAGCTTTTGGCCAATCGACCACGCCCACTATCAATCCATCTATGTCATATACGGACAGCGAAGGAAGTGAGCAAACGGGGAGCACGAGCATCAGTGAGTCGGCACCACTCACCGTTAACTTTACCAGTGGAGCCAGCGATACTGACGGATGGTCCTCTCATTACGAATGGCGCTTCTACAAACAAGGACAGCGCGACAACCCTTACGTAGTACGTTACGAAGAGAATACTTCGTTCACATTCACCGAGTCAGGAGCTCATCTCGTCGAGTTGTGGGCTACGTTCGTCAACGGCACAGACACCGTGAGCTATACGGATGAATATTGGAGTTCGGAGGCTACTCCCCTTTCCGTCTCCATCTATGAAAGTAAGTTGGATTTCCCCAATGCTTTCTCGCCCAACGGTGACGGCATCAATGACATCTACAAAGCCAAGGATGGCTACAAACGCATCGTCGAGTTTCATGCCACAATCTTCAATCGTTGGGGGCAGAAGATTTATTCGTGGGACGACCCCGCCGGTGGCTGGGATGGCAAGTTCAATGGCAAAGACGTCAAGCAAGGCGTCTACTTCGTAGTCGTCAAGGCACGCGGTGCCGATGGACGAAGGTTTAATATCAAGAAAGACGTGAATCTGCTTCGGGGTTACACCGAGACGCAGAATACAAATGAATAATAAACGGCAAGCGATTATTATATGAATCAAGAATGGATTACGGTTGAAGGCGCACGCGTCCACAACCTCAAAGATATAAATGTAAAGATTCCCCGTAACTCTTTGACCGTCATCACTGGTCTGTCGGGTTCGGGTAAGTCGTCCTTGGCTTTCGACACCATCTATGCCGAAGGGCAGCGCCGCTATATCGATACGTTCTCTGCTTACGCCCGTAACTTTCTTGGCAACATGGAGCGGCCAGACGTGGACAAGATAAGCGGACTAAGCCCGGTGATCAGCATTGAACAGAAAACGACGAACAAGAACCCACGCTCTACGGTGGGGACAACGACAGAGATCTACGACTATCTCCGTCTGCTCTTCGCGCGTGCCGGTACGGCATATAGTTATCTCTCGGGAGAGAAGATGGTGAAATATACGGAAGAGAAGGTTATTGACCTCATCCTCCATGAGTATGAAGGCAAGCGTGTTTTTATCCTTGCTCCGCTCGTGCGTCAGCGTAAAGGACACTATCGTGAGCTCTTTGAGTCGATGCGCCGCAAAGGCTATCTCTATATCCGGGTAGACGGAGAAGTGAAGGAGATAACGCGCGGCATGAAGGTCGACCGCTATAAGAACCATAACATTGAGGTGGTCGTCGACAAGCTTCAGGTTGAGGCGAAGGACGATGAGCGTCTGCGCCACTCTGTCGCCACGGCTATGAAGCAAGGCGATGGCACGCTGATGATCCTCGACCATGAGACGGGTGAGACACGCAACTTCTCAAAACGACTCATGGATCCCGCCACGGGTCTCTCCTATGGCGACCCAGCACCAAACATGTTCTCGTTCAACTCACCAGAGGGCGCCTGCCCACGATGCCATGGATTGGGAGTAGTCAATGAGATTGATCTTAAGAAGGTGGTGCCCGATGAGAATCTGAGCATCCACGACGGGGCCATTGTGCCTTTGGGAAAATATAAGAACCAGATGATCTTCTGGCAGATTGATGCCCTATTGCAGAAATACGACTGCAATCTCAAGACACCTTATAAAGACATTCCACAGGAGGCTATCGACGAGATCATGAATGGCTCCATGGAGAGCGTGCGCATCGACAAGAGTATCGTTCATACAACAAGCGATTATTTCGTGGCCTTCGATGGCGTCATCAAATACCTCACCGACGTCATGGAGAATGATGACTCGGCAGCAAGCCAGAAATGGGCAGCACAGTTCTTGGCTACGACAGAGTGTCCCGAATGCCATGGACAGCGATTGAAAAAGGAATCGCTCGCTTTCAAGGTCGGAGATAAGAACATCTCTGAGGTGGCTAATCTCGATATCTCTGAGTTGAACGAATGGCTGTCTACGGTAGAGGACCAACTGGATCCGCAGAACAAGCAAATAGCACATGAAATATTAAAGGAACTCAAGTCAAGAGTACAGTTTCTCTTGGAGGTCGGCCTCGATTATCTCTCCCTCAACCGCCAGTCAGCCTCGCTATCAGGTGGTGAGAGTCAGCGCATCCGTCTCGCCACACAGATAGGCTCGCAGCTTGTCAACGTGCTCTATATCCTCGATGAGCCGAGTATCGGATTACATCAACGCGACAATGAGAAGCTTATCCGCTCGCTCAAGGAACTACGAGACCTTGGCAATACGGTCATCGTAGTGGAGCACGACGAGGACATGATGCGGGCAGCCGACTGGATTGTAGATATTGGTCCGAAGGCTGGACGCAAAGGTGGTGAAGTGGTGTTTGAAGGAACACCGGCTGACATGCTGAAGACGCATACCATCACGGCACAATATCTCAATGGAGAGCGAGCCATCGAGGTGCCTGCAACCCGACGCAAAGGAAACGGAAAGAGCATCAAGATCTTCGGAGCAAGTGGCAACAACCTCAAGCATGTCGATGTGGAGTTTCCGCTCGGCAAGCTCATTGTGGTAACAGGAGTTTCAGGCTCTGGTAAGTCAACGCTCATCAACGAGACGCTGCAGCCTATCCTCTCACAGCATTTCTATCGTTCACTGAAGAAGCCGATGCCGTACGACAAAGTGGAAGGCATCGACAATATTGATAAGGTCGTCAACGTAGACCAAAGTCCTATCGGACGCACGCCACGCTCAAACCCAGCTACTTATACGGGTGTGTTCAGCGATATCCGCAGTCTCTTCGTCAATCTTCCTGAGGCGAAAATCCGCGGTTACAAGCCCGGACGCTTCTCATTCAATGTCAAAGGCGGACGCTGTGAGGCTTGTGGAGGAAACGGATACAAAGTGATAGAAATGAACTTCCTGCCGAATGTCATGGTGCCTTGCGAAGTGTGCCATGGTAAGCGTTACAACCGCGAGACGTTGGAGGTACGCTACAAAGGAAAGTCCATCGCTGACGTACTTGACATGACGATCAATCAGGCTGTGGAGTTCTTTGAGAATGTGCCTAACATCTTGCAGAAGATAAAAACACTGCAAGAGGTGGGCTTAGGTTATATTAAACTTGGTCAGAGTAGCACCACGCTTTCCGGCGGTGAGAGCCAACGTGTGAAGCTCGCTACAGAACTCGCCAAACGCGATACTGGCAAGACGCTTTATATCCTCGATGAGCCGACAACGGGCCTTCACTTTGAGGATATCCGCATTCTGATGGAGGTGCTGGAGAAACTGGTCGACCGTGGCAATACCGTCATCGTCATTGAGCATAACCTCGATGTCATCAAACTTGCCGACTGGATCATCGATGTTGGTCCCGAAGGTGGACGTGGCGGTGGACAAATTATCTCCACCGGCACTCCGGAGCAAGTAGCTGAGAGCAAGGTAGGCTATACTCCCCGTTTCTTGAAAGACATGTTGGAGAAAAGCAAAAGATAACAAAAGGCGGCTCTACTGAGTCGCCTTTTATTATTAATAGACAAAAGGAAAAATCCTTTTCCGCTTTTCCACCGCTTCCTTACCAAACTCCTCCACGTATTTCTTATGAATAGAAGCAGAGCGAGGAATAAGGTTAGCGGCTGTCCAGATGACGAAGACCCAAGCCGCCGGAGACATGGCGATGAGTGCGAAGCCCGTCCATTCTGTGAGTTCACCAAAATAGTTGGCGCTCGTCACCCAACGAAAGAATCCTTTGGTAGGAAGATAGTGACGGGTGTCACCGGGCTTGCGCAAATAGCGCACCACACGGTCGGAATGCCAGTTGATAGCCAAACCTGCGAAGAACACTATCAATCCAACAATAGCATAACTATGGCTCAGATAGCTCCATCCTTCTTGATAGTCAGTTTGTGGAAACCAATAAAGACCTCCGCCTTGAATGATACCGTTGATGATATTGAACACGGCGCCCATCAGCATAATATTGACCGGCATCTTGCTCTTACCTCGCATGAGTAGTGGAAAAACGAAACTGCGGCGAAAATAATGTAGCAGAAACAATCCCGTTAATACTATCTGTGGGGCAGCGGTAGAAAAGCCACTCCCACCCCATATCAGCATCATCACGATGAAAGCAGGAGCTTCCATCAACACCCAGGCTAACTTATTGTTGATGCTCCATCCCCAACGCTTCGTACGGAACTGTCCATAGCCTGCAGTAACGAAATAGAGGCTGAAAAACACGATGACAGCAAGACCTGTCATCACATATAATAATAAGTTAAAGTACTTCTGGTCCATAAACATTATCTTCATCTTTTCCGTGGAGCTTACCCCACACTTGAGCTATAAATGGATTTTCCTTAGCGATGCGATCCCATTGCCACGGACGCGGGTCTTCCACGTCTTTGTATGGCCATGGAAAGCACTGAGGACACCAATGTCCACCCAAAAGTATGACACGCGGAGATGCTTCAAAGGTGTGGCCTTCAGCGCACTGCCATAGTAAAGGTGTGTCCCAATCGCCTTGCTTCATTTCCGTAGAAAGACACTTGCCACCCCTGAAAGCAGCTGCTCGCTGCATATCCTCTATCGTAAAGTCCTCCTTTGGCTTATTCTCATCGTAACCATGATTGAGCACGATAGCTTCGTTGCTATTATGGCCCAAGTCAGTGTGCTTCCAATCGGGTATCTGCTGATAAGCTTCTTTCGACCCATAGAACGCATGAATGCGAGGCTCAACATTGTGTTTTATCCACCACTGCGTACCATATTTGGGCCGGTTCGCCATCCATCGCATCGCCGGCTTGATAAGATGAGGAAAGAGCTTGGCAATACGCGTACGAGCTGAGAAACGGATACCCCAAGGCAAGGTTGGCGACTTGGCGAGTCGATGGAAGTATTCTTTCACTGGGATATTGGCACGAAAATGAAGATACTTCTCTAACCTATCGCTATCCAAATACCACATGCCATGAAAATTACGTGTAATGAACCAGTTGGCATTAAAGATGCGCTCGGGGCGCGGACATCCTACGGCATCAAGGATAAGGCATTCAAACTCGTAGTTGTTAAGTCGATATGCTGCTCCAGAGCCGATATTATAATAGTTGTTCCAGAAGTCATCCGGTACTTCGGGACGACACACACGCTCCAGCAATCTGCCACTATCCTCAACCGTCGCCCATTCGAGTACGCCACGAATAGGGACATGGAACATAATGGGATCGAAGTTCTTCAGAATGGTAGGATAAAGAATACCTGATTGTCTCAGACATACCCAACGCTTAATAGGCGAGTTCGTCAGGATATACTCTGCCATCACCTTCGTCACTCCATAATGATCATAAGGACTTACAGGCATGGGATCACCTGTTCGCCCCCAATGAAAAGGCTCGCGACGGTCACCCATCTGCGCAACACTGCCGATATATACGACCTTTGGCTGATGATCCAAGGGTTGTGCTAACACTGCATTCCGGATATTGATTGCCGCGCCAATATTTGTCTCACGCGTCTCTATAGGCTTATAGTCAGCTTTTGGTGATACCATGCCTCCTACATGAAGCACGATATCACAGCCATTGACACCACGCAACACATCGTCATAATTACGCAGATCGCCCCACAATACCTTTATCTTATCCTTCAGCGGTGCAAGCATCTTGTGATTCTTCCTGGAAGGACGGGCAAGCACAGTGAGCTCATATCGGTCAGGGTAACGGAGAATCTCTTTCATACCCTGGCTGCCCATAGTGCCCGTGGCACCAGTAAGAAATATCTTGGTCTTTACCATATCAATATTCAAGTTTAACGTTGTCTACCCACATGGTGTTTCCGGGACTTCCAACATATGCGCCACCATGACTACTATTGAAGAAAATAATGATATGAGTCGGTGTAGCCTCTCCATCCCATCCTTCCTCAATAATAGGCACAAGCTTTCCTTTATGATTGCGGGCACAGTAGATTCGTGGGCTATTTGTTTTCTGCAACTGCATGAAGCTGCGATAATAAGGTGTATTCACGATATTCCCATAATGAATGGGGAATGTGGCTCCATTCACCCAACCCGTATCACTTCCGAAGCGATGCCACATCGTGCCTACGCGTTTGGCATGAATATGTCCGCTCTTGTCTTCCCAGCGTTTCTGCAATAAGACGAGCGCCTCACACTCATCCTTGCCCCCTACTGTTGACGCACTACCAAAGCCTGTCTCTTTAATCCGACTGTTGGCTCCACTGAGATGAATGCGATAGTCAAACTTAATAGCTTTTGGTTTACCGGTGAACGGTATGTCTGCATTCATCTTTGTCATCGGTGCCTTACTGCTTGTGACCGGTTCCATAAGTTCACCTGTGAAAAGACTGCCAGCAGCCAAGACGTTGATATTAATCAGTCCCATTGCCTTGCAATGCAACAGATGCGTCTCCAGACGCGCACATTTGCCTCCGTTGTGAACGTCCGGAGGCACACCGTCATTACCTTTAACGATGCCCATCACCTTTGCATAGACATTGCTTGTGGCCCAAGGACTACCTCCCTGGTTGACCTAAGCCTTATTCTCAGGCCAGGTACGTGTAGGTCCTACCTCATAAAGATGAAGCGTGTGTCCTCCGAGCAGGCTGCTCTCTTTCACAGTACGGGTGATCCAATGCTCAAAATCACCGTACTTCATCAATACGTCACCTGCATACATTTGACATGCTATCATCTGTCCAAGGATGAACAGTAACAATAACTTTCTTTTCATCATATATTATTGATTATCAGAGTTCCCTTATCACTTTACATGGATTTCCTGCAGCCACCACATCATCTGGAATATCATGTGTGACAACTGATCCGGCCCCAATAGTGGTGTTGCTTCCTATCGTCACGCCAGGCAACACCGTTACATTACCACCGAACCACACATTGTCGCCTACATGGATAGGCAAGGCTGCCTCAATATTCCGGTTACGACTCTCTATGTCCAACGGATGGATAGCCGTATAGAACGAGCAGTTAGGGCCAATGAAAACATGATCCCCAAAAGTCACAAGATTCTCATCAAGAATAGTAAGGTTGTAGTTGGCAAAGAAATGATCACCAACCTTGACATTGTATCCAAAGTCACAGTGGAACGGTGAATGGACATTAAGATCTGCCCCCGACTCACCTAAGATACGACGGATCAACGCATCACGCTCTGTTGCCTTTGAAGGAAGAATATTATTATATTCAAAACACAGATCCTCACACTGATGCAGCTCCTGGATAAGCTTGGCATCGCCAAGAGCCTCGTACCATTCACCGTCGTCCTTCTGCTGCCTAATTGATTTCTTACTGTTGTTACCTGTAGGAATGTTTTTCATAATCTTAGGTATTATAAGGGGTTTAAGAAAAGTTGAAGCCTGCTCCCTCCCGGGTGCAGGCTTCTATGTTTGTTTGGAATAAGTTTTAATTTTGTCTTAACGACTTATTAACGTTAAGCGTCAGCCTTCTTTGTTTTAGCTGCGTAAGCCTCGGGGCTGAGCACAGAAACGGTGCTCTTGTCGTGTGCACCCTTGTGGAAATAAACCACACCATCGGTCAAGGCATACAATGTATCGTCCTTGCCCTGTGCCACATTCTCGCCTGCGAAGTGCTTGTTGCCACGCTGGCGAACAATGATGTTGCCGGCAACAATCTGCTGGCCACCCCAAATCTTAACACCTAAACGCTTGGATGCTGATTCACGACCGTTACGTGAACTGGTCTGTCCTTTCTTGTGAGCCATCTTGTTTTACCTCCTGTTTTAAGCGTTAACTGATTTAACCTCTACCTCTGTGAAGTGAGTGCGATGACCATTCTTCACACGGTAATCCTTACGGCGTTTCATCTTGAACACCACTACCTTGTCGCCTTTCACGAGGGGATTGACCACCTCTGCGACTACTTTAGCACCCTCTACTGTAGGTGCACCGACGGTCACTGCTCCATCCTTGTCTACGAGCAGCACACGGTCGAACTCAACAGTCTTGCCTGCCTCGGCATCCTTGAGGTGGTTAACGAAGAGCTTCTTGCCCTCTTCCACCTTAAACTGCTGACCGTTAATCTCTACGATTGCGTACATTTTTATTTAATATAAACGGTTTTCTCCGCAAGGCGGACAAGCAACGCGCTGCCTCTTCTTTTAGCCTCCACGGAATCATAATCGGATGCAAAGTTACACATATTTCACGACAGCGCCATCTTTTTACTTCATTATTTTTTCTCCCTTTAGCTTTTTTATTAATTTTGCATGAAACAAATAATATCATTCAAGGAATAAACTAATAATTATGGAAATAGACAAGAAAAAGAATCAGGAAGAATTTGAGAGTTTACTGCGTTCTACAAAACGCGAAGGCATGGATTATGTCATTGAAGATCTTGAAAAGGGTGGCTTCTTCGAAGCACCGGCATCAGCAGGACACCATCTCAACATGGAAGGCGGTCTCTGTCAGCACAGTCTCAACGTATGCAAGGCGGGGCTGATGATCTACGACGGGCTGAAGACGCTTGATGCTCCTTCAGCAGGAGAGGTGAAGCGCGAAAGCGTCATCATCGCTACTTTGCTCCATGATGTCTGCAAGACGGATATCTACAAGAAGACGATCAAGAAACGCAAGAACAAGCTCGGGCAATGGGAAGATGCTGAGGGTTACAACGTCAGCTACAAGGATTTTCCGATGGGGCACGGCGAGAAGTCTGTCATCATGCTGTTGCTAAGCGGACTGGACCTTCAAGACGATGAGATGCTTGCCATACGCTGGCATATGGGTGCCTTTGGGTTGAACATGAACTCATATGAGGACGAGCGTTGTTACGACACGGCGAGACAAGAGTATCCTCTGTGTTGCATCGTACAATGTGCTGACTCTATGGCCGCAGCTATCATGGAGGTAACATCAGAAGACCGTGATGAGCTATAGTCAAGATTACTAATAATTCATTTTACTAATCTTCATGAAAAACCTATTTCTTACTTTCCTTCTTATCATCTTTACCATCCCTGTTCCTGGAAGAGCACAGCGGACACCGGAGCAACTCGCCGGTGTCTACCGCGCTTATCAAGCACCGGGAAAGGTTAACGTAGCCTTAGCTCCAAAAGGATTTCATTTAATATATGTCAGTCATTATGGACGCCATGGCTCGAGATGGGTGACCAATGACGCCCGTTATGAGTGGGTGCTGAAACAATTTGATAATGAAAAGAACCTAACTCGGCAAGGGAAAAAACTACGGGCGCTACTCCTAAAGGTCTATGCTAATGCCAAAGGAAATGGTGGTAAACTGACTCCACTCGGTGCCGAACAACAACAAGGTATCGCCAAACGAATGGAACAGAGATTCCCGACCTTATTTGCCAACCTCAAAACTGTCAATGCACGGTCAAGTGTTGTCGGAAGATGCCGAAAGAGCATGGAAGCCTTCATGGATGTCATCAAAAAAGATGTTCCTCAAGCTAATATCTCGATACGAACCGATTCTGCCGACATGCGATGGATCAGTTACGACTCACCCGATGAGATGTTATTGAAAATGGAGACGAATGTGCCTTTAGGTATTTCTCCTGACCGATTCATTTCAAGTCTTTTTAAAGATACGACAGTGGTCAAAAACAAAGAGAAACTACTCATCGAATGTTTTACCATCGCTTCCGATATGCAAGACGTGAGCGGTCTCAATATTGATCTCTACCCTTTCTTCACACAACAAGAAATGGAAGCCTGCTATCAACAAAACTGTCGTAAGATGTGGTTCGAGAACGGTCTTGATCCAGCCAACCATGGTATTCCTGCGCAGTGTGCTGCTAATCTATGGAAAAATATTGTTAGTGCAGCTGACAGTGCACTTGCCTTAGGAGGAAGCGTACTGTCTTTACGTTTCGGTCATGATACGGCTCTTTACCGGCTCTTATCCTTATTAGGCTCTAAGACTGTAACTGACCAGGGAGGTGCAAACCTGAGTGAGATTGTCCCTATGGCATCAAACCTTCAGATGGCCTTCTTCAAAAACGATGCCGACAGTGTCATCGTCTCTTTTTGGCTCAATGAGAAGCCCATGTATCTGAATGCAGATAGTCTCTATTATCCTTGGTCAAGATTGAAAGCGAAACTTAACCATTACATCATCACCCAGAAATGGAAAGACCGGGTCAATGCAGTCAACACCATGGACGGTACAGCTTATGCCACTACACACTCTGCAGGTATCTATGGAAAAGGATCCGAGGAGCATGGACAGACTTTACCTGCTGTCCTTGTGCCACATGGTATGACTTTTTGGACTCCACAGACAAGAGATACAGAATTAAAATGCATTGCTCCTTTTTATTACCCTGATTCTCTGTTCCAAGGTTTCCGCGCCAGTCATTGGATTGTTGGAGGCTGCACACAAGACTATGGCTCTTTCACACTTATGCCGGAAATGGGCAAATTGAGGTTGAAGCCATTAGAACGTGCCACACCTTTCAGTCATGCTGAAGAGTTCTCGCATCCTCATTATTATGGTGTATGGCTCCCAAAAGAGAATATGTTGGCTGAGATGACTGCCACAAGTCATTGCGCCATGTTCCGTTTTATCCCTTACAAGGATGGAGAAGTTCACATCGTCCTTAATCCTAATAGTGACGAAAGAGAAGGATTTGTCACTGTAGATACAGCAAGCAATTGCATCTGGGGATACAATCCCGTCCATCGTATCTATCAGGGATGGGGAGAGCCTGCTGGGTTCAAAGGTTGGTTCATTGTTAAATTCAAAAATAAGATTAGGAACTACGGAGTAAAAGACACAGTAGCATACGTCTCCTTTGATGCAAAGAAAGGAGATTTTATCCTCGCAAAAGCAGCGATGAGTTTCACATCTAAAGAAGGTGCAGAGCTGAACTTCCGGAAGGAGATGCCTGACTGGGACTTCCTTGGCGCTCGCCTTGCACTCGACAGCATCTGGCAAAGACGATTGAATACGATTGATGTTGAAGACAACGACAAAAATAAAGTGAATGAATTTTATGGTGCACTATACCGGTGTAGCTTTCTGCCCCATGAGACAAGTGACGTAGATGGAAAACATCCAAAATTTGGTTCATCAGGAATATCGACATCTGCAAGTACCTATTATGATGATTATAGTATGTGGGATATCTATCGTGCTGAACTTCCACTGCTTACCATCATCGATCCCAAACGTATGGGAGAAATGATGCAGAGTTTAGTTACGAAATATGAAGAAGGCGGATGGATGCCAATCTTCCCTTGCTGGAACTCTTATACAGCTGCCATGATAGGAGACCACGCCGCAGCTGCCTTGGCTGATGCTTACGTGAAAGGCATTAAGTTCGACATCAATAAAGCCTATGAAGGAATAAGGAAAAATGCATTCATTTATCCTTCCATGACAGAATACAAAGATGGAAAAGGAAGACGGGCATTAAAAAGCTATCTTAAATATGGGTATATTCCTCTCGAGGACAGTGTGCCCGAAGCTTTTCACAACAATGAACAGGTAAGTCGAACACTCGAGTATGCTTATGACGATTTTTGCACGGCTCAACTCGCAAAAGCCACTGGCCACATAAATGACTACAATATCCTATTACAGCGATCAAATAACTGGAAAAACATCTTTAATCCAAAGACAAGATGGATAGATGGCAGATACGCGAGAAAGAAAAACGGATCAATATGGCTGAACAACAAAGATCTCATCCATCGACAACCATACATCACAGAAGGAACAGTAATGCATTATAGCTTCTATGTGCCCCAAGATGTTGAAGGACTCATAAAAACTATGGGGGGAAGAAAACAGTTCACAGATAAACTTGATATGCTCTTCGGTCTATCTCACAACGATTCTATCATTAAAAGGGTTTCGCCTGTATATTACTGGCATGGCAATGAACCTTGCCACCAGATACCTTATCTATATGCACTCGCAGGACAACCAAGAAAAACGCAATGGTTAATCAATGATGTTCTCAACAGTGAATATAATAACACACCTGGAGGACTATCAGGAAATGATGATGCTGGACAGATGAGTGCATGGTATATCTTCTCTTCGCTTGGATTCTATCCTGTTTGCCCAGGAAAGCCAGAATATGTTATTGGAAACCTGTCATTTGATCAAGCGCACATCGGAAATCTTACCATAAAGAGGATTGGTGATAAGAAACAATACATCAAACAAGTCTTGTGGAACGGGAAACCTTACAGCTCGCCAATTATCACTCATGAAATGATCACAAATGGTGGAATCTTAACCATCATCCATTAATGCTGTGCAGTGGTGGCCGCCACGAGGGGCGGCCACTGCAACTAAAACTATCTTTGCAGGGTGCGGCCCTTGTGGCCGTCCGCAATACAGGGTAAATACAAAAAGAGCCTTGAAAACATTGCTGTTCTCAAGGCTCTCGTTTCAAAGGAGGCGGCTACCTAC
>DEKJ01000060.1 GCA_002353825.1 Prevotella sp. UBA2725 | reverse complement strand
GTTATTTTTTGAAGATCACTAAACGATCCCGAAGACGAAGAATTTTCCAGTTTCGTTGACTGGCTGCCAGAAGATTTCGACCCTTATGAGTTTCACATCCAAGAGGCACGCAAACGAATCTGGGATTTTCTCCGGATCATTGAAACGATAAGACTAAGACTGAATGAATACCAATCTTAATACCAAAACCGAATGGCTAGAAAAAGTAAACTTCAAGAGTTAATCTCCCAATTGAATGGTGAGCAACTCTCTGAATATCTTGTGGAATATTCCAAGAAAGACAAGGCCTTTGCCAAGGCCTTTGCTGACTTCTTGAATAGTAAGCTCATGGCTGATTACGATTTTGAGATTCGCCAAGAAGTAGAGGACTTGTTCACCCTGGAACGACCATCAGGCGGACGCTATAGTCTATATAATGATACAGATTGGTATGGCATCATGCACGGCGTCAACGATCTCTTCGACAAAGCACATCGTGCTTTGGAGAAAGGGCTGATCCACAAGGCAGCAGGCATGGCATTGCAATGGCTAAGCAGTTTCGCCGACAACTTTACCGAAGGAGCCTTCTCGTATGACGATGAGGGCATAGCCTTCGGCGATGCTTGTGAGGAGGCTGGAGACATTATCGACAAGGCTGTGAACCATCCCAATGCCGATGATGATTTCAAAGAGGACGTTGCTGACGAACTATCTGACATTGCCGACCATGGGGATGCGATGAGAGACTATTGTTTCTACGACATTGACTCTCTTTCAGAGCGCATAAATGCCATGACTGAAACACCAGAGCGAGCATTAGCTACTGTGGAAAAAATGTTGAACAAGGGCGGATACAAGAGTCCCGTCGAGCAGTTGATCATTCAAAAGTACAATCTTCTTATGTCAATGGGGAGGAAGGACGAAGCGCTAATATTCATCAAAGAGAATATCAGCAAGGAGAAGGTCTGCGATTACATCGTCGACAAATACGTGAAGGCTAAAGATTATGACATGGCCATCGAACTGTTAGAACTTGCTATCAAGAATGGTGAGGACTATAACGGTTGGCAGTGGATGCGCAAGGAAATAGAAATCTACAAGAAGCAGAAACGTGAGGAAGACGTCACCAAGACCTATCGACGGCTGTTTATTTCTTGTCATGGTGACATAGACTGTTATCACGAATTGAAAAAACGTATCCCCGCTTCTGAATGGAAAGGTTATCTTACGCAGTTGATGAGCGAGACGCCTTTTCTCGATCCTTGGAGTTCAAACGATGACAAAGCAGAAATTCTCATTGCCGAGGGCGACTTCAAAGCGCTCCATGACTATCTTCTAAGCATGAAATCAGGCAGCTATTCTCAACTTGAGGTATTGGCTGCCTACGCTAACAAATTGCCTGAGGATCTTCAGCCAGACGTTGCCAATTTCTATGGTGATGTTATCCGGAAGGAGGCTACAAATGTAAATAAGAAAGACGATTATAGCCGCATCCGTTGGAACATTGAACGGCTTCGGGAACTTCACCATACTGAAAGCCTCGTTAGCGATATTGTGGCAGAATTTCGGAACTTATACCGTCGTCGCCCGTCATTTATGAGAGAACTGGATAAAATAAAAATGAATGGCTGAAAGTAACAACACACCACTCCAACTATTGAAGAACTATTTCGGATATTCTTCATTTCGCCCACTACAGGAAGAAATCATCAACCATGTAGTGCAAGGAGGCGATTGTCTCGTTCTCATGCCCACGGGTGGAGGCAAATCCATTTGCTTCCAGATACCGGCTTTGATGTTGGAAGGTACCGCCATCGTCGTTTCTCCACTCATTTCGCTGATGAAAGATCAGGTGGAAGGTCTGCGCATGAATGGCATTGCCGCAGAGGCTCTGAACAGTAACAATGATGAAACTGCTAACCGGGCCATTTATGAGAAGATGGCCACTGGCCAGTTGAAGCTGTTATATGTTTCTCCCGAAAGATTAATGGCCGACATCGAATGGCTGGCTTTACAGAAAGTCTCACTGATAGCCATCGACGAGGCACATTGCATCTCCCAATGGGGACATGATTTCCGACCGGAATATACTCAGTTGGGGTCTCTGAGGGAACGCTTCAAGGATGTACCTATCATTGCGCTAACAGCAACGGCAGACAAAATCACCAAAGCCGACATCGTAGAGCAGTTGCATCTGAACAATCCGAAGATGTTCGTAGGGTCTTTCGACCGTCCCAATCTCAGCCTCAACGTCAAAGCCGGACTTCGGAAAAGAGAAAAGCTAAGAACTATCCTCAATCTTATCTACCGCCATCAAAACGAGAGTGGCATCATCTATTGCCTCGCAAGAAAGACAACCGAGGCGCTCGCCGAAGACCTCCGCAGGGAAGGGATTGTTGCCGAAGCCTATCATGCCGGACTGACAGCCGAACAGAGAAACAAGGTCCAGGACAACTTCATCAACGACCGTACACCTGTAATCTGCGCAACCGTAGCCTTTGGCATGGGCATCGACAAGAGTAATGTACGCTTCATCGTCCATTACAACCTTCCGAAAAGCATTGAGAGCTTCTATCAGGAAATAGGCCGTGCCGGTCGTGATGGGCTGCCAAGTGAGACGATTCTTTTCTACAATGTCAGTGACCTGATGACGCTTCAGCGGTTTGTAGATGACAGTGGACAGCAAGAAATCGATCAGGAGAAACTAAACCGGATGAAGGAATATGCTGAGGCTCAAGTATGCCGCCGGCGCATTCTACTCAACTATTTTGGTGAACCAAGCGATAAGGACTGTGGAAATTGCGATGTCTGCAACAATCCACCTACGCATTTTGACGGGACAATCATTGTTCAGAAAGCATTGTCAGCCATCATGCGTACCAAGGAGCAGATTGGCTTTACCCTTCTCCTCGACATTCTGCGCGCCTCTGCCAGTGCTGATGTCATCAGCAAAGGCTATGACAAGATCAAGACTTACGGCGCGGGGCGGGACATCCCCGCCTCCGACTGGTACAAATATTTCTTGCAGATGCTGCAGATGGGATTCATAGAGATCAATTACAAAGAAGACCGGCATCTAAAGGTAACTGCGCTTGGTCATGAAGTTTTGAAGGGCAGGCATGTGCAGCTGGCCACTATTTCATATCAGGAATTCAGACCAACCAAACGCCGCCAGAGTCAAACGGTCAATATAGAAGAAGTGCCATGGGAGGATTCTGCATTGTTTGAAAAGTTACGAGACCTGCGACTTCAGATTTCCAAAGAAATAAAGAAACCGGCTTATATCATCTTCTCCGACAAGACACTCCATGCCCTTGCAGCAGAAAAGCCAACCGACCTTCAGCATTTCTCACAGATATGGGGCGTAGGACAGAACAAAGCAGAAACCTTCGGTGAGCGATTTATCGAAGCTATCAAGCCGCATGCTCCTGCAAGTACCAGCATGGCTGCAATGCCAAATAACAAACCTTATATTGAAGACAAAAACGAAAAAGCTTATTCAGTAGAACAGATTCGCACGCAGCATCCGCAAGCCTACAGACCGTGGACTGAAGATGACGACGTTCTTCTTGCCCATTATTTTGACAAGGGCATGTCTGTCAGTGAACTGGCTAATAAGTTCGGAAGAAACGAAGGAGCCATTCGAAGTAGGCTGAAGAAGATTGGGAAAACCCAATAACATGTTCAAAGAATTAGCAGACCTCCACTCAACAAATTATGAGAGAAAGATGAATAACATGGAGAGGGTATGGGGCAGGGAATGCCGATGGTCATGACTACGGCTCCCTGCCCGCACTGTTTCTGCGGGAGATTCTTCGCTCGGAACTCGCTCTGATTAATTGACAATATTGAAGACAAAAGGAAAACCGGGCAAGATGTCTTTTTGGCTGCCATCCTGCTGAAGCATGACGACAAGCCAAAAAGACGCTTGCAAGGGGGATGCCCCCTTGACCCCAATACAAGAAAAACTCACCCTTGCACTTCTGATAGTGCGAAAGCGAGCCCGATAAGCACTCACATTTGTTACTATGCGAGCACTCACATTTGTTAGCCTGTTAGAGCCGAGCGTAGCGCTACTGTCCAAAGTACTTTGCAGCTATCGCCGCCTCGTGGCTATCGAGGAAGGCTTCGAGCGCTGCATTGACAAGGGCACGGATGCCGAGATTGTTGCCTGAGTGGAACTTGATGGCATCAAGACGACGTTTCAAGTCCTTGGTAATCCAGACTCCTTCGCCGTGTTCAGGGATTTTTGTGTACTTATCAATGCCCTGGCAGAAGACTGCGAACTCATTGTCATTGACATCGCCACCTTTGATTGCAGGTGGCTTGGTCTCGTAAGGCTTGCCAGCCGGCTCAGATTGTTGATTGGCGGTAGACTCCTCCTTGGGAGCCTCGGCTGGTGGTGAAGTCTGAGCAGTCTTCACAGCGCCAACCATTCCGTTCTTGGGTAATTCAATTGCCATGGTGATCTGAATTTAATGAATACTCTTTCTTGCCGAGGAAAATCTCGGTCATGAACTTGAAAGCAGGATACACAGCATGCTTTTCTTCAACGATGGGCATGAAGGTGTTCGCACGCTCCATGATAGCACGATAGCCGACTTCTGGAGTCAGCATACCATGACGGGAGAACTCTGCATCCACCTCTTTATAATACTCCCACTCCTCCTTCGTGCCGATACGACGGTCAACGAAGTTAGGTACAAAGAAGAGTTTTGCCTTCATCTCGGGATTGAGGCTACGGAGTTGCTCAACCACTTTGATGAATGTCTCAGTCGAAGCAATGGTCTTGCGCTGGTACTTGAAGGGACAGACGATGTAGTCGACATTACCGAGCATCACTGCCATACCATCCTCTTTGATGTTGCCCGGAGTATCGAAGAGCACAAATCCTTCCGACTTGCGCGCGTTGTCCATGAGCTGCTGCATCACATCGGGCGCACAGATGTCAAACTGCTGCACATCGTATGGCGGTTTGTCAGTATTGACCGAGAGGTCATAGTTGCGCTGGCCAGTGATGGTTGACTGGATGTCGGAGTCGATAACGGTAACTGGCAGATTCCAGTAAGCCATGTAGTCGGCCAGAAGCATGCAGAATGTTGACTTGCCAACGCCACCTTTCTGGTTGGCGAAGACGATAATCTTGTTTTGTAACACTTTCATGATGATCTAATTTTGATTGTTTGAATTGTATGAGTACTCACACTTGTTACAATGCGAGCACTCACATTTGTTAGTCTGTTAGAGGCGGGCCTTTTTCTCCTCCTCAGCATGGACGATGCTATCGGACTTCTCCCGCACTCGCTGTTCGTACTTGCCGATGCGGTTGCGGATGGCATCCATAGCTTCAGAAGAGCCTTCGCTGCAGATACTGTCGAGTTGGAAGAGCATCCGTGGGGAGGCATAACCAACAGCTCGCACATAGCGGTACTTGAGATCGCTAATCTCGATGCGGTCAAGGCGGTCTGACTTCTGACGATAGTCATAGTACAGGTTGCCGAAAGCAATGGCTGTTGCCACTCCCACAAGGAACAGAACCAATGCCCGCTTCGTGAAGATGAACTTCGCGATGCGTTCCAGATAGGAGACCGAGTTCTGTGCAGCCTTGATATCATTCAGAGTAGCCGCAATCTCGTCAATTTTGTCAAGCTTGACAAACTTCTCTTTCTGCTCTGCAAAGGCATTCCGGACTATCGTCTCAACATCCTCCTTGCTCACTCCGTGCACCTCCACCTTGGGAGGTGGCACGGTGACTGTAGGTGCTTGCTGATTGCGGATAGCATCAAGCAGGGTTTTATTACCTGTTTTGATAGCGTTCATAATGTTCTCAAAATACATTGCGCCCATATTTGGTGCGCCTTGCTGCTGGACATTCTGTCCAGACTTTGTCATTTTGGTTTCTACCATGATTATAAAAAGATTAAAGTGTTAAACTATCGTTTGAATCCGTGTCCCCAAGTCCACTTCTTCTCCTCAACGTACTCATCCTCAGTGGTATAGTCACTTTCGGCGCTTTCGCTGACCGTATCAGGAACATAGACATCCTGATTGAGGATTTTGCCCATTGCGTCAGTTACCTGCACCACTTTGTGAACAAGTTTCGACTTCGGAGCAGGAGTTGGCTTGGCGTGCTTGACGACTTTGACCACCTTCGTAGTCTTAGCCTCTTTTTTCGTAGCAGCCATCAGATTTGCTTCCAGCCTCCGGGATAGCTTGGAGTAGCTGAGATTCCGGTCAACCTTAGACCCACTGAAGGCAATACCGTCCTTAATGAACTTCACGCCTTGAACGTCAAGAGAGCCACTGCGATACTTGAACTCGACCTCGACACCATAATGAAGAAGGGCTTTCTGCAACTCGTCCCAGTTCTTGCACTTCGGGAGCACGGCGCATACTGCATCATAGATCTCGTACTTCGTCTTGTCACCGCCACGCAGTCGGTCACGCTTCACATGATCCTTACCTGCGGCGATATGGAGGCCGTACTTCTTCGTAAGATAGAGGCAGATATCCTTTCCCCGGTCGCGGTCGTTCTTGTCGCTGATGGTCTTGCCCTCGTTGTTCACGCGGTTGATGACGATGTGAAGGTGAGGGTGGTCGCGGTCATGGTGACGGACGATGACGTACTGTGTGTCCTTGAAGCCCATGCGCTGCATGTAATCGTGAGCTATCCGTAACATCATCTCATTTGTGAGTCTCGCCTTGTCCTCTGCTGAGAAGTTGAGCGAGACATGACAAACTCTATTCTCTTTCAGGCTCGGGTTCATGGAGGCCTGGACATCCATGCAGGCAGCCATTGTTGGGATGGGGCCAAACATTACGCCATTGCCTTCGAGGAACTCAGAATCTTCGCCTTTACTGAACACGTATTTCAATACGCCAGCGAAGCTTTTGCCTTTCGTAATCTTATGGAACATCTTTTGGATCTTTAAACTTGTCAATTATATTCATTATTTCAACGCCCAAAGCAGAGAAGCGTTTCGAATACGATCTATACCCTGCTGCATTGGCTTGTCGTGCCAGTTGGTTGACATTATTGCCCATACCAGCCAGGTCACGGATGAGGCTCATCTGCCCGGGTGTCACCTTAGCGATGACCTCTCCAGAGAAGACACACTGTCGAATGAATTCTGTCAAGGTTACGCCTGCAGCCTTAGCTTTTTCTATCACTGCAAAATACTCTTCGGTGTTCACCTTCACTGCCGGAAGCCTGTATTTTCGCTTCACCCATTCCTCCTTGCGAGGGCGTCCGCCGGTGTTGCGCTTGCCATGAAACCGTTTATTAGCCATAACCGAAATATTTACTTTTATCGAGACCAACGGGATGCAAGTTTCCCCGCAGGGGATAGTTTTGGGGTTCCCAAAACATAAACTTGCTTATCCGTTGGTTTTTACTCAATATTCTATAAACTATATTTTATAGACTTGACCATTTATTTACAGAGCGCACCAGGCTTCTTCTCCTTTGCCAGCGCCAGTGCCTTGTCCACATCGACCACAATCTTGCGGCCAGTCTGAGAAATGGCATCGTCGATGACGCCACTCTTCTTGATGCGGTTGGCGGTCGGGATGGAGCACCCGAAGGTGTCGGCAATGCCACGGATGCCATAGGCGAGATGCATGGGCGTAGTGGCCTCCGTCTTGTTCTCTGTGGTGTTGCCCACAAGGAGTTTGAGGTTGCTCAGCAGCATGGCGAGCTGTTCGCCCGTCATCATGCAGACCGGAGTCTGCATCAGTTTCTCTAAAGAAATCATATTCATTATTGTCACATCTTTTTTAAATGAATACTAGCCTTTCTTCCTTGCGGAATCAGGCATGAATAACTCACTGCGCATTGTGTTCGAACCTTAATGCGCTGCGAAGATACGACTATAATGACCGGTCCGGGGTTGGTTAATAATAATCGAATTAACGTGACCGAACTTTAACAAACGGAAACAGTCAAAGGACTATCATAGACCTTTGACTGCTGATATATATAATAAGGTGGAAGTCTGCTTATGCTTATTGGATCTCTTCAAATCTCGGACCCCAATACGCTGCGATCTTACGTGTTTTCTTCCAGGAGTCGGAAAGAATGTCCCTGTCCTGATTGTTGTCGCGCGACCTGCCGGAACTGCTGCGGACAAACTTATTGGCATATTCATCTGAGAGCACGTTCGGATTAGCCATGATGCGGTTATAACGTTCCTTGGCCTTCTGGAGATGAATAATCTTTTGTCCCGTGAAAGCAGAGACGGCTTTGCAGAATGACGTGAATGTACATTCCTTGATCAACTGCAAGTTGTTTAGAGCGTACATCAAATACCCGAGGTCGATGGTTCGTGTGTCCTCATCATTGACGAACTGGCAGATAAGGTCCTTTACCTTCTCCTTCTTTTGTTCATCACCGAGCAACAGATCATCTAATGTGCGGAAGTCACCTCGCTTACCAGTCTTGCTACGAATAGTGCTGAGCACACCCATAACCGTAGCCTTGGCTTCTAATCCTGCGGTAGCTAACCACTCCTTCCAGTTCTTCTTCGTTACATAACTTTTGCTGACGCTCTGGTCAACGACTTCCTTCGAGAGACCGTCCATCGTCTGCATCTCAACAGGGTTCAATGGCAGTTGGAGTTTCAATCTACTCAACTTGTCGAAGAACTGAATGTGCCCGTTGTCGAGTGCTATGAAATAGAACAGGCAAAGTGCGAAACCATCATCTTGCTTTGCTCCATTGCTCCGCAGGTTCTGCAAAAACTCTGGCATCAGCAATATGGCATATACATAAAGATGTGAGAGCAGACGCTTGGCATATTCCATGTCTCCTTGATGCTCTGGCATCTTGTTGCGATCGTAGTTCCCATCCAGAATATTAGTAGCGCTCACCAGAGCCATCAACTTCTCCTTGGGCATTTCGTTGAAGTAGGCATCCAGCTTTTCTTTATTGATGACGGCCTCGCCATCTTCACGCTCGTGCGGCTCACCGACTAACAGACTCACACTCTCACCGGATAACATACTCACACAGAGGATTGTCTTGCCTTCAAGGCAATCCTTAACCTCCGCCTCATGCTCCTTGATGAAAGCCGGCTTCTCCAATCCATCAGCATTGCCACCTTGCTCAGCCTTGATATACTCGTACACCACCTTCGTTTCCTCAGGCAGATTGCTGACCACTGCTTCGCAGAGCCTCATCAAGAATTCAGGGCGGACAATAGACAGCCGGTTGAAATCTTTGAGAAACTGGTGATAGGCCTCATAGTGCACTTCCCGCCAGTTCAACAACCATTGTTTGATCTCTTGCGTGGAGTTTGCGTGTCCAATAGTATTATCCATAATCGTAACTCATTTGTGATGATGCACAAAATTACGAATAAAACTCCAGCCCTACAAGCTACTATGTATATTTTCAGTAATTATATCCGTCATCACAGCGTTGACCTGTGCCTTGATAATGTCTACAGGAACGGTATGCACATCACTGATACCCACAGTGTTCTGTACAGTGACGGTGATGCTGGTCATCGTGATCCAACCATTGGCAGGTGGTGCCCACTGGGCTACCGCACCCAGTGCGGAGCCCAACAGAATAAGAGAGATAAGAAAGAGCCTTCTCATGATTGCTAGTGATATTATTTCTGTGTCAGCCGGTTCAGCTTAGGCGAGGGCAGTGCGCGGCTCACCTTCTGCTTCTGGCCCTTGACCGTGATGTCGACCGTGGCGGCGATGTCGCGGCTGGAAGCACCCACGCGGAAGGTGTACTTGCCACCGTCGACGACCCATGCGTTCTGCTTCTCGTTGAACGAGGCGAGGTCGATCTTGCGGACCGTCATCGTCAGCGTCTGTGTTTCACCGGGGTTCAGGGCGCGTGTCTTGGCAAACGCTTTCAGCTCTTGGACAGGCTTCTCGATGGCACCCTTGGCAGCCTTGACATACACCTCGGCCACCTCTTTGCCAGCGCGGTTACCCTTGTTCGTCACGTCGACGCTCACCTCCACGGCGTCACCCTTGTCGGTGAGACGGAGGTTGCTATAGCCGAACGTGGTGTAGCTCAGACCGTAGCCAAAGGGATAGGACACATTTTTCTTAAAAGTATCGAAATAGCGATAGCCGACGTAGATGTCCTCCTCATATTTCGTGTAGCCCACGTCCTTCATGTTAGCGTATGACGACTGGTCCTTAGCAAACATATTGACGTTCAGACCCTTTGTGGGGAAGTTCTTCGACGAAGGCACGTCGTTGAAGTCCGTAGGCCATGTCTGCGGCAACTTGCCCGACGGCGAGAGCTTACCAGCGAGGAGCAGTGCCACGGAGTTGCCATACTCCTGACCACACTGCCACGGCAGCAGGACAGCGTCGGGGATGTTCTTCCACGACTGCGTCTCGATGACGCCACCGATGTTGAGCACCACCACGGCCTTCTTGCCAGCGGCATGGAAGGCATTGCTTACCTTCGTGAGCATCTCTTTCTCCTCTGGGGCGAGGTTGAAGTCAGTCTCGTCACGGTCCTTGCCCTCACCGGAGAGGCGCTGGATGGTGATGACGGCCACATCATTGGCCTTCACAGCCTTGGCTATCTGCTCGTCGGTCGGTACGAACTCCTTTGGCAATGGCAGTCCCTGCCACCACTCGTGTGGAATCTTGTTGATCTCTTCCTTAGCCTTAGGGATATAGATTGTATAGTCGTTGAGCAGCGAGGCGTCGACATCGTAGCCGCAGTTGCGCATGCCCTCGACAAGGCTGACGGTGTAAGCACGGTTCACATTGCCTGAGCCCGTACCACCGGCTATAGGATCATAGCTACCCACACCGAAGAGGGCTACAGCCTTTGTGGCAGCTGTCAGTGGCAGCACGCCCTTGTTCTCCAGCAGGATTGTGCCCTCAGCGGCGGAGTTGCGTGTGACGAGGGCGTGAGCCTTCAGGTCGGGCTCGTTGCTATATTTGTAACCTTTGAAGCGCGGTGTCTTCACCACGAGCTTCAGGATGTTGCGCACGCAGGCATCGACGTACTTCACGTCGAGCTTGCCATTCTGCACAGCCTCCTCGATGGTCTTCGTGTCCTCGGGTGCTCCCGGTTCGATGAGGTCGTTGCCGGCCACCATGTTAGCCACGCGGTCGGTGCCGCCCTGACGGCGCACGGGGTCAGTGCCACCGAGCCAGTCGGTCATCACAAGGCCGCGGTAGCCCCAGTCGTTGCGGAGGATATTGGTGAGCAGGTCGCGGCGCTCAGAGGTCATCACTCCGTTGACGAGGTTATACGACGACATCACCGTCCAGGGATCAGACTTCCGGATAGCAATCTCGAAGTTCTTCAGATAGATCTCGCGTGCGGCACGTGTGCTGACGATAGCATCGTTGCCCAGACGCATCGTCTCCTGATTGTTGAAGGCGAAGTGCTTGATGGAGGTGCCAACACCCTGACTCTGCACACCATTGATGTAGGCGGCAGCAATCTCTCCTGCCAGCACGGGGTCCTCAGAGTAATACTCGAAATTGCGGCCGCAGAGTGGGTTACGCTCGATGCAGACACCTGGAGCCAACAGCACGTCGGCGCCATACTCGCGCGTCTCGTTGCCGATGGCTGCACCGACCTCCTTCACCAGGTCGACATTCCAGCTGCTGGCCAACGACGTGCCGATGGGGAAATGGGTGCAATAGTACGTATGACTGTCGTAGGGTCGTGTGGGGTTGATGCGCAGTCCCGCAGGACCGTCGGAGAGGACGATGGACGGGATGCCCAGACGGGAAATGGCAACGGTCGTTCCTGCAGCTCCCGGCACGATCTTCGCGAAGGCGCCAAGAACACCTGCGCTGCCGGCGTTCATGCTTCCCATGCCTGTACCTACCACGAGGAGCGCTTTCTCGTGGAGCGTCATAGCATTGATGACCTCGTCGATGTTGTTTTCGTTCAGTTTCGGTTGTGCGGTGGCGGTGAGGGCCACGGCGGCGGTGGCACAGGTGAGTGCCAGTTTCTTCACGTGATTGTTCATATTAGTTTTTACTAATTGTACTTAGTCCTTTATCTCATAAGTATAGACACCCGATGATAGTTCTTTCTTCAGTTGCCTGCTTTTCTTGCTTTTATCGGGCAGGATGAGCGTTGCCGACGTGTTAGCAGGAATGGAGAAGCGGTAGATGGTCTTATCGTCGCGACGCTCCCAACTGCTCTCTATGCGACCGTACATCGAGTCGTAGTGGCCACGAGCGAAGGATAGACCGCCCGTCACGTCTGGCTGTGGGCAGAGGATGAAATGCTTGAAGGCAGGACTATTCTCGTCGCGACTGATGCCCAATGAGCTCTGCATGAGCCATGCCGTCACTGAGCCAAAGGCATAGTGGTTGAAGGAGTTCATGCTGTTGTTGCCGCCGAAGCCCTGTTCACGGGTGTAGCTGTTCAGCCGCTCCCAGATCGTTGTTGCACCCTGTTCCACGGGATAGAGCCATGAGGGGAACTGCCGGTTGAGGAGCATGCGGTATGCCATGTCGCTATGTCCAGCCGCTGTCAAAGCGGGGGCGATCCAAGCTGTACCGATGAAGCCCGTCATGAGCGAATAAGGCGGATAGACGCTGCCATCGTCGTCTGTACTCTTGCGGGTTATCGTATTGAGGAACCGGCCGATGAAGCGACTTAGTAACGAATCCTCAACGATGCCGAAAGCGATGGGCAATGCGTATGACGTCTGTGCATCAATGAGCATGCCTTTCCGCTTTGGCCCCGTGAGACCACCGAGGATGCTTGGCTTCTGTTCGCCGAAACCTGAACCAACGGTTAGGCCTGTCGCAGGATCAATGTAATGACGATTGATAAAAGTCTTACGTTCGTTCAATACCTCTGCGTAGTGCTTTGCGTCTGCGTCATGGCCGAGGAGCGTGGCGGCCTGCGCCATCATTTGAAGTTCGTAGCAGAGATAGCAGTCAAGGAGCAACGAGTTATCGTTTTTCTGCACCTCAAAGCCAAGCCAGTCGCCCAGGTCGGGGATAAATTTCCCCGTGCCTTTGAAGTAATGGTCCTTTGCGTCGATATATTTCTCCAGTTGCAACTCCATGAATTGCCTCATGGCAGGGTAATGCTCACGCAGCGCATCCAGATCACCATACTGCAGATAGCTCTGCCACGGCATGACGATACCCACGCTCGACCATAGCGGGCCACCGAAGCCACCGCCAATAGGAGCGATACAGGCGAAGGCACCGTCGGGCTCCTGCGTGTCGCGCAAGGCCTGCATGTGCCGGCGCAGGAACTCCGCACCGTTAAACATATAGGTCATCGTGGGCGTGAAAACGCTCAGGTCTCCACTCCACCCCATGCGCTCATTGCGCTGCGGGCAGTCGGTAGGAATGGAGAAGACGTTTGCCAGCGCCGACCATTTCACATTCTCGACGAAGCGGTTTAGCAACGTGTCACTCGTCTGATATTCGGCGGTGATAGAGTCGATAGAGCTCAGCACAATGCCCTTCACAGCTTCCAGAGGCAACGGGCGGTCGATGCCCGTGATTTCCACATAGCGATAGCCATGATAGGTACCCCGTGGCGAGAATGTCTCCTTACCACCACGAGCGACGTAGAGATCCTGCTCCATGGCACCGCGCTGATTTTCCATCATCACCATGCCTACATTGTCCTTATACTCCGGCAGATCGGGATAGAGCACCTCGGCATAGCGCATGGCGACGGATGTCCCTGGCTTCAGTCCGGAGAAAGAGATGCTTGGCACACCAGCCATGTTCTGCCCCATGTCGTAAACGTAGACACCAGATCGCACCTCATTAACATGCTGTGCCACGAGGGTAGTTAAGGGCCGCACGGGCATGCCCACCTGACTCGTCAGCCTAAAGTGGCTGTAGTCGTCAGGGCAAGGCCAATTGATGATGCCTGATGGCTGTTCGTGACTGATAGTGCTCTCCAATGGCACCACGCTGGCTTTCGTCCAGCCCTTTGCGTCGAAGCCCGCTTTGCTCCACCCCGACATCTCCCGCTGTGCATCGTAGACCTCACCCTGGAAGATGCTACCCAGACGCACAGGGCCATCGGTGCTCATCGTCCACGTATCGGGGTTTGAGACAATAGACTGTTGACTGCCGTCGGTATAGGTGATGACCAGTTGGCAGAGCAGCGACTGCTTATCACCAAAGAAGTTCCAGTTGGCTCCTTCATAAGAGATTGCGCCGCTCCACCAGCCCTCATAGAGTTGTGCGCCCATGGCGTTGTCACCAGTGTGGAGCAATGCCGTGACATCGTAGGTCTGATAATATTGCGTCTTGTTGTATTGCGTCAGTCCGGGGTTGAGGTAGTCGTTACCCACGCGCTGCCCATTGATAAACATGTCGTAGGCGCCACGAGCGGTGACATAGAGTCGTGCCGTGGCAATGTCCTTCCGCGCCGTGAACTCCGTGCGCAGCCGTGGTGCGCCAGTCTCTTTCGGTTGGAAGAAACGAGTCTCACCATTCACGGTCTGGTCGGCAAGGCGAGCCAGCGTATGACGCGGCAATCGATAGTTGAGCACCTCAACATCAGTGAATGTTGCCTTGCCCTGAGGCACACTGAATCCCATGTCACCGACATTCGGAAAGGAGATGCTGTTGCCACCCATGCCCATAGGGTTGAGGTCGAGCTTGTCGACAAGCGGCTTCTCCTGATGATCCACCCAGAGAGTTGTGGCACCATGCATAGACGCCAGCTCGAAGGAGTGCCGTTCGTAGCGGTTCTGCTGGTTGATGAGGGAAGGGGCAACTTTGAAAGAGGCAATAGGGCGGTTCGGAGTGTCGTTTCTGCTATAGCCTACACGGAAGAACTCTACGCGGGCGCTGTCGCCGTGGTCAAGGCCACTGGTGTTGAGTGACACCTTGATGTAAGAGCCATTCAATGGGCTCCTCACCCCAAGGATATTCTTGTTGCGATCCATGAGCCGCGGGTCGTTGGCGCCATAGATGAGGGCTGCCTCACAGGTCTTCGTCTTGCGGTCAAGGATGATGGCAAAACGCAGGCGGAACACCGGCAGATAGTGACGGTAGAAGGTCAGCGCATTCTGGTCGTTACCGCCTATCCACTGCGCACCTTGCCAAGCCTCATCGCGGTCGGACGAGCACATGAGTCCTGTTTCAAACCATGAGCTACCAGTGGCCTTTGAGTCATGGTTGTCCCATGTTGTGACGGTCCACCGGTAGCGAGTGGCAGCTTTCAGCCGTTCCCCGCCATAGGTGATGTTAAGCGATGTTGCCGACTGCTGTCGTCCGCTGTCCCACACCTTACGGTTAGCATTGTCGGTGACAACAATCTGGTAGGCCTTCTGACAGGTGCCACGTTTGTCGGAGCTCATCTGCCAGGAAAAGCGAGGCTGCTGAACATCGATTCCCATCGGCGTAGTGGCATACTCCACGCGCAATGTGTGAAGCGAGGTTGCCCCCTGGGCTACCATACAAATGAGAGCTATGAAGAGAAATGTGATTGTCCGCTTCATTCTATAATAAGATTATTGTATGGGTAAGTACTTATCAAGCCAATCGCTAACAGTTTGCATATAGGCTGCATAGACATCAGTGTCATTTTGCAGTCCATGTCCGGAGTGTGTGGCCTCAAAATACTGAAAAGGCACATGATTGTCCTTCAGCGCTTTGATGAGATGGCGAGACGATAGGAAAGGGCACACTTTGTCGTAAGAACCATAGGCACACACCGTAGGCACTGATAAGCTGTCAACCCACATGTAAGCGGAGATAGGCTTCATGATGGAGTCGTACGCTGCCGTGCCAAACAGGTTGGGGTTGATCTTCTTGCCAAGTAGCATCGAGAACAGGCCTGCAGCAGCCTTGGGATCCTTGTCGGTACCATACGGCGTCCAGTCCTCGGAATAAAAGCTTGACGGCCCAACACATTCGAAGAGCATTTTCACTGGGATTGGCGACGTGGTAGCGTCGCGGTAAGCATACAGCATAGCCAATGTGCCACCAGCAGAGCCACCACCTATGGCCATTTCTGTGATGTTGTAGCCATGCTTGCGAGCTTCTTTCACAACAACAGGCATGGCTCTTCGTATATCCATCGACTGTGTATAGACATTTGCTCCAGGATTCTTCTCCGTCGCGAGAGTGTAATTGATACTGGCTGCCACATAACCCTTGGAGCAGAGCCATTGAAGCAGTTCTTTGTCGTCCGCCTTGTCTCCACTGGTAAAGCCTCCAGGATGAATGTAGACCACAAGGCCATAAGCCTTTCGCTTGTTATCTGCTGGCAGATAGAGGTCAAACTTGTTTTCAGAGCCCTTCCCGTAGCTCAAGTCGGTAATCTTCCGTCCGACGTTGTCATTCCATTCCACACGAAACTTCTTGTCTATAGATATAGAGGACATGCGTGAGGCTGCACCTGCAAGAAATGAGATGATGAACAGTGCAACACCTAGCAGCACAAAGTACAGACGCTTTTTTGTTTCCGTTTTCATAAGATATTTCCTCCAATCATCGTGCCACCAAGTAGCATGTTTAACAAGAAGCGGACCGTAAGACGGCCTGCTACAAAACCAAGAACGACGATAGCTGTCGCCGTCAGGACTCGTTTATTAAGTTGATGTTTTATATTGTAATTGGTTATTTTTTGTGCAAAGATAAGAATAAAATTCAAGTGGCATACACTGTGGAAACAAATAGCATAATCATCACACATATGGCAAATAAATCATCCTGGGCAAGCGTCGTCAAGCTATTTCAGCATATTGTTAACAATCTCGTTGAATATTATACCATTTGCTCAAAGCCCCAGCAAGCGTATTGTACATTATAATTAAAAACACTATCTTTGCAAAAAAGAGGTTCTACAATGAGACAACAACTATTCCGACTATTATTGACTTCTTGCACCTTTGTAGCTATCGAAGTCTTTCCCCAGCCTGCAAATCTCTCAAAGAGTTTCCAGACACCACCACAAAGTGCACGTCCACAAGTGTGGTGGCACTGGATGAACGGCAACATCACTGAAGATGGCATCCGCAAAGATCTGGAGTGGATGCACCGCATCGGTTTGGGCGGATTCCATCAGTTTGATGCTGGAACGTCACAGACTCCTGTCATGGTTGCCCATCGACTGAGCTACATGCACCCCGAATGGCAACACGCCTTTCGTTACGCCATGGGGCTTGCCGATTCGTTAGACATGGAGGTGACCATCGCCAGCGCACCTGGGTGGAGCGCCACTGGCGGTCCCTGGGTTTCTGAGGCTGACGCCATGAAAAAACTCGTCTGGCGACAGACCGTTGTCAACGGCGGGAGGAAAATAGACCTTCAACTCCCATCAGCCTACACAATGGCTGGTCCCTACCAGAACATGCCACTGGGTGACGATCTCTATGGCACTGACTGGAAGCCTTTGTCCTTTTACCGCAATATCAATGTGCTTGCTGTCAGGATGCCCGACGAAGAGTGTTCGCTGGCCGACCTTCATCCCACGCTGACCAGCAGCAGTGGCACCTTCACACTGCAACAACTTACTGATGGCGATGCCGTCACGTCACGTCCATTAAGCAATGGCCCCGATGGCTACTGTTGGTTGCAGTATGCTTTCCCCCAGCCCGTCACCATTCGTGGCATGCGTCTGGCTATCGTCTCACTGTCCAGCACGCTCTTTGGCAACATTGCTGGTCACTGTGTGCTCGAAGCCAGCAACGACGGGAAAAACTTCCACGAAGTACAGCAGTTGGGGCTTTACGTCGGTGTTATGCAGACCCGTTCGCTGCCAGCCACCACGGCCCGCTACTTTCGACTAAAGATCGACAACCCTAAAGCATTTGGCTTTCTTTGGGGAACATCTCAGTCTGCACCACAGGCTACACAGGTAGCCGAGTTCGATCTCTCTACATGCTCTGTTGTCAACCAGTCGGAGTATAAGGCCGGCTATTCTACGCTTGCTGGCGCACCATCCATGTCTTCGCTTGCAGAACGCTTTGCCAGCACCGCAGATGTTATAGACATCACCAGCCATGTTGACAGTCTGGGACATCTTGTCTGGGATGCTCCTGCAGGCCGTTGGCGCATCTTCCGCTTCGGTTATTCGCTCACGGGTAAGAAGAATCATCCTGCTCCGGCTGATGCCACTGGTCTGGAAGTGGACAAACTCGACCCAACGGCTTTCCGCAACTACATCACTCACGATCTCGACATGATGCATCAGGCTTCAGGCGACGCCATGGGCAAGACCATTCGCTACATGCTCACCGACAGCTATGAAGCAGGCATGCAAAACTGGACGCCACTGATGGCGGTAGCGTTCCGACAGCGCAATGGCTACGAGCTATACCCTTGGATGCCTGTGCTGACAGGTATGGTCATCGATAGCCCTGAGGCCAGCGATGCTTTCTTGCGCGACTGGCGGGCAACCATCGGTAGCCTTATCACCGCCAACTACGACCAATTGACGACTCTCACGCAACAATATGGGCTGAAAGGCCGCTACTCTGAGTCGCATGAAAGTGGGCGAGCCTATCTCGCTGATGGCATGGACGTAAAGCGCACGTCACAGATACCCATGTCGGCGATGTGGATGCCCGGCAGCAAGCAGGGCGATGCCTTCCATTTCCTTTCCGACGACCGAGAGTCTTCATCAGTGGCACACATCTATGGTCAGAACATCGCTGCCGCCGAGTCGTTTACCGACCTCGGGCATGGTTACGGCTTCACGCCGAAAGACCTCAAGTGGACAGCCGACCGCATGATGAAACAGGGCATCAATCGTTTCGTCATCCACGAGAGCGCCCACCAACCACTCGACAGTCTGCAGCCAGGCTTTAGTCTGATGATGACAGGACAATGGTTCAACCGCCACGACACCTGGGCCGAGATGGCAGCGCCATGGATCAGCTATCTCAGTCGCTCAAGCTACATGCTCCAGCAGGGACAAAACGTGGCGGACATCTTAGTCTACTATGGAGAAGACAATAATATAACCAATCTCTATGCCAACAAGTTACCCGCCGTTCCTGCTGGCTACGAGTATGATTTTATCAGTGCGAATGGTTTGGCGAATGATATAAAGGCAGTTGATAGTGACCTTGTGGCCCCTAGTGGAGCTCGTTATCACTTGTTATGGCTCGACAAGAATATGACATATATGTCCATACCTGTGCTCCGTAAGATTCATCAACTGGTATTGGCAGGTGTGCCTATTGCTGGCTATGAACCCAAACAGCCTTATGGCCTGGGCGATGATCCACAAGAGTTCCAACGACTTGTAGACGATGTCTGGCATAAAGGCCGATCCAATGTCAGCACGACACACTCTCTCAGCGAAGCTATCCGTAGCGCCGATCTTCAACCCGATTTCATCAGCAGCGACAGCACTGTGACCTTCAGACATCGTCGTCTGCCACAGGGTGGCAACATCTACTGGCTGAGCAAAACCGCTGGGGAGGCACAAACGGTGACCGTGTCCATGAAGATGAGCGGCAGACTGCCACTGTGCTTCAATCCAGAGACTGGCGCAGTGGACCCCGTCAGCTATACGATGAGTGATAATCGCACTATGGTGACAATGCGCATGAAAAAAGATGATGCTTGCTTCATCGTCGCCACTGAGCCAACAAGCGAAGACGTCTATGAGAGACCTGCAACCCAGGAACAAGAGGTGCTACGCCTTTCCACTCCCTGGAAGGTGGCTTTCCAAGAGCACCGTGGCGCGCCTGCGACGACAACAATCGATAGCCTTGTATCGCTCTCATCGCTCGAAGAGCCTGGCATCAAATACTTCTCAGGCATTGCTACCTACAGCAACAGTTTCCGGTGGAAGCACAGCAACATGAAGCATCTCTGGCTCGACCTGGGCGATGTGGCTGACATGGCTGAGGTGTGGCTCAACGGGCAGTGTTTAGGCATTGTCTGGCGGTCTCCCTACCGAATCGATATTTCCACGGCACTACGCAAGGGTGACAATCGCCTTGAGGTAAAGGTTGCAAACCGATGGGTAAACCGCCTCATCGGTGACGTACAACCAGACTGCGCACATCCTATTGCTTGGGTGGATGCTTCCGAGCCTTACTACAAGGCTGATGGGCCACTGCTTCCATCAGGTCTTCTTGGCCCCGTGAGAATATTGCAGGTAAAAGAGCTTCCATTATCAAAGAAATAAATTCAACTTAATCATCAAAAACAACAATGAAAAAACTGTTTCTATCTTTTATAGCTATGTCATTGACCAGCATGGTAGTGGCATCGTGCGTGACTGCCGACAACTGGCAGCAACTCGTAGGGAAGGTTGATGCTCCCCTTGAGAATAAGTATCTTCAGTGGGGACCTAACAAGACCGCCACATTCGAGCAGAAAAGTTCAGAGGAATGCATCGGCACCTACAAGATATGGTATCCAGCTGATATGGCACAGCATCCGGGGAAGAAATACCCCATGGTAGTGCTTGTCAATGGCACTGGCTGGACCCACGATAAGTATCCGTACATCTTTCAGCATCTGGCCTCATGGGGATTTATCGCAGCTGGCAATATGGACAAATCGAGTGGCAACGGCAAGTCATCAGCCCTGACCCTCGACTTCATGCTCAAAGAGAACCAGCGCAAAGGAAGCCTGTTCTATGGACATGTCGATACGAATAACATTGGTGTGGCAGGTCACTCTCAGGGCGGTGCCGGTGTCTTCAATGCCATAACAGCATGGCAGAACAGTTATGTGTACAAGGCAGCTTATTCTCAGAGTCCCACCCATCTGCAACTGGCTATAGATGCCTTGAAGTTTAGCTATAACATCACAAAAGTGAACATTCCAATTGCCATCATGTGCATGAGCGACACGAAAGGAATCCTCCACGATGCAGATGACGGCAAGGGCAACCGCATCTGCGACATCAAGGACATGCGAAAGATGAAAAAAGACATTCGCAGCCGCCATCCACAGAACACTGTCATTCTGGCTCGTATTGCCAACCCTGACAAGGATCATGGTGCCAATCTTCGGGAGAGTGAACCCTACCTCGTAGCTTGGATGCGTTATTATCTCATGGGCGACAAAGAGGCAGGAACCTGTTTCTTTGGTCAGAATCCTGAAATCCTACATAACAGCCGATGGCAGGATGTTGATCTCAAATAATATCCTTCAGGAGCAACAGAGGAAAGACAACGGCTGCACCACATCAACGTGGTGCAGCCGTTCGCATTTAATAAATAACTAAAACCTATGATGAAGCCTCTTATTTCGGCAAGAATTTTGTGTCCTTCATAAAAGCAATCATGGAGTCGAACCAGAGGTCAACGGCAGCGCCAGTGGTTTTTACGCCATATCCGTGGACGGCTTTCTGATAATAGTGGAGCTCGACGGGCTTCTTTGCTTCGCGCCAGGCATTGAAGAGGTTCTGCGTCTCCACTGGCTGGAAGGCGTCGTTGACGGGCGAGCACATGTAGAGCGGGCAAGCGTCGGCCGGCACTTGCGGAACATCCCATCCGCCATAGATGACACCAGCAAAGTCGGGACGCGAGCTATCGTCGTGGTTGAGCATGATGTAAGTCGTGGTGACAGCACCGGCCGAGAAGCCCATGATGCCCACCTTATCGAATTGCCACTCATGAGCATGACTGCGCACCAGCTGCATGGCCTTGGTGGCATCGGCAAACGCATACTTCGAAGCTGGCACATTCTGGCAGAGGATGGACGTCAGCGGCAGCTTGCCGGGGTGGTCCTTCGCGAATGCTTCCTTAGACTTATCAAACTGCTTGACGACAGCCATCATCACCTCTCCGAAGTTGCTGGCACGTCCGCCTTTATCATTATAGATCGGCTCGAGACGATATTTCAGCACGAAGGCGGTGATGCCCTGCTTGGCGAGCGCACGAGCTACATCCTCGCCCTCTTCCTTATAGGAAAGCAGGCACATGCCACCGCCAGGGCAGACCACCATAGCAACATTCTTGCGTACTGACGGCTCGGGGAGGAACACCTTCAGCGTGGGCTTGACGACACCCAAGAGAATGGTTCCGTCCTGAATGGAATACTCCTCATCCTTGACGCCCTCCATCCCCGGAGCTGGGCCATCATAGAGATTGATCACTTGCTCATTGGTGAGCGGGGTTACGTTTACAGAGAATGCGCTGATGCTGCAGAATGCCAGGAGCGCCATGAGAATACTTATCTTTTTCATATTCCGTTTCACTAGTGTCCACTAAAAGAATTTAATACTTAATTGCCTTACAGATTGTAAGTCAGGGGTTGGTTCTTCTTCTGTTAGCAATTCCCGCAAGGGCATACGCTCCAACAGAGAGATTGATAAAATTCTTAACATCTCGTAGATATCCATATCTAATTTCATTTTACGTTCAACTATTGCAACCAGACAATATGCGATGATAGCAGAGTAAAGCTGTATCTTTACAGCATTCTCGGTAGTACCATAGAATTCTTTCACATGAAGGTGTTGCTTGATCCATTTGAAGAAAAGCTCCACGCGCCATCTATATTTATAAGCCAGCGCAATATCTTCAGCTGACAAGCTCATATTGTTAGTATAGAATACGAATGTTCTGTTTCCTTCTGCATCATAGAAGACTATTCTACGTATGATATCAGGATAGTTCTTCTTAGTGACAGCACCAGAAAACTTAATCAATTGATCAGCCATAACCCCTGTCTTGGGATTTTTGTAGTTCTTGTCATCCACAACCTCATATACCATAGAATGCTTTTCCCTCACAACAAAAAAGGCTCCAATCTTATTGATTAGACTCAGACGACTCGTGTCCATATACCCTCTATCAAAGATGTACAATGCTCCTTGCTCATAAGGAATCATATGCATGACCTTGGAATCATGGATATCTCCATTCGTAATGACAAAGAATGACGGTATATCCGTCTTTACATCATAGAGAGTATGCATTTTCACTCCCCCTTTGTCATGATGAAGTCTACTCCACCAAAATACCTGAAGGCAAAGAGATATGGTCGTCGAATCAAATGCAAAGACATTACCATTATAGAAGAAGTCCTCTGATATAGTACCGATTCGAAGATCCCTCGCTTCTTTAACGAGATCATATGCCAACTCTTCAAATATTCTTGCTTCACGTTGTTCGTTGGCTTTTGAGAGGTTGCTCCTCGTCACTGACTCTCCGAATCCGAGTCTATTGAACTTGGATTTATGAGCATTAAGAGTAGAGATGAGATCTCGAAGACTCTCGCGCTGAGTAAGCTGAGCAAAGATCATGACCAGCAGATGATTCCAACAAGTGAACTTCTTCACGTACTTATTACCTTGATATTTTTTGACAAGCCAATCAAACTTCGTTTTGGGGAGAAAATCCGTCAACTGACTAAAGATGTATTTTCCTTGGTTCATGGGGCATGGACGCTTACAGATTATTACTTTCTGCAAAGTTAGCCATTTCTAACCCATAGAGTGAAATTTTCGTTGTATTTTTCTATAACACAATTACTTAGAGCGAATGTTAAGCGATTTTAGTGGACACTAGTGTTTATGCTGATTTCACAAAAAAGAAAAATAGTAACGCTAATCCTTTGAAAATCAAAGAAAAAGCGTTACCTTTGTAGGTGCAAAAATCAAAAATAATCCCGACCTGTACGGTTGAAAAATTG
>DEKJ01000054.1 GCA_002353825.1 Prevotella sp. UBA2725 | reverse complement strand
TTAAATACAAGTAAAGACTATGCATCAGAAGTAAGTTCATACACTAAGGGCTTAGGCATTTTTATGGTTAAGCCATGCGGGTATCAAATAACAAAAGGCGGTTATTCTGATAATATCCGCATGAACGAAAAAGATAAACTTTTATTCATGTTCCAAAAATCAATGTCATCAAAATAATGGAGCGGTCAGGAAATTTCTATAAGGCAATACAGTTGGGATATATACTTATCTCCATTCTTATCGGATGTATGTAAGCGTCTCCACATTTGCGTAGACTTATTCACAAAAACGCCCCATGACATCTTTTGCCATGGGGCGTTTTCACTCTAATCTTGCTTTTTCCACTTGTCAGGCAGTAGTTCGCGGTATTGTTCAACTGGACTTTTGGGCTTCATCCTTGCAACTCTGTCTATGACATCCGTAAAATACTCGAAGGAGTCGATGCCATTAAGCATGCAGGACAATGTCAGCGAGTAGAACATTGCCCCTCTCCTGGCACCATCGTCCGTTATGAAGAACAGTGAGTTGCGCCTTGACTTGGAGACATACCGGTTCTGCATCTCGCAGAGGTTGTTGTCCAGCGAGGTGTCCCCGCGAGTGAAGATGCCTTTCACAGCATCCCACTCGCTGTCCATATAATGTACTGCCGTATAAAGGTCGCTCTTCGGTGGCAGGTCTTTGTCCGGCAGCGCGAGAAGCGTGTCAAGTTTTTCCCTTATGTCCTTGAGTATTGGAGGGGCGTATTCCTGTCTCCACTTGAGGTTGTCTCCTGCAGTCCAGTTCTTGTCGTCCTTATGACTGTGCTCTTTCCTGTAGAGTTTGTTGATCATCCTGACCATCTTTCTTGCCTCTGTATTATTTTCTCCGCAGTCAAGGAACTTCCTCTTTATGTGCTGCAGGCAGGATATTCGTTGTATGTCTTTGTAATCATCTGTTTCCAGCTTCTTGTAAGCAGAGTAGCCGTCAGACTGAACGCAGCCGTGGAATCCGGTAAGCTCGTCGAGTATGACCTTCTGCGACCTTGATCCGCAATCGTATATAAAGTAGGAGAGTTTCAACTGTCTGCTTGCAACGAGCCACATGTAGCCTTTTCTTGATCCCCGTGCGGCAGGCATGCCTGCAAGGGAAGAACCGTTGTTGTCCACCGTGTCCCTTCCTGTGCTGCATCCGGTGCCGGAAGCACTGCCGTTTTCCGCTGTTTCAGGCTTCTTCTCAGACAGTATCCTGTAGTATGTCTCGTCTATATTAAGATAATCTGCCTTTAGGACTGTGTCACGTAGTGCCAGATAGAGGCTTTCCAATATGCCGGACGTCTTTCTCAGCAGTCCGTCAGCCGTCTTCTTGCTCATGTTGAAGCCGTCCTCACGGAGCATGCGGCAGATGCTCTCTACCGGCATTGCATAGCCATAGCGAAGACGCATGATATGTGCTATTGCAGAGGACTCATAGGAAGAGTTAAGGAATGGGGTTGATGGTGCCTTTCCACGGTACAGGCGGCCGTCCTGCTTATACAGAGGCGCACGGTAGAGTACCGTCTCCATATAACCCTTTTGATAGCGGTACCTCCTGCTTTCCAGATATGCGGTGGGGTTACCCTCCGTATCAGTGCCACCGATAAGCGTGGCGGTGGACAAATTGAAACCGGGAGTGTCGGGTGTAACGTAAACGACTCTCGTATGTGCAGAGTTCTCCGGATGGGTGCTTCGCTTTGCGCCGTTATTTCCACGGGCCTTGACAGCCTCCGCACGCTTTGTCTCCAGTTCTTTCCTCTCCTTGGCGGATGGTTCCGGAGGTGCCTGCTTTTCAGTCTTGTTGGATATTATCTTGGACAGCCCCTTGTTTATATTCTCAGCCTTCGCGATGTCATTGTTGCGGGCATCTATGGCTTCACGAAGGGAGGCTATCTCCTTTCTCAAGTCTGCGATAACGGACAGCAGCGCATTAATCTGGCGCTTGTCCTGCTCACGCTCAAGGCGGTACACCTCGATCTGCGACTTGAGCGAGGTGATTACTTCCTTTAGACTTTCTATGATCTGGACGTTTGTCATTACATCTACAAAGGTAATAAAAATTTACGTAATGACAAAACTTTCAGACTGGTATTTTACAAATATTTTATTGGTAATCAATAGGTTATATCAACCTCTAAACATCAATATACATCCTCTTGCGGTATTTTACAGAATTGGTAGAGATTCCCTGCATTATGAGAGAAAATGTCCTCCATGGCATCTCTGCGCGTCCTGTCGACCCATTTATAGAGGGTGTCTCGAACGTACCTCGTTCAAGGCGTTTGTGATACAGGATGAAACCGTCACTATCCCATCTGAGCAGCTTGACACTTTGCCTGTTCTTTGAAAAGAAGACAAATATACCGCCGCCCAGAGGAGCAAGACCCATCTCGTCGCGGACTATCCTTGAGAGTCCGTTAATGCCGTTGCGCATATCCACACACCTGGTGCATAGATAATAATGCATATTTTCATTCAGTCCGAACATATTCCTCCCTCCTTGACGAGCTTAAGGACAAACTCTGCCAGCGACCCTGCATCGGCTGTATCTATGCTTAGGGTGACGCCTTTGCCGATGGCAAGAGTGACATTGCTGAGCAAATGAGAAGGATGACCTTCTTCCATGTTTCCCGTTGCCTCTGATATCTCTACAAAAGACGGCAGGGACCCGGAAGACTCTGCTGACTTGGATTCGGCGGTAATACCTTTGCGTATATCTGCTATTGTACGGCCTGTCTGATAAAGCCATTTCAGCATGCCGCGATAATAGACTTTGTTGTCGCGACATACCTCTGATAATTTTGTCGGACGACCACGGCGTAGTGATGCCTCGAAAATGGTCAGTGCCTTCTGGTAACGCTCTTTAGCTGTTTCACACATATCTTTCATCTTTGTATTTCAGATGCAAAGATACGCACTTCTTATTTTGACTACAATACGCAATCGNNGGAAAAGCAGATGGAATACAACTCTCTGTTGCTCAACCTTGAAGGGAAGAAGACCAAGCATGAGCTGCTCGTAGAGCAGTTGTCATCGATGTCAACAGAAGAATTGGCAGCATTGCTTGCGCAATCAAAATAAATGCCTTATATTTGTAGCCACAACAGAAAACGCCTATGGACAGTAATAAACCACATTTCGTTTCATCCGCATTCAAGAAGGATGAGGAGTATATACATTGGCTCCAGAAAGTCAAAGAGCAATATCGCAGCAGTCAGGCAAAGGCAGCTATGAGGGTTAACGATGCCATGATCGAGTTCTATTGGAAGCTCGGTCATGACATTGTGGATCTGAAGGCTGAATCCAAGTGGGGGACTGGAGTGATAGAACAACTGAGCCTGGATATGAAGACTGCTTTTCCAGATGTAAGAGGATTCTCAACTACAAATCTGTGGTATGTCAAGCAATGGTATGTATTCTACAGTAAGCAGTATTCAAAAATGCAACGGGCTGTTGCAGAATTACAAAAACTAATAAAACTCCCACAAGTTGTGGGAGAATTATTCGGTAAAGAAAAACTGCCACAACTTGTAGCAGAAGTAGGACAGTCGCCAAAAGTCCCACAAGCTGCGGGAGTTTTGGCCTATCCACGTTTCTTCAGTCTCGTTCCTTGGGGACATCATCGTCTCATCATCAATAAGTGCAAAGATATTGACGAAGCTATCTTCTATCTCCTTAAGGACATTGATGGTCATTGGAGCCGCAGTGTTCTTGAAGACTTCATCGCAGAGGGCCTATATCAAGCGCAGGGTAGTTTGCCATCCAACTTCGATACAACCTTGCCCGAGGACTATAGCGCGAAGGTGAAGGAAGTGTTGAAGGATCCTTATGACTTCGGTTTCTTGAAGATGCCTCTCAAATATCAGGAGCGTGACCTTGAGGATGCACTCACTCACAATATCACCCGCTTCCTCCTGGAACTTGGCAAAGGTTTTACTTTCTATGGCAGGCAGGTGGAACTGGTTGTGTCTGGCACGTCTTACTTCCTCGATATGCTGTTCTATCATGTTCGGTTGAAGTGCTACGTGGTAGTGGAGTTGAAGGTCACCGATTTCAAGCCGGAATATGTGGGCAAACTTAACTTCTATGTCACTGCCGTAGACCGTTTACTGAAACAGGACGACGATAAGCCGACAATCGGTCTCTTGATTTGCAAGTCGAAGGACAACACAAAGGTGGAATGGTCATTCGATGGGCTGAACAAACCTATCGGTGTTGCCGCTTACGACCTGAAGCGCTTCCTGCCAACCTCTGAGGAGATGGAATCACAGATCCGTCTGATGATGGATGAGCACGACAA
>DEKJ01000006.1 GCA_002353825.1 Prevotella sp. UBA2725 | reverse complement strand
AATCTTTTCAAAGAACTCTTTCTGTTTGCTAACCGGTGTATTTCCGAAAAGCGAGTGCAAAGGTATAGACTTTTTCAATACCCTCCAAATATTTCCGCGATTATTTTTCAAAAATGTTAGATAATTGATTTATATCAAGCATCCATCGGCATTTCCTTACGTTTTAGGTATTGCTTTAAACCGAAACGGCACCGCCATTACGGCGTAATCAACCAGCGATTCCACTGTAATGGCGATGCCATTATTATTGAAACGTCATCGTGCGGCGTTCGACTAACGATTAGCTGGCGTTCGACAAACGATTGTTCGACGTTCGGCAAACGATTGTTCGACGTTCGACGAACAATCGGCTGACGAACGACGGATGATGTTATTGAAAGAGGGTTCCGGCGACGTTGATGTTAACAGAGCCAACCTGCTCATGTTCCTCTTCCACTTGTTCAAGGCAGGCGACTATACGGGTAGCTGCATTGTTCTCCCAGAAACGGAAGTCGACATCCTCCTCATATGTACGTGCAAACTCCAGGAGTCGGGAGAGGTCGAAGCTGTCGGCACCAATACCGACGCCCTCGTGCTCCGCATCGGCAACATTGCACTCCTGCTCGATATGTGCGGGAACCATCAATGCTGGCTTGCCCATGTAGAGTGCCTCGCAGACCGACTCGAAACCGCCCGTCGTGGCATATGCCTTACAGTTGGCAAGACTCTCAAGGAATGCCTTATCGTCGATGAGGTGGAAAGAGAGGGTGTCGTCGATTTTTGTGATCGTCTCAGCACCCTTCTTATCCCAGAAGAAGCGGAGGTTCACTTTCGGATGCTCGCGGTGCCAGGCGATGATAGAGTCGGCAAAGCCCGCATTGAGGATATAACCTGTGATATAATCACCATGATGACGCGGGATGTCGCGTACGGAGGCGCGAAGCAATGGAGGCACGACAGTGAGCTTTCCATCGGCAGCATCGGCATAAGGACGCATGGAGAGCGCCATGACACGCGTGGCTCCATAGCATGTCAGACGTGTGAACCATAGTAGCCACTGCTGACTATAAGGATGTGCCTTGGGGAGTTGGAAGTCGGGATGAAGGAAGAGATACTGATGTCCGATGCAAACCTCGGGAGTCTGAGGACGGAGCAAGAGGTAAGTCAAACCGCAGAGAATCTCATAGAAGTTGATAACGATGTCGGCACCACTTTTCTTGATATTTTCATAGATACCATGGATACTGGCAATATATTGTGGAGTTTTGATGACGTTATAGATAGCGGAGCGTACGTGACCGATATGGCAATTGTCCTTGCTGGGCATAAAGTTAGGACTGTCGAAGGTCGTTATAGGAGCCTTTGCCTGATTGTAAAAGAAGTCTGGAATCTTCCTGTTCTTGCTTTTCCCGACCAGCATTCCCACGACCTCGTGGCCGTGAGATAATAACATCTGTTCCATTGTCAGCGCCTGGGTCAAATGGCCGCGGCCTTCTCCTTGTACTACGAATAATACTTTCATACCTAAACTTATTATTGTTTGTTCGCGACAAAAGTACAAGGATTATGTTACCAAACGTTGACAATGGAAAGACAATGTGGTTAAAAATCACGGATGGAACACTACGGACATCGAGGTACCTTGCTGCTCATATTTCTTCAGCAGCGCATTGATATCAGCGAGCGTAAGGGTAGCGATAAGCGGACGGTAATCCATGGGGGTGAGCACCTGCCTGCCACAGAGATACTGCATGGCAAGGCTCTCCGCCCATGGTTCCGCCTTTCTGTTATCCTGTACAACCTTTAATTTGAGGAAATTAGCCACACGGTCCATTTCCCCAACACTGATACCTGCTTGCGCCATAGTATTCCACTCGGAGATAATCCTCTTCTGGATCCGCTTCACATCCGACGCTGAAGCCTGATACTCTGCAGATATCTCCAAGGAGCCCGTCGGCAGATAGTTGGTCTCGCCATGTGCCTGAATGGTATACACGTCACCTTCCTTCTGCCGGATATTCTCCATGAGTCGCGACTGGAAAACTTGCTCGATGATCTTGTTAGCCAATGCTTCCTTTGCAGAGAAGGCACCCCGGAGGTCAAAGCTTGCCACACCGATGGCGAGCGACTGCTGCAGAGGCACACGCACGTCCTTGTCCTGATGCTTCACTTTCGGAGCCACCGTGACATCAACATAATTTCGGTTTGACGGTTTCTTCGTCGGCATCGATGCGAGATACTGACAGACGAGACGCTTGGCCTCTGCCTCATCAATGTTTCCCGTGAGGATGAAGAGGAAGTCAGCTGGATTGCCGAACTCTGCGTTCCACACCTTGATAATCTTGTCGGGCGTGATCTGCCGGAAGTAATCTGCATTCTTCGAGAGGACACGTGGCGAATAGTTGGCCTTCATTACGTTGACCGAGTCTTGCAGCGGGTTGCTCTGCGGGCGCATCATCATCTGATTGTTGATGGCGCTGAGCATGTTCTTGTCGAGATGGGGCTCAACGAACGAGAGATACTGCCACTGGAACATCGGCTCTGCCTCATCGGGCATTGCCGAGGATGTGACGCGGTCACTGTACGTGTTTACCGCGATATTCGTTTCGAGGCCATGAAGCTGCAACTGCTTGTAAAGACTCATGTTGTCCCACGCACCGACCGCTGACGACTGCACATAGGTACCCGTCTGCTCTGCTGCCGGGACCATGTCGAGCGGATAACGACTCGAGCCACCTCTGCTCACGGCCTGCAGCAGGACCTTGCCCTTGTCGGCCAAGACCGGCTTGTAAAGGACATGGATGCCATTGCTCAATGTCCACTCCGTGGCAGCGATGTCTTTGCGCAGTTCGGCCTTAACGATACGTCCGGCCTTCGGCAACGTAGTCATCAACGGTTTCACAGAGTCGACGGGCGGCAGATCGAAGGTATAACTCTTCAGGTTCATGCCATCGACTGTCGAGACGATATTGCTCACATCGGCATATGACAACGAGTCCATGCGTGTCGGCCCCGTGAGGATGACGGTGCGGTTCGGCGTAGAGAGCCACTGATGCACTGTCTTGTTCATCTCGTCGAGCGAGATAGCGTCGAGCGCCTGCTTCGTCAACTGATACTGGTCTTCAAACGAGAGCACCGGATCACCTTCAAGGTAGTTGTTCTCCAACGCACTCTCCAACCGATCATTAGTCAGAGAGACATATTTACGGCTGCGCTCCACCACTTTCCGTAGCGTACCCTTTGCCCGATCGAGCTCCGCCTGTGTGAAGCCGTTCTGCTTCAGGCGGTCAGCCTCAAGCATGAGGATACGCAAGGCACGCTGCTCATCACCCGGGGTTGGCGGGCAACCGAACTGGATGTTGTCATAGCCCCGCTTCAACGGCATGAGGCTGATACCCATCTCGCGGAAAGGCTGTCCGGGCTCACTGCTACGCACCTGGGCACGGAGAGACGCCATCTGCTTGAACAGCTGTTGCCGTGTGTCTTCACGCACATAAGTATCGTTGCTTATGCCCTGAAAATTTGTCGATGGGAAGCGATAGATGACCGCCAAGGTCTCACCTTGTGCCATCGGGTCACTGGCGAGGGCAAAGCGCAAAACTTTCTGCTCGGGAATCTGGGAGAACTGCGTATTGCTCTTCAGCGGACAAGGCGTGTCTGCCTTAGGAATTGTGGAGAGGATCCGGCGCAGGCGCTGCTCCATGACAGCGACATCGAAGTCGCCCACGACGACGACTGCCTCGAGGTCGGGGCGGTGCCATTTATGGTAGAAGTCACGAATGGTCTGATAAGACACCTTTGAGATTTGCTCCGGCGTGGAGATGACGTCATGCCCTTCATAACGCGAGCCTTTCAGCAACGTGTCACCCCACTGCTGCTGCATGCGGCTCTGCGCCGTGTTGCGCATCTTGATCTCCTCGATGATGACCGAGCGCTCTTTGTCGATCTTCTTCGGATCGAGGGTCAGTGCACACGCCCAGTCACGCATGATCCAAGCACAAGAGTCGAGAAACGCAGCATTGTCCGTAGGCACTGCCGTGAGACGGTAGATGGTCTTGTTCTCCGACGTCGTGGCATTGATGTCATGCCCGTACATGACGCCGTGGCGCTCGAGGGTGTGAATCATGCTCTCACCGGGGAAATGCTCGGTGCCCTGGAAGGCGAGGTGCTCCAGGAAATGGGCAACACCGTACTCTTTCGGTTCCTCCGCCAAGGCTCCGATGTTGTGCACAAGGGCGAAGTTGGCCTGACCCGGCATCTCGGTGTTACGCTGGAGGTAATAGGTGATGCCGTTCGGCAGCGTGCCCTTGATATAAAGCTTCGAGCCTGCTGCCATCAGCAAGGACGGCAGGAGCAGGAAGTATAAAGAAAAGATCTTTCGCATAGCTTGCTAGTTATAAAAGAGGTGGCCGCCGAGGGCGGCACAAAGGAGACATTGCCGCCCTAAAGGACGGCACACAGAACTCGCTTTCAAACGAACGACCGTTATTTTAGGAGCTCGGCAATCTTGTCCTCGAGGGCTTTGCCACGAAGGTTGACAGCAACGATCTTGTTGTTCTCATCGACGACAACCATGAACGGGATGCTCTTGATGCCGTAAAGGGCAACGACCGGCGACTTAGCACCCTTGAGGTCAGATACGTTCTTCCACGTGTTGCCATCCTCGAAGATTGCGTTCTTCCACGCATCTTTCTTCTCGTCGATGGAGACAGAGAGAATCTCGAGGCCTTTCGTCTGATAGTCTTTGTAAAGCTTAACGAGGGTAGGCATCTCACGACGGCACGGAGCACACCAGGAAGCCCAGAAGTCGATGATCTTCACCTTGCCTTTGAGGCTATACATGTCGAGAGAATCACCCTCAATAGTCGTAAGCGTGAAGTCGGGCGCAGTCTTGCCCACCATGATACGCTCCACCTTCTCAAGGTATTCGGAGATGACCTTACCCATAGAAGATAATTGTTCGGCCTGTGGCAGCTGATCGTAACGGGCACGAACCATCGTTGCCGGCATGTCCTGCATGTTTGTCAGGAGGAGGTATGTACCGACAAAGCTCTTGGCGCAATCATTCCACAGTGCCACCTCCTGCTTGCGGGCTTTCTCCACATAAGTGGCGAAACTGCTCGTGAAGCCCTGCATCTTCATCTGGTTGCCTTCCTGCTGTGCCTCCTGCATATTTTTCTGAAACTTATCCTGCTCGGCCCGTGTGCCGTTGGATACAGCCATGTAGTCGTTGTAGAGTTTCTGATAGTCACCTCCGACGATCGTCACGCCATTGGCAGAGGCGAGCATCTGGAAGTTGGCATTCTCCAACATCACAGGGATGGCCCCTACTCCATTGGCAAGACGGATGTACGCCACCTCGGGCTTGCTAACCTTGCCCTGAAAGAAGAAGTTGCCATGGTTCATGCGCGTCGTGCCCAAGGTATCGACATTGCTGCCGATGAGATAGACCGTCGTGTCAGCCACACCCGAAGTACGGGCAGAGATCTGGTAGCCGTCAGTCTGGGCAGAGACAGAAAAGGTACTGGCGAGGAACAAAGCGGTGCCAGCGATATAATTACGAATATTCATTTTATTGGTTAATAAACGGCGATATCCGCCAATGAAACTTTTGTCTGACCGAGATAGGTCTGTTCTTTCACCGTGACACGGAGGTAACGGGCGGTTGTTGCTTTCTTTGCTGAGACAAGTGTAGCCTCACCAAGAGCCGTGCCCAATGTGACATTCTCCACATAGCCGAGGTCGGACCAGGTCTGTCCATCCTTGCTATATTGCAGAGAGACCTGAGCAGGTTGGAAGCCTTCGCTCTCAGAACTATTGTTCTGCACAATCTTCACGCCATGCACCGTCTCCTCCTTTTTCATGTCGATCGTCAACTGCATAGAGCGTGAGATGCCGGAAGCGGGCCAGGAACTCCATGCTGTAGACGGTTTGTTGTCGAGGAGTTCAGAGAGGTACTTATTGTTGTTGTCGGTCTCGGAGTTGCTGATGGTCCAGCCCTTTGTACTCAGGTAGTTGAGGGTAGGCAATGTGTTGGCATCCTTACGTGTCAGACCGCTTGTCATGAATCCCGGCAGATAACTGTCGCCATAGACCACGAAGTCGGTGCCATAGATCTCGTGCATCTTTTCGATAGCCCATTTGCTTTCTGCCGTCTGATCCACGGTCGGCCATGCGAAGTGAGTGCCGTCGAAGTAACGGTTCTTGCCGAGGTAGACCGTCTTGGCATTGGAGAAATAGAGCAGGTCCTCTAAAGTATAAAGGTTGCGGTCGACTTCCACCGATTGCATCTTCGTGGCAAAGCCCGTTTCGTCATCGTTGGACATACCGTAGCGCTCTGTCATCTCCGAGGCAAAATCGGTGTTGAGCAACACATCTTTCGTGAAGGTATAATCCTCAAACTGGATAAGATCCTCACAGCCCTCAATGCGGCCGGAGCGATGGAGCACAATCGGCTTGGAGGTATCGACACCCGTGATGTCGAGATATTTTGTCGTAAAATCTTGCTGAGAGAGCTGCTTGGTCTGCTCAGTGCCATTCGTCGCTGTAAAAGAGATGTGGAAATCCTCGATACCGCTTTCCCAGTTGCCCATGATAAGCAGCAGATGATCCTTTGCGAGGAACGCCTTGTTCACGCCACGAGTAAAAGCACGTACCGACTCGTGGTCGTAGGTATACGGGCGGCTCACAACACCGTCGGCCAAGGACAGGGAGCCGTCGGTGTCCAACGACTGCACCTTGACAGTGTAGTCCTTGTTGGAAAGATTGTCTATCTTGCAACTGGTAGCCGTAGGGTCCAGCGTCTGCTGAATCGTATCCGACTCAGAGGCACAAGTGACGATAATGTTCTTCACGGCTGGGTCATTGCTCAGCGTCCATGTGGCGCGCAGGCACTGCCAGCCGGGGCTGACGGAGACGTCTTTCACCTTGCCGGCATAGTGGATAGGCTTACCATCCGTAAAGTCACTGTAGGTGCTTGCCAAGTCATCACCGCACGAAGCGAGAATGGCTAAGAGGCTAAAGAGGATGAAAATATTGTGTTTCATGAAAATCTTATTTTTTGGTATACACTTCCATTTCCTGCATGTAGATATATTCAGAGGTGTTGGCAAACATCTGGATATCATAAGAGAAACTCTTGTTCGGTACGACTTTCAAGTAACGGTAGGTCTGGTCGCTGACAGGACATGTTACATCCATGTAGACAGGCTCAGCCTCATCCATCTCAGCAGATGTCAACACATTCATTCGTTGAACAGTATGATTGACATTGAACCAAGAGTTGTCCGAGAATTCATCTGACTCGCTGTAGTGGCTCAGTTCTGTCCAAGTCTCTTTGTCATTGGAACCGAAAACAGTCACATCGCAAGGCAGACAGGTCCACGACATACCATTCCATACCGGTCTACTATACGTTTCCTTCGCCATCAGCTGTGTATAGATTCTCACAGACGCCGGCACTTTTGCTTCTTTCATGTCCACAATAATCGGAGAACCGAAAGCATAGGGACCCATCGCAAAGGTATAATATTCATTGTAGCTTCCAGCCTCAGATTTTATACCTTTGAGGTCACCATCCGTTAGATATTGCAGTCCTAACTTATGAGTATCATCCTCCACGCTCTTGCTGCAAGTGATGTCCATGTCACTTGGTGGTAACTGCTGTGTAGGATAAGCCTTAACATCGTCCCATTTCTGCTCCTTGACAAAGTAGCCGCGGAAATCCTCGGTCTTGATGACGACCGTTGTGGCGCCTACATCCTGCTTGACACGGAAGAACTTGCTCGCCTTGCCCTTAGAGAGCGTCACGGAGCCGAGGAGCAGCGTGTCAGTCTCGTTCGTATTCGGGTTCTTACCGACGTAGAACACATGGGCCAAGCCTGTCATACGACTATCAGGGATGTCGTAGCTCAGTTCGAAGCCATTCCAAGCCGATTTGACCTCTGCATGTTCGAAGAAGGCATAAGGACCACTGTCGGCGGTGGAGAATGTCGTAGCATACTCCTCAGAGATGTCACCGTTGCCATTGACGTAAGAGACGTAAGCGGGCACGTTCTGTGTAGCTCCGTTGAATCCGCCCAAGGAGAGCGAGTCACAGAGATAACTGCCAAGGACGATGTTCTCCTTGCCCTGCGCATCGGTATAACGTACACGGATGTCCTTGATGTCCGTGTTTGACGGCAGCTGATAGTTCATCACAGCACCGCCCGGCACGGCATGGAAGGAAACGCCGCCTGTAGGAGCAACACTAAACGTGTTGTCATCATCCGACTTACACGAACCCAACGAAAGGATGGTAAGTGCAGCGGCTGCTATATATAATAATGTGTATTTCATAAGTATTTTGCTATTTATAGTTTACCATCCCGGGTTCTGTACGATACCTGCATTCATACGCTCTTCGGAGCGAATCGGGAAGAAATAGTCGCGCGGCGCGACAAACTTACGCTTGCTCCAGACGGTGACCGGTCCCTGCCAGTTGTTATAGAAGGCCTCATCGGTGGAGCCGACAATGTTCCAGCCTTTAAGCGGCTCACCGAGCTCGGCACCCTCTTTCCAACGGAGCAGGTTCCAATAGCGGCGGCCTTCGAAGGCTGTCTCGATGTTTGTCTCCTGTTGGATGATGGTACGCATGCCTATCTGGCTCTTGATCTCATCAGGGTGCTTGGCACGCGACCACGACTCTTGTACGGTGGGGATGCCGGCACGTTTCCGCACCTTGTTCAGCGCACTGTATACCTTCTCGCTTGGACCACTATACTCATTCCAAGCCTCAGCCTGCCAGAGATAGAGGTCAGCCAAGCGAATGACAGGATAAGGATCGTCGCCCTTGGAGGCATAGTCGTTGGCATAAGAACGCGTAGCGATACTGCTGTAGAGACCCTTCTTCAACCAGTAGCCACTGAGGTTCTGTGGCTCACGCGGATTAATGTAAGTAGCCTGGGTGCCAAAAGATTCTCCCTGATGTGCCTTGACAAGCAGGTTATAGTCGGTAGACCATGCGTTCGTCTTGGCCGGACCGCGCTGGAAATAAGTACGATCTGCAGCGATGTCGGCATAGAACCGGGGCTCACGGCGCAAATGTTCTGCTAAGACACGCGTATCCGCAGGGATGACACCGGCATAAGTACTTTGGTCACTCTCCATTGTCATGTTACGGAAACGACCACTGTAATCCCAGGTAGGATCCTCATCGATGGGCAGACCGTTGGCCGTATAATACATCTCTACCATCTTCATCGTCGGAGAGAGAGAACCGTAGACACCGGCATTGTAGTTGGCATAGTTGGAACTCTGGAAACGCGGTAAGACGTAGGTATACATCTTGAATTCAGCATACATATAGGTGTTCGGGTACTTCACCATAAAGAGTGCCTCTGAGTTGTTGAACGCCGGGGCTTCCGTACGCTCTTCAAGGTCCTGCATGGTGTTGAGAAGTGAGGTACTCTTCGAGGTTGTGCCACTCACAAGTTTATAGCCTGCAGCTTCTGCTACCTGCACAGCGGTATCACAAGCGAGGGCAGCCTCGTGCCACTTTTCTTTGTCGTACTGTGTTGGGAAAAGCTGTTCTCCCTGCTTATTCTTGAAGTTGGCATAATCGCTGTTACCGTTAAAGAGCGGTGAAGCACGATAGATGAGAATCATCGCCTTCAAGGCAAGGGCAGACTCACGACTGAAGTAAGCCGAGTGGGATGATGCCTGCTGGGCTTTCGGGAGGAGTCCATTGTTCATGGCATCATCGATGAGACTGAGCATCGCCTGGAAGCACTCTTCGACGGGACGGCGAGGCTGCTTCATGTTCTCAATGCTGTTCTCTACGTCGATGTTCTTCGGGACGAGGGTGATCGGACCGTAATGACGTACGAGGTCAAAATAGAGGAAGGCCTTGAGTACCTTCACTTCAGCAATCCACTGTTTCTTCTCCACCTCTGTCATGTTGTAGGTGTTCGGCGTGTTGTCGATGAAGATGTTACAGTAACGGATGGCATCATAGTAACGGTCACTGCGCCAGATGTCACCGTAAGGACTCTGCACACTCTGAACACCGTCACCAATGAGCAAGCCGTTGATGGGATAGCGGAGGTTGTCGCGCAGATACTGGTTACCGACGAGCTCGTCGGAAGCCGTCTCAGCGATATTGCCTTGCGGGGTAGCGAGACCTGTGATGAACGAATAGCAATCGGCCTCCCACTCGTCCACCTTCGTGCGCTGCTGGAAGAGGGTCTCGATCGTCGTGATGTCCTTCTCCGGCACCACGTCGAGGTATTTGTTGCAGCCCGAGAGCAGGGGCAGTGTCGCTATCAGACCGATATATAGTTTATGAATATTCATGATATGAATGCTTATGATTAGAAACTGAAGTTAAGACCCATGGAGTAGCTCTTCTGGATAGGATAATTGAAGCCATTCTCGCCAAGCTCTACATCCCAGAGATGGAAGTCGGTAATGACGAAGGGGTTCGTGGCACGTACGTAGATACGCACATTCTTGATACCTATGCGGTTCAGCACTTTATGCGGCATGTTGTAAGCTAACTCCAAGGCTGTACAGCGGAGGAAGCGACAGTCACGCATGAAGTAAGTGGAATAAACTGTCTGCGACGTATTGGCGCTGCGGTTCTCCTCATTGTTGTGATAAACAATATTGTTTATTGAGAGACGTGGCCAAAACGCATGCGAGTTCATGTTGTCCGTAGACCAGTGGTCATCAGCAATGGCTTTCAGCATGGCACGGTTGCCGTAGAACGGAGAGATTTCAGCCGGGTCAATGAAGAACGTGCGACGGCCAGAGCCCTGGAAGGCGAAGTTGAACTCCCAGCCTTTGTACTGAATGAAACCGTTGAAGCCATAGATAAGCTCCGGGGTTGTCGGGTAACCGATGTGCACGGCATCCTCAATACTGATGACACCATCGCCATTGACATCACGGTAACGGATATCACCAGGCTGCACATCACCACTCTGCTTCGGTGAGTTGTCGATCTCAGCCTGGTCGGTGAAGAGGCCTTCAGCGATGTAACCTACCTGCTGACTGATATCGTGCCCCACCTTCTTCTGCCACTCGGGTTTGTCGGTAGCCTCCTCCAAAGAGAGGTACTTGGCACGACTGTAGGTCAGGGTTGTGTTGAGGATGACGAAGAAGTCAGGGGTGAAGGCTTTCTGGATCTTTCCGGAGAAATCGATACCATGACTCTTGGCAGAGCCTACATTGTCGAGCTGATAATATTCAAGACCCATAGAAGCGGGGATGACACGACGGTAGTCGAGGATGTTGTGACGGATCTCTTTGTAAGCATCGACCTGGATATCGATGAGACCTTGCAGGAACTTTGCCTCCAAGCCAAGGTTTGTCTGCTCAGCAATCTCCCATTTGATGTTCTCGTTGCCATACGACTGTATCGTGTAACCGCCTGTGGCCAGGTTACTTCCCGGACGCGGATTGATTCGACCATTCTTCACGATAACCGGCAGATAGACGAAACGCGGCGTAGAGATGATGCCGTCATTACCGACCTTACCCCAGGTAGCACGGAGCTTAAAGAATGGAGCTATCTTCAGCAACGGTTTCCAGAACTTCTCATTGGACAGCACGTAAGCACCACCGACAGCCGGGAAGAAACCATACTTATTCTTCTTGGAGAAGCGCTCAGAGCCATTATAGCCGAAGCTGCCTTCCACGAAGTAGCGGTCCTTGAAACCATAGGTACCACGCATGGAGATACCCATGTTGCGATGCTCCATCGAATTAAGTACGTCGTAGCCTTCGGTCGAAGTTTTCTGTTCGGCATTGGCAACAAAGGTCAGACTCGTTTGGTGGTCACCCCAGGCAGCCGTATGGTAAGCGCGAAGTTCATAAGTGAGCTGTGTCGTGCTCAGGCTCTGCTTGGAATTCTCATCCATATCGAGAGAAGGCGACTGCTTGTCGGGATTCTCGGCATTAAGAGCGAACTTACCTGTCTGCTGGTCATAGCTCTTCAGCGAATAGAGCGCCGGGACCATGGCATAAGGCGTTGAATAGTAGCCGGTCTTCACGAGACTGACATTGGCACGAAGTTCGAGGCCTTTGATGAGTTTAGAGAGATTATGGATATACTCCACGCGGTTGGACGTAGAATAACGGTCACGGTCGAGATAACCCTGCTGAAGCGAAGCGTATGGATTGTCACTCAACTGGCCGCCTGATGGCACACCGAAACGGGTATGCGGCCAGGCGTAGGTATCATCGGCAGGATAAGTAGGTGCGAAGTCAACCGGCGAGGCATTGAGGGCAAGCTTATAGGCCTCCGAAGCACTCTGCAGCGGACCATGGTATTTGTCCCAGTTGGTAGCACTGCTGAGCAGAAGCTGGATACCGGGCTTCAGGTCGATGGTGAGGTTCGTGCGGAATGACAGCGTGTTATTCTTGATATTGATGTCGAACTGGTTCAGTTTGTCGGTCTTCAACATACCCGAGTCGTGATTATAGTTGAGCGACACGTAGTACTGCATGATCTTTGAGCCACCACGGATGTTGACATTGACGTGGTGGTTCATACTGTAATTCTTGAACAGCGTCTTGTACCAGTCGTTGGCGGGATAAGCCCAGGAAGGAAAGCGCTTGTCGCCCGTCAAGGCAATACGCTCCTGCGAATACTGCGGAGTAGCCGTCGGGTTGCGGGTCAGCAATGCCTCATTATAATATCGCATGTAGTTGACCGGATCCTCAAGCTCAATCTTCTGCGTCGGCATAGACACGATGGCCTCGTAGCGGGCAGAGGTATAGACTGTACCGGCCTCTCCTTTCTTCGTCGTGACGAGGATGACACCATTGGCACCACGTGCACCGTACATAGCCGTAGCGGAGGCATCCTTCATGACATTGAAGGTCTCGATATCCTCCACTGTCAGACGAGAGAGATCAAGTTTCGAGCTCTCCACGCCATCGATAAGGATCAGCGGGTCGGTGTTGGCATTGCTCTGGAAGGAGGTGATACCACGGACATAGAACTTCGTGTTCATCTCATTCTCCGTCAGTGCTCCCGGCAGTCCACCTGTCTGCCAGGCAATCATACCGGGGATACGTCCGGCGAAAGAGGTTGTCAGGTCACTGCTCGACGTGCGGAGGTCACCCGGACGAATGGTCGTGATACTCGACACGACGCTCTCCTTCTTCTGTGTACCGAAAGCCACAACTTGCACATCCTGCAGCGTGTGGGCATCAGGGGTCATGTCGACCTTGACAGATGTACGGCCTTTCACCGGTACATACTCATCTTTGTAACCGATAAAGGTCATGCGGAGCACGTCTGTTTTCTTCACCTCAATGGTAAACTTTCCATCCACATCGGTGGAGACGCCACGCTTCGTACCTTGAACGATAATGTTTACGCCCGGCAACGCCACACCGTTCTCGTCGACGACCTTACCGGTGAGCTGATAGGTGTCGGCAGCTTGCTGCACCGATTCCACACCCATCGTCGCATTGCGTCCAGATAAAGAACCCGGCATTGCGGCAACAGACAGAGGGAAGGCGAGGACAGCTGCAGAGGCTATCAATAACCTGTAATCTCTTCTCATGCGATAATACTTTTATGGTTTATTGTATCTTGTTTAACAACCGCAAAAGTACTAAAGATGATAAATATTGGCTAAAAATATGTTTCAAAAGGCATACGGAATCATGATTTCGTATGAAAAAGCATGCAGGAACCCGTTAAATTGATAGAATAGCGAGTATTTTAGTTATGAATTTACAGGGGCATTCGTTTTCGCCAAAGCCAAATAGTTGGACGGCGTAAGGCCGGTGAAACGCTTGAAGGCGGTGACGAAAGTGGTATGCGACTTGAAGCCGACCTCATTGCCGATGGCCTGGACCGTGAGGTTAAGATGCTCTTTGCCATCCATCATCTGACAGGCTCGACGGATGCGATACTCATTGACAAAAGCATTGAAGTTGTTACCAAAGCACTCGTTGATAACCTGCGAGACTACTTTCGTCGTGCTCCCCACCAACTCAGCGAGGCATGCGATAGAAAAGTCGGGAGATAGATATTCATCCGTGGTATCCATCACGTCACGAAGCATTTGTTGCAACGACAGCTTAGCAGCCTCATCAAGGCTACTGCTCTTATATTTTACTTCTTTATGGTCGACTTTGTCAGCCTTCTGATTATTCTTATTATCTTCTTTCTGCTGTTCGAGTAGTCGCCGCTTACGCTCCTCCTCTGCTTTGAGCAAAGCAACATTCTTCTCATAAAGCATCTTGTTGGAATCCTCAAGTTCTCTATTCTTACGACGCAGAAGGACAAAGGCGATGGCAATGACTGTCACGATAAGCAGACTGATGCCTAAGAAAAGCTTCCACAAGAAGTTGTGGCGCTCCACAGCTGCCATCTGCGCCTCCATGTCTTCCATCTCCCCGAGAAAGCTCATCTCTTTCACACTCGCCATCTGATGATAGCTCAGCAGAGAGTCTTTCAGTTCGATATGCTGTTGCTTATAGTAATCAGCTTTGGCTTTGTCGCCTGTCTTCTGATAATAACTCTGCAAGTCTTTGTAGACAGGCATGAGAAAATCGATAAACTGTGTGGCTTTGGCCTGATCCTCTAAATAATGCATGTCAGCGATAGCCTTGCGATAGTCGCCCATCTGTGCATAGGTCTTACTACGAACAGAATAAGCGGAAAGCAGATAGCGAGGATCGAGGGTATTCTCTTTACCCAATGCCATCAACTTAGAACAAGCCCTCAACGCAGCAAGAAAATTACGATCAGCCCGCGCCATGACATTCTGATAAAGCAAGAGCGCATAATCATAGGAACCCTCACGTTTCGACGACGACCCAGCCACTTTCACGAAAAGGCGATAAGCCTCCTTCAGCATTTTACGATTGGGATGGTCGGACATGATAAGCAACAGGTCGGAGAAAGCATCCACCGTAACCCGGTAGTCGTTCACCTTCGCTGCCGCGCGCAATGCTTCGTCATAACAATGGATAGCTTCACGAACAAGGGAAGCGTCTCCCGTCTCGTCAGCCACGGTCTCATTCATCACGCCCTTCATCAGCCACGGACGGGCCTCACTGTCCGGGAGTTGTGCTTCTTGGGCAAAAGTTTGATACTTACGCAAGCACTCCATGGCACGAGCGAAGTCGTAATGGTAGAAGAAATAGATATACCACAATCCATGCCAGGCACGTGCGACATCCGACAACTCCTGCTTGCTCATATTGCTATGGAATCGGCGTGTCACCAACGAGTAACACAAGAAAGCGCTGTCAGGGCTCGAGCCTTCGTGTGCATAATGATTGGCACGCTCGTTAAGCTCATTGCTTGAAAGACGGCTCATCTGCTCATAGAACTGCTGGCTCACACCTTTCGCATCCATATTGCTACTAAACAGCAACAGGAAGCTACACATTATTATATATATGGTATGCTGTAATTTTCCCATAATCCCTTCTTGCTTGCAAAGATAGTTAAAATTAACGAAACCGAAATAATAAATACAATATTTTATCACATAAGAATCATCATTATTAGGTATTGCGCACTATAAACTTTAGCAGTACCTTTGCGCCCAGATATGATAAGCAATACATCTTTGACAAAATTAACTCTTTTTCTCTGCCTTGCGTGGCTTGGAGCAGGACCCATAAACGCGCAAGAGAACGACAAAGACTCCACAGCATGGCTGTCAGGAAGCGTGATGACGGAGTTTAATTATGGGCACCGGCATGGCCAGCACCACCCTACGGTCACCGATTTTCCACATATTCTATTGGATGCTGCGGCTCAATTAGGCCAAGGCTGGTCGATCGTTGCCGAACTGGAGTATGAGCGGTTCCGCATGGACGGGCAATGGGACAACAACTTCCGCGACAACTACACGACGAACAAGCTCTACATCAATAAGCAGTGGAGCGAAGCCGTGAACGTCAAGGCGGGTATCATCGATGTGCCTGTGGGAACGACGAACAGTGGCGGGCCGGCACTAACCATCTATGATCCCCTTGATGAAAGCACGCTCATGCCGATGACATGGCATGAGGGAGGTATAGCTTTCTGGGGGCAGACGAAGCTCTTTCATTATCAGGCTGGAGGATATATCTACCCGACTGCACCACTGAAAGACACTCGGCTTCTCGGACTAGCGCTGCGTGGCGGCATCACACCCGTGGACGGTCTCGACTTGAGCCTGTCCTATTTCTACGGCAGTTCCAAGGAAGGCATGGTACAACGCTTCAACCCAAACCTCGCAGAGTTTTCGCATATTTATCACGCTGCTTTTGACTTTGCCTATATCAACGACAACTGGACCATCGACGGACAGATGACGATGAGCAACTGCAAGAGGAACAAGGCAGCAGGTATTGAGGCAGGTTATGATGTAGCGGGAGCCATGGGGCTGAAGTCTTTTTCCATCATTCCCTTCGCCCGCTACGACGGCTATTTCCATGTGGAAGGAGCCTCATGCAACAAATGGACCATCGGCCTCAACACCTCCCTACCCCTCGGCTTCACTTTCAAGGCGGAAGCAGGATGGGAGAACCCCACCACAGCACGTCACACAACGATAGTAGACGTCAGCATCGGGTGGCAAGGAGAGTTCTAAATATTTTGCACGGATGGAATCTTCTTCGTAACTTTGCATCGCAAATAAATCGATCGCGAAATGAGGAAGACATTCTCTTGTATACTATTTATAATAATGTGCATGACAGCGCACGCGCAGATGCACAGTTACAGTACGAACTTCACCTACTCGCAGAAAAACTTTGTCGACACGATTCCCATTGAAGTCGTGGATAATCAGATCTTTGTCACAGCTACCGTCAACGGTCGTCCGTACCGCTTCAATATTGACACCGGCTCGAGCCAGGGAACAATCTACGACAACGCACCATTCATTGGCATGCGCTCCTTAGGCAATGTAGTGAGCCAGGATGCAGCAGGCAGGAGCGACACGGTCGGTGTAGTGCAAATGCCTCAGTTCTCGCTCGGCAAGCTCACAGTGACCGGCTATGTAGCCTCTGTCTTCCATTCCACGATGAGTCGGAGCTATGATGCTATTCTTGGATTCGACCTGTTCAACAAAGGTTTGTGCTGCAAGATCGACACACGTAACAAGCGAATGATTCTCTCGGACCGCCGCGACTTCTTCGACGGAGAGAAAGGCTACGCGCTGCACTACACGCTCAAATGGTGGGTGCCTTACGTCATGGTCAGTCCTTTCAAGCGCCATTACGACGAGGCGCTCTTCGACACAGGTTCCTCTATCCTCTATACAATGAACAAAGAGAGCTTCGATGAGCATGCCTACAAGAGTAAGAATGTGAACAGTCAAGTGGCCGCACGCGTCAAAGGCAACATGACCATCGGCAACATCGGCGCAGAGAAGACGAGCGAGGTAGCATTTCTCAAACTCGATCGACTCAAATGGGATGACTTCTCCTTCTTAAACGTCAACGCCGTGACGACACAGGGCACGAGCCGAATCGGAGCCTCATTGCTCAACTATGGAGCTGTCGTCATCAACGGCTTCCGCCGCTATATCCGCTTCTTGCCTTATACCGAGGGTGACAGTGTGGAGGTAAACAACAAAACTGTAACTACAGCCTATGTACCTACAAGTGATGGCCGTGCCTCCGTGGGTGTCATCCTCCCAGGAAGCGCTGATTACCAGGAAGGCTTGCGCCAAGGCGACATTATCCTCTCCATTGACGGTCATTCTATCAACTCCTTCACAGCCTTCCAGCAATACCCATTGGCAAAGGGGATGACACATCAATTCATCGTAATGTCTATCTCGGGGGAAAGGAAGACTATTTTCATCCAACGGTGACAGTGCACCCTGCATCAATACCATAGCAACAAAGATATGATCAAAGCATTATTTTTCGATATCGACGGCACACTCGTCAGTTTTAAGACACATAAGATACCCCAGTCGGCTGTTAACGCACTGACCGAGGCTAAAACGCAAGGCATCAAGATATATATATCTACAGGGCGACCATTGCCTTTCATCAACAATCTCGGGCAGATAGAACATCTCATAGACGGCTATATCACGACTACAGGAGCCCTGTGCATTGTTGGAAAGGAACGCTTCAACTATCACGAAATAGACAAAACTTCCGTGAAGAAGATTATTGACGCAGCATCGAGATGGAACAAGTCGGTTGTTGTTGTCGGTGCAGAGCATATAGCTGTGGTCAACGACTCAGAGGCGATGACGGAGCAGTTTCGCAAGGGCCTGAACCTTGATTTTGAATTCTCGCCTTTAGAAGTCGTCATGAAGGAGCCCATTCTTCAAGTAAGTCCTTTCTTCGATGAGACACAGGAGAAGGAGGTTATGAAAGGCCTTCCCGACTGCGTGAGCTCGCGTTGGCACCCTGCATTCACAGACATCACGAACATCGGAGCTGACAAAGGCAAGGCGCTGCTCGCCATGGCAAAGCATGAAGGACTAAAGGTGAAGGAGACTATGGCCTTCGGCGACGGAGGCAACGACATTCCCATCATCCAACAAGCTGGTATCGGCGTGGCCATGGGTAATGCACGCGACGAGGTGAAAGCCGCCGCCGATTATGTGACGACAAGCGTCGATGAGGACGGGGTACGCAATGCACTACGAATTTTGCTAAAAAAAGACAGGAAATGATGCAAGATATAAACAAAAAGCATTAATTTTGCCGTAAGTTTATAAAGAGAGACTACAAATGGAAGTCAAGAAGAAGAAACTGATAACTGAACTACGCGACTATGTCATGATCAGCATCGCCATGGTGTGCTATTGTATCGGATGGAATGTATTCCTTCTGCCAAACAATATCACGACAGGTGGTGTACCGGGTGTATCGTCCGTCATCTACTGGGGATTCGGCATTCCTGTACAGACTACTTACTTCGTTATCAACGCAATTTTGTTGCTGATAGCATTGAAAATCTTAGGTTGGCGCTTTTGCGTGAAGACGATCTATGCCGTGCTCCTTCTCACCACGTTGACAACCTTCGCACGAAGTCAGTCAGGCAGCCTACATCTTCTTGCTGACCAGCCGTTTATGGCAAGTCTCATCGGTGCTATTTTCTGTGGATGCGGCGTCGGTATGGGCCTGGCTTTCAACGGTTCCACGGGAGGTACAGATATCATCGCTGCCATCGTACACAAATACCGCGACATCTCTCTCGGCCGCGTCATCATGATGTGCGATATTGTCATCATCTCCTCTTCTTACCTCGTGTTCCACAACTTCGAGCAGGTTATCTATGGTTATGTCGTGCTCATCGTGACCGCCTACTGTGTGGATCAGGTGGTGAACATCATGCATCGCAGCGTGCAGTTCTTTATCATCTCCGACAAATACAAAGAGATTGCTTCTCGTATCGCCGTCTTCCCACACCGTGGTTCCACTGTCATTGAAGCTCATGGCTTCTACACCGGCCACGAAGTCAAGATGTTGTTTGTCATGGCCAAGCGCCGTGAGAGCAACACGATCTTCCGCATCATAAACGAAATAGACCCCAAAGCATTCGTCACGGAGACAAATGTCATTGGAGTCTATGGTGAAGGCTTCGATAAGTTCAAAGTGAAGATGCCTAAAAAGCATGAGCATCCTATCCCAGCCGAAAAGTTAGCACAGCTATAAAAGTCTGTAATCACATTGGTGGCCGGTACATTCCTGGCCCCCGTTGCCCGGGGGAACCGAAGGGGGTGCGGCCACTGCACTAAATCGTTATTTCAGCTGTTGGCCTGCAGTGCTATACTTCTTTCCTGCTTTCTCGATAACAACCTGACCTTTGTCGAGATACTTGTGAGCCTTGGAAGCTTCGGAATTCACTACAACCTTCTGAATGTTGGTTGATGTAGGAGTCTCAAGAGTGATGATCAGGCAGCACTGCTTACCGGAAATCTGGAAAGCGAGGCTGCCCGTAGCCGGAGCGTCCGAGAGATCGATGGTATAGCTCTTATGGATGAAATCATCTTCCTTTTTGGGGAATACATACGTTGAAGCATCATATTCCGTGCCATTGATCTTCTTGAAATAAGAGTCCGCCTGATTTGTGTTGTTGTATCCTTCGAACTTGATCTTGGATATCGAGATTCCATCAGGGATATTGATGGTGTAAGTAGTAGCAGAGTACTTAACATAGTCTGTTTCCTTTACATACTGATACGCCTTATTTTTCGCATTACTTACAGAGAAGCCATTTTTGAAGTTGTAGGTCTGACCATCAGCAGATGAGCTCTGATAGGTTGCGTTTGAGAGCACATAGCTTGTCTGTGCCTGTGCAGCCTGACCGCAGAGGAAGAGGCCGCAGAACATCAACATGAATAAGTAAATTTTTCTCATAGCAATAATGTTTATAGTGTTAGTTAATTGTCTTTCAAGTTCAACGACACAAAGATAAAACAATTGTTTGAGAAACACTGTAAGGAAATGCGAAAAAAGAGAAGGCAGCATTCTTCCTCCTCTCTTTTCGAACAATATTCCCCCTTCGTGCTACAATATATAATCTTGTATCATTTCGAATCTATAGCTACTAACTCCTAATTCCTAATTCCTAACTCAATAAAACTCCTAATTCCTAACTCCTAACTCTCTTAGAGGTCTTTCTTTCCAAACAGTCTTTGGGAGATGGCATAAGGAAGAATGATCCAAGCCAGCAAAAGCAGGGACGAGACGACAATGCCCCAAGTATCACCTAAGAAGTCCTTGAAAAGCGCACCACTGTAACCCATCATAGCCGAGACATCCATCTTCAAGATGACCTGGAAGCGCGCAAGGTCAAGCGGATTAAGCATGAGCAAGCCCATGAGCGGTTTCTCAATGGGATAATCGCTGAACACGAAAACGAAGAAGAGCAGCACAGCGTCGTAGATCATCGTGAAGAGCAGCCACAAGAGCAGCGTGGCTCCTATGCCACGAGTCTTCTCCGTGGTGAGCATGGCTGTAAGGAAGGCCAGCGAACAAAAGACTAACGTCACTGCACATCCCATAAGCAACTGTACCATTGCTGTAGGAAAGTCACTGTAAAGGATGATAGGAATTCCGGCTCCAAGGATGAAAGCAGCCAACAGGCTCACACTGCATCCCACATACAAGCTCTGCCATACACTCTTGCGACGAAGGGGCTGACAGAGGAGCATCGTGATGAAGTCGCGACTGTCGTACAGATAGATGACCGTGTAGACCATTGACATCAGTGGGGCGATAAAAAGCACGACATTAAGGATAGTCAATGCGCCTTTCGTCTCGTTATCCTGAAGCATCATGCTTGTCCACGACATGAGGGCAAGCAAAACGAAATAGAAGATGACGACCTTATTCTTGAGGTTGTCGAGGAGTATGATTCGTGTTATCTTTCCCATTTCCTTACTTAGCTGTTTTGTTTCAATAAATCGATCACCGCATCGTGCGTTGTCTCCGTGCCTGTCTCTTTCAAGAGTTCCTCTACCGGCTTATAGAACAAAATATGGCCTTCCTCCATAAAGATGATATGTGTAGCGATGCCATTGAGTTCACTAAGGATATGACTGGTAATAAACACGAGTTTGCCCTTCTCCTTCTTTATCTTCTCCTTGAGGATATTGGCTGAGAGTGGGTCGAGAGAAGCGGTAGGCTCATCAAGAATAAGAATATCGGGATTGAAGAGGAAGGCTAAAGCAGCGTTTACTTTCTGCCGCATTCCTCCCGACAAAGCACCCGTTCGCTTTCCGGCGAACTCTTCAATGCCATAAGCCTCATACAAGTCTTTATCGAGTTCTCCCTGATAGCCACGCACACTGATAAGCGTCTTAAAGACATCGCTTACGCTCATGTTCTCCGGGAAGTTACTGTTCTGCTGCATGAAACCGATCTGCGAGCGCGACTCCGGATTAGTCGCTACGTTCTTGCCATCGACCAGCACTTCCCCACTCTGAGGAGTAACAAGTCCAAGAATCGTCTTCATGAGTGTGGTCTTACCGCAGCCGTTTGGTCCCACGAAAGCGACACACTGACCTTGATCAAGCTTGAGGCTGATGTCCTTCAGCACATGTTGTTTGCCGTAATATTTATTGAGATGATTGATTTCTATCATTGAATACACCTATTTATATAGCCCAACGTCTGAGACGCGGCGAATGATCCTGATAAGTATCTGGGGTGACAGTAGGGATAATCTTCTCCGTCTGCTCCAACAGGTTCATCAGGAAACTGCGGAAGAAAAGCAGTGCATCTGTATTTTGCTCAGCCAGAGAAGCGAAGAGACTCAAAGGCCGATAGGGCACGTCTCCCACCCCATTGTGGTCAATATCGTAGCCGTCGTATTTATCCCAGTAGTTGCTTTCCACAACATTTCCGTTATAGCTTTTGTTCGTCGCCATGTCGAACGTATTTCCGATGAAGTTGTTTCGCACGATAGTATCGTTGCTGCTTCCTGAGACAAGGCGCACGCCCCATCCACAGTCGCGTATCTCGTTGCGCTTGACGAGCAGGTCCTGTCCTCCGTCAATCATCAACCCCACGGTGTTGCGTCGGAAAATGTTACCCTGAATACGCGCATACTGTAATTCTTTAATGAGCAGTCCATAGCTGCTCGTGCCTTGGTTATCCTCGAAAACATTCTTCAGCATCGTTACATTGTGCGTGTACATCACCGCCACACCTGCACGGTTATGACGGAAGATATTGTACATATATGTATTGAAATGGGAGAACATGAAGTGAAGGCCATAGCGCTCACAGCCATTGATTGTGTTGCGAGCTATATATGAATGCTCGCAGAACTCGAGATAGATACCATCGCGATGATGGCCCACCTTGTTGTCTGTGACTCTCAATCCATAGCCTTTCCAGCAATGGATGCCACTTCCCATGATAGCGTTTTCCGTGATATTGCTCTCCACTTGATTATGCTCCACAGCGCAAAGACTCGTCTGCTGGAGCATAATGGAGAACATGTTGTCTTTGAGGATATTGTTGACAATCCTCACATTGCTCACATTCTGAGCAAAGATGCCAGCATAGTCGAGCCTTGAGGAGCGATTGCTATGCATCACCTTCAAACCGGAGACTGTTACATTGCTGGAGCGGATCTCAAGGACATGCGTCTTATAGCCTCCGTCAACGACAGGCCAATTCTTACCTATTATCGTCAGCGGTTTATTGATGATGACATGCTCACGGTAAGTCTTTCCTCCAAACACTCTGATCTCGTCATGGGGTGCCGCCTTCCTCACAGCCTCGTTGATGGAAGAGAAAGGATACCCTTTCCCAACCTCAAGCACACGGCCAGAGGCTGGGAAGGATCCTCTCAATACAAAAACACAAACTATGATTATATAAACTAATGGGTTATCTTGAGCCTTTCCCATGAATCTAACAAAATAGCATTATTGTCTTTGGCAAACTTAGAGGCCTTTGCAGGATCTTTGAAAGCCGCCACACCACCATTCATCGGTGTCTGGAACTCACCCAACACGAGCGAGGCACGCTGTATGTCAATAAGTGAGTCGGGCTGATCATAGTCAGCCACATAGATCTTAGCGATTGTAGAATCGCTGATATTATTATCGTGCAGATAATGGAAGAGGCAGGTGGCATCGTCAAACTTGAAACATTTGCCCTTGTCGGAGATATACTCGCAGGAAAACTGTTTCTTCTCGATGGTCATGCCGCACTTGTCGCATGCGTCTTCCCCTGCATTGATAGCCTGTGGCTTGTCGTTGACCGAACAAGCCACAAACAGCAATGTGGAGAAGGCTATCAAATGAATAGCCTTTCTCATAATCAAGCCTTTTTCTTACCAGCAAGCACACCAATCTCCTTGAATACTACGAAAGCGACCAGTAAGCCAGAGACAACGAGCAGATAACCACCAAGGTCAGGCTGCGACATCACGGTCATGTTCAACAATTGCTTCACACCGATGATAGGCGGCTGATAAGCCATGCCCGGCACCTTGATAGGAGCCGTCGGATCAAGGTTATGACCATAAACGTAAGTCCAATGGTAGAAGTCGATGAAGCCTAAGACACCGAAGATGCCGAAGCAGATCAGCGCAGCGATGGAGATTCCTTTCTTGCGAGCAATAGCTGCAACGAGGAAGAATACGGCGAAAGCGAGGAGCACGTAAGGTAACACGGAGAACTCCCAGAAGTCACCCGGATGAATCTGAGCCATACCGACATAGTGGTTGAGCTCATTGATCTTCTCAAGGTCAATGCCATCCTCGCCACCATCGACGCCTTTCAGTCCACCAATATACATCACCATACCCTCAGGATACTGCGGTGCGGCGATGTCAATGCGCCACAGTGAGGTGAAAGCTGCTATACCTGTAAGGATAGCTGCCACGATGAGCAGGATAGCGCTCATCTTGCTTATTTTTCCTTTGAAATCTAATGTCATGATTTTTATTGAATTATGAAATGTGATCACGCCTCAAATGCGTCGTGTTTCCGACACATATGCGTCGCGTTTCCGACACATATGTGACGCGTTTCCGCCACATATGCGTCGCGTTCCCGTCACGACGGATGGGTACACGCAATTAACAGGAAATCAATTACTTTCTGTCGTGTCCAGTCTTTGCTGCTCCGGCCTGTGTTGTAGGCTTAGAAACCTTGAAGTCCTTCGGCAGCTTGTCGTCGATAGTGAACTTGATAGGCGTATTGCTTCCGGCCGGACTTACGCGAATGTAACCTTGCATCTCCTGGTGGAGAGCACTGCAGAAGTCGGTGCAGTACATCGGGAGAATACCGACACGGTTCGGGATATATTTTAGCGTGCAAGTCTCACCCGGCATAACGAGGAGCTCACCGTTATTCATGCCCTTGATAGCGAAGCCGTGCGGGATATCCCATTCCTGCTCGATGTTGGTCACATGGAAGTAGACCTCATCACCCATCTTGATGCCTTCGATATTGTCAGGTACAAGACGACTGCGGATAGCTGCGATATAGACGTCCACACGATTGCCATGACGCTCAACGCGACCCTCCTGAGCCGAACTGATCTTATAAGGATTCTTGTTTTCTGAGAGACGAGTGAACTGAATCGAGTTAGGCTTCAACATATCAGCTGCGATAGCAGAAGCATAATGAGGCTCGCCGATCAGCGGGAACTCAAGGATGAGCTTCATCTTCTTACCGCTGATGTCATAGAGCTGAGCAGCCTGGCAGAGCTCGGGACCAGTGGGGAGGAAGCAGTCCTTCGTGATCTTGTTGTAAGCAACCATGTACTTACCGTAAGGCTTCTTAGTATCAGCGCCAAGCACTGAGAGGTGGCCAACACTATAATAGGTAGGAATGCGATCCTCAATCTGACAAGTCTTAAGGTTCCACTTCACGATTTCAGAAGAGATGAAGAAGCTCGTGTAAGCATTGCCATCAGCATCAAACTCGGTATGGAGCGAGCCGAGACCCGGAGACTGAACCTCGCCATGGAGCGCTGCCTCGTATTTGATAACAGGAATGCCTTCAACCTCACCGTCAAACTGCTTGTTTTTAATTGCTTCCTGAATCTTGGAGAAGCTGAACACGGGAAGGTTAGCAGAGAGTTTACCGTTGCCAACGATGTACTCACCTGTCGGATCAACATCGACGCCGTGAGGCGACTTCGGACAAGGGATGAAATAGAGGAAGTCGTGGTACTTCTTGGTATCGATCATCTTCACCTGATTAAGGATCTCAGAAGTAGCCTGGTTCTTGGCGAAGTCCATCACGTTGTGTGCATACTTGGCATTCTTTATGACGAAGTCACCCTTAGCTGCATGTTCAGCAGCCTTCTTCCAGTTGATGGCGAGGATATAGTCCTTGTCGTTCTGGCTGGCGTTGACCTCAAGCATGGAGTGAGCCTCTTCGGTGTTATAGCAAGTGAAGAAGCTCCAGTCAGCTGATGGGCCCTTACCGCTGTGGCTCAGGTCATAGTTGAAAGGTGGAAGGGCGAGCTGGAAGTCGAGGCTCATGTGGCCTGTATTCTTGTCCACCTTAATATAAGAAACGGTGCCGCGGAAGTCCTTCTTGTAATCCTTGATAGGTACATCGCCGTTCTCAAAGTCGAAAGGAACGGAGAAGCGTGAGCCGGCAACGACATACTCAGTGTTGCAAGTGATGAACGGAGAAGCGTGATCACCGCCGGTGTTAGGCACCTCAATAATCTCAGCAGTCTGGAAGCGCTTAAGGTCAATACGAGCGATACGCGGGGTATTATTCTCGTTGATGAAAGCCCAACGGCCATCGTACATAGCGTCAGTCTCAGAGAGCTGTGTATGGTGAGCGTCGCCCCATGGCACGAAGCCGAAGGAAGTCATCAACAGAGGTTTGGTGTTCTCATCGTAGCCGTAGCCGTTCTCCGCATTCTGCGAGAAGACAGGGATGACCTTGATAAGACGACCGGAAGGAAGGCCGTAGACAGCCACCTGGCCGGAGAAGCCACCGGAAACGAAGTCATAGAACTCGTCGTAGTGACCGGGAGCCACGTACACTTTCTTTGCCGCGTCATCATCAACAGCGATGTGACCGCCTTTCTTCATCTTACAGGAAGAAAAGGTTGCTCCTACCGCAAGGGCACAAGCAAGTGCGACTGTGAGATTCTTGTTCATAAGCTAATATTTAATATAATGGATGTATGCGATTGTCATATATACGTTGCAAAGTTAGCATTATGAACAAACGTATAAGGGTCACATTTGTTACCCTTTTCAGTTAAAGTAATATAAAAGAAACGGTTTTTACAGAGTTGAAGAACGATTCTATTGGAATCGACCTCCGATAACGATGAAATGGCCGTACGATTTCGGTTGAATCGCACGGCCATTTCTATTATTTGACGTATCAAAGTCTATGATGCACTTGATACCCCAAAATATTTAAGTCTATTACTTGCTGCTCTCTTCCGGAGCCTTGTCGATGAGATCCATGAACTGATCGAGCTTCGGCGTGATGATGATCTGCGTACGACGGTTACGCTGACGGCCGAGCGCTGTGTCGTTGCTCACAAGCGGGTTGAACTCACCACGACCACCGGCTGTGAGACGCTTAGGAGAAACGTTGAAGTGATCGATAAGATACTGCACCACAGAGCTTGCACGGAGTGCAGACAGATCCCAGTTGTTGCGGATGTTCTTCATGCTCGGAGCAGAAGTATTGACAGGCACGTTATCGGTGTTACCCTCGATGAGCACATCGTAGTCCTTATAGTCAGTGATGATCTTAGCGATCTTCGACAGAGTCTCTTCAGCACGGTCGTTGATCTCATAAGAACCACTCTTGTAGAGCATGTTGTCGGCCAGCGAGATGTAAACGACGCCTTTCAGCACCTGCACATCCACCTCTTTCATCTCCTCCTTAGACAGTGAGCGTGTGAGGTTGTTCGTAAGCACCATGTTCAGAGAGTCGCTCTTACTCTTGACCTCCACGAGGTGACGGATGTACTGGTTCGACTCGTTGATCTGATCGACTAGCTTAGAGATGTTGATGTTGTTGGAGTTGGCGTTCGTCAAACTCTGGCTGAGATTCTTCTGCAGCGCCTCGTTGTCCTTCTTCTGCTGAGCGAGCTGATCCTCGAGACTTGCCACACGCGAGTTGGCAGCAGCGAGCTTCTCCTTCGCATCCTGATAGTTGTTGGTCAACTCACGGTTCTCGTTCTGGCAGTTGACCAAGTCTTTCTTGCTGGCGCAACTTGTAGCGAGCAGTGCACCGGCAACCATTACAAATAAAATTGTCTTCTTCATATTACTTAGTTTTTGTTTCTTATTCCTTACAATATTCTATTGTTTCGCGTTCTTTCCGTGTTCAAATTTACTAATAAGACGCGTGAAGAGCAAGGAAGTCACAATGTTTTAGGCTTATTTAACCTCAGCAACGACTTTCCGCATCGACTTTTCACGACCTTTCACGACATGCTACCAACATCTTACACGAGCTTATTATAAAAAAGCACAAAAAGAAATGCAATTGTTTTGATAGCTCAAATATATTTCGTAACTTGCACTTCATAAATTATGAAGCGTAAAAGATGAAGTGATATGACAAAACAGCTAAACAACCCATTTGTGGAATACGGATATAAAGGGGCTGAGTATTTCTGCGACCGTGAGAAAGAGACAGAAGAGATCATCCGTGACCTGCACAATGAAAGTAACATTGCACTTATCGCTCCGCGCCGACTGGGCAAGTCGGGCCTTATCCAACATGTCTTTGAACAAATGAGGAGCAAGGAGCCCGACAGCATCTGTATATATATTGATATTCTTCATACAAAGAATCAGGCTGACCTTGCAGAGACTTTTGCTACTCGCGTCATTCGTGCTATGGACAGCAATGCACAAAATGCATTGCGAAAAGCCACACAATTTTTAAAAGGCATACGCCCCACCATGAGCTTTGATGAACTGACGGGTGAGCCATCCTTCTCCATTGACATTCAACCCACGCAAGAGAAGAGCACAATAGAGCAAACTTTTCAGTATATTGCGAAATCAGGTAAGCGCTGCTATATTGCTTTCGATGAGTTTCAGCAGATACTCGAATATCCGGAGAAAGGCACGGAAGCATTGCTACGCTCCATGATCCAGTTTGTGCCTAACGCCTGGTTCATCTTTTCCGGGAGCCGGCAACATCTCATGACTGACATTTTTCTCTCCGAGAAACATCCTTTCTATCTCGCTTCACAAATGATGACGCTCAATGTGATCAACGAGGAGAAATATCGCGCCTTCGCCAATCACTTTTTATCCAAGCAAGGCAAGCAATTCACAGAAGACAACTTTCACTATCTTTATTCATTGGTAGATGGTCAGACCTGGTATGTCCAAGAGATTCTTCACCAGCTTTATGAGTATCCCGAATCGAGACTCGAGAGAGAAGATATAAACCAAGCCCTTAATCAATTGCTTCAGCGATGGAGTATCAGTTTCTCCGCCCTCTATCAGGAGCTTACGGAGAATCAGGCACGCGTCTTGACAGCCATTGCTAAAGAAGGTCGGGTAAAAGCACCGATGAGTAAAGACTTCATGCTAAAATACCATCTTCCGGCACTGAGCTCAACAAGGCAGGCCCTTCAATCTCTCATCAGTCAGGAGAGGCTTTTCCATGATGAGAATGGCTATATCGTCTACGACCGATTCTTTGCCATGTGGCTGCGGAGGCTTAACTAACAAACGAATTTAAGTCATAGTTGGAAATTAGTAGTCATAGACGTAGCTTTTTCCCGAAATTCTTATTAATTTTGCATGCAAGTATATACGATATTAATATATTAATAAATCTCTATAGATTATGATTCTTTTCTTCAAGACTCCCAAGGAGAACATCATTGCCACTGAGATCGACCACCAGCCCAGCGACAAGGAGAAGCAGGCTCTCTGCTGGCTTTATGGTGACGCCACACTGTTGGATGACGAGAAGCTCGAAGGCTTCTTCGTTGGCCCGCGCCGTGAAATGATAACTCCTTGGAGTACTAATGCCGTTGAGATCACACAGAACATGAGTCTCACCGGCATTTCACGTATTGAGGAGTACTTCCCCGTAAAGAGTGAGGATGCTGAGCACGACCGCATGCTCCAGCGTATGTACAAAGGTCTCGACCAGACCATCTTCACCGTCAACCACGAGCCCGAGCCTATCAAGCACGTGGAGAACATTGAGAAATACAATGAGGAGGAAGGTCTTGCCCTGAGTCCTGAAGAGATTGAATATCTGCACAAGATAGAGAAGCAGAACGGACGTCCACTCACCGACTCCGAGATCTTCGGTTTCGCACAGATCAACTCTGAGCACTGCCGCCACAAGATCTTCGGCGGTAAGTTCATCATCGACGGCGAAGAGCGTGAGTCGAGCCTCTTCTCGCTCATCAAGAAAACGACAAAGGAGCACCCGGGCAAGATCATCTCTGCCTACAGCGATAACGTTGCTTTCGCCCAAGGCCCGATGATCGAGCAGTTTGCTCCGGAGGATCAGACGACCGCAGATTACTTCAAGGTAAAGCCTATCGAGAGTGTCATCTCCCTCAAGGCTGAGACCCATAACTTCCCGACAACCGTGGAGCCGTTCAACGGTGCCGCTACGGGTACAGGCGGTGAGATCCGCGACCGTATGGGCGGTGGCACTGGTTCATGGCCTATCGCCGGCACAGCTGTATATATGACCTCCTACCCACGCCTGAAGAACGACGACGGCAAGCCCGCTCGCGACTTCGAGCAGAAGATTGCTCCGCGTAAATGGCTGTATCAGACTCCGGAGGAGATCCTTATCAAGGCTTCCAACGGTGCCTCCGACTTCGGTAATAAGTTCGGTCAGCCGCTGATCACCGGTTCTGTGCTCACCTTCGAATATGAGACATCTACGGGTGATACAGCTGTTGTAGAAAGCAGTAAGGAGAACGTTCAGTCGACCGACGAGGTCTACGGCTACGACAAGGTCATCATGCTCGCCGGTGGCGTAGGCTATGGCAAGAAGCGTGACTGCCTGAAGAAAGAGCCTAAGAAGGGCGAGGACATCGTCGTTGTCGGTGGTGACAACTACCGCATCGGTCTAGGTGGCGGTTCCGTATCGTCGGTAGATACCGGTCGCTACGGCACAGCCGTAGAGCTCAATGCCGTTCAGCGTGCCAACCCGGAGATGCAGAAGCGTGCTTACAACCTCGTGCGTGCACTCGTCGAGGCTGACAACAACCCTGTAACTTCTATCCATGACCACGGTTCTGCCGGTCACCTCAACTGTCTCTCTGAGCTCGTTGAGGATTGCGGTGGCAAGATTGATATGACAAAACTGCCTATCGGCGACAAGACGCTCTCCGCCAAGGAGATCATTGCCAACGAGAGTCAGGAGCGCATGGGTCTGCTCATCGAGGACGAGCATGTGGAGCGCGTGCGTAAGATCGCAGAGCGCGAGCGTGCACCGTTCTATGTCGTCGGTCAGACAACTGGCGATGCTCACTTCTCCTTCGTCCAGGGCGACGGTGTGAAGCCCTTCGACCTCGACGTGGCTCAAATGTTCGGTCACTCTCCGAAGACAATCATGCGCGACGTCACCGTGGAGCACCACTATGAGGATGCTACCTACAGCGTCGATAAGATTGACGAATACCTTAATAATGTACTGCAGCTCGAGTCGGTAGCTTGTAAGGACTGGTTGACCAATAAGGTGGACCGCTCCGTGACAGGTAAGGTTGCTCGCCAGCAGACGCAGGGCGAGATTGAGTTACCGCTCTCCGACTGTGGCGTCGTGGCCCTCGACTACCGTGGCCATGCAGGCATCGCTACAGCCCTCGGTCATGCACCGCAGGCCGGTATGGCTGATCCCGCCGCAGGCAGTGTGCTGTCTGTAGCTGAGAGCTTGACAAACATTGTCTGGGCTCCTATTGCTACCGACAAGGATCATCCGTTCCCGATTGAGAACCTCAACCTCTCAGCCAACTGGATGTGGCCGTGCCGCTCACAGAAGGGTGAGGATGCACGCCTTTACAGTGCTGTCCAGGCCCTCAGTGACTTTTGCTGCTCGCTGCATCTCAATGTGCCAACCGGTAAGGACTCACTCTCTCTGAGTCAGCAGTACCCCGATGGCTCGAAGATCATCGCTCCGGGTACTGTCATCGTGACTTCAGGCGCTGAGGTGAATGACGTGCGCAAGACCGTGAGCCCTGTGATGGTCAACGACAAGAACTCATCTTTATATTATATCGACTTCTCCTTCGACAAGCAGCGCCTTGGCGGCTCAGCATTCGCTCAGACTCTCGGCAAGATCGGTTCCGATGTTCCTACGGTGAAGAACAGCGAGTATTTCGCCGACTGTTTCAACGCTGTGCAGGAGCTTATCCAGAAAGGCTGGGTCATGGCCGGCCACGACATCTCTGCCGGTGGTCTCATCACCTGTCTGCTTGAGATGACTTTCGCCAATGTGGAAGGCGGTATGCATGTCAACCTCCACGATATCATGCAGGACGATGACGACGTAGTGAAGATGCTCTTCGCCGAGAATCCGGGTGTCATCATCCAGGTCTCCGACACGCATAAGAAAGAACTGAAGGAATACTTCGAGGAGGCAGGCATCGCCTTCGCTAAGATCGCTTATCCTACACCTGCTGAGCGTAAGATCGTCATCGTGAAGGACGACTGGAAACACGAGTTCGATATCAACAGTCTGCGCGACACCTGGTATAAGACCTCTTATCTCCTCGACCGTCGCCAGAGCATGAACGGCATGGCTCACAAGCGCTTCCTCAACTATAAGAAGCAGCCACTGGAGTTCCGTCTCGGTAACTTCAAGGGTACCTTCGCTTCCCTCGGTCTCAACCCTGACAGATGGAAGAATGAGTCTGATAATAACAGACCAAAGGCAGCCATCATCCGTGAGAAGGGTACGAACGGCGACCGTGAGATGGCTTACACGCTGTGGCTCGCTGGCTTCGACGTGAAGGATGTCATGATGACCGACCTTATCAGTGGCCGTGAGACCTTGGAAGAAGTCAACATGATCGTCTTCTGCGGTGGATTCTCCAACTCTGATGTACTTGGTTCTGCTAAGGGTTGGGCCGGTGCCTTCCTTTACAACCCGAAGGCTAAGGAGGCCCTCGACAAGTTCTATGCCCGCAAGAACACGCTGTCGCTCGGTATCTGCAACGGTTGCCAGCTGATGGTAGAGCTCAACCTCATCAATCCGGAACATGGGCATCGCGCTCACTTGACACACAATGTCTCGCAGAAGTTCGAGAGTGCCTTCCTCGGTCTCTCTATCCCACAGAACAACAGCGTCATGCTCGGCTCGCTGAGCGGTGACAAGCTTGGTATCTGGGTAGCACACGGAGAGGGTCGCTTCTATCTCCCCGAGCCTGAGGATCACTACAACATCGTAGCTAAATACAACTACGCTGAGTATCCCGGCAACCCGAATGGATCCGACTACAATGTGGCAGGTATCTGCTCTGCCGACGGCCGTCATCTCGCTATGATGCCGCATCCGGAGCGTGCTATCTTCCCCTGGCAGAACGCTTACTATCCCGCAGAGCATCGCAACGACGATGTAACGCCGTGGATTGAGGCCTTTGTCAATGCAAGGAAGTGGATTGAAGAAAATAGATAAGGCCCTTCCCTAACCCCTCCCAAAAGGGAGGGGAAACAGGATTACATAGATAAACAATGCTTAAGCAAAATAGAGGGAATCTATACACACAACTTTTCACGACTTTCTTCAAGATTGGCGCATTCACCCTCGGCGGTGGATACGCCATGATTCCAATTATCGAATCGGAAGTGGTGGAGAAGAATAAGTGGGTCAATAAAAACGACTTTCTCGACCTCATAGCCATAGCGCAGAGCTGTCCCGGTGTCTTTGCCGCGAACATCGCTACGTTCATTGGCTATAAGGTTAAAGGAGAGAAGGGAGCATTGTGCACAACATTGGGTGCCGTACTTCCCTCTTTTATCATCATTCTGCTCATTGCAATGGTGTTTCGTCAGTTCATGCAGATCCATTGGATAGCAGCAATGTTCAATGGTATCCGTCCCGCTGTCGTGGCGCTTATCGCTGTACCTACCTTCAACCTCGCCAAGAGCGCGAAGATTCATCTTGGCAACTGCTGGATTCCTATCGCCGGAGCCCTGCTCATCTGTGCACTCCATGTCAACCCGATATGGATCATCATTGCAGCGGGGGTAGGCGGATATGTCTATGGTAGAATCGTAAAGAATTAATTCATCGAGAATAATATCGAGTAATAATGATATTTCTTCAACTCTTTTGGACGTTCTTCAAGATAGGGCTCTTCGGATTCGGAGGCGGCTACGGCATGTTGTCGCTCATTCAGATGGAGACGGTACACAACCATCATTGGCTGACGAGTGCAGAGTTTACGAATATCGTTGCTATCAGTCAGATGACACCGGGACCTATCGGCATCAACTCAGCGACCTACTGTGGCTTCACGGCTATCCACAACACGGGTATGGGCAATGCAATGTCGATCTTAGGTTCAGCCATTGCCACCTTCTCACTCGTCTTGCCGTCTTTCGTGCTCATGATCCTCATCAGCAAGATGTTCATGCGCTACATGAAGACGCATGCCGTACAAAGCGTGTTTATGGGGCTGCGCCCAGCCGTTGTCGGCTTGCTTGCAGCCGCTACTATCATGTTGCTCAATGAAGAAAACTTCGGCAATCCGTCCGTCTCTGCCTGGCAGTTTGTCATCAGCATTCTGCTCTTTGCTGCTACTTTCTTTGGAACCATGTGGATGAAGATTAACCCCATCCACATGATCTGCTACGCTGCCATTGCTGGATTGGTACTATTATATTAGTTAGGAGTTAGGAGATAGGAGTTAGGAGTTACAAGCACAATAACTCCTAACTTGCAATAACTCCTATCTTCTAACTCCTAATTCCTAACTATATAAAAGACTCTGCTTGCATATTCGCCATTAAGCGGCATCTCCAAGCCTACCTCCATCAATACCTTTCCAGATACGCTGATGCCATCGAGCCGACAAGGCTTCTGTCCCTCTTTTACATCACACTCATGCAGCGTGTAGATAGCATCGGGGTCCAAGCCATCAAGAATAATCCGTGGCTGCGGCTGATTGAGAAAGTTCTCGGTCTTATAGACGAAGAGCGCCGCTTTATCCTTCGTATCATCCACATACATCAGCGAAGCCATTCCTTGATGGTCATAAGGCGACACAAGCCGATAGAGGTTTCCGAGCTGCACCACAGGCCGCAATCTTTTATAGTCGCTGATGGCTGTTGTACATTGTTTACGTTCTTCCTCCGTCATCTTTGAAGGCTGCAATTCCATGCCGAGCCTTCCACTCATCGCTACATCGCAACGGAACTTGATTGGTGTGATACGGCCGGTCATCTGATAAGGCGAGCCACCGATATGCTGTGCCATGGCGTTGGATGGGAAGAAGTAACTTGTGCCCCATTGGATATAGACACGCTGCAACGGATCGTTGTTGTCTGACACCCAGAACTCGTCAAAGTAAGGCAGCAGCCCATAGTTGGCACGTCCTCCGCCACTCGCACAATCCTGGATGACTACATTGGGATACTTAGCACGGATACGCTGCAAAACCTTCAATAAGCCTTCGTGGTAATCGACATAGATGTTCGTCTGCTTGTCTTTCGGTTCATAGACAGAACCCACATTTTGAATAGATGCATTAGCATCCCACTTGATATAACTGATTTCCGGATTCTTCGTGAGCAGATTATCCACAATATTAAATACGAAGTCCTGCACCTTCGGGTTCGTCATGTCGAGCACGAGTTGCGTGCCTCCCCGCCCGAGTTTCAACTCTCTACCCGGTGTCTGCAATACCCAGTCGGGATGCTTCTCATAGAGTTCACTCTTTGTGTTTGTTGCCTCCGGCTCCAACCAGATGCCGAACTTAATGCCACGCTCCTTGGCAGCGTCAGTGAGCGCCTTCAGCCCATGAGGTAGTTTGCGGATATCCGTCACCCAGTCGCCGAGTGATGAGTTGTCGGTATTGCGCGGATACTTGCCGCCGAACCATCCGTCGTCCATGACGAAGAGCTCACCACCCATCGACTTGATATCGTCCATCATCTTGATGATGCGTTCTTCTGTTATATCGAAGTAGATTCCTTCCCATGAGTTGAGCAGGATATCGCGCGTCCCCATTCCATTATGCAGCATACCGTCATGCCGCGCCCAGTAATGGAAGTTACGACTCACGCCACCCAAACCCTTGTCCGTATAGGTCATGGCAAGATGGGGAGTCTTGAAAGTCTTCCCCGCATCAAGCACGTAGTCGGATGCTTGTGGATCGATACCCGCAAAGACCTCATGCAGCCGGCTGTTTGGCGTATTGACCCTAATCTCATAGTTGCCACTCCAACAAAGTGCCAAACCAATGGTCCTGCCCCGACGCTCATTAGGCTGTCCGTCGAGTGAAAGCATGACCTCAGGTGCATCACAATGCGCATTGCGCGCACCGTCCGTGTTACTGATGACCTTCATACCAGGTGTGAGTGCTTCTGAAGTTGGCACAGCCTCAGCTGCCCAGTTGCCATGCAGATGCGTAAGCCACACGTTACCACGACGGAGTGTGAGGTGTCCACTGTCGAAACGCTTCAAGCGGATAGCGCGTTTCTCTCCATTGCTGATCCCCGTCCATGTCTCAATGATGTCCACATTCTGCCAAGCCTTATAAAAGACCTTCACCGTTACCGGCTGCTTTTTGTCTTTCATCGTGACTGTGGTCAGGGTGTAGTCCGAGCCTTTCTTTGTATCAACGCCCGTTACCGACAATTCAAGGTTCTGATCTCCATCGGCATGTTCCAAGAGCAATGCAGGTGCATCGAGCATGTCAACCGTACCAAAAGCTGGCAGTGCCGAAGCATTCAGGTCGGTTCCGGTAGAAGTGATTTGCCAAGGATTGGAGATACGCGTACCGAAATAGTCGAGTCTCAAGTCCTTGCCTTCATTGGCATGAAGGAGCAACTGCGTGTGAGGAGTGGCGACCTCGATCCGCCCCTGCCAAGGGAAAGCGGGAAGTGCCACACCTACACAGAACGTTGCGTAAAGGAATAATCGTTTACTGTTCATAGTCTGATCTTAATCGTTTCATATTCTTGCCTTGCAAAGATAAGCAATATTTCAATATCTCTTTCTTTTCAAAAAGAAGAAAATTAGCGTATGGCACAAAAGTATCATCATTGCGCAACATAATACCATGATAACGTTGTGCAAAGCGTTGCATACGAGCAAAAATTATTGGGCAGACGGTGCATAATCATCAAACAAAAAACGTAACTTTGCAAGTAGTTAGCTACGACACAAAAACAACAATCAAGACAATGATAAAGAAACTGTTATTCTCACTTATTCTGCTGTTTACTATGGCTAATATGAATGCCGCACAGCCTTTGCGAATAGATCCTGCCAACTGGTTCGCAGGCATGAAAGATCCATCCCTGCAAATCATGTTCTATGGCAAGGACATCCGCAACGTAAAGAACGTCACGACTGATTATCCCGGTGTGAAAGTCGACTCCGTCGTTCGTCTCGACTCACCTAACTATCTCTTTGTCTACCTCAATCTTAAAGATGCCAAGGCTGGAGAGATGACGCTGATGCTCGATTCCAGGAAAATAAAGTATCAACTCAAGGAGCGCACGATGCGTGGTGAGGACCATAAAGGCTTCACCAATGCCGACGTGCTCTACCTCCTCATGCCTGACCGCTTCGCCAACGGTAATCCGAAAAACGATGTCGTAAAAGGCATGCGCGACCAGACTTGTGACCGCACGAAGCCTTCATTGCGTCATGGCGGTGACCTCGCCGGCATAGGTCAGCACCTCGACTATTTCAAAACGCTGGGCGTGACGGCACTGTGGTTCACACCGGTGCTCGAGAACGACTGGCCCAACGAGGGGGTCAACTCATCCTACCACGGCTATGCTACCACGGATTACTACAAGGTTGACCCGCGCTTCGGTTCCAACGACGAATACTGCAAACTCATCGCTGACTGCCACAAGCAAGGACTGAAGGTCGTCATGGACATGATCTTCAACCACTGCTCCGACTATCATATCTGGAACCGTGACATGCCGTCTAAAGACTGGTTCAATAACCCCAACTACGGCATGCAGACAAGTTACAAGCTCACGCCGGTCCTCGACCCGTATGCGTCAAAGATCGACAAGGCAGAGACGACCGACGGATGGTTCGTCAAGTCGATGCCTGACCTCAACCAGCGCAACCCGCATGTCATCAAATATCTCATTCAGAGCAGTGAGTGGTGGATAGAGACCGCCGACATCGACGGCATTCGCATGGACACCTATCCTTATGCTGACCGTAAGGCCATGGCACAATGGATGAAGACTATCGACACCGAATATCCCAACTTTAATACAGTCGGTGAGACGTGGGTAACAGAGCCTCAGTATACGGCTGCCTGGCAGAAAGACTCTAAGCTTTCTTCCATGAATAGCTACCTTAAGACGGTGATGGACTTCTCGTTCTTCGACAAGCTCAACCAGGCCAAGCGTGAGGAGACAGACGGTTGGTGGAACGGCTTCAACCGTATCTACAACTCGCTCTGCTACGACTACCTCTACCCCAACCCGTCATCGGTGCTGGCATTCATTGAGAACCACGACACCGACCGTTTCCTCGGCAACACGAAAGACTCTACGATGCTGAAGCAGGCACTTGCTCTGCTGCTCACCATCAACCGCATCCCACAGCTCTTCTATGGCACAGAGGTGCTGATGAACGGCACAAAAGAGGTCACCGACGGCAACGTACGTAAAGACTTCCCCGGTGGCTTCCCTGGCGACAAGCACAACTGCTTCACAGCAGCAGGACGCACAAAGGCTGAGAACGAGATGTTCAATTGGGAGAGCCGTCTGCTCCATTGGCGCCAAGGCAATGAAGTCATCAGCAAAGGTTCGCAGACACAGTTCATCCCTTACAACGGTGTCTACGTCATTGCCCGTCAGTATCAAGGCAAGACCGTACTGACTATCCTCAACGGTAAGCGCTCAGCCAATGAGCTCAACGTTGCCCGCTACGCTGAAGTTATCAAAGACCACAAGACAGCCAAGGACGTCATCACCGGTGCAACCGTTGACCTGACAAAAAACGTGCCGCTCACTCAGCGCGAGGCGCTCGTTATTGAATTCTAAAAGGCCGTTCTGAAAATATGCTTCTTTCCGTCATCATCCCCGTCTATAATGTTGCCGGCACACTCCAGCGATGTGTCGACAGCGTGCTTGCGCAAAATATTAATGGAGATGTTGACGGAATGGAGGTTATTCTTGTGGATGACGGCTCCACCGACAATTCGTCTGTTCTCTGCGATAAATATTCAAGCAAAGAGAATGTCCATGTCATCCACCAAGCAAATGCAGGGCTCTCTGAAGCCCGCAATGCAGGACTAAGAATAGCTAAGGGCAATTACGTTACCTTTGTCGATTCTGACGATTATCTAGAGCCGAATACTTACAATCAGCTCTTGCCACTTTGTATCAAAGGGCAGTGTGACATCTTAGAATATTCCTTCTACCGGCAGCTCTACAAGGACAAATCAGCTAAAATACTTTCCGACAGGCTCTATACAGATCCGCTATCCTATTGGTTGGATGGTCAGGCTTATACGCATACCTACGCTTGGAACAAGATTTACCGGCGATCACTGTTCGATAAGGTACAGTTCCCTAAAGGTAAGAAATTTGAAGACGTACCAACGCTTTGGCAACTCCTTCAGATTGCGAAGCGCATCTGCACGACCTCTCTCTGCTTTTATCACTATACATACAATGCCAATGGCATCACACAGAAAGCCCGAGGCAAAAGCTATCACGACCTGCTGCAGGCTCACTTAAACATTATCAACGACTCACGGCTAAGGACACGTGACGGTTTTGCTGAGTACTACCGTCATGTGCTCAATATTCAGCTGCAGACATACATCTATACTGGCAATATAAGAGACATCAAGCTACCTATATTGCCTTATTACAATGGCTTGAAACTGAAGTTTATTCATCTCTTCGGTTTACATACACTTTGTAAACTACTGCGCGCCTATCATTCGGCGTTCGACAGATAATTGTCCGACGTACGTCAAACTATCGGCTGACGTACGACAGATAATCGGCTGACGTACGACAGACGATAAGAAATAAGCTATCAATTATAACGAATCCACTTCATAATTTCCTTCATTGTTGGCTTCTTGCCATACATCAAAATACCAACCCGGTAGATTTTTCCGCCAAGCCATATCATGAGGAATGCTGTAACATAGAGCAGGACAACGCTAAGCACTTCCTGCCACAACGGTACGCCAAACGGGATACGGACCATCATGACGATGGGTGAAGTAAGTGGGAAAAGCGAACTCCAGAAAGCCAAAGGACCATCCGTGTTCTCAATGCTATACATGGCAGCATAGAGCCCGAAGAGTGTAATCATCGTCACCGGAACAACAAACTGATTGGAATCTTCCTGCTCATTGATACTGGCACCCGTTGCCGCAAAGAAACTGGCATAAAGCAGATAGCCTCCAATAAACATAAGAAGGAACATGACGCCAATCTCAACATAAGGAAGATTGGTAAGAGCCGTCAGCATTGTTTTTACTTCAGGAGACAAGACTGAAACTCCGAAGCCCTCTGACACTACGGCAAGGATAACGCCCAACATCACTGCCCACAAGACAAGTTGTGACAGCCCGACGAGCATCACACCGATGATCTTTCCCATCATCAACTGAAACGGCTTGACACTACTCACCAACAGCTCCACGATACGGTTTGTCTTCTCTTCGATGACACTCTGCATGACCATGGCTCCATAGGACAGGACAAACATATAAATGAGTAAGGTAAAGATACCTCCGACAGCCATTGCTACGAAAGTGCTTGACGATTGTTCTTCGCCTTCATCATTCCATTTGACAGTCTCAACAGGCACACTCTGTTGCACATCTACAATGATCTTGTCAAGTCCAGGGATGCCCGCTGTGGCAAGTTTCTGTTTTTGTACGACTTCATCGAAACAAGAATGGATATAGTCGAGCAGATTGGCCGGTACCTCCTTGCGACTGTATACCGTCACCTTTCCCTGATTCTTCACCAAATCGCCCGAGACTGTCACCACGGCATCATAAGGAGAATCTTCTCCTTGCATCTCCTTTGTCAGTTTCGGCTGAGCCGTAAACACGAAAGCACGGGAGCCTTGCAAGGCCTTAGCGTAAACGCCGGATGGGTCAATGACCGCTACGTGCTGCTGCTTGTCGTTTTCTACAGTAGAAAGCCACAAAGGAATACACACCAAAGCAGCCATAATGAATGGCGTGGCAATCGTGAGGATGATAAAACTCTTTTTCTGGACGCGCTTCAGAAACTCGCGCTGAATAATGATCAGTATCTTGTTCATGACTCACTTTCTATTTGTTCTTCGTTCCACTTTGTATCTTTGCCGATTACCCTCAGGAAAATATCGTTCATCGAAGGAATCTGCTCCGCAAAAGATTGCACCTCGACCTCATCACAAAGTTGCTTAACAAGTTCATTGCCCGTAACACCCTCTTTGGCTTGCAGAAGATAATGCTCTACCCCGAGTTGTGTCTCGTGAGACACAACAGAAAAGAGATCACCATCCCGCTTTGTCAAAGTCTGAGGTGTGTCCAACTCATAAAGGCCCGTACGGAACTGATCCTTTATCTGGCGCATCTCGCCATGCAGAACCACTTCAGAGTGGTTGATGAGCGCTATATCGTCGCAGACCGCTTCGACACTCGCCATGTTATGGGTAGAGAAGATGATTGTGTGTCCCTGCTCCTTGAGCTGGAGGATCTCTTGCTTGAGCTGTTCTGCATTGACAGGGTCAAAGCCCGAGAAAGGCTCGTCGAAGATGAGCAAGTCGGGATTATGAAGTACTGTGATAATGAACTGCACTTTCTGTGCCATGCCTTTCGACAGTTCCTCAAGCTTCCGGTTCCACCAAGGCATGATACCAAACTTTTCGAACCAAGCCTGAAGCCGTGACACCGCCTCTTCCTTGCTCAACCCTTTCAGTCGCGCAAGATAGACAGCCTGCTCGCCTACCTTCATCTTGCGATACAGTCCACGTTCTTCCGGCAGATAGCCTATGCGCATCACGTCGTCCGGCTCCATCGGGCGACCGTCGAAGATCACCTCGCCACTGTCAGGCGCCGTGATGCGATTCAGTATACGGATCAGCGTTGTCTTACCCGCACCGTTGGGACCTAACAAGCCGAAGATCCGGCCTTTACGTACCGACAACGACACGTTGCTGAGCGCCACATGGTTTTCAAACCGTTTAGTGACATTATTTACATTCAAGAAAATACCCATAAAGAGAAAGATTGTCAGATTATGTTACAAAGATAGAGATATTATCATAAAAAATATCCCCAAAACAACCTTTTTAAGTTATTTTGGGGATAATTGGGTATATAAGCTGGTTAATTATGCAGGATCAGCGCCGACTGCGGATGGACCGTCACCTGCATACCATTGACGGTCTCCAACCCGTCCTCATCTATCTTGCCGTCCTTGCAGACAACGGTATAGGTTCCCTGGGGGACCGTCACTTGCCGTGCCGCTTTATTGGCATTGAAGATAACGATGATATCATTCCATGCATCGCCACCGGCATGATTCTTCAGCCGGTAAGCCACAAGACAATCTGCTGTAGGCAGGAACTCGAGGTGCTTCTGTACAAGCTGTGTCTTGCCTAAACGGAAAGCGGGATGATGATTTCGCAAAGCGATGAGGTTCTTGTAATAACTGAGTACCTGCGGATAGCGCAACGGGTTGTTCCAGTTGAGCTCATTGATACTGTCGGGCGAATTGAAACTGTTGTGCACACCTTTCTTATCACGCAGCATCTCCTCGCCACTAAGCATGAACGGCACGCCCTGAGACGTGAAGACGACCGTCTGAGCCAGTTCGTCTAAACGGATCAGTTCATCCGTCATGATATTAGGAATGGATGCTTTCAAACGGTCGATCAGACACATATCGTCGTGGCAACTGACATAGTTGATACACTGTGTCGGCTCCGTTGCCCACGGCTTCTTGGAATAGTTTACCTTCGAATAGTCTACCTGAGGATGCTCAGTCATACCCGTGATGCCGGCTTTGATACTCTCCTCTGAGCCAGCAATACCAGCGAGGAAGGCGCCTTTATGATCATCACTGAACGGGCCACGCAACGCATCACGCAAGTCATCACAGAAAGCAGCAATACCCGGCATCTGCGAGATATTAGCCTTCATGGCAAGTTTCTCCGTAGGATAAGCACACTGACCGGCGCTCCAACCCTCACCATAGATGAAGATGTTGGGATTGATAGCCGTCAGTTCCTTGCGGATCCCATTCATCGTTTCGATGTCGTGCACACCCATGAGATCAAAGCGGAAACCATCGATATGATATTCCTTAGCCCAATATTTGACGCTCTGCAACATAAACTGCCGCATGACGGCCTTGTCTGAAGCCGTCTCATTGCCACAGCCCGAGCCGTTGCTTGGTTTGCCATCTTTCGTGAAACGATAGTAAGCATTCGGCCACGTCAGTTGGAAGTTGCTATGGTCGAGGTCGAACGTATGATTGTAGACAACATCGAGGATGACACGGATACCAGCTTTATGCAGCGCCTCTACCATCTCCTTAAACTCGCGGATACGTGTGGCTGGGTCATAGGGATTGGTACTGTAACTGCCTTCCGGCACATTATAGTTCAATGGGTCATAACCCCAGTTATACTGAGGCTTGTCGAGTTTCGTCTCATCCACACTCGCATAGTCGAAGGAGGGAAGGATATGCACGGCACCAACGCCAAGATCCTTCAGATAGTTGATGGCCCATGGTTCTGTGAGTGCTAAGAACTTTCCCGGATACTTCGTGCTCTGTCGCTTCACCATGAACTCCTTCGGATCGAGGTTTACATTGCGCGCAATGGAGAAATCACGGAAATGCATCTCATACACCGTCAAGCCGGTGTAGTTAGGAGTTAGGAGATAGGAGTTAGGAGTTACCTTGTCATTGTTCCAGCCTTCAGGATCTGTGCTTTTCATATTGATAATGGCACCACGCTTGCCATTTACACCGACAGCCTTTGCAAAGACGCCGGGTGTCTCGCCCTTGCCTATATTAAAAGTATAGAAACGGCCATTGAGGTCGCCGCTGACCGTCGTTGACCAGAGGTTCTTGCCCACGTGCTTTAACTGCTTTGTTGCGAGCGGCTTCTTGTCGGTCGCCACATCACCACCTTTATAAAGGCTGAGCACGACATGCTTGGCATTGTCGGGTGCAATGAGTTTAAACGTCGTGTGACGAGGCGTATACGTCACCTCGTCGAACTTATAATTCTGTGCCATAGCCATCAAAGAGGAAGGCAACAATAATGCTGTAAGAATGATGTTTCGAAAATTCATATTGGTTGGTAATAAAATAAGGGCGGTCTTTCAGGCCGCCCTTGCATAGAATTTCAATTACTTTGCCATGAGCGAGATCGCGAAGCCGCCGCCGGGAGCCTCAGTGAGCTTCAGTGTGTCACCTTTCTTGATCGTACGCTTCGTGATGACATACGCCTTCGGGTTCTTATCATAAGAAGCGCCCTTAGCATCGGCATAGATCGTTGCCTGATACTTACGACCCTTGTCGAGGAAGTCGAACTTCACCGTGCTCTGGTGTCCGTGCTCATCGCACTTGCCACCGACAAACCAGTTATCTGTGCCTTTGGCCTTACGGGCTACCGTGATGTAACGAGCGGGTTCAGCCTCGAGGTACTTACTGTCAGACCAGTCGACAGCCACATCCTTGATGAACTGGAAGGCATCCTTGTACTTTGCGTAGTTCTCGGGCAGGTCAGCAGCCATCTGCAGCGGACCCCACATGACGAGGTAGATAGCGAGCTGACCGACAAGCGTTGTGTGAACATAAGAAGTATTGTTGCTCCAGGTCTTCAACTGTGTCTCAAGGATACCCGGCGTATAATCCATCGGGCCGCCCTGCAGACGCGTGAAGGGAAGGATGACGGTGTGGTTAGGATAACTGCCACCGAAAGCCTCGTACTCTGTGCCGCGCGCACTCTCGTTGCCTACCCAGTTAGGCCATGTACGGGCGATACCCGTAGGACGCGTAGCCTCGTGGGCATTGACCATAATATGGTGCTTGGCAGCCTCTGTGACACAACGCAGATAGTGGTTGTTCATCTCCTGAGAGAAATGATGGTCGCCACGAGGGATGATGTCGCCGACATATCCGCTCTTCACGGCGTCGTAGCCATACTTGTTCATGAGATTGTAAGCATCCTCAAGGTGACGCTCATAGTTGACAACACTCGACGACGTCTCGTGGTGCATCATCAGCTTCACACCCTTGCTGTGTGCATAGTCGTTGAGCGCCTTGATATCAAAGTCAGGGTAAGGAGTTGTGAAATCGAAGACATAATCCTTGCTGTGTCCGAACCAGTCCTCCCAGCCTACGTTCCAACCTTCAACAAGCACTTCAGAGAGGCCGTTGGCTGCAGCGAAGTCAATATACTTGCGCACCTCAGCGTTGTTGGCGCCATGTGTGCCATTGGGCTTAGCCTTACTGTAGTCGGTCACACCCAGCTGCACGGAGGGGAAGTCATTGGTATAGCTCCACGTGTTCTTGCCTACGATCATCTCCCACCATACACCACAGTATTTCGTAGGATGGATCCAGGAGGTATCCTTGATCTTACACGGCTCATTGAGATTGTAGATGAGGTTGTTGGCCTCACCGAGCATGTCGCGTGCGTCATCGCTCACAGCGACGGTACGCCACGGCGTGTTGCACGGTGCCTGCATGTAACCCTTCATGCCCGTAGCATCGGGCGTCAGCCAACTCTCGAACACCATGTTCTTATCGTCGAGGTTGAGGTGCATCGTAGCATAGTTGATACATGCTGCCTCATGAATATTGATATACAGTCCGTCTTTCGTCTTCATCTGCAAGGCTGTCTGCACACCTGTCGGTGAGAAGACATCCACGGAAGAGTTGCTCCAGTTGACAGCATCATGGAAACGCGAGCGGATCTCTGAGAGCTTCGACTCCTGCGTCTCCTGCTCCTGCGTGTCGTAGTCGCCCGGCAACCACCAAGCGGTATGATCACCTGTCATGGCGAACTGCGTGTGTTCCTCCTTAATGACGAAGTAGACCAACGAGTCCTGCTGTGGGAACTCATAACGCAGACCCATACCGATATTGTAGACACGGAAGCGGATCGTCATCTTACGCTTGGTAGCAGGCTGCAAGAGGTTCACAGCAAGCTCATTATAGTTGTTGCGAATCTTAGCATACTGTCCCCATACCGGTGTCCAGGTCTCATCGAAGGTCGATGTCTTACTGTCTGTCTCCGTAAAACCGTCCATGAGCGAAGTCTCATGCATGCCTTTCGAAGCGTGCTTGTCCTTGGCAAGCTCCAGTCCGAGATGCGACGGCTTGACGACGGCTTTGCCTTTATAACTCATCTCATACGTCGGCACGCCATTGCCCGTGAGCGAGAAGGTCACACTGACATTGCCGTTTGGCGACTTCACTGTCTGAGCGAGAGCAGCCAATGGGAGAAGTAAGGCTGCTATTAATGAAATTATCTTCATATATTAATCAAAAAATATGTTTCCCTAATTCCGGATTGATGGCGGCAGACAGCCTCGAAGAGGCTGACTCTGCATAACCCCAGGCAAGGAGCGCAGCGACGCAGCCTGGGGATAGTTAGGATAGAGTAGTGATACTTAACCTTCTGCCTCGGAGAGGCAGACTGCACGGAGTGCGCTATGTCTTTAAAAAGGTAGTATCATACGCAACATAGCGCGCCAAGGCGCATTCAGCCTCTCCGAGGCTGGAGGTCAGTTGATTCATTCTCATCCCCAACCCCAGACTGCAGTCGCTTCGCTCCTTTAGTCTGGGGTTATGAATAAGTGTGCCTCTCCGAGGCACGTATAATCCAAAGACCGGATTAATAAAAAATTATCTACCACTTTCCTGCACGAGGTCTCTGATATTTTGTGCGAAGCTCTTGCTGTTGATAAGATCCTCGATATTAACGTGCATGCGATAGCGCCAATAGTAAGGCACGATAGCCGGCACATTGATACGCTCCTTGTCAGCATCGGCAAGGCGCAGCTTCTCGTCCATAGCGAGCCAGTCCTGAATGCTCAATACGCAGAGCATCGACGGACTTGTGAGCTGACGCGAGATGATGTCGCGGGCAAGCCAGCCTGGCAGTGGATGCGGTGCGGGGCCCTGACGGTAGAGCATCGTGTTGTAGTATTCCTGCGTACGCGGCCAGTCCTCATCCCACCACTGACGCATCGTTGCCATATCGTGGGTGGAGAACGTACAGACAGAGCGGTAAGGATTGCGCGACAGATGGCCGAAGCGTACATGCGGATCCTTCGGCATCGACTGAATCTCGAGGGAGAGGATACGCAGCTGGTTCATAACCCATGGCACGCAGTCGGGCACCATACCGAGGTCTTCGGCACAAACGAGCATACGGGTAGCCTGCACGAGCACAGGCAGTTTCTTCATTGCCTCGCCATACCAGAACTGGTTGTTGCGACGATAGAAATAATCGTTGTAGAGGCGGTTGAATGCACCCTTATCGTTGTCGTAGAGACTCTCGTAGATGAAGTCGAACTGAGCAGAGATACGCGGATGGAACTTGTTCTTATCCGAGCGGTCACGCACGAAGAGCACATCGCTGATAAGCGAATAGAGTCCATCGCGGAAGTTGAGCTCGTTCTGGTCGGTGACGTTCTCGAAGAGTTTCTGAATCTTCTTCTGCGTGTCATACTGTGGCTTCATCTTATAGCGCTCGCCATCGATACGGTCGAGATATTTCTCCTTGACCTCATTGGCACGCTCCTTGAAGACGCGGTCGAGCACCCAGTCGGTGATAAACGGCTCGGTGAAACGCTCCTCCTGGAAGTTGAGACCATAGCCACGGATCTCGTCGGCGGTCATGCCAAGAGCCGGGGCGAACTGTCCGAGCAGTCCGTGAACGGCATTGATAGGAATCTCCCAGATACGGAAGAAACCAAGCACATGGTCGATGCGGTAAGCGTCGAAATAGTTGGCCATATTCTTGAAACGGCGGATCCACCATTTGCATCCGTCCTTGAGCATCTCATCCCAGTTGTAGGTTGGGAAGCCCCAGTTCTGACCATTGGTAGAGAAAGCATCAGGCGGTGCACCGGCCTGACCGTTGAGGTTGAAGTAGCGCGGCTCTGTCCACACATCGCAGCCATAGCGGTTCACGCCAATTGGGATATCGCCCTTAAGGATGACATGATGCTGGCGGGCGTAGTCGTGCACGGCTTTCATCTGTGTGCTCAGCACGAACTGCACATAATACCAAAATGCCACCTCTTTATATTCTTTCGAGCGGGGCTCAGAGAGCTTCTTACGGTCAGCCTCATCCCACTGGTTGTGGTCCTCCCACTGCGAGAAGTCGGCTGTGCCGTACTTGTCTCTCAGCGTGCAGTACTGTGCATAAGGCACGAGCCACTCACCGTTCTCTTTGAAGAACTCACGGAAAGCATGCGTACCGAGGATCTTTGCACCCACCTGGGCATAAAGGTCACGAAGGTAAGCCACCTTGGCATTGTTCACGCGCTCATAGTCGATCTGCGGCAGGGCGTTGAGCTCACGGCGCAGTTTCTCATAATGCTCACGTTTCTGTTCATCATCGAGCAACGGCAGCCGATGAAGGTTGACATACTGCGGATGAAGGGCGAAGATACTGATGCAAGAATAAGGATAAGAGTCGGTCCACGTGTGTGTGATTGTCGTATCGTTGATAGGCAGCACTTGCAGCACTTTCTGCCCTGTCTCACACATGAAGTCTATCATCTTCTCCAGATCTCCGAAATCACCGACACCGAACGACTCTTTCGTACGGAGCGAGAAGACCGGTACGAGGGTACCTGCTACGCGCGTATTGTAAATCTCAAAGAAAGCCTGGCTGAGATCGTAAACAACAACATTGCCGGGGGCAAGAGCTGGGATGTGGACCGTACGGTTCATACCATCTTCCCACAGCACGTCTTTCTTATCCTTTTCGCTCACAGCACCGAACTTGAACTCAATGGTATCACCTGCGAACCAGGCTGCATCGAGGTCGATAACCCACTCGTTGTAGTTGTGCTGCGTCATTGGGCGTGCCTTCGCCAGATCCCAGTTGCCGAGCGCATCACCCTCGCCGACAAGCACGAGGTTGGAATGGTTGAGCTGCGGAGCACGCACAATGAAACGGATAGTGCGTGCAAACGTTGTCTTGGCCGGTTTCTTCACCTTGCAAGCGCGGATACAGTCGGTGAAAGCCGAACTATAGAGATAGGAATCCTCGGGGATGTCATGCCACTGATCATACACTGTATACTCATTGCCATTCACAGCGCTGAGCTCCAGTGTGTGCATGATGGTTGTCCATTCATGCCTCTCCGAATGTCCCTGGCACTCAATATCATAGAAGTAGGACAGCGTGTCCGACGGGGTGTCCATCTTCAGCTCACAGGACCACCGTTTCCCACTCTGAGTCATCATGTGGTACTTAGTGACCTGCGCTTCCTCTGAAGAGTTATTGACAAGGTTCAGCACCACTTCCTCGCCGAACCTCGTGCGGTAATCTACATTGAAACGTAAGTTCATAGTCTTTAGCATTATTATTTCTATGTGCGAAATTAAGGAAAAAGCGCCAATTACTTGATTTACATCATGCAAAAACCGCTAAGAAAGTGGTGCAAACGTTTGCGCATTGCCTTATGTACTCCGCCTTACTCTTGCTCTATATGGCCGTCAAAGAGTCGGATGATACGATGAGCGATCTGCGCATCGTGCTCGTTGTGGGTCACCATGACGATGGTTGTTCCCTCCTGGTTGAGCTCTGTCAGCAGACGCATGACCTCGAGACCGTTCTTCGAATCGAGGTTACCGGTAGGCTCATCGGCAAGGATAAGCTTCGGTCCAAAGACCACGGCACGTGCGATAGCCACACGCTGCTGCTGACCTCCGGAGAGCTGATGTGGGAAATGGTGGGCGCGATGAGAGATATTCATACGCGACATCACCTCCTCCACTTTCTTCTTGCGTTCAGCCTTAGGGATACCGAGATAAGTAAGCGGCAAGGCAATGTTCTCTTCCACGTTGAGCTCATCAATGAGGTTGAAACTCTGGAAAACGAAGCCGATCTGTCCCTTGCGGATAGCTGTGCGCTCATTCTCCTTGAGTCCCGCCACGTTCTTATCACCGAGCCAGTAGTCGCCGCTCGTCGGATTATCCAAGAGGCCAAGGATGTTGAGCAGCGTTGACTTGCCACATCCTGATGGTCCCATGATTGCTACAAACTCGCCGTCCTTAACCTCGAACGACACCTTGTCTAATGCAATGGTCTCCACATCTTCCGTGCGGAAGACCTTCGTAAGATTCTCTACCTTAATCATATTCTTATGTTATTTATATTATTCCACATTTTGGAACGCCCAGTTCCACGCTTTGGAACGGTCAATTCCACGCTTTGGAACGGACAGTTCCACGCTTTGGAACGGACAGTTCCAAACTTTGGTACTCACTCGTCCTTTAAATATTTCACCGGGTTGCTCACCGCAACCTTATAACTGTTAAAGATGACTGAAAGGCTGATGATGAGCAAGATCAGCAGCGTGACAACCACGAACGGTATCGGCGTCAGCGTGATACGCTGCGAGAAGTTCTGCAGCCACCAGCCGGAGATGAGCCAGCCGCCTATGCACCCGACGACAACACTCGGCACCGCCACCTTCATGATATCGCGAATGAACAGCTCCAAGATGTTCTTCACCGTAGCGCCATTGACCTTACGGATAGCAATCTCCTTGCTCCGCCGCGACACCTCATCCATCGTGTAACCCACGAGGCCAAAGAGTGCGATAACGAGCACCACGATACCTCCGAGAAGGATGCCATTGCGGAAATTGCGCTGAGCGATATACTGGTTGCCATACTCCGTTGCATAGGTCGTCAACGTTACCTTCTTTCCGGGGAACATTGTCTCGACCTTCTCGCGGATCGTTTGCATCGACTCCGATGTGAGGTCGGAGAGCTTCAACAACATGTCTCCCTGCACGCTCTTGGCATAGAAGACCATCGCCGGGCGGATGATGCTATTCTGCGTCTGATTGACACTACCCAACTGTACAGGGCGGAAGACACCGACAATCGTAAAGGTCTGGATAGGCTCATGGCCGGAGATATTGATCTGCTTGCCTACGACTCCGTCTTTCCATCCCGTCAGTTTCTGCAGCTTATCCGCAAAGTTGGCATCTACCATTACCTGGTGGCAAGAGTCGCTGAGGTCCGTAAAGAACGTGCCTTGCTGGATCTTGATGTTGAGCAGTTTGAAGTAGTTGTCATTAACCCAGTACATATCCTCAGCATTGAACAACTGCTTACTGTCGCCCGGAAGCATGACATCGTCTCCTGACCCATACCACTCTTCCAAGGGCAGATACTGTGCGGCACTGACCTGTTGCACACCGGGCATGCGCTGCAGTTCTGTCAGCGTGCGCTGGCGGTCCGTGCTTGTTGACCCCTGCACCGTGAGAATCGCCACATTATTATAATCATAGCCTGGATCGAGATTCATCATCTTGCCATACTGACTGTTGATAATCCATAACAAGGAGAGCATCAGGCCTACGATGGCAAACTGAACGGCAAGGACCGCTAATTTCCATTTACGCCGTGCGCTGACATAGCCACGGAAAGCCACGGTCACGGGAATGTGGTTATAGAGCCATCCGGGAACGAAGCCGCCGATGAACAATACAACCAACAGGATAACGACAAGGATCCACGCACCTTTATTAAAAAGAAGTGAAGCGACGGGAGCAGATAGAAAATTCTCTACCGCACCTTGACAGACAAAGATCAGTACAGCAGCGAACAAAACAGAGAGAGCAACGCTCCACGTCGCCTCACGAAAGAGTAACTTATAGATATCTGGCCGCTCGGCTCCGAAGCATTTGCGTACCGCCATCTCACGGCTCCGGCTCACCATGTTACCGATGACGATGAGCAGATAGTTCATCACCGAAGAGAAGAGCAACACGAAGGCGACGATGGACAGGATCCACTTCATCATCTTCACATACGAGTTGCTGGTATAGTTGTCGTTAAGCGTTTGGAAGCTGTATGACATTTTTATACCTGCCTTCTGCATATCTTTCAGTGGATAGTTGTCCTGCATCATCTTTGCCACATAAGGCTGCAACTCGACAGCCTTATGTCCTTTGGCGAGGCGGACAAAGGAACGATAAGAGTCGTTGCCGACCCACATGTTACGCCCATCATAAGTGAACTGCCCGATGGAGCAGAGGGAGAGGTAGACGCCGTCTCCATGCTGCGAGGCTCCCCACGGGAAGGCTTCAAAGACACCTCCGATAGTGAAGGTCACACCCGGTGCCGAATCGATGGTAAAGCGGCGGCCTACGACATTGCCGCCGATAGTCTTGGCAAGGTCGGAACTGATCATGACATAGTTTTTACGCGACAGGACATCGTGTGGATTGCCGGCAAGGATGCGCTGGGGAAAGACATCGAAATAGGCACTGTCCGCCATCGTGATGCTCGACTCCACCGTTGTCTCGCTCTGTGCATTGCCTGCCAACAGTTTGAGCTGGGTGTCACTGCCCCACTCGTAGAGGGCTCGCGTGGCCGCCTCCACCATCGGCGCATAGCGCTTGATGCCCGGGGCTACGCCGCCCGAGGTCTGGTCATACGTCTGGGTTCCGGAGTTATCAGACATAGTAGCGTTTTCCTGGATGATGTAAGTGCGGTCAGAGCCCGGGAAATATGTATCGTGGGTCTGCTCGAAATAGACCTCTGCTATGATGACCGAGCTGATTGCTAAGCTCAATGCGAGACACACGATCTTGGAGATCGAATGTTGTCCTGTCCGAAAAATATTATTCATGGTTATCTCCTTATTCTTGTTTGAGATTGACACTAGGGTTCTGCCTTGCTGCCCGTCGGCTCTGCATAAACACGGCGAGGAAGCTGGCCAAGAACACCACGGCACCGGCGAACACGATCCACGGCCACCACACAGCACGGTGACTGTACTGGCTCACCCAACTGCTATAGACCCATACGGCTAAAGGCACAGCGACGACGAAAGCGATCAGCACATAGGTCATGAACTGCCGCACAAGCCGCCTCTCAACGCCCACGGAGGTAGAGCCGAAGACCTTGCGGATCGCAATCTCCTTACGCCGGCTGTCTATATAATAGGTGGACATGGCGACAAGGCCCAAGAGCGAGATGACGATAGCGATGATAGCAAAGAGACTTACAACGGTGGCGATACGCGTCTCAGCCTGATACTCGTCCTTAATCTGCTTGTCAAGGAAGAAATCGCTGAGGTCCAATGGTGAGTCGAAACACTTCTGGAAGAGCTCGCGTATTGCCTCGCAGCCTTTCACCTCATCGCCTTGCAGCTGGATAGCTGTTGCCCACTGGGAATAACGGAGGCTGTCTCCAACAATCGTCAGCACAACAGGGTGCTGCTCACTTTCTAAGCCACGCATGGTGAAGTCGGACAACACACCACTGATATTGAGGCGCTGGGGCACACCGTTGATTGTTTTGTAATAGAATCGACTGTTCATCGGCAAGCCCTCCTCTGCAAGCATCTGCTTGTTGACATAGACCTCATTGTTGCTCGAATCGCGCAAACCTGTACGACTGATGACTTTCAATCCGAACAACTTCATGTAATGACTGTCGCCCATCATCACCTGAGAAGAGATAGTGGTGTGTCCAAAGTTAAAGGTCTCGTTGTTTCCACCGTCAAACGGCGTGCCATAGCAAGCTGACGCATCGGCAACCTCCGGTATCTGCTTCAATCCATCATACCAGGCATCCATCGCCTTCCGGTCATTATCTGAGGACGCAGGCCCACCAGAACCGATAGGTATCTTCAGTATATCGTGCGTGTTATAACCACGAGGTAAATGGATCATGTAATGGATCTGCGCAGACATGGCAAAAGCCACGGCGATCAACACAATGGTACACACATTCTGCACAATGATGAACGCTTGCGATAAGCGCTGATGCGTGCGAAAATGGAACGTGCCGCGGACAATGTCAATGGGCTTCACCTGACTGATAACGGTTGCGGGGAGTACGCCCGATGCCAAGCCCAACAACAAGGTGAAGAGAACAAGCAGCGCGATACCCAAGGGTGAGGCTAGGAGCGACAGTTCCAGGTCGGTGTCAAGCAACTTGTCGGTATAAGGCACAGCCGCCCAAGCCAACAGCAACGCGATGACCATCGAACTGGCGCAAAGTAACAGGCTCTCACAGATGAGTCGGTTCACGACATTGCGGTGACTGGCACCCACGAGGCGGCGCATCGCCATCTCGCGCGCCCGCTTGTCACTGATAGCATTCGTCAGGTTGACATAGTTGAACACGGCGAAGAGTAGAATGACGAGACCAACGGCAAAGAGTACATTGACGATACGCACATCACCACGACGAAGGGCGGCACTATAGTCCATCTTCGTGAAATAGAACTTGCTGAGCGGTGTCAGTGTGGTGTGAGTCTCAATATCACCACCTCGGAAGATCCAGAAGAACTGTTTCTGGTACTGGTCCATATCGCCGAGCTTGCTCTCCAAGTGTGCACCGGGATGTTCCAGGAAGAGCACCTCTGCACCCGTGGCATTGCTCATATTTTCATCGGTCAAAAAAGGATTGAGAAGTTCCGTTGTCTCGAACCTCACAAAGACATCCGCCTCAGGGATGCTCGAATGCCTGATTACCGGGATCACACCTGTGACCCGGAACTTCAGCCTTCCCTCCATATTGAGCTGCTTGCCCATGGCTGCCTCGGGCGATCCGAAGTAGCGGCGGGCAAAGTCATCGGTAACGACAGCATCATTGCGGTCATTGAGTGCTGTGCGCGCATTGCCAAGGACCATCGGGATATCGAGCATTGTGAAGAATGTGCTGTCAACGAACAAGGTGGGATACGATGTACGGTTGTTGTCCTTGACAAACCCCATTTCCGTGTTGCCTTTGCCACCAAAGATAGCGCACGAACTCTCTATCTCGGGGTAGCGCGACTTGAAATGCTGTTGAAGCCGCCAGTGACCACCACTCGTCAAACTCTTGGTAGCGCCACGGTGCATGTCAAGGCCATAGACGAGGATACGGTCTGCCTTTGGATACTGGGAGTTGACATGATACTCCTGCCAGGTGTAGACGCCGATGAGGATAACGAACATCATCGACAGGCTCAGGCCCAGCACGTTGATAGCAGTATAGCCCTTGTTGCGGCTCAAGAATGTGAAATAGCTCTTCAAATACATATTCTTATTTTCTTATATCCAACACCTTATAGTCTTTATACGCCTCATAGCCAGAAACGATGACCTTCTCACCAGGCTGCAAGCCCTCCAGCACTTCGTAATATTGTGGATTCTGACGGCCGATGGTGATGTTGCGGCGATAGGCTTTCTTGCCATCCCTGTCGAGGACGAAGATCCACTGGCCTCCCGTGACACTGTAGAAGGTGCCCTTCGGAATGAGGACGGCACGCTTCGACTCACCCAACTGCAGGTCGACATAATAGGTCTGGCCCGTACGGATGTTCGCTGGGCGCGGACCATGGAAAACGAAGTCGATCTTGAACCGTCCATCGCGCACCTCGGGATAGACCTTGCGCACGGTGAGCTGATACTTCTTGCCGTTCTGTTCAAAGGTAGCGGAAAGACCGGGATGCACGCGGTCGATATAATGCTCATCGACCTGCGCCTCGACCTTGAAGTCGCTCAGGTCATTGATGACACCAATGTTCTGTCCCGGTTGGATATTCTGTCCGAGCTCGACGTCAAGCAACCCTATCTCACCATCTATGGTGGCCCGCACGTCGAGCTTTGCCTTCCGCTCGCGGACGAGCTGCACATTCTTCTGCATCGAGGCGAGGTTGTCCGCCATCTGAGCCATCTGAGCACGCCGCATCTGCGTGCTCTTGCTCAGCCGTTGCTGGATGAGTGCATTCTTCTCACGCGCGAGCTCATAGTCCTCCTTCGCCTTGAGGTAATCCTCGCGAGAGTTGAGCTGCTCCTGCTGCAACTGTGTCTGGTGCTGATAGGCACGGTGCTTAGCCTTGACATCCATGGCATATTGCGCTGCCTCATTGCGGTTGTTGAGTTGGTCCTGCTCCAACGACAGTTCGGTGTTGCGAAGCATATCCTGTTTCTCTGCGAGCTCGCTCTCGGCATTGAGAATCTCAAGGTCGAGGTTGGAGTTGCTGAGTCGTACGATGACGTCACCCTTATGGACATGTGCACCTTCATCTACGACCTTCTGCAATACGACGCCACCTTCTTCCGGAGAGATCTGAACGACCTGGATAGGCACCACATTGCCGTCCACGGAGACGTAGTCGTCGAACTGTCCATCCGTGACCTCACCAATGCTCAAGCCGCGTGGGTCGACTTTCAATGACGAGGTGAAGTTGCCAAGACCAAGCCATACAAGAACGGCCACAAGCACGACGCCTCCGCCGATCCACGGCCAGTATTTCTTCGGAAGAAGATAACTCTTATGTTTAATTTGTATATCCATATCGATTTGTTTTTATTTCATCCATTTGCAGTGGCCGCCCCTAGTGGCGGCCACCAACCGCATATTCACCATAATGGTTTCCCATTGTAGTACTCTACCAACCGTTGCTTCAAGCCGTAGAGCAACTGTGTCTGCAGGAGTTTGATACGACTCTCCAACAACGTCTGTGCTGCTGTGTGGAGATCAAAGGTGGAGAGCATGCCTTCCTCATATTTGCGTGAGGAGAGATGGTAGGCAAGTGAGTCGGAGTTCACTTTAGCTTCCATCTGCGCCACTTCCTGCCCATATCCATCCCTGTCAGCCTCAGCCTGCACAATGTCGTCCTGCAACTTGCGGCGGGCATCATCAGCATCGAGCACTGCTTTCTGCCACTCGCTCTTCGCACGCCGCGCTGAACGCCAACGACTAGGAGTGAAAAGTGGGATGCTGAGCGTCATATAGACATATTCACCCATATTGTTGTGGAACTGTGAACCAAAGCTCGCTGCGGCGGAACCTTGCGTGAGGTTGCGGTAATAGCTTGTCTGGACACCTCCACCAAGTGTCAGTTTCGGCAACAGGTTACCTCTTTCAATGAGCCAAGCATACTTGAGATCCGTAGCTTTCTGCTCCGCCAACTGCACGGTGGGATTAATACACATATTTATATTATGGACTTGAATATTCTTTGTTTCAGACTCAGCAGGTTGTGACTTGACTGCGAGCGCCAAGGTATCGGCTATCGGATAATGCATCTCGCTCTTCAATGCTAACAACGTCAGGCGAGCCTGATTCTGCTGATGCAAGAGGTTGTATTCATCTTCCTTCACCTGACTCTCCATCTGCACCACGTCAGGACGTGACTTCTCACCCATCTCAAAGAGGCGCTGGGTCTTATGAAGGAGCACTTGGCTGTCTGCCAGTTTCTCCTCAGCTAAGGCAACGCTTTTGGCATTGTACACGGCATCGACAAACTTCGTCATGACATTGATAGCCTTGTCGTCGGCAGCTTTCTGATAAGCTGTAGCCGACTGCTCCCGTGCGTTCTTCGCACGTTTGAAAGCGTTCAGCGTCTGACCGCCATCGAAGACATCGAGAGAGGCTTCGAGCGTGTAGTAATTATTAAAGGTGGTGATGGTGTTATAAGTGTTGGTCTCAGGATCAATGTTACGACCCCAAGCATACTGTCCACTGACCTGACCATAAACTGTAGGCAGAAGGTCGAGCTTCGCCGTCTTCTCGTCGTAGCTGCTCTGCCGTTGCTCTATCCGCGCCCGTCCGAGGTCATTGCTATGTGCGATAGCATAGGCAATGCAACTGTCGACAGTCCACGACTGCTGTGCATAGGTAACGGATGTAGCAACCAACATCAAGACTATAATCGTTATTTTTCTCATTCGTTTATCTTTCTACTGCCTTATTACATGCCAACAGCGTGCCAAAAAGATAAACGGCTTATTATTAGGCTATTAATATATCATGTCCCTAAACACACTGTCCAATAATTAGACAGTCGTTGTCTAATTATTGGACGGGAGCAGATTCGGTTCATCTGGATTCCAGATTGGTAAGGTTTAACAGCCTCGGAGAGGCTGAATTCTTAATAACCCCAGTCTAAGGAGCGAAGCGACGCAGACTGGGGTATGCTGTGAGGACTTGCTTGACTGAATTTCTGCCTCGGAGAGGCAGAATGCACGATAGTGCGCAATGTCTTTAATGGGTATACGACAACATAGCGCGCCTAACGGCGCATTCAGCCTCTCCGAGGCTGGAAATCAGGTATCCGCACTCTACCCTCAACCCCCAGACTGCGGTCGCTTCGCTCCCTTAGTCTGTTATGGATAAGCGTGCCTCTCCGAGGCACTTTCTTACCTGAAAAACTGGAAGAAACAGATTATATCTTCTCAATCGCCAGTGTCTGATCGCAGTAATCGGTCACCGCAAGACGATGGGTGATAAAGATGACGGTGCGCTTCTTATCTGAAAGGATATTATGAAGTAGCTGCTTCTCTGTTTCCGGATCAAGGGCTGACGTAGCCTCATCCAACAACAACACAGGACGGTTGCGAAGCAGCGCACGCGCAATGGCGATGCGTTGTGCCTGACCTTCGGAGAGACCGGTACCTTGCTCGCCACAGAGCGTGTCAAGCCCGTCGTGCTCCGTGAAGAGGAAGTCGGCACAACTCATATGAAGCGCCTCTTTCATCTCCTCGTCGGAAGCATTGAGGTCGCCAAGCCGCAAGTTATCGCGAACAGTACCACTCAACAGCGTGTTACCCTGTGGCACATAAGAGAGGTTGCAACGAGTGAGCGGGGAGAGCCCCACCCTTGCCCTCCCCAATAGGGGAGGGGACTGTATAACCCTTGCTTTATGATGCCTTTTTCTATTGTTCTTAGGGTGACGCTCGCCCTCCCCTATTGGGGAGGGATGGGGAGAGGCCCCATAGATAAGTGCCTGCCCACCTTTGGGTTGTATCAGACCGAGGATGATACGGATAAGCGTTGTCTTACCCGCACCCGTCTCGCCGAGCACAGCCGTACACGTACCTGGCTTGAAATCAAAGTTCAAGTCATGAAGTACCTCCTCTCCATCGCCATCATCATAAGCATAAGAGACATGCTCAAAGCGGATGCCGCAAGGAGGCTCCATGACGACGGGCTCGCCCTGCTCGTCCAATGGGTTCTCTTCCAGTTCCATCAGCCGCTCGGCAGCCGTGAAGACTGACACAAACGCCGGCACGAGCTTCGTCAGACTACGCGCCGGGCTCTGAATACGGTTGACCAACTGTAAGAAGGCGGTCATCCCACCAAACGTAAGGGAATGGGATGCCATACGGACCGCTGCCCATAGGAAGGCAACGAGATAACCCACGGCAAAGCCCATGTTCAGCACGGTGTTGCTGAAGACCGAGAACACCGTGCGACGCACCACCTTATGTCGAAGGATACTCTGCGAATGCTCAAGCCGGTCAATCATCATATCCTCGCCCTCCAAGGTCTTGATAAGCATCCGGTGCTGAATAGTCTCCTGAAGCGCGCTCTGCACCCGCGAGTCTTCCGTGCGCACATCTTTCGTCAGCTTACGCATCTGACTGACGTAGATCTTACTCACAGCCACGAAGACAGGGATAATAGCTACTGTGACAATGGACAACAAAGGATCCATTGCAAAGAGATAGCAGAAGGCGCCAATGAACATGGCCAAGATAGACAATGTGTTGGGGATCGTCTGCGTGAGGAAGTCGACTACATTGGCGACATCAAACTCCAGACGGTTGAGCACGTCACCAGAGTGGTAACGCTCCCGTCCATGCCACTGCGAGCGGAGGATACGGTCGAGCATGCGCTGCTGCATACGGTTCTGGGCCTTGATGCCCAGTAGGTTCTGTACCCATGTGCTGCTGATACTAAGCAGGAAATCGAATAGGATAAGGATGCCCATCACACCGACAGCCCAATAGAGGTTGCCTTTCGACACGCCACTGGCTACATCGATGGCATGCTGCACCGCACTGACCTGCGCCAATGACACTACGACCGACAACAAGCCGATCAAAGCATTGAGACAAGCCTGAAGCCGATTGCCACGCCACGCATGCCACAACCAGCGCAGGATCTCTCCCGTCTGGTACTTCGACTTCTGAATCTTCAGTGCGTTTCTTACATAACCGAGCATAAGCCCTCCTTTCTTATCCACGCTGGTCAGCACCCCACATGAGTTTCTCACGGAGGATAGAAAAGTATCGTTTCGAACGAAGCTTGACGACCTTGACAAAATACGGAGCCTTCTGGATAATGAGCTTCGTACCTTCGTGCAGTTTCTCTGAACGGCCGTCGATAGCCACCAAGAAATTATGACTACGACTTTCCACTTCAAGTTTAATGACTGTTGTGTCGTTGAGCACGATGGGCCGGATATTCAAGCTGTGCGGTGCCACAGGGGTGAGGCAGATGCTGCCACTGTTGGGCACGATGATAGGTCCGCCGTTACTGAGGTTATAAGCCGTGGAGCCCGTAGGCGTAGAGACCACGAGACCATCGGCCTGATAGGTCACGAGAAAGTCATCGTTGACATAGGCGCGGATTGTAATCATCGAAGCACTGTCTCGCTTGAGGATAGCAATGTCGTTAAGGGCATAAGGACTGCCTTCTATGGGCATCGAACCCGGCTCACCATCGGTCTCTGCAGAGATCTGTATGACGGTATGGTTCTCAAACTCACACTTTCCCTCATAGATATCTGTCAATGCTTCCTTAAACTCACTCGGTAACACCTCGGCCAGGAAGCCCAGACGGCCCGTATTGACGCCGATGACTGGCGTGCCTTTGGCAAGGACGCGGTTGGCAGCCTTCAAGAACGTACCGTCACCGCCAATAGAGATAGCATAGTCGACGTCAAAGTTGTAATCATCAAACACACCGTCAGGGTTGACCTCGACATGCAAGGTATGCGTGAGGTATTCGAGGAAAGGCCGATCGATGTATATCTCAGCCTTTCGCTCATTGAGGCAGGCAAGTACTTGCTCAATGCCCGCACTCTTCTTAGCCTGATATTCGTTACCAAAAATGGCAAAACGAAGTCGTCTATCTTGTGTCATTTTCTATGCTTCTTGAATCCTCCTTATAATTCCGCAACAAAGATACAAAAATTTTAGCCTTATAGCGTCAAAAGATAAGAAATAATGAACATGTTATTATAAATGTTTGTTAAAGAGAAGGTATAAAGACGGTTCCTCAAGGTTTTTAGCTATCTTTGTATCAAATGGAAGCATTGCCGAGGACGGCAATGCACATAACTTGCATTCACTAATATATAAGATATTATGGCAAAGGTATATGAGTTTTTAGCCAATGGCTTTGAAGAGATTGAGGGACTGGCTCCCGTGGATATCCTGCGTCGCGGCGGTGTAGACATCAAGACCGTGAGCGTCACAGGCAGTGAGTTTGTAGAGACATCGCACGGCGTGACCATCAAGGCAGACATGAAGTTCGAAGACGGGACCTTCACCGATGCAGACCTGCTGATGATACCCGGCGGCATGCCTGGCTCGACGAACCTTAACGCTCACGAAGGCGTGCGCAAGGCATTGAAGGCACAATACGATGCCGGCAAGCGTGTGGCTGCTATCTGCGCTGCCCCAATGGTGCTCGGTTCTATCGGTATCCTCGAAGGCAAGCGTGCTACATGCTCCCCGGGCTTCCAGAAATATCTCACGGGCGCTACCTACACGGGTAACCTCTTTGAGGAGGATGGCCTCGTGACAACTGGTGAAGGCCCAGCCGCTACCCTGCCCTACGCATACCACATCCTCGGCTACTTCATTCCCGAAGCTGACGTGAAGGCTTTGGAAAAGAAAATGCAGTTTGCACACCTCATGGAAAAATAATATTATGGACTATATTATCATTGTGGCCGGCGGACGCGGCACGCGCATGGGGACTGACATTCCGAAGCAGTTTCTGAAAGTTGCCGGTAAGCCCGTGCTCATGCACACCATAGAGCGGTTCCACCATTATGACCCTGAGCTCGGCATCATCGTCGTACTGCCGAAGGATCAACAAGAGACATGGAAGGCAATGTGCACGGAATATCATTTCGACATCCCTCATCGCATCGCTGACGGAGGCTCGACACGCTTTGAAAGTTCGAAGAACGGACTGGCACTCGTCCCCGACGACGAAGAAGGCGTTGTAGGCTTCCACGACGGTGTGCGGCCCTTCGTCTCCGAAGAGGTCATTGCCAACTGTTTCGATACGGCGCGCGAGGAGTACACAGCCGTGCCCGTGGTACCCGTCACCGACACATTGCGCCACACAGACCCGCGCTCTGAGCGGACATTCACCGTGGACCGTTCGCTCTACCGGGCTGTACAGACCCCACAAGTGTTCGACATCTCCCTTGCCAAGCAAGCCTTTAACCAGCCGGACCGCAAGTCGTTCACTGACGACGCCTCCGTGGTGGAGAGCCTCGGCATCTGTATCAAACTCGTCGATGGCAACAAGGAGAACATCAAGATAACGACACCTTTCGACCTGAAGGTCGCAGAGGTACTGGCTACTAAATAACAACAAGTAGGGGCGGCCCATGTGGCCGCCCTATTGCAAATAGTAATGAGCGGCATACTCGATCAGGACATCATGTATCTCCCCGGCGTGGGACCCAAACGCAAGGAGATTCTTGTCAGTCAACTCAACATCAAGACTTGGGGTGACCTGCTCGAGTATTACCCTTATAAATATGTGGACCGATCGAAGGTCTATGCCATCCGCGAACTCACAGGCGACATGCCGACGGTACAGATCAAAGGAGCCATACAAAGTTTCGAAGAATTCGGTGAGGGGCGGAGAAAACGAATCGTAGCCCACTTCTCTGACGGTCGCGACGTCGTCGACCTCGTGTGGTTCGGTGCCAAAAACTGGGTGTACGACAGTTACAAGCCCGGAACAGAATATATCGTTTTTGGCAAGCCCCAGCCTTACAACGGCCGCTACCAGTTTGCGCACCCCGACATGGAGAAAGCCGCCAATGTGCAGTTGTCCACCATGGGCATGCAGCCGTATTACATCACCACGCAGACAATGAAGAACCGGGGGATTACGTCGCGGTCTGTCGAGAAGATGACCAAAGCCCTCGTGACACGCATCCCCCAAGGCTCCATTCCGGAGACACTGTTGCCCAGTCAGATAGCCCGCCTGCATCTCATCCCCCGCGAAGAAGCGTTGAGGAAAATCCATTACCCTAAATCACTACGTGACGTTCAGCAGGCACAGGAACGGTTGAAGTTTGAGGAGTTGTTCTATGTACAGCTCAACATCCTGCGCTATGCCACGGAGCAACGACACAAATACCGCGGCTATACCTTTCAACATGTTGGTGCACCGCTCAACACATTCTATAAGACGAACCTGCCTTTCGACCTTACGGGAGCCCAAAAACGCGTAGTACACGAGATTCGCGACGACATGCGGTCGGGGCTTCAGATGAACCGCTTGCTGCAAGGAGACGTGGGCTCGGGCAAGACACTCGTAGCACTGATGGCGATGCTCATCGCTATCGGTAACGGCTTTCAGACCTGTATAATGGCACCGACGGAGATTCTTGCCGAGCAACATCTACAAACCATCCAGGGATTTTTGAAAGGTATGGATATCCGTGTGGAGCTCCTTACAGGCATCGTGAAAGGGAAGAAACGCGAGGAGGTTCTCGCTGCCCTTGCCGACGGATCTATCAACATCCTTGTCGGTACCCATGCGCTGATAGAAGACAATGTCGTGTTCCGCAACCTTGGTTTGGCCGTCATTGACGAGCAGCACCGCTTCGGTGTAGCGCAACGCGCCAAACTATGGAAGAAGAGTGAGCGGCCGCCCCATATCTTAGTAATGACAGCCACGCCTATCCCCCGAACCCTTGCCATGACGCTCTACGGCGACCTCGATGTGAGCGTTATCGATGAACTTCCACCAGGCCGTAAGCCTATTGTCACCATCCATAAATATAACAACCAAATGACGTCTCTTTATGCCGGCATCGCCAAGCAGATAAAAGAGGGACGACAGGTGTATATTGTCTTTCCCGTCATTGAGGAAGGGAAGAAAAAGAACCTCAAGAACCTTGAGGACGGCTACGAGTCGCTGAAACAGATCTTCCCACAATTCGCCATGAGCAAGGTGCATGGCCAGATGAAACCGAAGGACAAAGAGGCTGAGATGGAGAAGTTCGTCCGTGGCGAGACGCAGATACTCGTCGCTACGACCGTTATAGAAGTAGGTGTCAATGTGCCCAACGCCTCGGTCATGGTCATCATGGATGCCCAACGCTTCGGCCTGTCGCAGCTCCATCAGCTTCGTGGACGTGTAGGACGTGGAGCAAAGCAGAGCTTCTGTATCCTTGTCACAGGTTATGAGCTCTCACAGGACACGAAGAAGCGTATCGATATCATGTGCCAGACCAACGACGGTTTCCGCATTGCAGAGGCTGACCTCAAACTGCGTGGTCCTGGTGACCTTGAGGGTACGGTGCAGAGTGGTATGGCATTCGACCTGAAGATTGCCAATATCGCGCGTGACGGACAGATCGTACAGCTCGCCCGCAACGAAGCACAACGCATTGTGAACGATGATCCTGACTGTGTGAAACCAGAGAATGCACTCCTATGGAATCACCTCAAAGAACTGAAAAACACAAATGTCAACTGGGGCGTCATTAGCTGATCCTATTGAGTGACATGAAGGCGCGAGGTGTGCAATATGCACAGTAGAAAGCGTTAATCGCTTCCAAATATTTGTTAAGGCAATGCGGATTGCACACGATTTCTGTTAAACAACTCATAAAAAAGCCTTGAGGTAAATCAAGTCTCGCGTTTTTTTTATATCTTTGTGGATGTAAATGAAACAATTATTTCCGTTTCATTGCAAACCTGAAAAAGAGAATAGCTGAATGTCAATAAAAAGAAAGATAAAGACGGTAGGGGCATTATTGCTTTTTGTTTTGTGCACGGGAACAGTCTCTGCACAGGACCTTTTGGCAAGGCAGGCGCCTATCGATAGAAGAGCCAAGAAGCTCGATTCCATTGAGGTTAAGACGCTTGTTGAACGTGAGAACATCCAATCACCTGCCGCACAACTCTACGGTGATGAATGGGACAATACTTATGCTCACCGCGCTACTGAGCTCCCCGACTCCTTCACCATCAACCTCCGGCATTTCTGCATGCCAACACCAAGCCGCGTGGTAACGAGCAACTTCGGTTCGCGCTGGGGTCGCCAGCACAAGGGACTGGACATTAAAGTATATATCGGCGACACCATCCGCGCGACTTTCTCCGGCAAAGTACGTGTCGTACGCTATGAGGCTGGAGGCTATGGCAACTATATCGTCATCCGTCACCCCAATGGTCTTGAAACAATCTACGGACATCTTTCTAAACAACTCGTCACCGAGAACGAAACTGTGCGCGCCGGTCAACCGATCGGCTTAGGCGGCAACACAGGCCGAAGTACTGGTTCTCACCTTCATTTCGAGACTCGACTTTGCGGCGTGGCACTGAACCCTGCACTTTTCTTTGACTTTAAGAATCAAGACGTCACAGGCGATTATTATGTCTTCAACAAACGCACTTACGAGCGCGAATCGGAAATCGCGACACGTGAACGTGGCAAGATCGGCAATGGCGGATATAGCCGTGACATGATCTACGGTGAGGTCGGACACAGCGACGACGATGTACCAGAGGATGTACGTGAGGCCATGAACGCTCCCGAACGTGTCTACTACAAGGTTCAGAGCGGCGAGACCCTCGCCTCTATCGCCAAGAAGGTCGGCGTGAGTGTTGAGAAGATTATGCGCCTCAACGGCTTCCGCAGCAAGAACCAGAAGGTAAGAGCCGGAATGATTATCAGATACGTATAAAATTATCTTTTTACGACCGACCTCAGAACGAAATAAAGGTGTAAAAAGACCGTTTGTATAAAACCATAATGCTTCGCCATGACATGGAACCGTTCCTTCAGCGAGGCATTATGGTTTTTGTTTGTCATGCCTCCATCTAAGTAATCGACAATGACGGCATTGACATTCCGCAAAGCAAGGTTGCGCTTAGCGCACAGTTTCATGATGCGGATGCACCAGTCGACGTCAGCCGAGAAGCGATAATCCACATTATTATATAAAGTCTCCTTCGCCAAGTCAGTGCGTGCATAAAACGCCTGATGGCACACCAACATACCTCGCTTGAACGAGCGCCACGTCAGTCGTTTAGGCGGGCTCAACCGGCGATGGCGCAGGAAATGGTGGTCCATGTCCACAATATCCGTATCACCATAGAGCACGCCGGGAAGTTTCTCACCATCGCCGATAGACGATGCTATGGTCTCAAGCGTGTCCTCGTTCGGGAATGTGTCGCCGGCATTGAGAAAGACGATATAGTCGCCTGTAGCATGCCGGATGCCTTTATTCATCGCATCATAAAGTCCACCATCCTTCTCAGAGATGACCACGACGTCGTGATCATTGCCCGACTTATCTGAGCGCTCCTTATATGCCATCGCAATCTTTACCGTATCATCCTTAGACAAACCGTCGAGGATAAGGTGCTCTACATCAGCATATTTCTGACTCAGCACACTGTCTAAAGTACGCTGCAGCACTGGAGCGGCATTATAAGTACATGTTACGATTGTGAACTTTATCATGAGTATGAGTCTGTGAGTTTATGAGTCTATGAGTTTATGAGACTGTGAGTTTTAGGATAACTTATAGTTTTTGAAAGCAAGTGCCTGATTATAGACCTCAATGTATTTCATAGCCACAGTACGCTGTGAATAGCAAGACATCACTTTCTGGACACATTGCTTCTTCAAAGCCTCTTTGTCAGCCTCATCCAACACCCAATGGATACCGGCAGCTAAGTCATCAGCATCCTTAAAGTTGGCAAGATAGCCATTCTTCTGATGGTCGATCATCTCAGGAATACCTCCTACCTTAAAACCAACAGAAGGAACGCCGCAAGCCATGGCTTCCATGATTGTATTGGGAAGATTGTCATCGAGCGACGGGATGACGAAGACATCAGCTGCATTGTAGATATCCACGATCTGACGCTCATTTCCGATGTAGCCGAGTGGAATAGACGGCAATGCCAACTGTGACACCACATCTTCAGCATGCCCGCCAAGAACGGCGATAACCGTATTCTGCTTCATCTCCGGATAACGGTCGGCGAGCATCGAGACAGCTTTCGTGAAATAAGCCATACCTTTACGCTCCGCTGTCACGCGTTGAGAGACGAAAAGAATGATACGTTTATCTACTGGCAATGTAGAATGCAGTCGAGCTTCTTTCTTATCTTTGGGATAGTAGATATGCGTATCTATCGGATTAGGAATAACAGCAAGCTGTAAGCCTGTAAGCAAACCACTCTGTCGAGCATTGTTGCCAAGCCACTTACTACATGCCACGAAGTGAATGCCGCTATTGTTGTAAAGCTTCTTTTTCTTATTGAAGATGCGTGTAGACAGATCTTTAGCATTTCCTCCGTTCGGAAGATAGAAGCAGTTGTGGCATACCGTTTTATAAGCCTCACAATCAAGCGTGAAATGACAGATACCTGTTGCTGGCCATAGGTCGTGCATCGTCCATACTACCGCTTTTCCACTATTGATAATCTTCTTGATGACTTTCAAAGACAGGAATCCTTGATTGATCCAGGCAAGATGGATGACGTCTGCCTCCTTAAACTCCGGCAGTTTCGTAATATCAGTTCCCGTGTTTGCTATATCTATGTCGAAGAGATGCTCTCGCTTGAAATGCAGATGCATGAAGATACACCACCGTTCCCAAAGGAAATGGAGCCTTTGCCGCAGTCCGCCATTCAACCCGACAACCGTGATGTCATCAGTCTCCTTGTCTCGCACAAGCATCTTGGCCTTCACGCCATTGTTGTTCAGCGCATCCATCAGGCGGCCTGCAGCTACAGCTGCACCGCCAGTACGCTCGCTTGTGTTGACTATCAATACCCTCATTGCCATAGTAAGTACTTTTATCAGGCAAAGGTAAGAAAAGGAATTGAGAAACAGGCTATTTATAGCAATTAATTGATTTAGATCAAGAAATTGGTAATATTTTGAAAAGACAATTTAATTTCTTTGCAATAAAATTGTAATAGCAGTAACTTTGCACTCGTCAAAAGGTTAATAGATTGTTTAGGTTAGTAGTAATAGATTTAGGTTTTTAGTTATTAGGTTTAAGGTAGATTTGATAGATTGTTTAACGGACACGATTTGGATACCGCGAGGCATTCACTTAGTTTGAATTAAATTTCAAGTTAAACATAAGTATACGCCGGGGCTCGATGATGAGTCCCGGCGTATTCCTTTTTAATATATCAGCGCCACGGCGTACGCGGAGATTCCTTCCTCCCGTCCCGTGAAGCCGAGCTTTTCTGTCGTCGTCGCCTTGATGCTGATCTGATCCTCATCGCATCCCATGACCTTGGCGAGACAAGCCTTCATAGCCGGCACATGCGGATTGAGCTTCGGGTGCTCGGCGCAGACAGTAGCATCGATATTGCCGACCTTGTAGCCTTTCGTTGCAATGAGCTCGATAACCTTCTTAAGGATAACCTTACTGTCCATGTCGAGGGTGTCAGCAGATGTATCGGGGAAATGGTAGCCGATGTCGCGCATGTTGGCAGCGCCTAACAAAGCATCGCAGATGGCATGAATAAGCACATCAGCATCACTGTGACCCAAAAGCCCCATCGTGTGCGGGATCTCAATGCCACCCAATATCAGTTTTCTTCCTTCAACAAGCTTATGGACGTCATAGCCCATGCCTACTCTAAACATAACAGTCCTATTATTATCGATTATCGTCTATTAAACAGATCCTTCAGTCCATCCATATCAAACGTGAGCGATAAGCGCAATGTCTGGTCGAGTGGATTACTCTTCGCCGTAGCGATGACATAGCCTGCGTCGAGCTGGAAAGCACTCATCTTGAATCCTGCACCGACCGTGAAATATTTACGGTTACCTTTGTTCTCACTCTCATGATGATAACCGGCACGCAGCGAGAAGCGGTCGTTATAGGTGTATTCGGCACCTACGCTCCACTGTATCTCCTGCATCTCTTCCTTGAAGCCACCGGGGGCGTCACTGAAACTCTTGAAAATACCGCTGATGCTTGAGACGTCATAGTAGTCTTTCTGCACGCGCTCCTGATACTCTTCTGTCGTCTCACCGTCTTTCTGCTTCGGATAAGTCGGCACAAGCAGTTTGTTGGCATCGACAGCGATACCAATGGCATTGTACTCATCCAGCGGATATTTCAGATAGGCACCCAAGCGGAGGTTCGTCGGGATAAACTCACTGTTGTCGCTTCCGCCGAACGTGATCTTACTACCGATATTCGAAATATTCATACCCAGTCCCAACTGACACTCATGCCCGCTGATAATCGGATTGCTCTGATAGTAGAGTGCGAGGTCGGCTGCAAAAGCCGAGCCGGGCGACGTATCGCTCGTATAGTCGTAGGTCAGGTCAGAGTAGATCCACCTCACGGCAGCCGCGATCGAGAACTTCTCACTCAGCATCAGCGAGTAAGCCACGTCGAGCGACATCTCATAAGGATTGATCGTCATAGAAGGGTCACTCGATGAGGACGACGAGTAATCGCCCTCTCTCATCTGCACCTCTCCCAACGAGAAGTATCTCAGCGAGCCGGACACAGCCGAATAGTCGCCGATACGGTAATAACCTGCCACATAACCGAGGTTGATGTCATTGACCAACTGACGGAGCCACGGGGTAAAGTTGATTGCCACACCCGCCCTACTGATGGCAAACGGATACTTTGCCGGGTTCCAGTACTGTGAGTTGACATCAGCCTCAGTAGCCGCACCCACATCGCCCATACCACCGGCCCTTGCATCCGGCGCAATGGTCTGCGAAGTCACCGACGTGTTGACGGGATTGAACATATCTGCCTTTTCCTGTGCCGTAATATGCAAAGCAACAAAAAGAATGAGGCAGGTTAAGAATAATTTGATATTGAATTTCATACTTGATTAGAACGTGTACTATTACAACGCAGCAAAGGCTCAATTATTGTTGATGACCACCAATTTCTTAGCCTTAGAAGCCACGGAGCTGCCATCAGCCGACATCCGCACGCGATAAAGGTACACACCGGTTTGCAATCGTTGTCCATTGCTCTGCGTCAGATCCCAGCTCACGGTATAAGAACCAGCTTGCGTGCCGTTCTCGGAAGAGGTCCAGAGCTGACGACCACTCATATCGAACACATCTATCGTGACATTCACATTACAGCCGGCAAGACTGTGACTGATGATGAACGTCGTACTTGTGGAAGCCGGGTTCTTTGATACGTCCACACTGTAGATCGTCGGCGACAGCGACTTGACGACATTGAAGGTCAGTTTTGCCGTTGAACAATTGTTCATCGTATCCCACGCACGGAAGAGCAGCGAGTGAGCGCCCGGTTCCAATGCCGGTATATTATAATAGGTACTGCCACTCGTGTACGAACCGAAGTCGTAGGCGAAATTATCATTGAGGTCATAGGTCTTGTTCGCATCGCCGTCAATGATCAATTCGAGATTATGTCCCACACCGTTGCCGGTAGCATTGATGCCACTCTCGTCCGTGAGCTGTGCCACGAAGTAAGGAGCGGTGTTCACATTGCCGCCATTAGTAAACTCCGGACTGTTGAGGTAACAGAAGATTTTAGGCCCAACAGTATCGGTCTTCTCACTGTTGGCATCACCCAACAACAACGACTCCGAATAGCCATGTGCACGAGATGTGCGGTCATCGCTCACAGCAAAAGCCGTAATGAGACCTGTGCCACCATCGTAATTGAGGTCGTAAGGCACAACGAAAGACAATGCAAATCTTCCGTTGACGATGCTGTCACTGCCACTGAAAACCGTCTTAAGTCTGTCATGATAAGTAAAAGCCGTATCGGTGACCTCTGCGCTCGTGTTCTCGCGGCAAGTGACAAGCTGCTTAGAGTCGAGCACCTGCAACGAAGCCACACCGCGGAAGCTATTGTTTCCCTCCACATGTCCGGCAACGCGCGCCACCTTGCCGGCATAAGCCGTGATGGTCTTGCCACTGGCAACTTTCTCCCCATTGATCGAGTCAATGACAACCGTTCCCGTCGGTTGGTTAAGGGCAATAGCCGGGTCACCGAGGAGTGCATACTGCAGTTTGTTCACCGTGACGTCACCATTATAGCTCCCAAGTTTGATCAGTTCGTTCTTTGCCAGCCGCGAGGCCTCACCCAGGGTCATCGGTTTGCCATTGTTACTGCTCAGCACGTAGCGGAGATAAGCATTGTTGATCAGCCGGTTATAATTCTCATACACCGTACGTGTCGTTCCATAAACAGCCACGGCTCCGCCATCATCATCCGTGACCGTGGATACGCCAATATTATCTTCCACACCGTCGAACGCCATGATGTCACAGGCCGCGAAAATCCACAACGGTAAGTTCTTGTTCGTGAAAGCTTTATAATCGTCGAGCATCAGAATCTTCTCATGGGCCAACTGGGTAGCACTGCCGTGTCCACAATAGTCCATGATGAGTGCGCCTTGCGCCTGCTGTTTCTTGATAAGGTCGGTCACCTCCGGATAAGTGTTGCCTGTAGACGATGCCACCTCGGTATAAGCATCCCACATCACTTTCTTGATACGGTAAGCCGGATGCAGCGACTGAACCGTCTCAACAGCCTCCTCAGCATCGCGCATGTGGATATTGTTGTTGCCATCATCTCCCATAAACATGATGGTATTCTCCCAGTCGCCAGCATTGGCATTCTCTACATAACTGATAGTCTTGTCGACCATCACCTTGGCGTCGGCCTCCGTCGTGACGGGGAAACGGCCGACAGCCACATCACTCATGTCGAGCTTCTGTCCTTTGTCTCCTGTGCCAAGATTGGTACCCTCACCATCATCAAGATAGGTAAAGAAGCCATCATCAACATAACAGTAGATGGCATTGAAGGAGTTTTCACTCTCGTAAGCCAAGAGATAGTCGTCAGGGTCCAAGCCTTGGCAGTCGGATGTCAGCATGCGGTTATCCCATACGCAGTTGCCAAAGAGCACAAGATACTTCGGCAAGTCTTTCTCCGTCTGTGCCCGATCGTAGAGCATTTTCATGTATCGGCGATAGACGTTAGCATCGGGCGTACCACTTGAGAACTCATTATAGAGCTCGTCGGCTGGTACGATGTTTACACGCAGTGAGTCGTGCTGCTCATGGAAGGCAGCGAGACGCTGAGCCTGAGCAAGAAGTTTCTGAGAAGCAGGGATGATGATGACCATGTCGGCTTCGCTGTCAGCATGATGGTCCTGGTTGGCAATGTTATAGACATACTGAGGCACAGAGAAGGAGCCTCGAAGGTTCGGGGCCGCCTTCGGCTTGTCCCACGCTGCTGAAACATAGTCGAGACGCATGGGACCACCCGACAACACTGTGATCTTAACGGTGTCGGTCAAAGATGTGCTCACGGCCTGCGTGTAAGTAGCGCGACTCTCATTGCCGTGGTCATATTCATCATTGATGGTGACACTGAGGTTGCCAACAGTCTTTCCATTGATCGCGACCTGAGCCGTCATAGCAGTGCCAGCTGTGACAGACACGGAGAACTTTCCTGTCGTCGTTCCTTCCGGATGGGTCAACACAATGGTCTGACTCTTTCCTGCTGACACCGACGTGGGATCGAAGAGGTTACGGCCACCCGGATACCAACTGTATCCGTCGACCTCATGCAAACTGTGATAGTCGTCGGCAGAAGGATAGAAACTATTGATAAAGGTCGTGGAATCGACAGTAGCGATGGCTGAGTCGTTCTCTGTCAGGAAATAATAGCCATAGTCGGAATAAGGATTGCGCGTGCGGCGCGGGGCATCGTTACTGCTCCAGCTCACAGGGCCTTTGGCATAGAACAACCGGTGCCCGTTGACAGTACAGGTCGCCACCTCATGCAGATCGTCCGTCTCCGCCAGTTTGTTGCCATCCAGTACCTCGTCCTGCAGGTTGCCGCCATAGCCATAGATATGCACGCGACTCAAATCCTTAAAACCAGCCCGCTTAATCAAGGTTTGCGTAAGTTCGTACACGCCCGAGGCCGGCACCCGGATCTTTGCCCACGTGCCGGAAGCGAGAACGGAGTGGGAGGCGTATCGTTGGGTGTTGGGTGAGAGGTGTTGGGTGTTAATGGTTTGTTTGGCTAACGAAAGCATGCGGCGCTTCGCATCTACCTTCAGCATAAAGCTGACGAGGATCTGGTATTTGCCATTACGGTAGGCGAGCGGACAGAAACTGATGCGAAGCATTGGACGCTTACGATCAGTGACGACGGCCTGAGAGACAACCGGCATATTCGGCAAAATATCACTGCTCAACTTATGATAATTTGCCACGTCCGTTGTCGACATATCGATGAATTCGGGGTAGAGGATCGTTGTCGTGTACACGGAGTCGGCATAATCAGCCGGCAATGGTATCGTGTAGGCAAACGAAGGCATCGTGCTGTCCACGCTCACCTGTGCCGAGGTGAGGTTAAAGAAGCGCTGGGCACCCGATGGTAAGGATACCAACAGGACAGCGAGTATAATGAGTAAGCGGAGACGTTTCGCCATAAAAGTCCTTTATTCTACTTGCATCTACATTCCAATACTTTCCGTTCTTCTATCCAGCCTTCGAGCAAGTCACCGATATGCACGGGGCCGACACCCGCAGGAGTCCCCGTGAAGATAAGGTCGCCGGTCTTGAGCGTGAAGTACTTGCTCACATATGCCACGATATCGTCCACCGAGCGCAACATGTCTCCCGTATATCCTTCCTGCACCGTCTTACCGTTGATGTCGAGATGGAAGCGGAGACGCTGGATTTCTGGCAGCAAGTCTTTCGGCACCCACTCACCGATCGTCGCAGCCCCGTCGAAACTCTTGGCGAGGTCCCACGGCTGCCCGTTCTGCGAGAGGCGTTGCTGGAGCTCCCGCGCCGTGAAGTCGATGCCGAGTGTCACCGCGTCATAGTAACGGTGGGCAAAGCGTACGGGTACGGTCTTGCCGAGTTTGCACACGCGCACCACAACCTCTGCCTCGTAGTCGATACGTCCGAGGTCATCGGGTATGAAAAACGGTTTCCTGTTCTTCTGAAGGCTCGAGTCCGCCTTCAGGAAGATAACAGGCTCGTCTACCTTCAACAACGTATCTTTCAACTCTTTATTGTGTTGGGAATAGTTCATCCCCACGCAGAATATCTTCATAACAATAATTTTGTGATTCATCCGTAAAATGCATCCATGCTCACACGAACATCGTCACACGGATCTTTCTCACACGGATCTTAAAGATCTTAAAGATTGTTACGCCGCTTTGCGGCTACACAGAACCAGTGGGGCAACCTTGGTGGACGCCATCTACCGCGTAGCGAATAGCGTAGCCATCTTTAAGATCTTTAAGATCCGTGTGAGAAAAATCCATGCGAAAATCCTCTGGAGGATTCGTATGCGCGAACTCATTTAACGGAAGAACCGATTTTGTTGCAAAGATAGTATAAAATCTTGAAACCTCAAAACCGAAATGTCATTGCGCCTCATATGTGTCGCAATTCCGACGCATATGTGACGCGTTTCCGCCTCAAATGTGTCGCGTTACCGCCCCATATGTGACGCAATGAGACTACATTTGTTCACCGATAATCTTTCTTTCTTCGGGATTATTGTTTATCTTTGCATAAGAAAATAATAATCAGCATGAAACACGGAACACTGCTCGTCGTCGACGACAACCGTAACATCCTCGCCACGGTGCGGATGATCCTTGAGAACACCTTCGAGAAGATCGTCACCATCGCCAGTCCTGGTAATATCCCCGCACGACTACGCGAGGACAAGCCCAATGTGGTACTGCTCGACATGAACTTCCAGAGCGGTATCAACACGGGTAATGAGGGTATCTTCTGGCTCCATGAGATCAAACGCATGCGGCCACAGACGCAAGTCGTGCTCTTCACGGCCTATGCCGACATCGACCTTGCTGTTCGCGGCATTAAGGAAGGGGCGGCTGACTTCATCGTAAAGCCGTTCGACAACGCGAAACTCATCACGACGCTCACAGACGCCTATCACAAGACCCGAAAGGCTGCAAGCGCAAGGTTCGGCAACAAGCAGCAGGGCGCGATGTTCTGGGGCTCGTCGGCCCCAATGCAAGATCTGCAACTCATGGTGGAGAAGGTAGCGCCGACGGATGCCAACATCCTCATCACGGGTGAGAACGGTACGGGTAAGGAGGTGCTGGCGCGTGAGATTCACCGTCTCTCCCAGCGTGCCGCCGGTCCGATGGTTGCCGTTGACTTAGGTGCGGTGACGGAGACGCTGTTTGAGAGTGAACTCTTCGGTCACATGAAAGGAGCCTTCACGGATGCCAAAGCCGACAAGCCGGGTAAGTTTGAACTAGCCAATGGCGGCACCTTGTTCCTCAATGAGATCGGCAACCTCAGTTACGGGCTCCAGGCCAAGCTCCTGACAGCGTTGCAGCGGCGCTGCATCGTACGCGTGGGCGGCTCGAAAGAGATACCCATCGACGTGCGACTGATCTGTGCGACGAACAAAGACCTGCAGCAGATGGTGGCAGAGGGGACCTTCCGCGAAGATCTGCTCTATCGTATCAACACCATCCACCTCCACCTGCCTCCACTGCGGGAGCGCAAAGGCTACATCGCCGACCTTGCCCGCCTGTTCCTCAGCCGCTACGCCACGATGTACAACCGTACGGACATGGAGCTGTCCGACGAGGCGGCACAGCGTATCGAGCAGTTACCCTGGCCGGGTAACATCCGAGAACTTCAGCATGCCATGGAGAAAGCAGTCATTCTCACCGACGGCAATATCATCGGGCCGGAGGTCTTCGCCTCCAGGTCGTCTGCGGGATGTCCTCAAGCCAATTTGAAGGAGCCACAGACACTCGACGAGATGGAGAAGACGATGATCGCCAAGGCCATCCGGCAATGTGGCGGCAACCTCTCACAAGTAGCACAGCAGCTCGACATCTCCCGCCAGACGCTCTACAACAAGATAAAGAAGTATGGGCTGTAGGCTGGCCATCGGGTTAATATTGGCCTACCAAAGAACTGAAATATTTTCTCTCACACGGATCTTTTCTCACACGGATCTTAAAGATCTTAAAGATTGTTACGCCGCTTTGCGGCTACACATACCTTTAGCATCACCGCGTAGCGAATAGCGTAGCCATCTTTAAAATCTTTATAATCCGTGTGAAAATAGATCTTGGGAAGATACACTTTTTATGAAATGTAGTTATGATTTACGTTATCATTCTCTTGCTCATCCTTTCTCTGTTCCTTAACCTCGCGTTGTGGCGCCGCTACCGCCGCAATGCGCATAAGGTGTCGTTTCTCTTCAATGCTATTGACAATGGTGACTTCTCTTTCCGCTTTCCTGAGACGAGATCGAAGGACGATGAACTCGTCAATGCGTCCCTCAACCGTATCAAGACCATCCTACAGCATGCACGCAACGAACAGATTGAGCGGGAGAAATATTATGAGGTTATCCTCGACTCCGTCGATACGGGTATCCTTGTCGTCGACGAGCAGCGCGGTCTCGTGCTCCGCTCCAACAAGGCAGCCCGCACGATGCTCAAGCGACAGACCATCACGCATCTTTCTCAGGTCTCTGACCGTCTCTCCGCCTTCTCCATACGTGAGTCGCATACAACCTTACAAGGCAAGAAGGTGAAGATCATGGCATTCAGTGATATCCATGGTGAGCTTGCCAACCAGGAGATCGATGCCTGGGTGAAACTCATCCGCGTACTGACCCATGAGATCATGAACACCATCACCCCGGTCATCGCACTCAGCGACACGTCAACGATTCCAACAACTAAGACAACTTCAACAACTAAGACAACAGACTCTGTACCAAGCCCTGACTCAGAAGAACGAGAGAAGCTCCGGATCATCCATTCCACGAGCGTCGAACTGATGGAGTTTGTGGAGAACTATCGTAAGTTCACCCACGTGCCGACGCCCCACCCCACGCTCTTTTATGTCAAGCCTTTCGTTGCTCGCCTCACAAATCTCGCGGAGCATTGGCTCAAGCCCGGCTGCACCATCCATGTCAACATCGAGCCGGAGGACCTAATGGTCTATGCCGACGAGGGACTGACGAGTCGCGTGGTGAGTAACCTCATAAAAAATGCCGCCGAAGCCATAGGCAACGACGGCAATATTATGATTCATGCATATACGGGTGAGCACGACAACGTGACGATAGACATCTCAGACGATGGTCCCGCCATCCCTCCAGACCTTGCAGCTCACATCTTCGTCCCCTTCTTCACGACAAAGAAACAGGGTAGCGGTATCGGCCTGTCTATCTCCCGTCAGATCATGCGGACGATGGGTGGGATGATTGAGCTAGTCGGCAATGCCGAACCCACCACGTTCCGGTTGACGTTCCAATAACCCCCATCGAGTATGATGCAGGGGCGGCCCCCTGTGGCCGCCCCTGCACTAATCAGCGTTCTTTTATTGCTTTCACGGCAACAGCACCGAGCACCAGACTGATACCTGCGATGATCATCATGTTACTCTGAACGGAGCCCACAAGGCCGAGGAGCACACCACCGATGGCGGCTGCAACGATCTGCGGTACACAGATGGTACCATTGAAAAGGCCGAGGTAAGCACCCATGTGACCATAACCCTGCAATGCATTCGTAACGAAGGTGAAAGGCATGGCGAGCATGGCAGCCCAAGCACAGCCGATGAGCAGGAACGGGATGAACAGCAGATACTGGTCATGGATGAAAGCACAAGCTGCGAAGCCGATACCACCAAGGATCAAACTCAACGAATAAGCTACCTTACGGTTCTTAAACTTCGGGAGGATCGGTGCCCAGATGACGGAGCCGATAGCCTGGACGGCAAAGAGGATACCTACCCAGTTGCCAGCCTCCTGATAACCTGCACTCGTCACATCGGTCGTACCCCAGCAGTTGTCAGCCACAGTACCGGCGGTGTAAGTCCACATATACATGAACGCGAACCAACAGAAGAACTGCACAAGTCCAACTTTCCAGAACGTAGCGGGCGCATTCTTCAACAGTACGAACCAGTTGCTCGAGCCTTCTTCTTTCTCTGCCACTTCCTTCTTCGAGCCGTTGTATTCCTCATACTCCTTCGGCGGCCACTCCTTCACTTTCCACACCGTGTAGATGACACAGAGGATCAGAATAGCTGCACCAACATAGAAACTGTAGATCACGGAATCGGGGATAGTTCCCTTAGGAGCAGTATTTGCAATGCCGAGAGCAGCGAAGACGAATGGGAATACATAACCTACGAGCGAGCCGGCATTGCACAAGAAACTCTGGATGGAGTATGCGGTACCTTTCTGCTTCTCGTTGACCATGTCGCCGACAAGCATCTTGAACGGCTGCATAGCCATATTGATACTCGTATCGAGGAACATCAGAGACACGAGTCCAAAGACCATGGCCGTGCTCACCGTCATGCCAAAGGAGCCGGAGTTGGGCAACAGACACATCACGAGCACGGCGATGGCGGCACCGATAAAGAGGTATGGGATACGCCGGCCAAAACGGCACCAGGTCTTGTCTGAACAGGTACCCACGATCGGCTGCACGAGGATACCCATCAGCGGCGGGAGGATCCAGAAATAGCTCAGTGAGTGCGGGTCGGCACCCAACGTAGCGAAGATACGTGAGATATTGGCGCTCTGCAGTGCATAAGCTATCTGCACACCGAAGAATCCGAAGCTCAGGTTCCACAAGCCCCAGAACGACATGTTCGGCTTCTCTTTCAATTGATTGTCCATATTATTTTATTTTTATTATTTCGTTTGATCCGTTATTGCCACTTGCCCCCTATGGTATTCTTGGCCCCCTCCCTACGGGGGAGGGCTGGGGAGAGGCTCTTACTTCGTCGTCCCTCTTATCACCAGCCGTGTCCTGACGATCCGCTTCTCGATCTTCTCCATCGGCAGCTCTCCCTCCACCTTACTGATGAGGATGTTGGCGGCTTCCTCGCCTACCCGCACACCGCGCTGCTCCACGGTTGTGAGCATCGGGTCACTGGCGACCGCGCGCTGGCCGTTCGTGAAACCACAGATACTGATGTCCTGCGGCACGTCGAAGCCCATGCGCTTGGCAGTGTAGAGAATGCCGATAGCGGTGTCGTCGTTGACGGCAAAGAAACCATCGGGAATCTCATCTTGGGACAGAAGGTCGGGGGTGATGGCCTCGGCATCAGAACGGTTGTCACAGATGCGGAAGAACTTCTCCTCTGGTTTGAGGCCATTGCGCAACAAAGCATCGCGGTAGCCGTTGTAACGGTTCTTACTAATCTCCATCGTCATCGGGGAGCCATAGTAAGCGATACGCTGGCAACCACGCTCTATCATATAGTTCACGGCATTGTACGCGCCCTGGTAGTCGTCGACCACCACCCGGTCACAGTTGATGCCTGTGCAGATGCGATCGTAGAAGACGAGCGGCATGTGATTATCCAGAACCTCCTGGAAATGGTCGTAACGAATGGTGTTCTTGGCCTCTGAGACGATGATGCCACAAACCCGGCTCTCCAGGAAACGCTTACAGATCAGGGCCTCCCGCTCATATTCATCTATGCTCTCACTGACCATCAGTGTATAGCCGCGCGACATCGCCTCCTGGTTGATGCCGCGGAGGACAGAAGAAAAATAGAAATGCTCAAACTGAGGAACAATGACGCCAATGATCTTGGATGGACGCATGATATTATTGCGCAAACCCTCTGCCATCATGTTCGGACAATAGTTGTGCTCCTTGGCGTAGGCTTTGATCTTCTCACGTTGTTCCTCGCTGATGCGCGGGCTGTCCTTCAACGCCCGCGACACCGTTGCCACCGACACGTTCAGAGCGGCAGCTATATCTCTCATAGTCAATGTTGTATGTGCCATATAGAAAAACGCCTATTTAGTGCAGCTTTCAGGTATTCACCTTCTAATGATTGTTGCACTGCAAATTTAGGTCTTTTCTTGAGCAACAAAAAAGAAAAAGCGTAGAAATATTGATATAAATCATGCAAACGTTTGCGCAACCCTTACTAAAAGGTCTTATCTACCGTCGTCCACTCGTCGTCCGTAGTGATGCGAAACTTAGATGAAGTGTCGCTCTCTGCAGAACCATTGGTAAACAAGGCTCCTTTGTATTGCGTCACCTGGTTGCGCACGACTGGAACATTCTCAAAGGTGTGCGTGAAAACCGTCTGGCCATTAGCTGCGATGGCTGTAACCACCAGTTTTAACCCTTTACTGTCACTCTTAGGGAATGTATAAATCTCGAACGTAGCTGTCTTGCCTTTCATATCATCACTGACAGAACGCTTCACTGTCTGCCTCGAATTCACGCAGCCTTCACCCGTCAAAGCATTCAATGTAGAGCTGCCACCTGTATAATAAAGTTGCACAGTCGATACATTATCCGGGACAACATCCGTAGTAACAATCCTTACCATAGCCACAGCACGATGCATATTCGCGTCTATATCCAAACCTTTATCCTCTGTCACCGTGATATCCTGACTCCAGAGAAACGTATCAGACATATCGCTATTGAACCCGATCTTTTCTGCATCTGTCGTTGTAGGGCTCTTGTCCTGATTATGTGCAAGGATGACGGCATGGTAAGTGCCAGGGCTGAGGGCAATGGAAAGCGTATTGAAATCCTTATCGCCCGCATCCTTCGAAGCTTTTGCAACTCGCTCGCCGCCTTGATACACAGCAAGATCAAGATGTTTGCACAATGATGCTATATCCTGAGCACGGGTTTTAGCTGCATTGACCTCCGTAAATGGCAATTGTTGATATATCCCCACATTAAATGTCACGAGGTTCTTACCCTCAGGTACATCAACATCGTCTTCCACTGCCACTTTCTGACAGGAGGCGAACAACAAACACATCAAAAACACCGAGATATAGGTCAAAGCTTTCATAAGCAAGGTCTTTAAGAGTGTACATTCTATCCGCAAAGATAAAGAATCTTTGCTTACCCTCTGACAATAATTCGGAAAATCTTCAGCAACGGCGTGATTTTTTGTGTTCATAGACATTGTCGGCCTCCTTCCAACAACTATAACAACACAAACAACTGGGACAACGACGCCAAGATTTCTTGGTAATAACAGCGACTTATCACGACCTTACACGACAAGGGTGTCAGTGCAGTGTTTCATTTGTCTCTTCCCAATTATCCACCATGATACCTGGTATCCTTCCTAAGTGCTTTACATTAGCTGTGACCACGACCATATCGTTTTCCAAAGCAGTTGTGCCAATTAAGAGATCAAAGTCGTCAAGGCGCCTACCTTGTTTTTCTAAGGCTGCCTTAACAATACCATACCTCCGGAGACTTGTATACATTGGAATGACATCAAACAGACGAGTAATCTTAATGATATCATCGAAATGAGACGCTTTACCTGACTTTGCTGCACCATAGAAGAGTTCAGCTATTGTGATCTCCGAAATATGACAATGAGATTGACCCACAGCAAGGACTCTCTTAAAGACCTCTAAGTTATTCTTTAAGATGGCAATGCAAACATTGGTATCTAACAAATACTCATGCTCTACCATGTCTCAACCTCTCTTGTGAATTTCCTATCGTTCCTTAGGTCTTCGGCAACCCGATCAGCCGATTCACCTTCTCCCCAATCACCACTAAATCGAGTATTTAAGGTCAGAGGCTCCTTGGCTCCTTCAGGCCCAGTAGCCGAATTGAGAAGCATCGTAGCAAGGGCTATCTTATTCTCTTTCGTAAGAGTAGACAAGACTGCCATGTAAATGTTATTAATGCTTGTAATACTCATAATCTATAGCTTTTTCGCAAAGTTAAGCAAAACATTTTAATTCCGCAACTTTATAGACGAAAATATCATCGACATCGGATTCGAATAGCAACGGCTTTGCACGACCTCCCACGACAAGGGGTTTAGTGCGGAGGCGGTTCCCGTGGCCACCCGCACCCCGAATGGAGACAGCAAAATAAGGTGTTGGGTGATGGTTGTTGGGTGAAATGATTACCCTGTCATGGCGGGCGGCCACAGGGGACCGCCCCTGCACAGAAACCATAGCAACAAAAGATATGTAAATGAAGTTGTAAAAGTTGTATCCGTTGTCTCTGTTGTCGATCTCCTTCCAACAACTATGACAACATAAACTACTATGACTACACCCCACAAATTTTCTCGTTACTAGCACTCGGTCGGCATGACTTTCCACGACAAGTCTCATTTCTCTTCCACCTTCTTTGTCGATATATCTCTTCGAGTAACGAATATCGAAATTACAGTGATCAACGATACACCACCAAAGAAAGATGCGAACCAAGGATGATTCAAATAAAGCATGTAACAAGCCACACCCATCATAACTAACAATGAAAGGAAACCAAAGATCATCCCTAAAAGGTTTAGACGATGATCACGCTTGTTGACATTCTCAAGTACCTTCAGTTATTCCTCATCCAGTTGATGACGATGTTCTTGTTCTTTTGTTGATGTCGAAAGCAAGAAATCAATAATCTGAGGATTAATCTGTTTATATGCTTCAAGCTCCTGCGGAGAAGGCAAAGAAACATCTTCAACGGTAAACGTCTGCTCTATCTGCTTACCGACACCCTTGCCCGTAGGAACCTGAGTTTCCCGCTGCTTAATGGACTGTTTTGCCATAGTCACATTACTTTTTGCCAAGCGACATGCACATCGCCATAAATATGACGAAGATCACGACGTAGATTCAAGGAATCATCGTCTGGTGATGAAGGCTCCAACATTTCATCCCGCAGAGAATTAATCTCGGGCGAAGAAGATCTATATGATCCTCGTGCTGCTTGACCGAAGACACGGAAGCCATTAACAAGATGAGTAAAAACTAACTTAACTGTGCTCATATTTCCTCCTATTTTTTGCAAAGTTAAGCAAAACCTTTCAATCTTGCAACTTTATAGATAAGAAAATATCGTAAGCAACGGTACATTTAGCAACGGCTTTTCACGACTTTCCACGACCAAGGGTTCAGTGCAGGGGCGGTCCCCTGTGGCCGCCCGC
>DEKJ01000061.1 GCA_002353825.1 Prevotella sp. UBA2725 | reverse complement strand
ATATCTCAGGCTGCACATCTTGCTGCTCATGCTCCTTCTCACCACGATAGGAGCGAAGGCACAGACACCCGACAGCCTCGCGACCTATATCGCAGCAGCTATCCGCAACAACCCCACGGTGATCAGCGGATACAATGCTTACAAGGCGCAGGTGATGAACGCTTGCGGTGCTGGCTCGCTCAACGACCCCACGATACAGGTGGGCGTCTTCCCGAAGAGCATGCAGCATGTAAACGGCAAGCAGATAGCGACATTCACCATCATGCAGATGTTCCCATGGTTCGGCACACTGAAAGCCGGACGCGAGAACATGGAATACAAAGCTGAAAGCGCCTATCAGAAGTTCCGCGCCGATGGCATTGCCTTGGCTTACGACGTACAGAAGCAGTGGTACGCGATGCTCGCCACACAAGAGAAGATCAAAGCCGTCAAGGGCAAGATAGGGTTACTTGAAGACATCAAGAAACTCGCGCTGCTCACTTACAAGACGCAGGACCGCATGCGCAATGCGAAGATGAGCGATCAGCTCCGTCTGGAAGCCGAGGAACAGAATCTGCAGGAGCAGGTAGAGAGCTTCGAGGCAAAGTTAGCGCTCCAGCGGCAGCAGTTTAATATCGTGATGCACCGCGACGCTGACGCACCGTTAGTTGTCCCCGACACCATCGTGCTGCGGGAGATGCCCACGGTGTCGTGGAATGACATCGAGGCGCAGGACCCCTTGCTTCAGAAGTCAGTTGCCGACGGCAAGGCTTTCGAGGCACAGAAACGACTCGCCACGAACATGGGTAAGCCGACGTTCAGCGTGGGGCTCCAGTACATGCTCAACGGGAAGGTGATGAACCCTAAGATGGAGAGCATGAACGGCATGGACATGGTCATGCCGATGGTGACAGTCTCCGTACCTATCTATCGCCGTAAGATCAACATGAGCAAGGAAGCGGCGAAGTTCAACAAGATCAGCACCGACTATACTTATCAGAGTCGCGAGGATGCACTGAAGAGTGAGTATCTCGGCATCGAACAGCGTGCGGAGGATGTAAAGCGCAAGGTAGCCCTCTACGACAAGGAGGTCGGAATTCTCGACCACACGCTGAGTCTGATGAACACGGAGTATGCCACTGGCTCAACGACCCTCACGGACATCCTTGAGACCAACCGCCAGTATATCGACTATGCGCTGAAGAAAGCGGAGGCTTATGCTGACTACAACACAATCGTTGCGGAATATGAGAAGATGGCAAGTCGCTACGACTATGCCACACGCGCTGAGAATCCGCGAAAATAATAACATAAGAACAATATCATGAACAAGATAAAAGATTTCATCATACGCCACAAGATGGCCTTGGTCGTCCTCATCGGCATCATCCTGGGACTTGGCATCGGCTACGTGGCTTTCCATAAAGGAGGCACATCAACGACCTCTAAATCAGAGAAGAAAAAGACTATCTGGACCTGCTCCATGGATCCACAGGTTCGTCAGGATCATCCGGGCAAATGTCCGATCTGCGGCATGGATCTCATCCCTCTGACCGATGAGAGTCACGCTTCAGGCTCTCGCATGGACATGGATCCGAACGACGTCATGCTCAGCGACGAGGCTATGGCTCTGGCCAATGTGCAGACGGAGACGGTGGGTACGGGAGCTACCGCTAAGGAGGTGCGTCTCTTTGGAAAAATCCAGCCCGATGAGCGTCTGGAACAGGTACAGAGCGCCTATGTCGACGGCCGTGTGGAGAAGTTCTTCATCAATGCTGTCGGCGACCACGTGGGCAAAGGCCAGACCCTTGCCGTGATCTATTCGCCTGCACTCTATGCCGCAGAGCAGGAGCTCGTGGAAGCACTCGCCTACCCCATGGCGGCTCAACGAAAGGCTCTCGTGGAGGCAGCCGTAGAGAAGCTCGAACTCTTACAGATCGACCGCGCACAGATCAACCGTGTCATCCGTACGAAGAAAGCCTCACCTTATGTATCGCTGAAAGCTAACACAAGTGGTACCGTCGTCGACAAACAGGTCGAACAGGGCGACTATGTCAAGCAAGGCCAGCCAATGCTGAAGATCGCTAACCTCGGCACGGTATGGGCTGTGTTCCAGGCTTACGAGAGTGACCTGCCGTTTGTGAAGATAGGCTCCACAGTACGCTTTACGACGGAGAGCATGCCGGGCCGTTCGTTCTCAGGCAAGGTGAGTTTCGTCGATCCCATCATTGACGACAAGAGCCGTACGGCAGGTGTACGCGTAGTGATGAGTAACCCCGGTGGCATCTTCAAACCACAGATGATCATCTCCGGCTACGCCCATGCCAGTATGAAAGGCTATGAGAACGACATCGTCGTACCGAAGTCAGCCGTCATGTGGACGGGTAAGCGCTCCATCGTCTACGTCAAGGATGAGGGAGCCTCGATGCCTGCCTTTCAGATGCGTGAGGTGACGTTAGGGCCAAGCCTTCCCGATGCCTATGTCGTGACCGATGGTCTGGCAGAAGGTGAGACGATAGTCACCAACGGTACCTTCGCTGTGGATGCCTCTGCTCAGCTTGCTGGAAAGAAGAGCATGATGAATAGGTAAGACAAATTTCCTCAGTTGAAGCAGAATCATGCATCAACTGAGGAAAAATATAACGAGCTATATGGTTGAAAATTAACGTCCTCATTGAATAAGCACCTCGAAGAGGTGCCACATGGTTAGCCCCAGGTAAGGAGCGTAGCGACGCAACCTGGGGTCTAGGCGGGCGGTTAAAACTGACCTGTCGGCCTCGAAGAGGGCGAACTTATAAGACCAGCACCCCGTCAAAGTTCGCCCTCTTCGAGGCCGGTATTCAGATCATCTGCACCATTTCAACCCCACGTTTCGGCTGCGCCTCACGTGGGGCTAACCATGTTTGCCCTCTTCGAGGGCATTCAACGTCAGTTGGTCTACTCCCTATTACTCTCAAGATACTCTTCTTTTGCTTTTTTGCCATTGGTATCTTCATCTGAAATAGTTGAAGGTAAACCAGCACCAACCAACTGACGAATATCAGCAGGCAACTCATTCTCAGAAAGAAGAGTGAATGAATCTTTCTTTTTCTCCTTAGCCAAAGCTCTTCGAAGAAAAGATTCAATATAATTTTGTAAACTCATGTCATGAGCCTTGGCTAATAGCTCGGCTCCCTGATAAAGGCTATTATCGATAGTTATTGTGCTCATCTTTCTTTTTTGGGCAAATATAAACATAAAACGCGAATTAAACAAGGGAATGGAGCATTATTTTATTCAAACTGCCAGCTATTGTCTTTCATGCGCCTCGTATGTGACGCGTTCCCGACGCATATGTGTCGCGTTTCCGCCACATATGTGACGTGTTACCGTCTCATATGCGTCGTAATAAGCATTAGAGGTAATAATCTCCGCTGATAAGGTAGCTCAATATTCAACATATATGCTTAACTTTGCAACATACAATAAGAAAGGATAAAGATATATGTCAGAAGAGATCATCAGCATCGACTCCGTCGATCAATATAATAAGTGCTACGGCTTCACCACACTGCATCCTTATGTCTCCGTAGTCGATATGACAGAGGCCAAGCATTGGGTCAATCACGTCAAGCTCCGCTATGGCGTCTATGCCTTGTGGCTCAAGGACGGCAAGCAGTGCACGTTACGCTATGGCCGCAGAGAATACGATTATCAGGATGGTACAATCGTAAGTTTCGCACCGGGACAAGTTGTGCAGGTTGATATGACCGACGAGCAGATGGCACATCCCAGTCATACCATGGGCCTTCTCTTCCACCCCGATCTTCTGTATGGCACTCCTTTGGGAAAAAACATTGGCGACTATCACTTCTTCGATTACGATTCCTTCGAGAGCCTGCATCTCTCGGAACGTGAGCGGCAGATGATCATCGATACGCTCCACTCCATCAAGATGGAGCTTGAACTGCCTGTGGACAAGCACTCGCAGACGATTCTCACCGACCGAATCAAGCTTATTCTCGACTACTGCCAACGTTTCTACGACCGGCAGTTCATCACGCGCCACAAGGTCAACTCAGATATCCTTGCCGACTTTGAGCGAAACATCAAAGCATACTTCGCGGATAAGAAAGCTCGCACCGAAGGACTCCCTTCCGTGGCGTGGTTTGCTGACAAGGCCTGCCTTTCTCCGGGTTATTTCGGTGACCTCGTGAGAAAAGAGACGGGCATGAGTGCTCAGTTATTTATCCAGCAACACGTGCTCTCGCTTGGCAAGCAGATGCTCATGGACGAAAGCCGCAGCATCACACAGATTGCCGATGACCTCGGATTTCAATACCCACAGCATTTCACCCGATTCTTCAAGAAACTCACAGGCATGACACCGAAAGAATACAGAATAAAATAATATGCGATATTTCTGGGCTTTCATTTTTCTCATTCTGCCCCTTGCCGGGCAATATTATGTCTCGCTACGGGTATGGCAACTGCTCCCCGCTATTCTGCCTTTAAGAGTTGCAGTAGTGGCTGCGATGGCTGTGGCGTTCATTAGTTTCTTCCTGAGTCTCAATGGGCTCGGCGACCATCTGCAGATGGGTCTTGCCACAGCCCTTTATGAGGTCGGTAACTCATGGCTTATCATTCTGCTCTATATGGCGATGCTGTTTGGCGTACTTGACTTGGGTCTTGTTACCCACCTCATTCCTCGCCATTATTTGAGAGAAAGCATCGTAGGAAGCGTATCTGTATTTGTCTTTCTCACGGCCCTCTTTACCTATGCTTATGCTCATTATAATGACAAGAAGCGCGTAGAAATAACGCTGAACACGCACGGAAAGGTCAAAAAAGATGTTAAGCTCGTGTTAATCAGCGACATCCATCTCGGTTATCACAACCGTCGGAGCGACCTTCACCGTTGGCTCCAACAGATCATGCGAGATAAGCCTGATGCCATCCTCATTGCGGGAGACCTCGTCGACGGCTCCATCCGCCCCGTGAACGAGGAGCAATCGGCTGAAGAGTTCAAGCAGTTGCCTATCCCCGTTTATGCCATCTTGGGCAACCACGATTATTACACGGGCACTCAGGCAGACCTTGCTTTCTGCCGGCAGGCAGGCATCAAGGTTCTTCGCGACAGCATTGCTTATTTCGGCGGCATAGCTATTGTGGGGCGCGACGACCGCACAAATCCCTATCGCAAGGCGTTGAAGGACATCATGCAAGGCGTTGACCGCAGCAAATATATTAGTGAGATGGACCATCAGCCTTACCACCTCGAGGAAGCGCAGCAGAACGGTGTCGACTTCGAGTTTGCCGGACACACCCATTATGGACAGGTATGGCCCATCAGTTGGATTACACGCGCCGTGTATGAAGATGCCTTCGGACCCTATCAGAAAGGCAATACGCGTTATTATGTCAGCTCCGGCCTCGGCATCTGGGGCGGCAAGTTCCGCATAGGCACGCAATCGGAATATGTCGTGGCTCAACTGAAATAAAACCACAGATACTTTTTCCCATCCAAAAATAAATTCATACCTTTGCGGTATGAAATCATTGAGAGAAATATACCGCATTGGAAAAGGACCGTCATCGAGCCATACCATGGGCCCGCAGAAGGCGGCACAGATATACTTACAGGCTCACCCGACCGTCACGGATTTCCACGTGACGCTCTATGGCAGTCTTGCTGCAACGGGCAAAGGCCACATGACGGATGTAGCCATTGAAGAGGTGTTGGGGCGTGCAGGGCACGTCGACATTGAATGGAAACCGGATGTTTTCCTTCCTTTCCATCCCAACGGACTGAAGATCAACGACTGGGTAGTCTACTCTGTCGGTGGTGGCGCCCTTTCTGAAGGCGACCACCCCACAGGCTTGCTTCCGGCAAGTCCTGAGGTCTATAAACTCCACTATCTCACCGACATCAAGAAATGGTGCGAAGACAATGGTTGTGCCTACTGGGAATATGTGAAGCGTTGTGAGCAGCCCGACATCTGGGACTATCTGCTCAACGTGTGGCATGCCATGCAGGAGAGCGTGGAGCGCGGCGTCAACCATGAAGGACGTCTCCCGGGTCCACTGAACCTTCAACGTAAGGCTCCTACCTATTTTGTCAAGGCAAAAGGCTATAAGCCGAACCTTCAGACGCGTGGATTGGTCTATGCCTATGCACTTGCCGTGAGTGAGGAGAATGCATCGGGCGGAACTATCGTCACAGCACCAACCTGCGGCAGTTGTGGCGTCATGCCGGGTGTTCTTTATCATCTCGCCAAAGGCCATGGTTTCTCTGATGAAAAGATTCTCCATGCCCTCGCTACGGCAGGTCTCATCGGCAACATTGTGAAGGAGAATGCCTCTATTTCGGGCGCTGACGTGGGTTGTCAGGGTGAGGTCGGTGTGGCTTGTGCTATGGCCTCCGCTGCTGCTTGCCAGCTCTTCGGTGGCTCCCCTTCACAGATTGAGTATGCCGCAGAGATGGGACTGGAGCATCACCTCGGCATGACGTGCGACCCAGTGTGTGGACTCGTTCAGATTCCTTGTATCGAGCGCAATGCCTTTGCTGCTACGCGTGCCCTCGACTGTAACCTCTTTGCCTCCTTCTCCGACGGCAAGCACCGCGTAAGTTTCGACCGTGTAGTGGAAGTGATGAAACAGACCGGTCACGACCTCCCATCGCTCTATAAGGAAACGGGCGAAGGCGGACTGGCGAAGGTGGCAAGTCCAGAGGCTAACAATTGACGATTATGAGAAAGTTACTTCTTTTGTTATTAATAATGATGGGTGCAGGTGCCACCCTGTTCACTTCCTGCAAGATGGCACCTAAGCAAGACCCGGGCGACACCGTGGCTGCTTCCGTCTTTGCTCCCATCGACACGGCAGCGCTCCACCGCAAGCAACGAGCTGAACAAGCACGACTGAGGAATGCCAAGGACAGCATCAACATCTTCTATATTGGTGCAGGAAGCACGGACAAGAAGATCCAGCTCATCAGTTATCCTTCTCAGCGCGACACGCTCACTTACAGCAAGGCACGGCACATGAAGCGCAGCGGCAGTACGGATGCTGGCCACATCGTCCGCGTAAAGTTCTATGTATCAAGGGGTGACTCGCTGGTACAAGGGTTGGAAGAGGTGGCAAAGTAAGTGTACAAGTGTATCAATACATTATATCTCGCAAGTGTAAATTCCCCCAGTTTACACTTGTTACACTTGGCTCACCTCATGCTGTTCAGCATGAAGTAGACCTCATCTTTCTTGATATCTTTCGGGCACTTGGCGAGAATGTCATCAACCGGCGCGTGTTCTTCAAACTGAGAAAGGGCGTGGCGGATGGCACGGACATGCTCTGCGGGTATAACCTTATCCGCCGTAAGCTTCCCAGCCTTCACAGCAGAAGCGAGATGCCCCATGATAGTACTGGCCACTAAGCCCCGGTCCTTGGCAATCTGCTCAATCGTCTGACCTTGATTGAACATCGTCAAAGACTGTTCTGCCGACTCGCCTTTCTTCTGCGTCTTCTTCGGCTCCTTCTGTGTCTTTTCTGCAGCTGTATTTCGAGCCTTCTGTGCCCTTCGTGGACCATTATCTTGAACCATCCGTGGATCATCATACGGGTTCGCAGATGCACTTCGTGACCTACGGCGCGGACGGACGCCTGCCGGGTCTATAATCTCCATGGCATCGATGATCGCTTCCTGCTTGTTCTGCAGATAGGCAGCCACCGTGAACGGAGCATCAGCCATGGCATCGAGCATCTTTTCCTTGGAGAGATATTGCAACCAGAAGTCCTTGTAGCGCTCGTCAAGCTGCTCCATGCCCATCTTGTTCTTTCCGTTCACCATTTTCGTCTTATCGAGAAGGTCGGGAATCCGCTCCTTCAGTGCCGCTGCAAAATAGTCAGATGATCGCTGTACCCGCTTCAGAAAAGCCTCATCATGGAGTCCCTCGTTAGGTGTCTGACGAATGACATTGAGCCACTTGTAAGCCACGTCCATGACCTTCTTCTTCACGTTCTCCATCACCGTGCGATGATAGTCACACAGCTTTGGGAAAGCACGGAAAAACTCAATCATCGTGCGATTGAGCATCTGCTCAGAGCCATAGAGAAGATTGAAGTTGAACATGTCGAGCAACTGCTCCTTATAATAAGCATCCTTGAGTGCAGGCAGTTCCTGAATGCTCTCCTCCGCCATCTGCTGCTGATGAGAGATATAATCGGTCACGCGTGGGTCATTGAAGATACTGCTTACGCCGATACGTGAGGCAAGCACCATGCCTTCCAAACTCTTGCAACGGCTCAGTGCTACATAGACCTGACCCGAAGCAAAGGAGAAGCCGGCATCGATGATAGCGTGCTCAAAAGTCAGACCCTGGCTCTTATGGATCGTGATAGCCCACGCCAGTCGCAAAGGATACTGTGTGAATGTGCCGGCAACCTGGGGTTCAATGGTTTTCTTCTCAGGGTTGATGGCGTATTTCGTATTCTCCCAGACATCCTGCTCCACATTGATGGTATTGTTATCACCCGGACATTTCACGGTAATAGATTTCTCATTGATCGCTACGACATGTCCGATCTTACCATTATAATATTCGTGCTTCGCGGAAGGATCATTCTTGATGAACATCACCTGCGCCCCTTGCTTCAAAACAAGATTCTGATCAGCTGGATAGTTGGCTGCAGGAAAGTCGCCCTTCACCGTGGCTGTAAATGTATAGCGCTTTCCGGGGAGCTTCAGCAGTTCGTTCTCATTATAGCTGTCTGCTAAGCGGTTGTGCGTCGTGAGACGGATGTAGCCTTCTTCCGGCTTGGGAATGAAAGCGGGATTGCAACGGTCGTTGAGCCGATTCATATCCTCGACCGTCGGATTGCCATCGCGCACATGATTGAGGATATTGATAAAGGTCGGATCTTGCTGACGATAGACATGGGTGAGCTGGATGGTTACATAATTGATTTGCCGCAGTGCCTTGCTCCCAAAGAAATAAGGCGTGTCGTAATAACGACTGAGCACCTCATCATCCTGCGGCGTCACTACAGGCGTGAGCTGCTGCAGGTCGCCAATCATGAGCAACTGGACCCCACCAAAGGGCTGCGTGCGGTCACGGAAACGACGAAGCACAGTGTCAACAGCGTCGAGGAGGTCAGCGCGCACCATACTGATCTCATCGATGACAAGCATGTCGAGCGAGGCGATAATGCGGCGTTTGGCTTTGGAGAAGTCGTAGCGGTCGCGGATCGTTGCTCCGGGGATATAAGGCGTCGGAGGCAACTGGAAGAAGGAATGAATCGTCACACCACCGGCATTGATAGCCGCCACACCCGTCGGTGCCACAACAATCATCCGTTTCGATGACTTCTCCTTGACGGTCTTGAGGAACGTCGTCTTTCCCGTTCCTGCCTTGCCCGTGAGAAAGATGCTGGTGCCCGTATGCTCCACAAACTCCCATGCCTCTCGCAGTTCTTTATTCGTCTCCATCGCTTTTAAGTTTATATGAGTACAAAATTAACATAAAAGCGGCAAAAGACCATCATAACATCCCATTTTTTCTTCTACTGCAATGGTATTAGTGTAGGGGGACCGACCCTGCACAGAAGCCATTTAACCGCAATCGCTTCACGATTACAACGTAATCGGCATGCGATTTCAATGGAATCGTGTTACGATTTCACTTGAATCGCACTACAATGGGTAACTACTCAGTCTTATTTTTGGGTTAGTATCACTTTACAGCCTCGAAGAGGCTGACTCTGAATAACCCCAGTCTAAGGAGCGCAGCGACGCAGACTGGGGTTTAGGATAGAGCCACAATACCTGATTTTCTGCCTCGGAGAGGCAGGCTGCACGTAGTGCGCTATGTCTTGAATAGATAGTCTCATACGAAACATAGCGCGCCAAGGCGCAGTCAGCCTCTCCGAGGCTGGAAATCAATAAATCCGTTTCCCGTACCAACCCCAGGCTACGTCGCTACGCTCCTTGCCTGGGGTTAGAAAGAGTGTGACTCTCCGAGGCACTCTTCATCTCGAAAATCTGAGGAATCATAAGACTGAATAGTTACCTATAACGGCAGTTGGTGTGTTAATTAATAATAATAAGAGCCACTTTCTTCTCAAAATATTTGGAACTTTGAATATAAATCTGTTAACTTTGCAGTGTACTATTAAAGTAATACACTAATACAGCAATAAACAAATAACAAAATAGAAGAATATGATTGATGTAAGAGACCTTAGTTTCCACTATCAGGGCAGCAAGCATCAGGTGTTCAGTCACTTCGATCTTCACCTTGAGTCAGGCAGCGTCTATGGACTGCTCGGCAAGAACGGCACGGGAAAGTCGACCCTGCTCTACCTCATCAGCGGACTGCTCATGCCCAATGCTGGAAGTGTAACGGTTGATGGAGTCGTAAGCTGCCGACGCGAGCCTGAGATGCTCCAAGAGGTATTCTTCGTACCGGAAGAATATGCCATGCCCGACATGAGCTTCGAAGCATTCACAAAGATGATGCACAAGTTCTATCCGCATTTCAGCGACGAGATATTAGCCAAATGCCTTGACGACTTTGAGATGCCTACGGAGCCAAACCTCAAAGAGCTCTCCATGGGTCAGAAGAAGAAGGTGTACATGAGTTTCGCCATCGCCACGGGCACTCGTCTGCTGATGATGGATGAACCCACCAACGGCCTCGACATTCCTTCGAAGGCTCTCTTCCGCAAGGTAGTAGCCAACTACATGTCTGAGGACCGCACGCTTATCATTTCTACCCATCAGGTGCATGACATCGAGAGTCTGCTCGACCATGTTACGATCATCGACCAGAGCAAGGTACTGGTCAACAGCAGCATCACCGACATCTCAAAGCGCTATGCCTTCCGCTATCTCTCTCCTGAGGAGATGAACGACCGCGTGCTTTATGCTGAGCCGAGCCTCCAAGGCAATGCCGCCATCATGAAGCGGAATGAAGATGAGGAGGAGACCACCGTGAACCTCGAACTGCTGTTCAACGCTGCCATCAGCGGGAAAATCGGATAACAAGGTATGAATTTCGGGTGGTGGCCGGCACAAGGCACGGCCACTGCACTAATACCAAACATAATTATGAAAACAATGAATAAATTCAATACTCACCGTTTCGCCGACGTGCTCCTTTGGGAAACGATCATCAACAAACGCAAACTCGCTATATGGGCACTGATATTCTTCGGACTGATTGCCATTCCGCAAATTCTAGGTCTGCTAATTGATCGAAGCAACGATACGGTAGACAAGACAGGCGTAATAGCTATTCTCTTGTTCTCAGCCTATCTCTTTATGGGCACAGCAAACATCTTCACGAATATCAAATCGAAGCAGGAGCGCATCAATGAGTTTATGCTCCCCGCCACCAATCAGGAGAAGTTTGTAGCCCGCTATTTGCAGACTGTGATCGCCATGTCACTCGCTGCCGTCATCGGTTTCTTTGCAGGAGACCTCTTACAGTACCTGCTCACACTCGCGATAGGGCAAGGCCAACAGTCATGGGCTACAGGTGCTATCATTGACTTCGGTAGAGGCTTTCACCATACTTTATGGGATAACTGCAATGGACTCCTCTATTTTTCTACACTTGTCTTCTGCGTCATTTCTCTCCATGCATTCTTCCTTTTCTTAGGCAGCATCTTCCACAAATGGCCTGTCAACATGGCTATATTAACTTGGATCGCATTCTCGTCCATCATGCTGTTCTTTATAGGAGCTACATCAGATATACTTTCCAGAACAAATCTTTCCGGATATGTCATCTATATCTATGACTTCTGGTTCAACCTTGTCATTGACCTGCTGAACGTCGCCTTCATCACGTTCTGCTTCTGGTTCGCCTATCGCAAATATACGAGGCTGCAGGTCATCAACAACCGTTGGTTCAACAAATAATCACCTCTTAATATAATCATCATGAAAAAAATAATCGCTTTATTCTTCGCATTCATCACCATTCTCAGCATGTCGGCTTGTCGCATCGAGAAAGTATCAGACAGCAATGAGCCGGCTCAGACTTATCATCTGAACCTTCGCAACTTCACTGCAATAAGTAA
>DEKJ01000051.1 GCA_002353825.1 Prevotella sp. UBA2725 | reverse complement strand
AGCGCAGCGACGCAGCATGGGGTCGTGATTGGCCCGCATGACCTAATTGCCGGCCTCGGAGAGGGCGAACAAGGTTAGACACACGAGAGTTAACACCAGCATTCCAACCATGTTCGCCCTCTTCGAGGCCGGATAGCAACGAAATCTCATCGCACATAAACCCCAGGTTACGTCGCTGCGCTCCTTACCTGGGGCTAACCATGTGGCACCTCTTCGAGGTGCGGGCTGACCCTAAAGAAGAACGAGATTCAACCGTACAGCTTGAACATTTTTTATGGCCGGCACAAGGCACGGCCACTGCACTGCATTCAATTTACCATAGAAAAAATCGCATTATCGCAGTCGCATTAAGACACTTCATCAACCTTCCAACTTGAACAGTGAACCCATGGGGCAGACGAAACGGCAGTAGGGGCGCATGACGATCGTGGAGAGCAAAGCAAAGACAACGGCTATAGCGATGACCACCCACGAAGCTGACTGGAAGATGAATGCGGAGAAGGGCTCATAATCGACCCAGTCGGACCACACACCCGTCCAGAGGCAGAGCATGAGGACCGCAAAGAGCACCTTGCGGAAAGTGTTAAGGTTCTTGATGGTCTTCGAGCTCATCTTAAACTTATACTTCACGTTCTTGCCGATCACCTCCTGCAGACTGCCATAAGGGCAGACGTTCGTGCAATAATAGTTCTTCTTTCCGAAGAGCGGATAGATGAAAGCAACGATGAGCAGCAGGGTGGGGAGGAGCAATGCAATGACATTCATGCCATTGGACATATAGCCTAAGATTGCTGACCACGACATGAACGTACCACACCAGAAGCCGAGCACAACGATGTTGAGAATCTGTTGGCCGAGACGATAGCGACGGTTCTTGACAAACAGGGGGAGGATAGCCGCCATGAGCGCAACGATGAGACCGCAGATATTCTTTGCACTAAGGTCGAAGTCAGCAAAGAGGCTTTTCTTTGCTGTCTGCTTGGCTGCATACTGCAGGCCTACTCGCATGTTGCCCAAGATGCCACGCGAAGAGAATGTAGCTCCCGACACACCATCGACCTTCATCGCTGAAGCCTCTTCCACAGTCTTGCCATTCCAGCGTGTCAGCAGAGCTTTCGCCTGACCAAAGAACTCAGGACTCTCATGGTTTGGCAAAGCCTTAACCTGTTGAATGACTCCATTCTTGATATAGATCTCCAATGGCACAGTACCGCCATAACCCGTGATGTCTTTTCCAAGCGTAGTCGTGTTGACCACCATTGTGCCATCGGCAAGCGTACGCGCGGTATCGACCTTCGCCGTTGCCGTCTGCGTGGTGTCCTTTCCGAACTCGTGTCCAAGCAACTTGCCATCACGACGGATCGATGCCGCAGCCACCATAAGGATACATATCAAGAGACTCAGAAATGTCGAGAGTCTGTTCTTTACCTTTTTGTTCATACCTAATTCTTATTATGATTCTATTTATTCTTCGTACAAAGTGTGATGACCAGACTCAACAAGGCAAAGACCAATCCGCAGAGCCCTACACCATTCCATCCTAAGACCTTCCATCCTGTGCTTGAGAGCATTGTTCCCAAAGCACCAAAGACGAAATAAGTGGTCATAAAGATCGTATTCACACGGTTGGCAGCCTGCGGCAATTCACTCATACAAGCTCCCTGATTACTGAGCTGCTGACATTGAAGACCGATATCGAGAAGGATTATTCCCACGATCAATCCGACATAAGAATCGCCAAAGATGATGATTGATGCCCAAGCTATGAGCTGCAAGACCGCTCCCGCACCGGAGAAGCGGTTAACCCCAAAACGAGGAATGTACTTTCCGATATTCATGGAAGCCAGGGCTCCGGCCACGCCACACATACCGAGCAAGCCTACCGTCTCACTGTTCGCATGAAACGGAGCACCGGCAAGATGAAAGGCCATGCACGACCACACACTCATCATACTGCCGAAGCCTAAGCCGGCACGTGTAGAGTTCATCCGGATACGCGGATGATGAATAAAGATGTCTACGACGGAGCCCATCAGTTGCCGATAGCTTCCCTTGAAGTTTGGAGCCATCACCGGCAGGAAGCGCAACATCGCCAAGAGACAGAGCATCATGATGATCACGTTGATATGATACATCATGCGCCAGCCGAAGTGTTCACCGACGATACCGCCAAGCACCCGCGAAGCGAGAATACCCGTAAGCAAGCCAGTAAGGATATATCCCATGTTCCGGCTCTTTGTCGCTGGAGTACTGTATTGACCGGCAACAGGCATGAAAAGCTGAGGCACGATACTGCAAAGGCCAATGAAAAAAGAGGCAACCCATAAAGTCTGGATATTTGTACCCACTGCCATGACAAGACTCATGAGCAGCGCTATGAGCATGCAGCCCATCGTAAGACGACGACGGGAGACCTTGTCACCCAAGGGAATGATGAAGAGCAGACCCAAGGCGTAGCCAATCTGTGCGATAACAGTCACAAAGCTTGCCTGCAGTTCGTTCACCTTCATCTCTTGACGGATGACATCAAGCAGTGGCTGGTTATAGTATATGTTGGCAGCCATGAAAGCAGCCACCACTGACAAGAGAATGACAAGCGACAAAGGCATGCCTCCGTTCGGTGTCAATATATTTTGGTTCTGTTTCTTGAAAACAATCTTATTCATGATATAACAATCTAATAGCTCTGAGCGATAACATTCAAGAGCAAATCGGAGCTATTTCGACTATTCAGATAGTCAGGTTCCTGCCAGAACCTCATTGCGCATGCAAAGGTAAGAAATAATAAACAATAAATGGCCTTAGATTACCATTTTTTCTTTAGCAGCCTTCACGAGACCGTAGAGCCAGCTCTGGTGTTTCTGATTTACGGTTGCAAAGTTACGATGAAAAGGTATACCTCCTGTTACGTCAAACGACAAGATGAACTTTTCCGAAACGGCTTTTCGCAGAACAACAACGATGTCATTTAAGAAAAATCGAAAAATGACAGCAAGAAAGCTATTTATGTCACTAAAAATAACTAAATTTGTAGCGATAAAACATAAAACACTTCCCTCTATGAAGAACGTAAGGACTTGCTATTTCAAAATGAGAACGGCTTTTTTGCTACTTATCTTTTTTCTCTGTGGACTGACGGCAGTAGCAGAGACTCCCGTAAAACGTTGGGGACAATTGCAAGTGCGCGGTGCCCAGCTCTGTGACCAGAATGGTCAACCCGTAGTGTTGAGAGGCATCAGTTTAGGTTGGCACAACCTATGGCCACGTTTCTACAACAGCGGTGCTGTGCGGACATTGGCTCGTGATTGGCATGCCAGTGTGATCCGTGCCGCCATGGGCGTGAAGATAGAAGATAACTATCTGGAGAATCCGAAGTTTGCTTTACAGTGCATGGAGCCTGTCATCAATGCAGCCATCCGTGAGGGCGTGTATGTCATCATCGACTGGCATGCTCATGATGCTTATCCTACAGAGGCAGCCGAATTCTTCAGTAAGATGTCTGCTAAATACGGCAAATATCCCAATGTTATCTATGAGTTGTACAACGAGCCCGTGAATGATTCTTGGGAAAGTCTGAAGGATTATGCCCAAAAGGTCATTGCAGCTATTAGAAAGAATGATCCAGACAATATCATCCTTATGGGATGTCCGCATTGGGATCAGGATATTGACAAGGTAGCAGCCAGTCCTCTGGCAGGCGTTACGAACGTGATGTATACCCTCCATTTCTATGCCGGTACCCATAAAGAATATCTCCGGGATCGTCTGCAGAAAGCTGTTGAAGGTAGCCTCCCAGTTTTTGTCAGTGAATGCGCAGGAATGGAAGCATCAGGAGATGGTCCGCTTAATCTGGATGAATACGAAAAGTGGATCAACCTGTTGGAGCAATTGAAAATTAGTTGGGTTAACTGGTCTCTGTCAGACAAGAACGAGACTTGTTCGATGCTTCTGCCACGTGCTACAGCAACTGGTCCGTGGCCAAACGACGTCATTAAACCATGGGGGCGAGTCGTGAAGAATGTCCTATTAAAACGATAAGAGTAAGTACTATCAAGCCGATCATATCTATTTTGATATTACACGCGTTCTGGAACTGGAAAAAAGGACGTTCAAAAAGTAGATTATGGGGAAGGTACATGGATACTTTTTATCTCTGTCATGTGGACAGAGATAAAATCTGCGAGAAAATGGTGGTAGAGCATACTTTGGTTTATATTCTTAGCGGTGAGATGGACGTGATGCTTCCGGAAGGTCGCACCATTCATTTTAAGAAAGGTGACGCTGCATTTCTTCGACGCAACCACAAAGTGAGCAAGGAGAAACATCCCAGTACCAACGGTGAGCCTTTTGAGGCACTCTTCCTCCATCTCAATACTGATTTCCTGAAACGGTTCCGAAAGGATAACCATATCGCTGTGCCTTCGACGAGTGGCATGCGCATCACCCAACAGAATGTCTTCCGCCTCGAAGGCCATTCCTTCCTCAAGGCGCTCTTCCTCAGCTTGGCCGACTATTTTCAGGCAGACACCTATCCATCGAAGGAACTCATGGAGAGTAAGCTTCGCGAGGCTGTCTATGTGCTCTTGCAACTCAAGCCTGAGCTCACACCGGTGCTCTTCGACTTTGTCGATCAGTGGAAGGTTGATGTGAAAGAGTTTATGGAGGATAACTTCCTCAGTGACCTCACTGTGGAACAGTTTGCTCATTACACGGGCCGTAGCCTCACTTCTTTCAAGCAGGACTTCGACAAGATCTTCCACATCACACCCCAACGCTGGCTGACGAAACGCCGGTTGGCAGAAGCTAAACGACTGATGGAGGAAACAGGCGAAAGCCCAAGCGAGGTTTATCTGAAGACAGGCTTCAAGAATCTCAGCCACTTCTCTACAGCCTTCAAGAAAGAGTATGGCGTACCACCCTCGCACATGATTTCAAAAGTCGGATAAACAAAATATTGATATAACATGAAAGAAAAAGTATTGATTCTCGGCCTCGCCTTGGCACTCGTCATCGTCTGTGTCCAGTTGGTCAAGGGAAAGACAACATCCAGCAGTACAGCAGGCGGCGACGATGTTTACAACAATATCATGACACGCACAAGTGTTCGCAGTTATCAGGACAAGCCTGTAGAGAAAGACAAGATTGAGAAACTTCTCCGCGCAGGTATGGCTGCTCCATCGGCTATGAACAAGCAACCATGGCATTTTGTGGTCGTCACGGATAAGAAAGAGTTGGCTGACATCGCTGAAGCTACGCCTAATGCGAGCATGGCAAAGGATGCACCTTTAGCAATCATCGTCTGTGGCGATATGACGAAAGCAGCTGATGGCGATGCCCAGCAGTTCTGGATTCAGGATTGCTCCGCTGTCTCAGAGAATATTCTGCTTGCAGCTCATGGCATGGGCCTTGGTGCCGTATGGACAGGTACCTATCCTTCTCAGGAGCGTTGCGCAGCCATCCGCAAGATTCTGGGCTTGCCGGAGACCATGATTCCTTTGAACACTATCGTCATCGGTTATCCTGATGGTGAAGCGCAGCCAAAAGATAAATGGAATACGGAGAATATCTCTTATAACCACTATGGTAACAAGACGGAGGCAGATAATAGCAGCAAAGCTACTGCTGAGTCGAAAGATGAGTTCAAGGCTTTCGATGTCAATGAAGATTTCCACGCTAATCCGTTCAAGTTCTTCAAAGGCGATGGTCTGCTGATTGCAGCCGGCGACAAGAGTGGATTCAACGAGATGACGATCGGGTGGGGCGCTATAGGTAACCTTTGGGCTCCCAATAATGCTACCATGACTGTTTATGTAGCTCAAGGCCGTTACACCCATCAGTTCATGGAGAAGACAAAATACTTCACGATGATGGTCTTCGACGATGCTCACAAGGACATTCTCCGCTACATGGGTACACACAGTGGACGCGATGGCGACAAGGTGAAAGCTTTGGGCCTTCACACGCTCTATACAAAGAATGGCACGCCTTACTTTGCTGAAGCTTCCGAGGTCTACGAGTGCCGGATGGCATACCACACGACCTTCGATCCGAAGAACTTCGAGAGCGACCTGCCAAAGAACTTCTACGCTCACTTCAATGCCGGGTATCATACCGAGTATATCGGAGAGATCGTAGGAGCATGGAGGAAATAACGACCTTAATGCGACTGCGACTCATTGCGACTGCAATGGGTCGCTTTTTATAAAAATTGCTAAAGTACGAACCTCTTGTTAAACCTAAAACAAATTTCTTCTTCTAACCACAAAAGTCTAATATAAAAATTATCAACCGTCCTGGTGAGACGATAAACATGCCGTAATATTAATAATAACAGACATGTTATGAAGAAAACAACAGTTTTATTGGCTTTAGCCTTGTGTGCAAGTACTGCTATGCAGGCTAAGAAAGTAGTGAAGGATGAATTGCGCTTCGACCCCAATGCCGGTGTAGAGCGCACGCTGACGATGCCTACAGGGCAGACAGTGAAGTACAAGGCGTACGAGAAACTTTGGTATGTGACGAATGTTGAGGATACTACTTATCAGTATCTGAACGTCTACGTACCCGATGGCGCTACTCAGCAGTCACCAATCTTCCTGAAGAACAATGTGGGTGGCTACATGCCCTCGAAGCCGGGTAACATATCTACAGGTGATGCTACGGGGATGGCTTTGCTGCGCGGCTATGTCGTTGCTATCCCCGGAGCTCGCGGCCGTAGTTCCTATGTTCTGAAAGGCAAGAAGAAAGTGTATAACGGTAAGGCTCCTGCTGCTATCCTCGATCTGAAGGCAGCCGTGCGTTATCTCCGTCATTTCGACAGTGAGATGCTCGGTGATGCTGAAAAGATCGTTTCAGATGGCACCTCGGCAGGTGGTGCCATGTCTGCTCTCTTAGGAGCTACAGGCAACAACCCGATCTATGAACCTCTGCTCGACAAGATGGGTGCAGCCAAGGAGCGTGATGATATCTTCACGGCAGTGTGCTATTGCCCTATCACAGATCTGGCTCATGCTGATATGGCTTATGAATGGCTCTATGGCAATACCGATTCGCGTAAAGCCAATGATGCAGCTCATCGTGAGGTGACGAAGGAAGAGGCTGCGCTCTTCCCCGCTTATCTCCAGTCGTTGAATCTCAAACTCAAGGACGGTACTCCCCTGACAGCTGACAACTATCTCGACTTCATTAAGCGTGAGATCATTCGTTCAGCTCAGATTGCAAAGAATGCGGGTGCAGAGATTCCTGATTCAATAGGATTCACGTTTAGCTCTGAAGGTGGTACTTTTGCTCCTTTAAATGGCGGCATGAAAATGGCCGATATGCCGGCTGACATGATTGAAGGCATGAAGAAAGGAGCATTAGGTGGTCAACAAAAGAGGGTAGGTGAGTATATCACTGATCTTGATATGACAAAGTATCTCAACTATGTAGCTAACAAGACGGCACTGAAGACGGCTCCCGCTTTTGATGCTTTAGGTGTAGCTGGAGATGCAGCATCGGGCGAGAACGATGAGTTTGGAGATGTCAATAACACTCCCGCAAACTTCACTGAATATAGTGCACAGAAGAATGGCAAGCAGATCTCTGAGATAGTGAAGGAGAATGAGCGCCTTCTGAATCCTATGTGGCAGATTGGTGCTGAGGGTGTGACGACGGCTCCCCATTGGTATATCCGCCATGGATCTATCGATCGTGATACCTCTTTCCCTATTCCTCTGAACCTCGCTGTAAAGTTACAGAATGCGGGTAAGGATGTCAACTATCTGTTGGCATGGAACCGTCCTCATAGCGGCGATTACGCTTTGAGCGATCTTTTCGATTGGCTCGATAAGACAGTGAAATAAGTTCTCTCTGAACGTGACACATATGAGTCGGTAATGTGACTCATATGTGGCGTATTTTTTATAGGAAGATTATCGAATCTTGTCCTTCAGATACATCAAGGTTACACCTGCATAAGTAAAGGTCGAATACTCGGACGGATCAGGGTCGGCTCCTGCACTGTCTCCCGTACGTACGGCATGACGCACATAGACAGCCTCGGCTCCCTCAGGAACAACGGGAACGGTCTTCACATAAGGCTTCTTCTTGGAGCTGGCTGTATCCTGGGCACCGCCATTGAGCAGCTGCAAGGCACAGGCGAGATGGTTCTTCACCACATTGACATCAGTGGTCACGGTTGAGCCTCCTAAGATAGCATCATATTCACTGATATGGTCAACGAGTTTCTGCATGTTAGCAGCAAACTGAGCCACACTAACATTGAGCCTGTTCATTGTCGGAGCGAGAATCTCATCACCGGGGAAGAGCAAACGATGGCTGCGGTCAAGGAAAGCAATTCCATCATCGGTATGGTTAGGAATGGAAAGAACCTTAAGGTCACGGCCACCCAGGTGGATCACGTCACCTTCCTTCACAACAACAACGGGGTAGTTGCGTGGGAAATAGATGCCTTTGAAACTGGCATAAGGAATTGTTGCTTTCTCCACTGCCTTCTGACTCATGAACGCACAGTCGAAATAAGCATTGCCTGCGGTATGATCAAAGTGGGAGTGGGTGTTGAGGACATACTCTACAGGCTTGTCGGTGAGAGTCTGACAATATTTGCGAAGATTGCCTGCTCCGTAACCGGTATCAATACATACAGCCATAGAGTCACCTTCCACAAGATAGCAGTAGTCGCCATCGTTGAGAATTTTCCATGTACCCGGTGCCACTTTCTCCGACTCGAAATAAGCCTGGTCCATGGGAATCTGCGAGCCATCGGCATTCTGAATCAGCACCTTGTGGCGGGGAGAGAAGTCGATGGAGTCGACAGCGTGCCACCACTTAGCCTGCTGAGGAGTATTGACGACATTCGGAATGTTCGTATATTTGTCAAGTCCCTGGCGCTTGATCATCACTTGTTTCAGATTAGTGGTCACGAGGATTCTGCGATCTGTCGTACTCACGGTATCGAGTGCATTGCCATAAGCACTGCCGTAGAACAGCACCTGATGACGTGCCTTGAGCTTATTGACGAGCTGCGCCGTCTTCTTGGCTGTGGTCTTAGAGTCGGGAACAGCTAAGAGCACGATGTTCTGCTTCAGTTGAGCCAAAGCATCCTGCAAGTATTCACCGGAGGTCAAAGCCGGCTTGTTGTCTTTCATGCAGAGGTTTACCACGGCGAGCTGGGCCCCTTTCAGATAAGCCTTCTCGATAGCATTGATTGTATTCTCACTGGCATCACCGTGAGCATCTCCATGCAGCGCTGCCACGAGGGTTGTTGTGTCCTGAGGATTCATGAGGATGCTATAGGTCTTGTCGGCCTGCATAGGCCGTCGTTGTGCGAAGAGCCAGTCGCGGAAGCCCTCGATGTCGTAAGCCTTCTGCCACGTCGTGCGATGGTCACCGCCATTGAGTTGAACGAAATGGATATTACCACCTTTCTTCAGCAGTTCAGCCATCTCCTGCGTGCGAGCGAAAGACGTAGTGTCAAGGGGCCACAAGAACTGCCGCGTCGTAGCTCCATTGGCCTCCCATACCTTGAGTGCAGCAGCCACGCCATTCGATGACTTCTCATCCCCGGTACACGAGACGAGCAGCAGGTTTTTCTTTGCCATGGGAGCGATGACCGTCGGGTCCCACTGACCAGCGACAAGCAGTCCGGCTGCAAAGAGGTCGGGCTCCTGCGACAGCATGACATACGACATCATGCAACCCATCGACTGCCCCGTGACATACACACGGTCGGAGTCGACGGCATAGGAGTGTATCGTCGACTTCAGCAGATTCAAGGCTGCATAGACATCGGGCTGAACGGTATAGTTGTCATCTACCGTCTGCCGGTCGAAATGAGGAACGAGAACGATGCAAGGATGCTCTTTTTGATTCTCTTCCTCCGCCCATACACAAGCTCCGCGGTTGGAGTTGAGCACCGAATCGGCATCGGCACCCGGATCAGAACCGCTCATGTCGTGCATGAACATGACCAAGGGATAGTTGCCGCCTTCATGATAACCCTGCGGCAAGAAGAGGTGGTAGGTAAGTGTTATTCCCGTGGCCTTGTCCTGATAAGTAAGTTTCTGGAACTTGTCAGCCATACCTTCACCAAACACGAATAAAGGCATAAGGGTCATCAAGAATACCATCAATGTAACTGGCAACCATTTAGTTTTACGCGCCATAGTTTTTATCTACTGGAGTTTTATTTAGCAACAGCCATGGCTGCCGAGGTCTCTACCAAGACCTGCTTGTTTTTAAGATCAGTAATTTATTTGACTTTTAAGGTTAGATGAAAACAGTCTTCGCAAGTTTAATACGAAGACTGTTATTTTGCAAATTTTATATGAATTATTTCCACCATGTTATCTTGTTCTCATCCCACTTGTCTTTCACATCCGCTGGCTCATCGGGATAACCGATCATGATGCTGTTCAGCGGAATGAGGTTAGCAGGAAGATTGAGATTCTTCTCGAAGGCTTTGACCTTACGCATCTCCGGATAGACACTCGTCCACACAGCGCCGAGACCAAGAGCATGAGCTGCAAGGAGAATGTTCTCCGAGGCTGCGGAACAATCCTCTATCCAGAAGTCACGGTCCTCACCCGGCTGCATGCGTGTCGTGTCGCCACAGACGATGATGATCAATGGCGTCTGACGAATCTTATCGCCGTGGCGTGAGTTCGTAGCAGCATATTTCTCGCGTGCTGCTGCGTCCTTGATGACGACAAAATGCCAGGGCTGCATGTCACGGGAAGTAGGAGCTGCCATACCCGCACGGACCAAGGTATCGATCTTACCTTCTTCCACGGGTTGCTGCTTAAACGTCCGGATGCTGCAGCGTGTCATGATGTTCTGTATTGCTGCCTCGTTGATCGTGCTCTGCGCCATCATGGGAGCGGAGAGGAAGAGGGCAGAAAATAAGCAAAGGATTGATTTTTTCATAATTGATTGTATAATGCAGGGGCGGCCACAGGGATCCGCCCTGCAACAAAATTACTTCAAGATCAGTATCGACTTCAGTAGATCAGCGGAAGTGAAGGTCATGAACGGAGTAGCCACTGCCGTGTTGGCATCGATGCGATAGATCGTCGGAGTGAAAGCGCTTGTAGCGCGTGTCCAACCGCCTTTGTTACCACCACCTGTTGAGCCACTGCCACCTGCAAAGCTCGTGCCTGCTGCTACGGGGAGGTAATAAGCACCATCATAGCCGTCACCCCATCCTGTAGACAATTTGCTGAGATCAGGCAAACCCGTTACCCAGTTCAGACTCTTGTCGCTCATATCCACGATAGCATATTTATTGGAGGCATCCATCACACCATAGGCTGTCTTCGAAGCGTAGAACTCCAGGAGGAACTTGTCGCCACTGATATGGAAGACTTTACGGAAACGATAACCGTCGCTCTCACTGAGGATATCAAACTTATAACTGCTGTCGAAAGTCTCCTGGCCCTTGTTGATACGGATGGCACCTACCTTACTGTCTGTTGCACTGCTGCCACTGAAGACATAGATATTGCCGTCATCGTCCTTGGCACTCTGAGCATAACGCACGCTGCGCAGTGCACCTACCGAGTTACCGATACGATTGTCGTAGATCACCTTCTTGATGTTCAGGTCATAGTCGCAGAAAGCCACAACAGCAGAGTCACGGTTGCTGTAGTTGAGCACCATAGCCACCTCGTTGTTACCCATATCGATGATGTTGCCGATAGTCGGGTTCGTACCATCGATAGCATAAGCTGGGAGGTTCACGGCGATGTTCTTACCTGCACCCGTAGAGTCGATGCGCTCCACATAAGGATTGCTGATCTGAGCAGAATAAGTATAGTCGCCGAAGTAACCCGTGTTACCGAAGTTATCGATCTTAACAGGAGAGCCTGCGAGCTCCACGAGCTTACCGTTGCGCACCTTGTAAGAACGGATACCGGGCTGACTGGCACCGATACCCTGGGCCGAAGCTGCGCGGGCATAGATATAACCGGAATAGACACCCGTGTTGGGGTTGTAGACATACTGTGTGAAGCCATCAAGGCTCTGTGTGCCATTGGTAGCATCGCCATAGACGACCTGACCATCCCTCGTTGTTGAAAGATCGGAGAAGACCTTCATGTATACGCCACCGGTAAGGTCACTCGTAGGATCACCTGAAGCTACAACGAACGACATTTTCGCAGGATCAACCTTTGTTGTACCATTGCTCGCATTGCTGTCGTTGGAGTCATCATCACTGCAAGAAGTGAAGGTTGCCGCAGCCAAAAGAGCAGCGGGCATGAGTAAAAAGAGTTTGTTCATAATAAATATGGTATTAATGTGTTTATTCTCCTATGAATCCTACGGTCCTTATCTCCGTTGCACCCTTGATCGTGCATTTCTTTGTGGCAACAGCAGTCTGCGGGTCGACGGTGTATACTGAAGCATCCTTGCCAAACTCGGTGATAGGCAACCAGATAGAACCGTCATGATACATTGGTACACCACCTGTTTCCGTACCACTCGTGATGAGATTCTTCGCGGGCAGACCCGTAACCCATTTGAAAGTCTTGTTCGCCATATCGACCAGGGCAAACTGATGACCAGCAGAGATTGTCGTAATATTCTTCTCGTTGTAAATCTCTAAGAGGAAGATATTTCCCGTCATGTGCCAAACGCGACGGAAACGATAACCCTCAGCAGGCGTCTCCAAATCGAAATAATAATCGGGATCAAAGGTATCTGCTCCGGGTTTGATGCGCAGAGCACCGGCCTTGAGCGTCGTAGAGTCGTTGAACGAATTGGAGAAAGCATAGACCGTTCCGTCATCAGCCTTCCACAGCGAACGTAACACCTGCGAACGATACTGACCTGCAGCATAACTGATGCGGTTGTCGCGATAGATCTTCAGCACATTGAGATCTTTGTCCATCTTTGCCACCCACACACTGTCTGGATAGCGCACGGTGCCGATAGATGAACCGTTGCCTGTTCCCGTCTGATGGAAGTCGCTCTCAACCATAGCTGTAAAGAATGTGCCGTCTCCGTTGTCTACGATACTGGAGAAAGTGATCTGCTCACCGTTCTTGGCGATGGGCTCTGTAGCGATAGTTTTGGTATGGTCAAGTGTCACGGCATCGCCATTGTAGTTATAGAAAGCGAAGGTGGCTCCATCATCATGGGTCTTGCCGAGAGAGTCAGTATAGGTCTGTCCGGCTACACTCGTCACCAACTGACCGTTGAAGAAGCCATAGTTGGTAAAGCGAGAGTCGATGCGAAACTCACCAACCTTCGTCAAAGGCGCATCCTCAGCGGTATAGCGCAGGCCATAGCCGATACCTGCGAACTGCTGCTGATAGACCATGCCGATAGCGGTATGACCGTTGAAGACCCAAGTATACTCCGTCTGCGGCAGTTCCATCATGTTCTTACTCTGCAGAAGGTCACCATCGAGATTCTTCGCCTGGATCACCCATTCGGTACCGTCATCGGTCTTCGTAGCGATGAAATATCCGCCTTTGTTATACACGTCGTCCGATACCGTCGATGTGGTATCAGTTGTCGTATCCGTTCCGTTATCCGCCGTAGCATCATCACTGCTGCTGCATGCCACAGCAGACATAGCGAGGGCTAAGCTCAATCCCCATGAGCCTATTTTTGTCAATGTTTTCATGATATTGAATGTTTATTATGTGTAATACTGAATGTGCTTAATGCGACTGCGACTCGATGCGACTGTGACTGATTTAATTTCTCTTGTAAAAAACATACCTAAACTTCACACTGAAGTTGCGGCCCGGCTTCTGAAGACTATAGTTGTCATAGAGTAGGGCATTGGTGAAGTTGTTGGCTTCGAAAGCAATGTTGTATCGTCCTTGACCGAAGACATAAGTGAGATTAGCATCCATCAACGTCTGCGAAGGAATAAAGAGCTTGGCACCATAGCCCGCCCATGTACGATAAAAACGATGCACATGACGGAAGTCCCAGCCAAGGGTCAGTCGGTTACCTCGTCCGAAGACATTCTTCAGCGTGTAGCTCGCATCCATGTTACTGAACGCATAAGGCACATTCGGTACTCGGTCGCCATAGGTCACGCTCTCCGCACCGATAGAGTTGAGATGCTCACGGTCGCGCAAATCCTGAAGCGAGAGGTTGCCTCCGAAGGTGAAGACATCCCGATATTCATACCGCGCATCGAAGTCCATGCCATAACCGCGTACCTTGCCGTGGTTCGTGCTCACAGCCGTACCTTTGGAACCAATGGTGCGGATGATATAATCGTCGATACCGCGGTAGGTCAGTCCAAGCTCCGTCTGCAACATATGATCATCGCCGAAATGGTGCTGATAGATGAAGTTCAGATTGATGTTGTTGCTGCTCTCCGGCTTGAGTGCAGCATCGCCCTCCTCATAATCGCCATCACCGAAGAGCTCGAGATCAGTCGGCAAGCGATAGGTATGCTCATAAGAGGCTTTCAACTGCAAGTCTTTCTGAAACAGGAACCATGTCGTAGCAGCGCCGTAACCGAAGACATGACTGCCCTGCGTCTCTTCCTCATACACCGCCCGGGAAGACGAAGCTGCCGTATTCACAGGGCCTTGTACACGCGTGTCGTAGTGCTTGGCAAACACTTCCATGTTCCACGCATCCACAGGTACAAACTGATAGCTCAGTCCGAGAATATTCTTGATGTTCACTCGCCGCATAAACGTAGCAGCCGTCTGCTGAGCTGCATTGGCCGCATTGTTCGTCGTATGGCGGTGATAATTGGTATAAGTATCGTTGAGCGTAAAGAAATGATGGTCAGCGATGCGATAGTCGAGATTAGCCACACCCGTGAAGGTACGGCCATAAAACTCAGCCAAGGTCGCCACGCCCTCGCCTTGATAACTGTTCTGTCGCCACTGACCCGTCCACGAATAGGTACGGCTCACAGTATCAACATTGTTCGTCAGAACATCATCATAACGTGCCGAGAGGCGGAGGTGAAGACCATGGGTGAAGAGGTTGTATTTATCATACATCAGGCTCGGTGCCCATGCGCGGTTCTTACGGAACTTACCTCCGAAGACGATCTTCATGAGGTTGGCATTCTGAATATCCGCGCGCTCATGCGAGTACTGTAAGCCGAAGATGAGGTGATCGGCCCAAGGCTTGCCCACGAGTCCTGCCTGGAGCATCACAGCTTCGTTATGGTAACGATCATGGAAACGACGGAACCAGCCTTCCTCCTCGCTCACGGCGTTCGTCGTAAGGTCGGTCCATTGCGTTTTGACTTTGTAGTCGTTGTCGCTGAAGTTCTGATAGGCATTGAGACGCAACATGAACCCGCTCTTCGAAGTCCAGCCCAAGGCAAGGTTGGAACGATGGGTATTGAACGAGCCGTAACTGTAACTGGCATCGACATAGGTTGAAGGCGCATTGTCCGTGACGATGTTGATGGCACCGCCTAAGGCATCGCCACCAAGACTGACGGGAACCACGCCTTTATAGACTTCCACACGACTGGCGAGGGAGGCGGGGATATTACTGATGCTGAAGGAGCTCATAGCTTCATCCATCGGCATGCCATTGATAAACAAACGGACATGCTTGCCCGTAAAGCCATTGAGGTTGATACTTGCCTGCGAGCCCACGCCACCGTCCTGACGCAGTTTCACGCCTGAGACGCGGTCGAGGACATGCGCAATGTCGAGGTTCGTGTTGCGCAAGCGGCGCGTGTCGATAGCCACGGCATCAAAAGCCGAGCGGTTGACACGGCTCACAACACTTCCGCGCACCGTCACGCCATGCAGATAATGAGTGCGACGGGTCATGGAGGAGTCGTTACTCTCTCTCGAAGAAAAATTGTGCTGGGCTGAGACTGATATTGGAGTCGACATTGCCATTAACAAAAAGACGACGGCGCACAGTAAGCCCCTGCTTATAAGCTGTTTCTTATTCATATCATTATGCTATTATAGATAGCTTCGTGGTACCATAAGGAGCAGTTATACGACGGGCCTGGCACGCTATGCGATACGGGCAATGTCTGTTTCTCGCTTATCCGTTTCTGAAATCTATGGTGCAAACAATCTTTATAAAGATTGAAGCAGGATGCTTCAGAGTGTTATTCTGAAAACGCTTGCAAAGTTAACAACATGTTCTGAACCTTGCAATACCTAAAAATGGGGATATTTGAGAAAGAAAGAGAAGACGTTCATTAATGCTTATCGTAAAGTGATTGCGACACGGACGGGGCGGAATCGCGACACATATGGGGCGGAATCGCGACACATATGGGGCGGTAACACGACACATATGGGGCGGTAACACGACACATATGATGGCATAAAAAAGATTTGCACCAAATCAAAATACGATTTGATGCAAATCACAAGTCGATTAAAGTTAAATCATCGTGCGATTAAATAAGAACCGCAAAGGGATTTAACTGTAATCGTTAGAGCTTTACTACAAGGTACTTGCTGACGCTCCAGAACGTTGTCACGTCCTTGATGTGAAGGGTAGAGGTACCGTTAGAGTTCTTCTCAATCGAATAGGAGTCGGACGGCATCTGCGTCATGATCTTCGGGTTAGAAGAGTTGAGACGGATGTCATTGTAGTTGCGGATATCAATCTTTGAGAAGCTGCCGGGCTGGAGGCTCGAAACATCGACCTTCTTCTTGGCGAGGAAGCCACCCTTGAGGATGCCCTTAGCCTTGAGCTCCTTGGAAGAACCGATAGCGACGAAAGCAGTGTGCAGCGACTCGTCCTGCTGGGCGATTGTCGACTTCTGCTGATCGATAGACTTGCTCTGACTTGCCACCGTACTCTGTAGCTGCGTGTTGCTTGTTGTGAGGTTGTTCACGCTTTCATTGAGCTTAGCGATGCTTGCATTCTTGTCGTTGAGCTGAGCCTGAAGGTCAGCTATCTGCTTATCCTTCTCGTCGAGCTGAGCCTTGTAATAGTCGATAAGTTTCTTGATACGCTTGCCGTAAGCGGAGTTGTTACCTGCGACCTCAGCCTCGAGCTCGTTGATACGTGCACGCTGCTTGCGGAGTAGTTCAGCCAGGCTCTGCAGCTGGGCACGCATCTGCGTCTTGTCCATCTGACCCTCGCGGCTGCCCATCTGCTTGATGAGACCTTCCTGAGCTGAGATGCTGTCGAGACCGACTGACATGACATTGACGAAATCGGCCATCTGCTTGATATCCTCCTGATGGAGACTGTCAGAGGTAGAAAGAGAGTCAATGGTAGCCTGCATCTTGTCAGCCTTACCATTATGGCAACTCATCATGCCAAAGGCTACGAAGAGCCCCAACACGCCTGAAAGAATAATCTTCTTTGCTTTCATAATTATTGAGTATTAATTGTTTTGAATCTTCTATATAACGACGCAAAAATAAGTAAATTAATAATACGAGCAATCATTGCACGCATCTTTTTACTCTTTTTTATGATTTATTGTTGCTTTGTCAATCATTTACACTAACTTTGCTGCAAAATAGTAGTAATCATAATTATTTATGGACACCAAACGAAAAATCAACAAGATAGAGCTCCGCACGCTGCAGATGTCGGACTATGACCAGCTTGCCGGCTCTTTCCATCGTATCTATGCCGACCATGATGTTTTCTGGACACACGAGCAAATTCAGAAACTTATCAATATCTTTCCCGAAGGTCAGGTGGTGTGTATCGCCGACGACAAGATCGTGGGCTGCGCACTGAGCATCATCGTTAACTATGACATGGTGAAGAACGACCACACCTATGAGCAGGTGACGGGTAACGAGACCTTTGATACGCACGATCCAAACGGAAATATCCTCTATGGCATCGAAGTGTTCATCCATCCCGACTACCGTGGGCTCCGCCTCGGCAGACGTATGTACGAATACCGCAAGGAACTCTGCGAGAAGCTGAACCTCAAGGCTATCATGTTCGGCGGACGTATCCCCAACTATCACAAGTATGCCGACAAGATGCGGCCGAAGGAATATATCGAGAAGGTGCGTGCGCGCGAGATCTACGATCCGGTGCTCAACTTTCAGTTACACAACGACTTTCACGTGCGCCGTGTCATGCGCAACTATCTGCCGAACGATGAGGAGTCGTGCCACTACGCATGTCTGCTGCAGTGGGATAACATCTATTATCAGCCGCCACAGACGCAGAAAAAGGTGGAACGCAGACCTACCGTGCGTATTGGACTCGTGCAGTGGCAGATGCGATCGTATAAGAATATCGATGACCTTGTGGAGCAGGCTGAGTTCTTCGTCGACTCGGTGTCGAGCTACAAGGCCGACTTCGTCGTCTTCCCCGAATATTTCAATGCGCCACTCATGGCTCCGTTCAACAAGATGGGTGAGGCGCAGGCTATCCGCTCTCTGGCTCAGTATACGGAGAAGATCCGCGACCGCTTCCGTGAGCTCGCCATCACCTATAATATCAATATCATCACGGGCTCCATGCCTTACATCAAACAGGACGGCGGCTTGTACAATGTCGGCTTCCTCTGTCGCCGCAACGGTATGGTGGACATGTACGAGAAGATGCATGTCACACCTGATGAGGTCAAATACTGGGGCTTGTCGAAAGGTAACCATATCCAGACCTTCGACACCGACTGTGGACGCATCGGGGTGCTGATCTGTTACGATGTCGAGTTCCCCGAGCTCTCACGTATCATGGCGGATGAAGGCATGCAGATTCTCTTCGTGCCGTTCATGACCGATACGCAGAACGCTTACAACCGTGTGCGTCTCTGTGCCCAGGCGCGTGCCATCGAGAACGAGTGCTATGTGGCCATTGCGGGAAGTGTCGGAAACCTGCCGCGTGTGCAGAACATGGATGTGCAGTATGCGCAGTCGGCTGTCTTCACGCCCTGCGACTTCGCCTTCCCTTACGATGGCCGTCGTGCCGAGGCTACTCCTAACACTGAGATGATCCTCATCTCGGATGTCGACCTCAGCCAGCTCTCCGAGCTCCACACGTATGGCTCAACGAGAAATTTGCAGGATAGAAGGACGGACCTATATGAAGTGATAAAAAAGAAGTAGTTCAGACCCTCAAGACCCTCAAAGCCCTCTCCCAGACCCTCCCCCCATCCAGGGGAAGGGCGAGATATGCTTCAAGAGGTAATGCTCTCACAATTTGGGCAATAAAGCCCGCTAAATATTAGCAACAAAAAATTGCTTGTCACAGTAATATTGCCCTCCCCCTGGATGGGGGGGGGGAGGGAGGGGAGAGGGCCGGCTGACTTTACATCATATTCCTCAGTACCGTCACTCCCTCCGCCACACTCTTCACCTCACCTATCTTGATGAGCCGGTGACCGTTGGCATCCTTGAAGTTGCAACGGCGGGGGTTCTCCATAACATAATGGATGATGCGACCGAAGGTCTTGCTCTGATAGAATGCGGAGGCCTGATTGGAGACGAACTGCATCGTCATGATACCCTGGCGCAACATGATCTTCTCACAGCCGAGCTTACGACCCAGACGACGCAGCAGGACAACTTGCATCAGTTCCTCTCCCTCATGGGGCACAGGACCGAAGCGGTCGACTAAGCGCTGCCGATAAGCCTTGAGTGCATCGTCGTCCGTGATGTTGTCGAGTTCACGATAGAGCAGCATACGCTCCGAACTCGTAGGTACATAGGTATCGGGGAAGAACATCGGCAGATCGCTCTCCACAGCGCAGTCCTCCACAAACTCGTCACCGGAGACCTCGCGGCCTTCCTTGATGTCATCGGCATAAAGATCCTGGAACTCGTCGTTCTTCAGTTCCGTCACGGCCTGATTGAGGATCTTCTGATAGGTCTCATAACCTAAGTCCTCCATGAATCCGCTCTGCTCGGAACCTAAGAGGTTTCCTGCCCCACGGATGTCGAGATCCTGCATGGCGAGGTTGAACCCACTGCCGAGGTCGGAGAAGGTCTCCAAAGCCTCCAGGCGGCGACGCGCCTCAGGTGTGAGGGCTGAGCGGGGTGGGGCAAGGAGATAACAGAAAGCCTTGCGGTTAGAGCGCCCTACACGACCTCGCATCTGATGAAGATCGGAGAGACCGAAATGCTGCGCATCATTAATAATAATGGTGTTCGCATTGGGAATATCGACACCGTTCTCCACGATCGTCGTTGAGAGCAGCACATCATACTCATAATTGATGAAGCCCATGATGATCTTCTCCAGCTCCTCCGGCGACATCTGTCCGTGGCCGATAGCCACACGGCAATCGGGGACATACTGATGGATCAGCTCGGCGATATGCGGAAGACTCGAGATGCGGTCATTGACAAAGAACACCTGACCCGAACGGCTCATCTCAAAGTTGATGGCATCGGCGATGACCTCGTGCGAGAACGTACAGAGCTCCGTATGGATAGGGTAGCGGTTAGGTGGCGGCGTGCGCATGATGCTCATGTCGCGCGCGCCCATGAGTGAGAACTGGAGGGTGCGGGGGATAGGCGTAGCCGACATCGTGAGGGTGTCCACATTCGTCTTCAGCTTACGCAACTTCTCCTTCGTTGAGACACCGAACTTCTGCTCCTCATCGATGATCAGGAGCCCGAGGTCATGCCATTTGACGGTCTTTCCCAAGAGCTTATGCGTTCCGATGATGATATCGATACGTCCTGAGGCGAGATCATCCAAGACCTGCCGCGTCTGCTTCGCGGTACGTGCCCGCGAGAGATAGTCGACGGTCACGGGGAAGTCATGCAGACGTTTCTTGAACGTCTGGAAATGCTGATAGGCAAGGACCGTCGTAGGCACGAGCACAGCCGTCTGCTTCCCGTCGCAGGCCGCCTTGAACGCAGCACGCACGGCAAGCTCCGTCTTTCCGAAGCCCACATCGCCACACACGAGACGATCCATCGGCACGGCTCGCTCCATGTCTGCCTTGATATCTTGCGTAGCCTTGAGCTGATCCGGAGTATCCTCATAGAGGAAACTGGCCTCAAGCTCATGCTGCATGAAGTTGTCGGGCGAGAACGCGAAACCTTTCTCATGGCGCCGCTTGGCATAGAGCCGGATGAGGTCGCGCGCGATGTCCTTGATCTTCTTCTTCGTGCGCTCCTTGAGTCGGTCCCAGGCTCCCGTACCAAGGGTAGAGAGGCGAGGGGGCTCTCCCGTGTCAGCGGCACGGTACTTAGAGATCTTATAGAGCGAGTGGATAGAGACATCCACCTTGTCGTTGTTCTGATAGATGATGCGGATGACCTCCTGATAGCCTCCCTGTGGGTTAGGCACCTTGATCAGTCCTCCGAACTTTCCGATACCGAAGTCGACATGCACGAGATAGTCGCCGGGCTCCATCTGCTGCAGCTCCTTCATCGTGAGTGCCATCTTACCCGAGCGCGCCTTGTCCGACTTGAGGTTGTACTTATGGAATCGGTCGAAGATCTGATGATCCGTGAAAAGACAAGCCTTGAGGTCATCGTCCACGAAGCCCTCATGCACCGTCTTGTCCACGGCTATGAGATGGTCGCCGAGTTTATCTGTGACCTCTTCCGCAGACATGTCGTTGAGAATATCTTTCAGTCGCTGCTGTTGCTTATCGCTGTCGGCAAGAATGTAGATCTTATAGCCTTGGAGCTGATAGTCTTCCAACGACTGCTTCAGCAGGTCAAAGTTCTTATGGAAGAGCGGCTGTGGCTTCGTATGGAATGCGATCGTAGCATCAGGAGCCTCCTGGGCACGGTTAGACGCGGAGAGCTCAATCTGCTGGAAGCGAGCCAGCTCATCATTGAAGACCGTAGGCTTGCAGAGCACTGCCTCGCGGTTCATGTCGCGACGGATCTGCTCCTGCTCAACCTCCGTGGCACCCTCCAGGCGCTCTGTCATGGCTTGGGAAGAGAAACCTTCATTGTAGATACGCTGAACGGTATCGAGGACAAAGCGTTCATCTTTTATCACGATAAGCGTGTCATCGGGGAGGAAACGGAGGAACGGTACCTTCTCCGACTCCGTGACAGCTAACTCTGGTACAATCTCTATCTCTGACCTGCGATCTTGAGACAACTGATCCTCCACTGAGAACGTACGGATGGTGTCTATCTCATCTCCGAAGAAGTCGATACGATAAGGCAGTTCACTGCTGTAGGAATAGACATCCACAATACTTCCACGCACCGCAAACTGTCCCGGCTCGTAGACATAGTCCACCTCGTTGAAACCAATGTCGCGCAGGCGATGCTCGAGGTCTGTGATGTCGATGGTCTGTGACGTCTTCAAGGAGATGCGCTGCTCATCGAAGTGGTTCTGCGAGACGACGAGCTCTGCTACGGCTTCCGGACACGTGACGATGAAAAGCGGCCCCGTCTTGGAAGAGACAGCAGCCAAGGTCTCGGTGCGAAGAATCTCATTGGCATCGTCCCGCTGACCATATTTCACGGCACGCCGATAGGCAGAAGGAAAGAAACAAGCCTTGTCACTTTTCAGATCATTGAAGAAATAGCCCGCCTCATCAGCGTCATCAAGGATGAACAGCACGGTGCGATTCAAACGACTGGCTAAAGAGGAAAAGAGCAAAGGCACAGAAGACCCCATAAGTCCATCTAAAGAAAGACGATGAACCTTGGGGTCACTCAAACTCTTCAACAAGGCACCCGCCTGAGGCAAGCGCCCGTAAAGACTCACTAAATCGCTGAATTTCATTCTACGGGTTTAGGATATTTCTTAAACCAGCCATCAAGACGGAGGCGCATCACACCAAAGAGCGCTTCGGAAAAGATTCCTCCACTCATCTTGCTCGTGCCTTCCTTGCGGTTCACGAAGATGACCGACACCTCTTTTATCTTGAATCCTATCTTATAAGCGGTGTATTTCATCTCAATCTGGAACGCATAGCCTTTGAAACGGATCTTGTCGAGGTCGATGGTCTTCAGCACGCGGCGGCGATAGCACACAAAACCCGCAGTGGTGTCATGGATATTGATGCCCGTGATGAAACGCACATACTGAGATGCGAAGTAGCTCATCAGCACGCGGCCCATAGGCCAGTTGACGACATTCACACCCGTCACATAGCGGGAGCCCACAGCCACATCAGCGCCCTCATCATGGCAAGCCGCATAGAGACGCGGCAGGTCATGAGGGTTATGACTGAAGTCGGCGTCCATCTCAAAGATATACTCATAGGAACGCTCCAGCGCCCATTTGAAACCTGTGATATAAGCCGTGCCAAGCCCTTGCTTACCTTGGCGCTCAATGAGGAAGAGACGGTCTCCAAATTCATCTTTCTGAAGGCGCTTCACGATAGAAGCCGTGCCATCAGGACTTCCGTCATCGATCACTAAAATATGAAAACACTTTTCCAATGAAAAGACTGCACGGATAATTTTCTCCATGTTTTCTTTCTCATTGTAAGTGGGGATAATCACTATAGAGTCACTCTCATGCATAGGAAAATATTTATTTTCTTGCAAAATTAAGAAATTAATCGTACACTCGCACAAAGTTATAGCAATTATTTTCCAAGAAAAGTTTGCATATTTAGGATTTATGCTTAATTTTGCACGCATATAAAAGTCATAATATGAAAGACAAGAAAGCCATTACAATTAAGACACTGAATAAGAGCAATGTATGGGACATCCAGGAAAACGATGTCTTCCGCATGTGGGAAGCCGTTGAGAAAGATGCCGACCTGAAAGACAATATGCGTCACTATACTGACATCATCAAGACTGCTTTCGAGGTTGAAGACATCAAGGTGGACAAGCCCATCGTCATTGAGAAGCTTGAGCAACGCGGATTCAAGGTCGGAACCATCAAGGTTGACGAGCAGAACAGCTATAAGGTGGCTATCAAGAAGCGCGCCATCATGCGTGTCACGGATCTTACCTATGAGAATGTAGGCCATATTTCGGCTGCCAAACTCGTAGAGGTGCTTGAGCGTAACTTCGGCGGTGGATGGGAGAGTCTGCCGCAGAGCATTCAGGACATCATCCTGAGCGCCTTCGATATCTCTACCACGACGTTGCCTTCTGACCGTCTGCATAAAGCTGGCGGACTCTATGAAAAGAAGGTAAACGACGGGTACGAGGTTCTCGAGATTCCGAAGGGATCATGGACTGAGGCTATCTTCGTCAAGGAAAAGCCCGAAGATGAGCCCAAACCAGTCATGGAAACGACTAAGTCCTCTAATGATGATTATGAGGGAGAGGAAAGCGACGAGGAGAAGGAGGAAGATCTTCCCGAAGACAACGACCATCAGGATGAAGACGAGGATGAAGACGACGATACCTTCGATGATGACAAACTCACGGAGGAGAGTTATCGTACCACCTATGAGACAAATCCTGATGACCTCAACTATGAAGCTGAGGAGATTAGCGATGACAGTGAAGGTGACTATTAATTAATAATTCGTCCCAATGAAGATTCCTTGGCGGTCTTTTTTCGGATTCTCTGATGAGGGAGCTGGCGAGACCTTTGCACATGCAATGGGCCGCGCCCGTCACCTCTTAGAGATACAAAACTATGAGGATGCCTGCCGTATCTTGAAATATGCTGAGAAGAATAAAGATGCGGAAGGTATCTATCTGTATGGTTGGTGCTGTTGGAGAGGAACGGGGGTTGTAGAAGACTCCGGTAAAGCTGTAAAACTGTGGAAAGAAGCTGCTTCCATGGGATATGAACCAGCCATAGAGAGATGCAAAGCTATCAAAGATTTCATAGAAACCATTAAATGATTCCTTTTCGTATAAAAATAAATAACAACCAATACTTTCATTATTTTCGTTTAGTTTCGCTTCTGCTACTCGCTTCGGTGCCTGCTCTTCTTTCGGCTAAAAGCAAAACGTGGCATGAAGTAGCACTGAAAAAGACTTATATCTACCGCCTTTACCTAAATGATAAAAACGGCTCACCCTATCGGCTCAATCATCCAGAAGCCTTTCTTTCCACAAGATCTTTAGAGCGAAGAAAACGACAAGGCATTGCCATAGACTCTACGGATCTTCCCGTTTCTCCAACGTATTTGAAAAGTATAAGAGAAAGAGGTTTGAATATTCTAGGGACAAGCAAATGGCATAATACTGTTCTAGTAGCTTCAAATAAGGATAACATGGGAACTGCCGTTCGAGGGCTTCCTTTTGTAAAACGTTGTCTCCGACTTTATGTCTCTCCAGACTCGATGCTTGTCACACCACGATTAGACATCGGGAAACTCATGCCCAACGATTCTACGAGTCACACGGTCTATGGAGATGGATGGGAGCAAATAAGGCTAACCAACGGCAACAAACTCCATGAATTAGGCTATAAAGGCAAGGGGATGCTGATCGCTGTTCTCGATGCCGGATTTCAAAACGCTGACAGGATCCCTGCCATGAAAGCCATCAATGTTGTAGCCACAGCTGATTTTGCTCCTCGCCGAACACGGAGTATCTATGAGGAGCATTATCATGGCACGATGGTTCTCTCAGTGATGGGAACGAACAAGAAGGGCGTCATGGTAGGAACAGCTCCTGAAGCCGATTATGCTCTGATTCGTACGGAAGATACCGACACAGAGACACGTGCCGAAGAAGACAGTTGGACGATGGGGGCAGAGTTTGCTGATTCGATAGGTGCTGATCTTATCAATTCTTCTTTAGGCTACACGCACTGGGATGGAGATTCCATCGGGCCTTGGCTACGTTCGCTCAATGGCTGCTCGTCTTTTATCAGTCAGTCGGCTTCTATGTTAGCTTCAAAAGGCATCATACTATGCAATGCTGCAGGAAATGAAGGGTATAACAAATGGCATAAGATCAATATCCCAGCTGATGCAGATAATATTCTGACCATTGGAGCAATAGACAGAGACAGTACGATTGCCTTGTTCTCAAGCCTCGGACCATCGCAAGACGGAAGGGTTAAGCCTGACATTTGTGGGCCAGGAGTAAACATAAGTGTCATTGATGGTTCCGGAACGTTGACGACAAACAACGGCACATCCTTTGCATCGCCGATTATCTGTGGACTCGTTGCCTGCCTTTGGCAAGCCCTTCCAACACTGAATGCTTATCAGATCATCAATATCATCAGGGCATCTGCTGATAGGAATAAATGGCCCGACAGCGTCTATGGTTATGGTATCCCCGATTTTATGAAAGCATACAATAGTCGCAATCAGTCGCAGTCGCAGTCGCATTAAGGTCGTTTGAGAAACTTTTGAAAAAAAATAATTCGGGAAATTGAATAATATAATATTTTTTTATTACCTTTGCAGCCATAATAGACTTATTGAGACATTTCCATTTCTTTGGAAGTGTTTGTCTTATTTGAAAATCAATAATTATACTTCACATATTATATATGTATAGCAAAGACGAATTATCTGTCAAGGGCAAAGAAGAACTAGCAGACATTGCTAAGACTCTTGAGCTTAATCCAGACGATTACGATAAGCAGGAAGATCTTGTCTATGCCATTCTTGACAGGCAGGCAGAGGTTGAAGGGAGCAAAAATCCCATCAACGACAACCGTCGCAAACGTAATCGCGACACTAAAGCGAAAGACCGGGATAAATCTTTGTTCCCGGACACTTCTGATCCAGCAAAACTTCTTGCTGAACTAGAGGAGACACTCAACAGTCAGCCTAAGCACAGAGGACCTAAAACCAAGAAAGAGCGAGACTTGATGAGACAGATTGCTGCACTGAAACAACAGATTGCTGAAGCAGCAACACAAGACAACGCCGAAACAGAGTCCGCTGAAACAGCGCCAGACGATACTCAAGCAACTGATAATAATCAGAACAATCTTCCTACTGTAGAAGAGGGGGCTCCTGAAGAGGGCACCAATAAGATTGCCTTGTTACAGGAGAAAATCAATGCTCACAACGAGGCAGCAAAAGAAGAAATAGAAAACCATACTTCTGACGAAGCAACTTCCGTAGAAGAAGAAAACTCTGAAGATAATCAAACTGAAGCACCTGATTCGGAGGAGAATACGCCTGACAGTGTTTGGGAGGGGGATCCTGGAGATGGAACAGATTTCATCACAGTTGTTGATTTGCCTGTAGAAGATCAGGGTATCACCCCCAACTACGACATGTTTGATCAGCCCACAACGGGTCCATCGTTCCAAGAACAAGAACAGGGAACAGAAGAGATGCCTCCAATGCCTCAAGTAAATGAGGAAGAAGAGGAAGAACCGGAACCCTTTGATTTCACAGATCTCATTTCTGCCAACGGTGTGCTTGAGGTTATGCCTGATGGCTATGGCTTCCTTCGTTCCAGTGATTACAACTATCTCTCTTCTCCTGATGATGTATATGTTCCCAATAATCTCGTTCGCCGCTATGGTTTGAAAACGGGCGATGTCATTGAGGCTCGCGTGCGTCCGCCTCATGAGGGTGAGAAATTCTTCCCTTTGACAAGTATTGTGTCTATCAATGGCCGTCGCCCTGACGAGATTCGTGACCGTGTACCATTTGAGAACCTCACTCCGCTCTTCCCTGATGAGAAATTCAATCTCACAGGCGACCCAGCAACAACGAATCTTTCCACACGTATCGTAGATTTGTTTGCGCCTATCGGTAAAGGTCAGCGTGCACTTATCGTTGCCCAGCCTAAGACCGGTAAGACAATTCTGATGAAGAATATTGCAAATGCTATTGCAGCAAACCATCCAGAGGCATACTTGATGATGCTCCTCATTGATGAGCGTCCTGAGGAGGTAACGGATATGGCACGCACCGTCAATGCTGAGGTGATAGCCTCAACCTTTGATGAGCCAGCTGAGCGCCATGTAAAGATTGCGGGTATCGTTCTTGAGAAGGCTAAGCGTATGGTGGAGTGTGGACACGATGTTGTCATCTTCCTCGATTCTATCACACGTCTTGCTCGTGCTTACAACACAGTTTCGCCTGCATCAGGTAAGGTGTTGACCGGTGGTGTCGATGCCAACGCTTTGCAGAAACCTAAGCGTTTCTTTGGTGCTGCACGTAATATTGAGGGTGGTGGTTCACTGACAATCATTGCTACAGCACTTATTGATACAGGTTCTAAAATGGATGAGGTCATCTTCGAGGAATTCAAGGGTACGGGTAACATGGAGCTTCAGCTCGACCGCAGCCTCTCCAACAAGCGTATCTTCCCGGCTGTCAACCTCGTGGCTTCAAGTACGCGTCGTGATGATCTCCTTCAGGATAAGACCACCCTCGACCGCATGTGGATCCTCCGTAAATATATTGCTGATATGAATCCTATCGAAGCAATGAACACAATTCACGACCGCATGGAACGGACAAGAAACAACATCGAGTTTCTTGCTTCGATGAATGGATAAACAGAACACATACGCTGATTAACAATGTAAGGGCGGCCCTGAGGGCCGCCCTATTGTTTTATTATCAAATCATACCCCCGCCATGATATTGCGATCGGTATTATCTATATCATAAAAATCAAGAAGAGAAGCATCTTCCCGGAACTTATCCACAAGAGTCTTGTCGGAGAACATCGATTGAGCCTGCTGAAAGAGTCGTGCAGCTTCTTCTCCCTTTCCATTGAACCATGCACAATACCCTGCATTCAGATAATCAGCAGCTTCGGGCTTTTCCAAGGATAAAAGTTCTTGATAAAGTTTTGCTGACTTCTCAAGCTGTTTTGTACAGAGCATCGACCAAGCTAAAACTCGCTTGATGTCCGATTTATTCTGATCTTTATAATAGAGCTCGTACAAGATCTTCACAGCCTCATCAGCCCTCTCATCATTGATAAGTGCAATGGCCTCGTTCATCGGATAGAGTTCCTTATCTGGGTAAAGAACGGACAACTGCCTGTACAGTTTTGAAGCTTGAGCATAATGAGCACAACGAAAAGAAGCCAAAGCATAGCCTTTTAAGGCCTTCTCTTTACCATTCTCCATGCTATAGGCTTTTGTAAACAAAACTTCAGCCTTAGCGTATTGGCCTTCCCTCAGTGCTATGCGTCCAGCGAGAAGGTTATCTTCCAAACTATTCTCATCAAAGTAAGCATTCAGCATCACTTTTGCTTCGACAAACAGTCTGCGTTTCAAAAGGAACGTTACAACACTTATTGCTCCGTCATGCATGGAACCCGCATAAATAGGATTATCAAGGAAGAGCTTATTGTCCTTATTCGTGAATGGATCTCTAAACGCCCTACGACTGTCATTGATGCGGAAGAAACGATATAGATCTTGGAGATACTGACGACGATAGAATGCCGGGGTATTAATAATTCCTTCAGCACCAGGAACTTCCATCGCCACATTGTTACCCAACATCTCTTTGATGTTATCGGGTAGCTGTGCATAGACAGTCGACATCGCCAATGCAAAACTGTACTTGTCTGAATCGCAGAAAGGCATCGAAGAAAGCAAACTACTCATAAACTGAGCCTTCCTAATTTCCTTAGGAATCTGTTCCAAACCAGGATGCTGAATATAGAAAGGCGTGAACCAATTAGACAATGTGAAGAAGAAACCGAAACGCTTCATCTTGGAAAAGCCCCCGAAATAGATATCAGCACCACGCTTCTGCATGTCCGTAATCTTACGCATGCTTTGTTCAATCTCTTCTATCTTCTTGTCACTGTTATCACCATGCAGGATCTCATCCATCGGGTTCTCCTCCTTCTCCCGGATGCCAAACCTCGTCATCTCGAGATTCTGATTTTTCATGATGTTGGGTATGACATCCCGCTCTATGGTCTGTGTGTCTTGTTCAGCTGTCAAGCAATATACAATCTGCATCTGCAACTGAACAAGTTCTTCACGGAAATCGTCGTTGTCTAACAGTTGATTGATAGTATTGGATATTTCCGGGAATAAACGATAATCGCCTTTATCTAATGCAAACACCCAACCTATGAGTGCCCGTTGCTTCAATTTCTCATCATTTGCTTTCTGATATATCTTAAGAAGCATCATCACTTTGGCTGGATCCGGAGAAAGAAGAGCAGCCATCATCACAGAAGCACACAAGGTCAATGCATCCATCGCATCAATCGTAGGAGAAAGAATGAGCGCTGCTATATCTGAGGCATACTCATTGCTCCATTGACCGGATACAACAATATCAATGAAAGCTTTGGAAACGACAGCAAACCGTTGCTCGTAAAGGCCCTTGCTTTTTGCTTCTACTGTTGATTGGGGCTCAAGCGTTAACAAGGCCACATCAGATACAAAAGACTCCAAGCTTGCACGAAGGCTGTCGGTATCAGGTTGAACGTTATTTGTCCTGCCGGATAATAGTGGAGCCAATGATGAGTCGAATTTTATTCGAGCTTGCAGCGAAGCATTGGACAAAACACGATAAAGACGTCGAGCCAATTGATGATAGAGGCTATCTCGCTGATTGTCCTGATATCCACGGAGCATGTAATCGCTCATCATCTGATAGCTGTTGCTAATATCCTCCAACTCGTCGTTAACTGAAATAGAATAATCAGTCATCAACTTGGAAGTGTCCTTTAGTACAGTTCCAAGTGGAAGATTATTCGACAACTGTTGTTGAAGGTCTACTATCTGATGGATATAATCTTTCCAGTTAGAAGAATCAAGTCTGGTCATAAGTTGTTAATATCTTTTTGCTATAGCTATATCATGCGCCCTTGGAGGAGTGACATGACTAAACTTCATCTGCGGCAACGCCTTTATAGTCTTAACATCAGCACCAGTGTACTTACTGATAATAGATGCATAGTGCAGGAAACCATTTTTATTAATAGAGTCTACCGCCATATTATAGACCTTGATGAAGGTCTTTAGTTGTTGCTGCCTCCGCTTACCCGTAAGTGCCTTTTCACGGAAAGCTATTACACCCATATGCACATTTTTATCCCTACTGTCCATGAGCATAGGATTACCATGTATCCTTGCAGTGGTAGCTTGCGGCTCAGTAAACAATGCCGCATCCATCTCATTGTTGAGAATCATCTTGATACGTGTACGAGGGTCATTGATTTGAATCTTGTAAACATCGTATTTAGGTTTAGCACTATCAATAGCGTAATCAGCAAGATAATCAGTAACCGAGAACCTCGTCATGGCTATCATCTTGTCAGAGAGCTGCTTCAGTTCTTTGATACGTGCGATACGATTGGTATAAAGCTGCCAATAGCTGCCTGTAGCAGTAATATACCTCAGGGCGATGCCTTCTTTCTTTAGCCGTTCAGTACGTATCAGGTCACTGACAAAACCTTCTACATGTTTGCCTCGTACCAACGTATCGCAGTCTATCTGTGCACCCCTTTGTTTGAGATGAACGTCAAGCCCATTCTGCAAGAACAAGCTGTCTTCCACACCAATAAACAAAGGCAGGCAATCGAGGGTTGGAACAGTAGCAATCTTCAATGCCAGACTATCTTCACGCTCGAGCTCTGCGCGAGAAGCTTTCTCTTCCTGCTTCTTCTCATCATAGCTCTTGTGACAAGCTGTTAAGAGGAATGATGACAGCATTAAAAATGCTAAGATAGAGAAGAGATTCGTCAATTCCCAGTTATGGTTAAGCTTATTCTTCATATTCTGTAGTATCAATGATTCCAGCCTCACGTAAGGCTTCCTTTCGCTCGCGGCAAGTACCGCACTTTCCACAATGCTTCTCACCACCTTTGTAGCAGCTCCAAGTCTCACTATAGTCAATGCCCAGCGCCTTGCCATGGCGAGCAATGTCTGCCTTCGTGATATTCGTATACGGTGCCCACACCTCAACCTTCTCATAGGTTCCTGCTTGTGAAGCAGCAGACATAGCCTTGACAAAATCGGGACGACAATCGGGATAGATGGCATGGTCGCCTCCATGATTAGCCATCATAACATATTTGAGATGGTTAGATTCAGCCAACCCAACGGCAATAGAGAGCATGATACCGTTGCGGAAAGGCACCACAGTCGATTTCATGTTCTCATCATCATAATTGCCTTCAGGAATAGCATCAGCGCCTTCAAGCAGGCTTGATTTGAAATACTGATGCATGAATCCAAGGTCAATGGTGATATGAGGAATACCCAACCGCTTGCAATGTAACTCAGCAAAAGGAATCTCTCGCGCATTATGGTTGCTACCATAGTTGAACGACACACCTAATGCTATCCGGTCTTTATATTCGTACAGCATGGTAATGGAATCCATGCCGCCACTGACTATGATAATACTGTCTTTCATGATTTGAGTTTATGAGTTTATGAGTTTATGAGCTATCCGAAGAGAAGGCGCAATGCTTCCTCCACTTTCTTCACAGGGTGTAACTGTATAGCATATTTCTTGGGATTGATGCCTTTCAGATTGTAGGACGGGAGGATGATATGCTTGAATCCGAGTTTCTCGGCTTCAGCAATGCGCTGCTCTACACGGCTTACAGGTCTTACTTCACCACTCAGTCCTACTTCGCCACACATACACCATCCACTCTCTATCGGAGTATCTACATTGCTCGATAACACTGCTGCAATGACACTGAGATCCATCGCCATATCGGTAACCTTCAGTCCTCCTGCGATATTGAGGAAGACATCTTTCTGCATCAGTTTGAAGCCGACACGTTTCTCCAACACAGCGAGCAGCATGTTCAATCTGCGTTGATCAAAGCCCGTAGCAGAACGCTGGGGAGTACCATAGGCTGCTGTAGAAACAAGAGCCTGCGTCTCTACAAGGAAAGGCCGCACACCTTCTATCGTAGAACTGATCGCTACACCCGACAAACCTTCGTGATCTTCGGTCAACAAAAGCTCTGAAGGATTGGAGACAGCCCGTAAACCATCTTGACGCATCTCATAGATGCCGAGCTCCGAGGTACTCCCAAAACGGTTCTTGATACTTCGCAGTATTCGATAGACGTAATGCTGGTCACCCTCAAACTGGATAACCGTATCCACGATATGCTCAAGGATCTTAGGTCCAGCCAATGTTCCTTCTTTATTGATGTGACCGATGAGCAAAACGGGAACACCACTACTCTTCGCAAATCGCAGCAGAGAGGCTGCACACTCACGAACCTGAGAGATGCTGCCCGGTGAAGAGTCCACTTGTTCAGTAGATATTGTTTGAATAGAGTCTACAACGACCAACTGAGGATGAAGTTCCTGGATACCGGCATAGATCTTCTCAAGGGAAGTCTCACAGAGGATGAAGACATTGTCTCGCACTTCTTTCTGAATACGCTCAGCTCTCATCTTTATCTGATGGGCACTTTCCTCACCGCTGACATAGAGAATCGGCATATCACCCATGCCAAGAATAGTCTGCAAAGTAAGTGTCGACTTACCTATTCCCGGCTCACCGCCCAGCAACACGATGCTTCCCGGCACAATGCCACCGCCCAAGACTCTGTTGAGCTCATCATCATGCGTGTCTATTCGCGGAGCATCTTCAAGAGGAATCTCTTTCAATCGAAGCGGCTTATTATCTCCATGGGGAACAAGTCCTTTTCCTCCACGTCGAAGTGTAGCTGCCGTGTTCTTAGCATTCATCGAGCCATAGTCTGCAGCTACCTTTATTTCCTTGAAACTGTCCCATTCACCACACGAGGGACAACGTCCAAGCCATTTAGCCGACTCATACCCGCAATTGCTGCAGACATACATGGTCTTGTCTTTCGCCATAATATTGACGCTTTTATTGTAAAGCTTACTTATAATCTTTCTTAGTGAATGTCTTGTCTATCACTACATTACCAGTTTTCTGTGATCTGAATACATAATGAAAGTTGTAAGCAGCTTGCTTAAATTCCTTCATACTCGTATTCTCCTTCAAGCTATTAAGAATAGAACTTATAATTTGCTTCTGTCCTTTAGCAATAACCATTGGATCATCTATCTTCCCTGAGATCGTGTAATAATAGCCGAAAGTATGAGTTGCCCTGTCAAAGCTTACACTGTCCGTACGCTGTGAATCCACGAATGGAGTAGGGCAGTAACGCTCTGTATAATCTGAAGCTGATTTAGCAGCCAAATCTTCCAAGTTCGTACGATGACAACTTGTCAATGACAATGCCGCAAATGCAAGAACTAATATCTTTTTCTTCATCATTTTATTTAATATAACTTCAAGAGTGTCCATTAACACCCTTCACCTATCAACCATCAACTTGATTTTAGCGCAAAGTTAAGAAAAATATAGATTTTTATGGCATCTATCTCCCATCTTTTTCGTAACTTTGCGTCAAAGATTACTAATTCGAATGGAGAACATCCGTAATTTCTGCATCATAGCGCATATTGACCACGGCAAATCAACATTGGCCGATCGTATGCTTGAATATACCAAGACCATCAAGATTACAGAGAATCAGATGCTTGATGATATGGATCTTGAGCGTGAGCGTGGCATCACCATTAAGAGTCACGCCATTCAGATGGAATATGCACTTGATGGACAAAAATATATACTCAACCTTATCGATACTCCGGGACATGTCGACTTTAGTTATGAAGTGTCCCGTAGCATAGCAGCTTGTGAGGGTGCCTTGCTCGTAGTAGATGCTACACAAGGTGTTCAGGCTCAGACGATCTCCAATCTCTACATGGCCATTGACCACGACTTGGAGATTATCCCTGTCATCAACAAGATAGACATGCCCAATGCCATGCCTGATGAGGTGGAAGACGAGATCGTTGACCTCATAGGTTGTGACCCTGAGGATATTATCCGAGCAAGTGGTAAGACAGGAGAGGGAGTGCCCGACATTCTCAAAGCTGTCGTGAAGCGTATCCCGGCTCCCAAAGGTGACCCGAAGGCTCCCTTACAGATGATGATCTTCGACTCACTCTTCAACTCCTTCCGTGGTATCATCGTTCTTGGAAAGGTGATGAACGGTACCGTGCGTCAGGGAGATAAGGTGAAGTTCGTTCAGACAGATATGGAGTATACTGCTGATGAGGTAGGTGTACTCAAGATGGATCTCGAACCCCGCAAAGAACTGTCCACGGGTGAGGTAGGATATATCATCTCTGGCATCAAGGATGCTACAGAGGTGAAAGTAGGCGATACGATCACACATGTAGACAACCCATGTAAAGAGGCTGTAGAAGGTTTCCAGGAAGTGAAGCCGATGGTGTTCGCAGGCGTCTATCCCATTGACCCGGCTGAATACGAGAACCTTCGCAGCTCTTTAGAGAAGTTGCAGCTCAACGATGCGAGTCTCACGTTCACCCCTGAGTCTTCGCAGGCTTTGGGCTTCGGTTTCCGCTGCGGATTCCTGGGACTTCTTCACATGGAGATTGTCCAGGAACGCCTCGACCGTGAGTTCAACATGGAAGTGATCACCACTGTTCCAAACGTTTCCTACAAGGTATATACCAAACAAGGTGAAGAGATAGAGGTTCACAATCCAAGTGGTCTGCCTGACCCAACGGAAATTGACCATATTGATGAGCCTTATATTCGTGCGAGCATCATCACGTTAAGCGACTATATCGGGCCAATTATCAAACTGTGCCTCGACAAACGTGGAGAACTGCTTGACCAACAGTATATTTCCGGTGGTAATAGAGTGGAACTCCACTTCATGATACCATTGGGTGAGATCGTGATTGACTTCTACGATAAGCTGAAGTCTATATCCAAAGGATATGCCTCTTTCGATTATCACATCGACAGCTACCGTCCTTCGAAGCTTATCAAGCTCGATATTCTCCTCAACGGGGAGCCTGTCGATGCACTCTCTACATTAACGCATGTAGACAATGCGGTGACCTTGGGACGTAGCATGTGTGAGAAGTTGAAGGAACTCATCCCTCGTCAGCAGTTTGACATCGCTATCCAGGCTGCTATCGGTGCAAAGATCATTGCCAGAGAGACCGTGAAGCAAGTACGTAAGGATGTGCTTGCTAAATGCTATGGCGGTGATGTGAGTCGTAAGCGCAAACTGTTGGAGAAACAAAAGAAAGGCAAGAAGAGGATGAAGCAGATTGGCAACGTACAGGTGCCACAGAAAGCATTCCTCGCTGTCTTAAAGTTAGATTAACAAATCTCAATCAGATAACCTAAATAGATTTATAGAGAAATGAAGGAATTACAAAACACGACGCGTGACATAGCACGCGAACTGGCGCGCAAGTACAGCACAATGACTCATGAGGAGCTCGACACGCTGGAAAGCATCCTCATTCCGAAGAAGTACGCCAAGGGTGAAATGATTCTTAAGGAAGGAGAAGTTTGTGAAGCCATCTATTACATAGACAAGGGCTTGATCAGACAGTTCTACTATAAGAATGATAAGGAGCTGACGGAGCATATTGGCTCCGATGGTGAGATATTCATGTGCATAGAGAGTCTCTTTAAGGAAGAGCCTACGAAGCTTCAAGTTGAAGCCTTGGAGCCTACTATCGTTTATCTCATTCCTAAACACAGGTTGGAGCAAGTAGCCTTGCACAATGTCAACATTCAGATTCTCTACCGCAAGATCTTGGAAGAGAGCCTGATCATCTCTCAGGTTCATGCCGATCTGCTACGCTTTGAGACAGCTCAGAACCGTTATCAGCGTTTGTGCAAAATGAAACCACAGGTAGTACTTCGTGCACCCCTGGTATACATCGCAAGCTATCTGCAGATGACACCGGAGACATTGAGCAGAGTGAGAGCACAAAGCATATAACGCATTCGCTAAATAATAAAGAAAAAGGAATAAAGAATNNATTCTTTATTCCTTTTTCTTTATACTTTAGCGTAGCGCTACGCTCCGTGGAACATATAGTTCTTCATCGTGTCTTCTGTGAGACGGGTGAAGAGATCAAGGGTGAGCTCATCAGCCACCTCAAGTGCATGATTGAGAATCTGATCGCTGAAAGCCTGAAGCATATCCTGAGCCTCCATCGGCTTCTCCTTATAGATGGCCAGATACTTAGCCTCAAACTCCTTCTGACGCTCATCATTCTCTGCCTCAAGTTTCGCATAGCGCTCCTTCACGACAGGGGCATAAGCATTATAGTTGGTCATTGCTAAGGTCATCACCTTACGGAACTTCCAGTAAGCTGAGTCATTCGTGCAATGGTTATCGCCAATCTGATAAGCCTTCGGGAAACTCTTGATACCCTGATAGATAGGCAGGAACACACCGAGGTCAGCCATGCCATCAGCTACATAAGTGATATGTCCGATAGCATCCGGGAGCCAGGGACGAACCTGAAGCAGATGGGTCTGCGTGGTACGGAAGATAGAGACCGGACGCCAAGGCTCATGACCGTTGTTGTGAAGATACGGATCATGATCAGTGCCATCATAATGGAAACGGAAAGCTTTCCGCAGCTCAGGGATATTGATATGACCACTGTCTGGAACAGCATATACGGGGAACGTATTGACATCTACATCCTGCTTCATGGAAGGAGTGAAGAGCTTCTGCAAGCCCCATACGCGCGTATAGTTGTAAGTATGGTCAGCGATATCATCCTTCGAGTAAGCCTTATGGAAATCGAACTTCTCCTTTCCATCCCACAGACCGTTCTTCTCTGCAAAGCTCAGCAAATCCTTGTCTGCGAGGAAGTTCTCTGTATCCTTGGGGTCATAATCGCGGAAACGACTCTGGTTACCCGTCACAAAATACTTGTCATCAGGGATGCGGCAAGCGAGCCAGTGGTGTCCACAGGCATTCTCCAAGTACCATGTTTCCTTGTTATCAATAAAGCCGATACCAAAGCCTTCAGCGGAACCATATTTCTCAATCATGGCACCCAAGCGCTCCACGCCTTCACGTGCTGTGTGGATATAAGGAAGCACCGTGTTGTAAGTGCAGTTCTCCGCCATTCCATCAGCTACATAAGGATCATGCGCAAGAGCCTCAGGACTACTGAAAATAGTCTCTGTAGAACTCTCACCCACACCTGCTGTGTTGAATCCAGCACTTCCCCATTCATGATGATATTGATAATCGGGGAGCGCCGTATATCCAAGACGCTTCTTAGGCAGTGGGCATCTGAAGGCACTGTCGTTGGCAACGAACTCTTCAGGACCATTATCGGTCTCATCAAAGACCAGCCAGTTCTTGCAACGCATGGCATCAAAATCCTCACTGCGTGCATAGATACGTGATCCATCGCCTGTCAAGTTACCACCAACAACAATAGTGGTACACTCTGACAAATTATTCTTCTTTACCTTTTCCATAGTTCATATGATATTAGTAGGTATTATCTCTTTCCGATATTCATGATCCAGCGGAGCGGATGTTTAAGGAAGCCTTTCAGGCTACGATCGTTGATATTAGGCTGCACGACACCTTTCTTCTTACCTTTGCTCTGCGTCTGACTGTTAGAAGGCTGCTGCGACTGCTGCGCTTGCTGTCCACGCTGCTTATCAGCATATTTATGGCGTCCACGCGTCTTCTGACCCTCATTCGGATTCTGAACCTGCTGCTGTTCATGCTGACGCTCCTGTTTCTGCCCTCTGCCACGCTGACGTCTCTGCTTAGGCTGACCTTGAGCCTGTTGCTCTTGCTTCTGCTGGCCTTGGTTCTGTTGATTCTGCTTCTGCTGATTTCTCTTAGGCTGTCCTTGCTTCTGCTGACGCTCCTGCTTCTGACCATTCTGTTGGTCATTCTGCTGATTATTACGATTGTCGCCTCTTTTCTCGTTGCGCTGTCTGCGATCATTGCGCTGCTTGGCATCTTTATGTGCTGTGTTGTCACGGTCTTTACGACGACGACTCTTAGCCGACGTACGACCAGGACGCTTCGAAGTTGTATACTCCGGGCCTTCACCGCAACCTTCCGGCAATGGATTCTTCTTGATCTCCTTACCAAGGAACTTCTCTATCTGATGGAAGGCATACATGTCATCCTCATTGACAAAGGTGATTGCTACACCATCACGATCAGCACGAGCCGTACGACCGATACGATGTACATAGTCCTCAGCATCGTGAGGCACATCATAGTTGATGACCATTGTGATATCATCGATATCAATACCACGAGCCACAATATCCGTAGCCACGAGGACATCAATCTGTCCACTCTTGAACTTGAACATGATATCGTCACGCTCAGCCTGCTCAAGATCCGAGTGCATCTCACCACTGTTGATCTTCAGTTTCTGCAGCGCCTGGTTGATCTGCTTCACTTTCATCTTACTCCCCGAGAAGATGATGACACGCTTTAGGTCACCTGCCTTGAAGATATCTTCAATGATCTTCAGTTTTTGCGTCTCATAGCAGATATAAGCGCTCTGCTGAATTTTCTCAGCCGGCTTGCTCACAGCGAGTTTCACCTCTACAGGGTTCTTCAGCAAGTTTTGAGCGAGTTGCTCGATGTCCTTAGGCATTGTAGCCGAGAACATGATCGTCTGACAGTTCTTAGGTAATCCCGAAGCAATCTTCATGATGTCCTCTGAGAATCCCATATCGAGCATACGATCAGCTTCATCAAGCACAAAGAAGCTCACTTTCGACAGATCGATGTTACCCATCGAGATGTGTGAGATGAGTCGACCCGGCGTAGCAATGATCACATCCGCACCAAGGCGCATGCTTTTCATCTCCTGGTCATAACGGTTACCATCGTTACCACCATACACAGCGACACTTGATACATCGGGGAGATAATAAGCAAAGCCCTGCATAGCCTGGTCAATCTGCTGAGCGAGCTCACGTGTAGGCGACATCACGATACAGTTGACGGCATCTTTCGGGAATCCCCCGTCATCGAGTCTTGATAGGATAGGGAGCAGGTAAGCAGCTGTCTTACCTGTACCAGTCTGAGCCACACCGAGGACGTCGCGCCCTTCTAAAATAGGGGGTATACACTTTTCCTGAATAGGCGTACAATCCTCGAAATGCATGTCATAAAGTGCATCGAGAATGTTATCGCTTAATTCTAATTCTTCAAATTTCATTGTTCAATTTCTTTTTAAATTAGTTCGGCGCCTTGAGATAGCAGAGGAATGCGATGACTGCGAAGACGATGTTCGGAAGCCATGCAGCAAGCATCGGCGGGAACCCTGCATTGACAGCAAACGTAGCAGAGATCGTCTGGAACATGATGTAGGCAAAGGAGAGCGCCAGTCCTATGCCGAGATACATTCCCATACCGCCTTTCCGTTTCCTGGCTGAGAGAGAGGCTCCGATGATCGTCAGAATGAAAGAGGCGAATGACGAGGCGATACGCTTATAATACTCTACCTGATACTGTGCCACATTACCCGAGCCGCGGTTGATCTGCTTCGAGATATAATCTTTCAACTCCGGTGAGGTGAAGGTCTCCTGCTGACCTTTCGAATAGACGAGATCTGTAGGCTCCATCTGTATCACAGAGTCTTTCTCTGCTCCACTCGTGATATGCTCCCTCAAGCCCTTCAACTGGCGCACCTTCCAGTTGGATAACTTCCAGTGGTACTTGGAATCGGAGATCGTGTCATACTGTACATCCGTAGCCGTGAGATGCGAGATAAGTTTCTTTTCCTGGAACTTGTCGAGACAGAAGCCATAGCCATGCTTCATGTTGTTGTCGTAGTGCTGGATATAAGCGATAACACCGGGTGCCACTTGCAGCTGCACATTCTCCGCCGACGTGTTCTTCTTCTTGTTCTTGTACATCGACTCAAAGTTCTGTCGGATGACCGTGCCATGAGGAATGACATAAGCCGAGAGATAATAGGAGAGGGCAGAGAGGAAGACGCAGGAGATCATGTAAGGTCTCAGCAAGCGCTTGAAAGAGATACCCGCCGAGAGCATGGCGATGATCTCCGAGTTACCAGCCAACTTCGTGGTGAAGAAGATCACAGCGATGAAGACAAACAGCGCACTGAAGAGGTTGGCAAAATACGGAATGAAGTTGGCATAGTAGTCGAAGACAATGGCGCTCAGCGGTGCATGATATTCCGTGAATTTAGCCAGATTCTCATTGACATCAAAGACAATGGAGATAGAAATAATCAAGGCGATAGAGAAGAAATAGGTCCCTATAAACTTCTTGATAATATACCAGTCGATTTTCTTGATGTATCTGAAAGGATTCAGATATCTGAGAACACGAAGAAAGCGCAGTTTCTTTGCAATCCATTTACATATACGCTGCAAGAGTCGCGTATGAGCAGCCACCCAGTGGAAGAAACGGTGCAACCACTTAGGGTGCCTTCCTATCCACCGGCCGACCTTATACAAACGGCGATGCTTTCTTATCTTACTAAAACTCTTCATGATTTATCTTCTTATTCCGAGTTGTCCCACGACACTGTTCTTCCACTGCACGAAGTCACCTGCAAGGATATGTTTCCGTGCATCAGTGACAAGCCGCAGATAGAATGCGAGGTTGTGGATGCTGGCTATCTGCATGGCAAGGAGCTCTTGTGCCTTGAAGAGATGATGGAGGTAAGCCTTTGTCGTCACCTTGTCAATCTCGCAACCGTCGGGGTCGAGTGGGGAGAAGTCCATCTCCCACTTCTTGTTCTTCATGTTCATCGTACCCTCATAGGTGAAAAGCATCGCATTGCGGCCATTACGCGTAGGCATCACGCAGTCGAACATATCCACGCCTCGCTCAATACCTTCGAGGATATTCTGTGGCGTACCCACACCCATGAGGTAACGGGGCTTGTCTTTGGGCAGGATCTCATTGACGACCTCGATCATCTCATACATCACCTCCGTAGGCTCACCCACAGCCAGTCCTCCGATCGCATTGCCGTCAGCTCCTTTGTCGGCTACGAACTTAGCAGCCTCCTGTCTCAGATCCTTGAACGTGCAACCCTGAACGATCGGGAAGAGACTCTGCTTGTAACCGTAGAGCGGCTCTGTCTCATTAAACCGCTTGATGCATCTGTCGAGCCAACGCTGGGTCATACCGAGGCTCTTCTTGGCATAAGCATAATCGCTGAGCCCCGGAGGACATTCATCGAGCGCCATCATGATGTCGGCACCGATGATACGTTCGGTGTCCATCACGTTCTCCGGCGTGAAGATATGCTTGGAGCCATCGATATGTGAACGAAACTCACAGCCTTCTTCCGTGAGCTTACGGATGCCCGACAAGGAGAAGACCTGGAACCCGCCACTGTCCGTGAGGATGGGGCGCTCCCAGCCATTGAAGCCATGCAAGCCTCCCGCAGCACGAAGCACCTCAAGGCCCGGGCGCAGATAGAGATGATAGGTGTTGCCCAGTATAATCTGTGCTTTAACCTGATTGCGCAACTCACTGAAATGCACAGCTTTCACGGCACCACACGTACCCACAGGCATGAAGATAGGAGTCTCTATCTTGCCGTGGTCCGTCGTAATCACGCCGGCACGAGCCTCAGAGGCTGGGTCTGTATATTGGAGTTGAAATTCCATTAATTTTTCTTGTCTTTATTGTTATCCTCCTCAATGGTGAAGTCCACAGGGTTGTCGACTTTCTCATTCGTAAGTGCAAAGTTCCACACATCCTGAACATTCTCTACATAGTGGAAGGTGACGCCCTTGAGATAGTTCTGCGGAATCTCTTCGATATCCTTCTTGTTGTCTTTGCAGATAACGATATCCGTGATTCCCGCACGCTTGGCTGCGAGAATCTTCTCGCGGATACCACCCACAGGCAGCACCTTGCCGCGGAGCGTGATCTCACCCGTCATAGCCGTGTTCTTTCTCACTTTGCGCTGGGTCAGAGCAGATGCAATAGACGTTGCAATCGTGATACCTGCAGAGGGACCGTCCTTCGGCGTGGCGCCCTCCGGCACATGGATATGGATGTTCCAGTTGTCGAACACGCGGTAGTCCACACCGAGACTGTCGCAGTGTGCCTTGACAAATTGCAGGGCAATGATAGCGCTCTCTTTCATCACGTCTCCGAGGTTACCCGTGAGTGTGAGCTTGCCACCCTTGCCTTTGGAGAGTGAGGTCTCAATGAAGAGGATCTCTCCGCCGACAGCTGTCCAAGCCAGACCTGTTACGACACCGGCATAGTCGTTGCCCTGATAGATGTCGCGACTGAAAGGCGGCTTGCCAAGGATACCCTCGATATCCGAAGCCGAGATCGCTTTCTCCGGCATAGGCTCTTTCATGGCCAGCCGGAGTGCTTCCTTGCGCAGTGTCTTGTTGATCTGCTTCTCAAGTTGACGCACACCGCTCTCGCGCGTATAGTCTTCAATGATCTTCTCCAGGGCCGGCTTCGAGAACTTGATTTTCGGCGTGACTTTGTCGAGACCCGTATTCTTCAGTTCACGCGGCACGAGATGGCGCTTGGCAATCTCTATCTTCTCCTCCGTGACATATCCCGGCACCTCAATGAGCTCCATACGGTCGAGCAATGGGCGGGGGATGGTGCTGATATCATTGGCCGTGGCGATGAAGAACACCTTCGAGAGATCATAGTCCAAGTCGAGATAGTTGTCATGGAACGTACTGTTCTGTTCGGGGTCGAGAACCTCAAGCAGGGCAGAGGAGGGGTCGCCATTATAGTTGTTGGCCGACACCTTGTCTATCTCGTCGAGGATGAACACGGGGTTCGAGGAGCCGGCCTTCTGAATGCCTTTGATGATTCGTCCGGGCATGGCACCGACATAGGTACGGCGATGACCGCGGATCTCACTCTCATCGTGAAGGCCACCGAGCGACATACGGATATATTTACGCTTCATGGCCTCGGCAATGCTTCTTCCAAGCGAGGTCTTACCCACGCCCGGAGGGCCAAAGAGGCAGAGGATAGGCGACTTGAGGTCACCACGGAGCTGCAGTACAGCGAGATATTCGAGGATGCGCTCCTTCACCTTCTCCATGCCGTAGTGGTTTCGGTCGAGGATCGTCTTGGCACGCTTGAGGTCGAGGTCATCCTTCGTACAGTAGTTCCACGGCAGCGACACCATCGTGTCGAGATAGTTGAGCTGCACGCTGTAGTCGGGGCTCTGCTGGTTGAAGGTATCGAGGCGGTCGAGCTCTTTCTTGAACACCTTGGCAATGGCTTCCGGCCAGTCTTTGCCTTTGGCTTTCCGCTCCAAGGCAGCCTTCGAGGCCGAGTCACTGTTGTCACCGAGCTCCTCGCGGATGTTCTTCATCTGCTGATGCAGGAAGTATTCCTTCTGCTGCTCGTCGAGGTCAACACGCGTCTTGTTCTTGATGTCTCCCTTGAGCTGGGCAAACTGGATCTCGCGGCTCTCCACCTTCAGCAGTTCGAGGCCACGCTCGCGCATGTCGTCAATTCGGAGCAACCTGATCTTATCCTCCACAGGGAAGGGCAGATTGGTGCAGGCAAAGTTGATGAGCATCGTGTCGTTGTTGATATTCATGAACGCCATGGTGCCCTCGTCGGGGATATCATCGTTGAGATGGATGAGCTCCTGGGTTGAGGAACGCACATTGTCAACGATGGAACTGAATTCTGTATCTTCCTCTGCCGGAACGCTCTCGGGCATGGGTACAACATGTCCTTTGAGATAGGGCCGTTTGGAGTTTATCTTCTCAAGCTTACAGCGTGTCGTAGCCTGGAAAATGGCTGTAACGGCACTCGAGGTCGGCATCTCGATGATGCGCACGAGCCTTGCCATGACACCGACGTCATACAAGTCGTCTTTCTTCTCAGGGAATTCATTCTCCGGATCTTTCTGACATACAATGGCACAGACGCGCTTATGGATGTCGCGTTCCAGATAGCGAGCCACATTGATGCTCGTCTCTCTTCCAAGCAGGACAGGCACAATAACGCCCGGCATCACTACCATATTGCGGGTGGTGAGAATGGGGCAGTCACATTCTTTTCCATCCTTGAAGATAGCGGTGATATCGCCCTCGAAATCAGCGAACATTTGAATTGTCGTGTTTCCTTTTGGCATAATTAGTCAATATAATTAGTCAATATAACGATGTGCAAAGTTACGAAGAATATAATAAAATAGTGCAATTGTCGTTTGAAAAAGAAAAAGCAATGAAGAAAATATTGTGGCATCTAAGAAATGGATCCGTGCTTACGATATTTTTTTCACACGGATTATAAAGATCTTAAAGATTGTTACGCCGCTTTGCGGCTACACATACCCATGCAGATCACCGCGTAGCGAATAGCGTAGCCATCTTTAAAATCTTTAAGATCCGTGTGAAATAAGATTCTTAGGATCTCGAATGCATATAATTTAATACAATGGGTAATGATTTTCAGTTCAAGCAATTCACGGTTTCACAGGACCGTTGTGCCATGAAAGTAGGCACCGATGGAGTTCTTTTAGGCGCCTGGGCTCACGGTGGCGCCCGCATTCTCGACATCGGCACCGGCACGGGACTGATCGCCCTGATGATGGCGCAACGGTTTCCCGAAGCCACTATCGACGCCATAGAGATTGATCACAACGCAGCCACGCAAGCCGCAGAGAACGTCGCCCGGTCACCTTTTACCGAGCGTATCCGTGTCATTGAGACCTCCCTGCAGCAGTTTGAGCCGGATACACATTATAATATTATTGTCACCAACCCACCATTCTTCTCCCACAGTCTGAAGTCACCCGATGACAGTCGCCGCCTGGCCCGTCAGACTGACAGTCTCCCGTTCTCGGCCATCTTTGCCTTTGCTGCCCACTATCTCACGCCCGACGGCGAGCTCTCGGCTATCATCCCCACCGACTATCTGGAAGAGTTCTCCCAGGAGGCTTTCATGCGCGGTATGTTCCTCTCCCGTCAATACAGCATCAGGACCGTGGAGCGCAAGCCCGCCAAACGCACGCTTGCCGCCTTCTCCACGTCCCGTCCCGCTGTCTTTGACAAGCAGGAAGTGATACTGATGGATAAAAACGGCAAGCGATCTGAATGGTACGAAGAGCTGACAAGGGAATTCTATCTGTGACCTTGAAGTATTTCGCTCCAATAATAGCTCTTCAATAGAGTGTAAGGTCTTCCACATTCCCATAGATACCTAAACGTTTCACGCGTTTTGCGATTACGCTTATATGGCAGATTGATTCCATCACAATCGAAATGCGATTCTATCGTAATCGAAGTGCAATTCAATCGTAATCATGGCTGAAATGTTTCACACAGCTGTGTGCGTTTCATTGCAATGGTGTCAGTACAGTGGCCGTGCCATAGTGCCGGCCACCAGCTGTATAACCGCATTTGGCGGTTTATAATTACTTTTTAGTTGGTGGCCGCCACTGGCACGGCCACTGCTACCAACTCCATGGTCGACAATCTTCCACAATCTAGGGGAGAATTGTACATGTGAATGATAATCTACTCTTTAAAAAACACAAATACGAATCTAATGTCGATATTATAAGTAATTTTGCGAATAGTAAAACAGGTATGAAACAAAGAATATAAAACAAAATATTGATATGCACATAATAAAAAGCATCAGCCTTGTCCTTATGGCACTCTTCTCGCTCCATGCCGCAGCCGCATGGAATGACAGCGAAGTGAGCCAGATAGAACAACGCATCCAGTTGCCGAAGATCAAGACCCAGCAGTTTGTCATCACTGCTTTTGGTGCGAAGACTTCTGCTACGGCAAAAGAGAACCAGGCAGCTATCAACCGCGCCATCGCCACAGCCTCGAAGAAAGGCGGCGGCGAGGTCATCGTGCCTAAGGGTACATGGAACACAGGCGCCATCCGACTGCAAAGCCACGTCAACCTCGTCGTCTCAGAGGGAGCAACACTGAAGTTCGCCTTCGAACCGAAGCTTTATCCACTCGTCAAGACCTCGTGGGAAGGCATGGGGTGCTGGAACTACAGTCCGTGTATCTACGCCTACCGCGCTACGGATGTGGCGCTGAGCGGAAAGGGCACGGTAGATGGCAACGGAAGCAATGAGACATGGTGGAAATGGAACGGAGCACCGCGCTTCGGCTATCAGGAAGGTGTGACGAAGGAGTCGCAACGACTCGGCTCCAGAGCAAAACTGCAGAAATATGCCGAGGACGGGGTGCCCGAGGATCAGCGGAAGTTCGGCATGGGCTATGGCCTGCGCCCTCAGCTCGTCAACTTCGTCGAGTGTGAGCGGGTTCTCGTGAAAGACGTTAACCTCATCAACTCTCCTTTCTGGGTCATCCACCCACTGCGTTCAAAGAGCATCACGGTGGACGGTGTGAAGGTTTACAACGACGGGCCCAACGGAGACGGATGTGACCCGGAGGCTTGCTCCGATGTCATTATCAAGAACTGTGTGTTCCATACCGGAGATGACTGCATCGCTATCAAGAGTGGACGTAACAACGACGGACGCCTGTGGAACCAGCCCTCGGAGAACATCATCATCCGCAACTGTAAGATGGAAGATGGTCACGGTGGCGTGGTCATAGGCTCCGAGATCTCCGGCGGCTGCCGTAACGTCTATGCTGAGGACTGCGAGATGGACTCACCGAACCTCGACCGCGTGCTTCGTATCAAGACGAACAACTGTCGCGGTGGCGTCATCGAAAACATCAATGTTCGAAATATCCGCGTAGGACAATGCGGCGAGGCTGTGCTGAAGATCAATCTCGACTATGAGGCGAACGAAGATTGTTACCGCGGTTATCAGCCCATCGTACGCAACGTGACAATGGAGAACGTGACGTGTAAGAAAAGTGAGTATGGCGTGCTCATGATTGGATTGAAAGATTCGGACAATATCTATAACATCCATGTGAACAACTGTCATTGGGATGGGGTAGAGAAAGACCCGGTAAAGATCACGGGCAAGACGCACGACATCTTCTTCAACAACCTCTTCATCAATGGCTCGCTCGTGCTCAACGATGCCGACAAGCCTTCCAAGAACCTCTCTCAGTGGATGACCAGGTCGGAGATGAAGCGCAACCCGCAGTCGTGGCTCCTCGACTTCTCCAAGAAACCGAAATGGAGCTATGTCATGGGCATTGAGCTCGAAGGCATGCTCGACACTTATCTACGCTATAAGAACGACAGCGTATTAAGATATGTGGAGAGCTATCCCGAGAAGATGATCTCCGACAAAGGCGAGGTCACGGGTTATAAATATGAAGACTTCAACCTCGACAATATCCGCACGGCCAAGTTCATCTGCCGTATGCAGCAGATTGCTCCGCGCAAAGGCAACGAGATAGCGATGAAGACTTTCTTCAAGCAGCTCCAACATCAGCCGCGTACGAAGGATGGTGTGTTCTGGCACAAGGCCATCTATGCGCATCAGGTATGGCTCGACGGTATCTTCATGGGTCTGCCGTTCTATTGTCAGTATGCCTCACAGTATCTGAAACCGAAGAAAGCCGAGAAGATCTATGACGATGCGATTAATCAGATCATCACAACCGACAAGCGCACGTATGATCAGAAGACGGGTCTGTGGAAACATGCCTGGGATGAGACCCATTCGCAGTTCTGGGCCGACAAGACGACAGGACAGAGTCAGCATACATGGGCCCGCGCCCTCGGATGGTATGTCATGGCAATGACGGAGGTGCTCGACGTACTGCCTGAGAACTATGCCCGCCGCGGCGAAGTGGAGCAACTCCTTCAGAAAGCCATGACGGCTGTCGTGAAATATCAGGACAAGAAGAGCAATGTGTGGTATGACGTGATGGATGTGAAAGATTCGACCAACTATCTCGAAGCCACGGCTTCCAGCATGTTTGCCTATGTGCTGCTCAAAGGTGTACGCAAAGGCTATCTTCCTGAGACGCTGAAGGTTGATAGTGAGACGATCAACTTCAAGGAAGCGGGTCAGAAGGCTTATGCCGGCATCCTGAAGAATTTCATCCGTGTCAATGCTGATAAGACGATCTCTCTTACCCGCTGCTGCTCTGTGAGTGGGCTTGGTCCTGGCCCCGGTCCTAATGTCAAGAAGCCTAACTACAAGCGTGACGGTAGCTTCGCTTATTACATGAGTGAGCCTATCCGCGACAATGATGCGAAAGGCATTGGCCCGTTCATCTGGGCAAGTCTGGAAATGGAGAAATGAGAACCTCGGAGAGGTGCCACATGGGTAGCAACCAAATACCTCGGAGAGTTGCCACATGGCTCGCTATTAAGCACCTCGGAGAGGTGCCACATGGTTAGCCCCACGTAAGGCGAAGCCGAAACGTGGGGTTTAGGAATGGAGCCGAAGACCTGATTTCCGGCCTCGAAGAGGGCGAACATGGTTTAAACACCCATCAGCTATAGCCAGCATTACGCCCATGTTCGCCCTCTTCGAGGTTGTTCATACCATCGATAAGAGAAACAAATATGAGGACATCAAGAATCATAACAACGATACTCATTGCAGCAGCCACAACGGTTGCTGCTTTTAGTCAGTCAAAGACCTCCCGACAACGGGAGAGACTGCTTTTCACAACCAACTTCTCTGATTTTCCCAACCTCAGCGCTAACAACAACTGTCCGATCAACATCAACAAGACAACGCTCTACACAAAAGAGAAAGTAACCGTAAAAGTGGTTGATACACAGATCACTCCTTTGAAGAAACGGACTGCTGATGGAGGCGGGATGATGAAGACTGTGGCTGCACCGGATGCCTATATCCTTATCTCTCCGCTTAAAAATATCTCTCGACTTACATTCCAGCAGTCGGATGGAGGATTCAAGCTCGAAGCTAAAGGCGACGGAGATGCCGGCTGGGTGACACTCGGCACTTATCCTTCGGGAAGAAGAGCACAAGCCAGAGAAGTTCGCGTTAACGTCAATCGGAAGAACTGTCAGCTCCGCTTCACGAATGCTTCGGCCTACCGTGCGTGCCTCCGTCAATTGACCATCTACGGCGCAGTCTCTCCATCGGAAGCCGTACACGACAGTGCCACCGTGGTTTACCACAATATGGATGGCGACAGGATCAGCATTCAGAAGATTAAACTGGGTAGCACCATTGGTTCGATGCTGAATGGGAGAAAGGTCACGGTGCCTCAGGGCATGCTGTTCAAAGGCTGGTGCATGAATATCAGTGGTATCGGCCACGTTACACCCACTACCCGTGTCAAAGCGAACATGGATCTCTATCCGCTGTATCAATTCAAGTCCCAAAACAGAGTCGGATACACCATCAAAGGCGGTTATTACCTGGCCAAGGCGGGGAGTGCGGAAAGTGTCCTTGCCATCTTCAAGGCGATAGCTGCTGATTCAAGAAAAGGAATAAGAAAGAGATACCTGGTCTATCTGCCCAATGGCAAGTATGATTTCGGCAATCGCACAGAGATCACGCTGCCTTGTGACAATGTCTCGATCATTGGGCAGAGCATGGACTCGACCCTTCTCGTGACCCGTCCAGAAGCATATAAAGAAGGACTGGGCACCGCTGACTTCTTCTATAATACCCACAAGAATATCTATTTCAGAGACCTCACGCTCAAGAATGCACTCGACCACTACGGACACGGAGGGCGTGCTGCCGTGATGCACGACTGTGGGACACGCACGATCTATAAGAATGTGCGGATGCTGTCTTATCAGGACACTTACTTCAGTGAGAACAACAACATGCAAAGCTACTTTGAAGGCTGCGACATCCATGGCAAGACCGATTTTATCTGCGGTGGAGGTGATGTCATGTTCTATAACACGACCATCTCGTTGGAGCCGCGCGAGCTAACTACGAACAAGGGTGGACGAATCATCACAGCGCCCTCATCCACAACGGCTTACGGCTATGTGTTCGACCATTGCCGCATCGTTGATCTCGCCCACGGTGAAGGTTCCTGGGTCTATGGACGCATGTGGAGGAACACGCCAATCTGCGCATGGCTCAACACTACGCTGGATGACAACAGTGCTAAGACGCTCTCCAAGAGTCGCTGGGTGGAGAAAGGCATGAACAACACGGACCCCAAGCTCATTGGTGAATATGCAACTTTAGATGAATCGGGTAGGAACATCACGCCTGCTTCGAACATCATCCACTCTTACGATGGCGACCATGAAACGGTACTCACAACCTCTCAGGCCTCTGGCTTCACGTATGAGAAGATGTTTGGTAAATGGGACCCACGAGAGGTGATAAAGCGCAGCGCCTTTCATATAGGCTGTGAAAAACGTTATCAATGAATAATAAAATTAATACTATTAAGAAAACACACGACTATGAATAGACTTTTTATCTTTTCCACATTGCTTGCCGCAGGCCTTGTTTACTCAGGCATGGCCTTTGCCGACAGCGATGTGACAGCAGAGCAGAAGACGCAGAATACGCCGAGCGGATGGACTGCTGTCTCCCTCCCGCAGATTCGTGCTATCACCAAGGTCAACACCGTGACGATCACGGACTTTGGCGCCTCCACATCTTCAAAGGACAACACGGCGGCTATCCAGAAGGCGCTCGATGCCGTGCCCGCAGAAGGTGGAATGGTAGTTGTTCCGAAGGGTAGATGGCTCTGTGGACCTATTATGATCAAGGCCAAGACCGTACTGCATCTTGCGAAAGGTGCTACGCTCAAACTGTTACCACTCGGACAATATCCTGGAACAGAAAACTACATGCAGTATGTCTTTAAGAAGGGAAAACTCGAAGATTTCATCAATCTCAAAGATAAGAACACATCGGATCTGATCATTGAAGGAGAGGATCAGGAGACTTCTGTCATCGATGGACAAGGTGCTCCCTGGTGGGCACTCCGTGACAAAGGTGGCGACTACAAGAAAGTGTTCACGAACATGAAGCGCGGCTCCATCGTTCGCTTCGATAAGGGTAGCCGTTTCCTCGTCCGCAACCTGACGGTAAAGAATGCTCCGGGTACAAACATCGTTTGCGGATTGGGTGGTAAAGGCACTGACTGTACAATCCACAATGTCATCATCCGTGAGCCTGCTTCGGAACTGCAATACAGCGAGAACAACCCCGAAGGCATGAACCCATCCCACAACACCGATGGCATTCCCGTGTGGACGCAGCGCGTGAATATCTACGACTGTGACATCAGCAACGGAGATGACAATGTCGTCATCGACAAGAACGGTCAATACGTACACGTCTGGAACTGTAAGTTCGGTACCGGTCACGGTGCATCGGTAGGCAGTTTTACGCAGAATGTGAAGCATATCATCTTCGACAATATCACGATGAATGGCACGGCTTCGGGCGTTCGTCTGAAGACCGGTGTCAACTCAGATGGAACACTCCGCGGCGGAGGTGAGGAGGATTTCACCTTCTCCAATATCACGATGACGAACGTGAAGAACCCGTTCTCCATGGACTGCTACTATGATAAAAAATACACCACGCCCGAGCAGGACAAGGCCAACGCACGCCCGCTCGACAATACGACGCCTACCTACAACGGCATCTTGTTGAAGAATATCAAGACAACGGATGTATGTAAGAATAATGCCATCTTCCTCTATGGGCGTCCGGAAAGCCACATCAAGAATATCACGCTCGACAATGTGCAGATCAAGGCAAAGAAAGGCATCAGCGTTCAGTTTGTCGACAATCTGAGATTCATTAACGGAAGCAAGATTACGGTAGAGAAAGGTGATGTGTGGCTTTCTAATTATGATTCAACGATAAAGGATGAGTGTGGAGCAATTGCCAAGTAAAGTGTTAAACGATTGAGGGGAGAGGTTTATTGAATAAATCTCTCCCTTATTGTGTACAATCTTCTACCCCGTTTTGCACAAACACCCATACCTTTGCAATAGAAAATACATTTAAATCTAAAAAGTAAATATATGACTGATTATTCGAAGAAGATGCGCATTGCGCTTCTTGGGGGGATGATGCTCAGTGTCACCTCACTCTCAGCGCAGGTCGTCAAGGGTAATGTCACGGATACATCCGGGGAACCGATTATCGGTGCCACGATTATGGAGGACGGGACATCCGGCAATGGTACCGTGACGGATATCGACGGTAACTTCACGCTTAACCTAAAAGGCTCAAAGAAAACCATCAAGGTCACGTACGTCGGTATGAAACCGAAGACTGTGAAGGTCGGTGACAAGACGCAGGTCTCCATCAAGATGGAAGACGATGCCAATAACCTCAACGACGTCGTCGTCATCGGTTATGGTACTGTTCGCAAGAAAGACCTCACGGGTTCAGTAGCTTCCATCGACTCCAAGAAGCTCGCTGATATTCCTGTGAGCAATGTCGGTGAGGCTATGCAGGGTAAGCTCGCCGGTGTGAACATCACAACGACAGAAGGTTCGCCTGATGCTGATGTGAAGATTCGTGTTCGTGGTGGCGGTTCACTGTCGCAGGACAACTCCCCGCTGTATATCGTCGACGGCTTCCCAGTGAGCACGATCAGCGATATTGCTCCTTCGGAGATTGAAACCATCGATGTGCTGAAGGATGCATCCTCCACGGCTATCTATGGTGCACGTGGTGCTAACGGTGTCATCATCATCACGACGAAGAGCGGTAAGGAAGGCAAGACGCAGGTCAACTTCAATGGTGCCCTTTCATGGAAAAAACTGACCAAAGAGATCAAGGTCATGGATCCTTATAACTATGTCGCTTATCAGCAGGAACTCGGTTCTACCGATTATGGTGACTACAGTGATATGGATATCTGGAAGAGTGTCGAGGGTAACGACTGGCAGGATGAGCTCTTCGGCCGCACTGGTTTCCAGCAGCAGTATAACGCCAATATCAGTGGAGGCTCAAAAGACATCAAGTACAATGTCAGCTATGCTCACAATGATGAGAACAGCATCATGCGTAGCTCCGGTTACAAGAAAGACAATATCGGTACCAAGCTCAATGCAAAACTGAACAAGTGGTTGAGCCTTGATTTCAACGCTCGTTTGGCTTATACGAAGATTGACGGTCTGAGTGGTGGTGCCGAGAGCAATCAGAGCAATGCCGCCAACTCTATTGTGGCCAACACTGTTCGCTTCCGTCCTGTGTCTCCATTGTCTAATGGAGATGATGATGAGGAGAACAGTTCTTCCACATTGAAGGATCCGTTCGTCCGTCTGAATGCCACTGATCGTGTGCAGAAGCGTTTCCGTCAGGATTACAACGCAGGTTTGAACTGGAAGCCTTGGAAGCATGTCACCTTCCGCTCTGAGTTCGGTTACGGCTGGCGCTATGAGGATGACAACACGATCTGGCTCTCCGATGCTACGCAGAACTCCAAGTATGGCTACAATGGTCAGCCGCAGCTCGACTATAATCATACCGAGTATCAGAACTGGCGCAATGCGAACACGTTCACGTACGATAACAACAAGCTCTTCCATGGCCGCGACCACATCAACTTCCTCTTGGGTCATGAGTGGAGCAGCACAAAGGAGACAAGCCATGAGAACACAGTCGTTGCCTTCCCGTCGTCGATGAACTTCGGAGAGATCCGTAGTAATACCTCAGCAGGCACTGCACTGCCTTATCTGACTACGATTGCAGCAGACGACAACCTCCTGTCATTCTTCACACGTATCAACTATACGATGGCTGACAAGTATTTGGCTACCTTCACGCTCCGCGCCGATGGTTCCTCAAAGTTCGGTGACGGTCACCGCTGGGGCTATTTCCCATCTCTGGCTCTCGCATGGCGTATGAGTGAGGAGAAATGGCTGAAGAATGTCAAGTGGCTCAGCAACCTCAAGGCTCGTCTGAGCTTCGGTACGGCAGGTAACAACCGTATCCCCGCAGGTCAGCTCTATACCACTTACTCCATGGCAAGCAACAGCTCCAAAGCTCCGTTCTTCGATGAGAGCCGTGGCTCACAACTTGAGCGTGGAACCTACCTTTACAATCCTGATCTGAAATGGGAGACAACGGTGACACGTAACTTCGGTATCGACTATGGCTTCCTCGGAGGTCGTATCAATGGTACCTTGGATCTGTATTGGAACACGACGAAGGACCTGCTTATGCGTGCAGAGATTCCGTCGAACACCGGTTACAATTACCAGTATCAGAACTTCGGTAAGACTTCCAACAAGGGTATTGAGTTCACACTCAATGGTGTTATGGTCGATAAGAAGGACTTCACGCTCAACGGCACCTTCAATATCTCTTGGAACAAGAACAAGATTGATGAGTTGAATACTGATAACCCCTGGCAGAGCAGTAACTTCGCAGGCAGCACGATCTCTAAGTATGAGGACTTCGCTGTAGCAGAAGGTGGCCGTCTTGGTGAGGTTTGGGGCTATAAGACCAACGGCTTCTTCACCGCTTACGATGCTGAGCTGAACCCCAATGGTGAGCTTATCTATCAGAAAGGCAAATGGGTGCTTCGCGATGGACTGAAAGACAACAGTGAGACGCTCACCGGTGGTCAGTATTATCCCGGTGGCTTGAAGTATGAGGTCGATGAGAAGGGCGATCCTATCAAGCAGAAGCTTGATAACACGATTCCTACCGTCACCGGTGGCTTCGGTCTCAACGCTACATGGAAAGGCTTCGATTTCAATATCTTCTTCGACTATTCTCTCGGCAATAAGATTGTCAACGGTACAAAACTCGCCAACAGTTTCTATGCCGGAAGCGCGAAGGGATATAACCTCGTAGCTGACTTCAACCTTACCAACCGTTATACATGGATTGATCCTCTGACGGGTGCCAACCTTGCTAAACCCGATGCTGCTACGCTCGCTCAGTATGGTGGTGCCGATGGCATTGCTCATCGTCTCTGTGAGATCAACACGGGTGCACATATCTACAACCCTGCAGCCGTCAGCACAATGTATATCAACGACTGGGCTGTGGAGGATGCTTCTTTCCTGCGTCTGAACACATTGACCCTCGGCTACACATTGCCGAAGAAGTTCGTCAAAAAACTCTATCTGACGAGTCTCCGCGTCTACTTCACGGCTTACAACCTCGCTTGCATCACAGGCTACGATGGTTACGATCCTGAGGTCGATACGAGCAGTAAGAAGAACGCTATGTGCCCGGGTATCGACTATGCAGCTTATCCGAAGAGCCGTTCATTCACGGCTGGTGTGAACATCTCATTCTAATATTAATAAAAGAAGGAGATCATTCCATAACTATTTCAAATAAGAAAATCAATGAAAAAGATATTATCAGTTTTTGCGCTTGCAGCCGGACTGGCAACGCTTTCGTCCTGCTCTGATTTCCTGGATCAGCAGAGTCCTTCGGAACAGAACAACGAGAGTGTCTATAAGTCTGTTTACTATACCGGCCTTCGTCTGAACAAGATCTACGGAGACCTGACCTACGATGAGACCTATTCTCAGTATATGGGCATCGTATGGAACACGAACAGTGATATTGAGCTCGTCGATGGTCTTGGTTCCGATGCCACAAACACTTCCAGTGAACGTGGTAACATGAACTACAATCAGGATCCGGGATGGTCGAAGATCGCTAAACTCTGGGACCGTGCTTACGGTACTATTGAGGATGCCAATGATGTTATTGAGGGTATTGAGAATTCCCCTATGCTCTCAAGCGGGTCTAAGAGCGACATCGCTACGATGCGTCGCTACGAGGGTGAGGCTCTGACACTCCGTGCCATGATGTACCTCGATCTCGTGCGCTATTTCGGAGACATTCCTTTGAAGCTCGAGACCTCAAAGAGTGATCTGAGCAATGCTTACCTTACCAAGACCGATCGAGATTCTATCCTCGACAAGATGATGGACGACCTCGACAAGGCTATCGAATATCTGCCGTGGGCGGGTGAAGACAGCTATACGACGGAACATGCCACGAAGGGCTATGCCCATGCACTTCTGGCTCAGATTGCACTGACACGTGCCGGCTATGCTATCCGCGAGAAAGCGAAGGATGGTTATGAGACAGCCTCTTACAGTGATGCTACTTATCCTACACAGCGCCCGGGAGCAGCAGAGCGTAAGGCTCTCTATGAGCGTGCACTGAAGCATCTCTCTGCTATCATTGAGAGTGGCAAGCACAGTTTGAACCCATCGTTCTTCAATGAGTGGTATCTCATCAACCAGCGTACTCTTGACACCCAATATCGTGAGAATCTCTTCGAGGTACCGATGGGTCTGAGCACAGGTTCTGAGTTCGGCTATACCATTGGTGTGCGTATGAATGGTGTCACTTCACTCTTTGGCTATGGCAACTCCTCTGGTAAGGTGAAGCTCACGGCTCCTTTCTTCTATAGCTATGACAAGAATGATGAGCGTCGCGACATCACTTGCTCGAATATCCAGTTCAAGGAGAATGACAACAAGTCTACTGACATGCAAATGCTCGGCAACACTCCGTTCGGTATCTATGTAGGCAAGTGGGATCCCCGTATGGAGAGTGGCATGGTTAATGACAGCAAGACAGCTCTAGACATGACGAAGTCTCCTTCCGGTGACTGGTATACCGCTAACAAGGCAGCTTCTGCTAAGCAGCTCACAGGTATCAACTGTGTGAAGATGCGCTACAGTCAGGTTCTGCTCATGTATGCTGAGGTGATGAATGAGCTTGCTGGTCCTGATGGATCCTACAGTGGTGACGCTGGTCTGACCGCTCGTCAGGCACTTGCTCTCGTTCATGAGCGCGCTTTCAGCAGTGCTAATCAGAGCGAGGCAAAGAATTATATCGAATCTATCGGCAGCAGCAAGGAAGCTATGTTCAATGCCATCGTCAATGAGGAAGGCTGGGAGCTCGCCGGTGAGGGTGTCCGTAAATGGGATCTTATCCGCTGGAACCTCCTCACAGAGAAGACGCTGGAGATGAAACAGACCTATATCGACGAGGTCAAGGAAGCTGAAGAGGCTGCGAACAATAAAGAGACATCTCCCCGTTTCCAGAAGACCGTATATTACAACTTTATCGATAAAGATCATCACTTCATCGATGAGAGTTCTATCACATGGTACGGCATCCCTGAAGGCAAGACTTCTGCTGATTATGCAGGAAGTATTACTTCCTTCGGTGGATCTAAGTACAGTGATGGCACCGACAAGCACGTCTTCACAGAACTGCCTTCTATCTCCAGTGGACTCGTTGGCACGGCTCTCAGTCCTTCTGAGACACCGAATGTAACCGTGAAGAACCGTTACATCATGCCGATCGCTTCCACTACGATCTCCGCTTCCAACGGACATCTGCATAACTCTTATGGATACAAAGACTAATAATCACGAACATGAAAAGCATTAAAAATATCATAGGAATGCTTGGCTTGGGTGCCCTGGCTCTGATGAGCCTCGGTGCTTGTACCGATGCCAACGACTGGACGGTGGATGAGCAGTATGACCGTCTGTTCCATTCCACCAGTTTCTCCGTGAGTCCGCTTGATGACCGTGCAGCCATCAGCTTCACGAAGATGCCAAACACCGACTTCTATGTTGTGGAGTATTCTACCGACTCCTTGTACGATGACATACCAATGGGTGGTACGTCGCACAGTGTTGTAGACTCTTCCTTTACTTCCACTCCTGATACTATCTATAATCTCGAAGGCAGTACCAAATACTGGATCCGTATCAAGAGTCGTAACAAAGAAGGCAAAGGCTCAACGTGGAAATATCTCGATGATTACAGTTTTACTACAAAGGCTGAACAGATTATCACGAGTGTAACGCCGTATTCTCGTACAGCTGACGTGACCTTTACCCCAGGCAAAACCCTTACACAGGCTCGTGTTTACAAGGATGGAGACTCCATCGTGCAAGACATCACAAAGGATGAGATCGCAGCAGGTGCGCTGACGCTGAAGAACCTCACTCCGAACAGTAGCTATACGCTGAAACTGTGGAATGGCGAAAAGGTTCGTGGCACGTATAAGTTCAAGACCACGGAGGCTTATCCTGACGGATACAGTGTCATCACGCTCCAGAGTGGCGATGATCTGAACTCTGTTCTCGCAAACGCTACTTCTGATAAGGTTGTCATCGTCTTCCCACAGGGTTTTAACTATGTAATGCCGAACAACGATGAAGGCAATCCGAAGACTCCTGTCATCCCGGCAAATATCAAGAGCGTTGTCTTCTGGGGTGCTGCTGGTGACTCGAAACCGACCTTCCATACTGTAGGTATGAATATGGAAGCTAATACGCTCGATGTCGTTCGCTTCTATAACCTCAACCTCGTCAACGACGGTCCTTCGGACAAGTACATCATGAACATCAACAATGCGGTGAACATCAATCAGTTGCAGATTGAGAAGTGTAATGTCAGCAACACGCGTGGCGTCATCCGTTTCCAGTCGCTCCCCGCTGCTTGCACAGTGAACGAGGTAGACTTCACAAACGATGTATTCACGAACATCGGAAGCTACGGTATCTTTAATGCCAAAGGTCAGAGCAAACTCTCTACAAGTAAGATCAATATCACCGACTGTACGTTGAACAATGTCGCTGCTGCTCAGAGCGCAGTACTGAACACGCAACAGGCTGGTTGTGCTGTGACCTTCGATCACTGTACAATCTACAACATCATCATGGCTGGTAAGTCCATTGTTGATGTTAATAAGCTCACCGATATCTCTGTAGTCTTCAACTCTTGTCTCATCGGCTATATCAATGGCTTTGCTGAGGGTGCTACTGTGAAGGCATGCAGCATGAAGGGTCAGGCTACGGCTAGCAACACTTATATCACAACAGATATGGGTTGGAACAGTGGCTATGAGGCCGGTGATCAAATCAGCTACTCAAGCACAGAGCTTTGGAAAGATCCCGCCAATGGTGACTTCACCATTCAGGATCTGCTTCAGAGCAAGTATGCAAGCCTGGGTGATCCAAGGTGGATAGTACAATAAATTGGGCTTATGATTATTAAAAAGAATATCTATTATGCCATGGCTATTTTTGCCATGGCTTTTCCTTTACCGCTCTTTGCCGACAATGACGTCACAGCGGAAAAGACTGCGCAGAATACGCCTTCGGGATGGACAGCAGTAAGCCTGCCTATCATCCCCGCAATAACATCGGCAAACACTTTTACAATTACCGATTACGGAGCCGCCACTACATCTTCCGATAATACATCAGCCATCCAGGCTGCGCTGAATGCTGTACCATCCACGGGCGGCATGGTTGTAATTCCTGCTGGTACGTGGCTCTGTGGTCCGTTGACGATGAAGGCGAAGACCATCCTTCATCTTGCCAAGGGGGCTACACTCAAGCTTCTGCCGTTTGGTACTTATCCTGGAACAACAGGAACAATCACCTCATCGGTTTCACTGAAAGATTTCATTACGCCAAAGGATAAAAACGTCACAGATCTTATTATCGAGGGTGAAGACTCTACTACGTCTGTCATCGACGGTCAAGGCCAAGACTGGTGGGAGTTGCGAGACAAGAACGATTCTACGAAGAAGATCTTCAACTATATCAAACGAGGCGGGATCATACGATTCAACAACGGTTCGCGTTTTCTTGTGCGTAATCTGAAGATTCAGAATGCTCCTGGTACAAATATCACCGTAGGACAGAGTGGACGTGGGACAAATGTAACTATCCATGATGTCATCATCCGCGAGCCGGCTTCGGAAATCAAGTATAATCCTTCTAAAGGCCAGTTTCCGAGTCATAACACTGATGGTATCCCTATATGGTCCAGTTATGTGAACATATATAATTGTGATATCAGTAACGGCGATGACAATGTTGTTATCGATGCCAATGGACAATATGTACACGTATGGAACTGTCAGTTTGGGAAGGGACATGGTGCTTCGGTAGGATCCTATACGGGTTCAGCTCAGCACATCTTGTTCGATTCAATCACTTTCAATGGCACAACTTCCGGCATTCGCCTGAAGTCGAATAGTGATCGTGGAGGAGGAGAGAACGATTTTGTGTTCTCAAACATCACGATGACGAAGGTGGCTAATCCATTCTCAATGGATTGCTACTATGACGGACAGTATACCACACCCGAAAAAGATGCTGCTAGCCCAGCAGACTCAACGTCTACGACACCTAACTTCCGTAACATCGTTCTGCGCAATGTGAAGACAACAGATACGAGCACCGGCTATGCCATCTTCCTCTATGGTCGTCCTGAGAGCCACATCAAGAATGTGACGCTCGACAATGTTCAGATCAGTGCAGCCAAGGGAATTTATACAGCTTTCGTTGATAGTCTCGTCTTCAAGAACGATAGTAAAATATCTGTCTCCGGCGGAAACATTTGGGTGAAGAAGTACGCTACGACCTATACTGATGAGTGCAATGCCACCTCTTCATCATCTACGGTCACCGATGAAGGTATCTATACGCTCAGTCCGACGACTCTTAGCTCAACGACAGCAGGCAGTGGAATCTTCAGCAATGGCTTCACTGTCACAAACGAGAAGAGCAAGACTTACGACAAGACATCAGATGGATATATTAAGTACAGCGCAATGACTCATACCATCACGATTCCTTCAGGACTGAAGATCACTAAGATGGAAATTAAAGGTCGCAACAACTATGCCGATAAAGACGCCGGTATCTCAGAAGTTGCGGGGACAGACTATGATCCAACAGTCTATACGTTCCCGACAGATAAGAGTGAGAAAGATTATACTTTCACATTCACAACACCCGTAGAGAACTCGTTGACATTCACAGTGAAGACAAAGCAGATTGCTGCAGATATTATCCTTTACACTTCTGCTGCAACCGCTATCCATATTATTCCCGCAGAGAAAAAACAGATGAACAATTCCGTTTATGACCTCCAAGGCCGCCGAGTCAGCACGTCTCTTCACGATCTTCCAGCTGGAATCTACATTCAAAATGGCAAGAAATTTGTCATCAAATAAGAGAAGTTTCATTTGCTGACGTTCGACAAATAATCGTTCGACGTTCGACAAACAATCGTTCGACGTTCGACAAACAATCATTCGACGTTCGACAAACAATCATTCGACGTTCGACAAACAATAGAATAAAATAAGGGTGGAAGCATAGTTTAACCTATTGCTTCCACCCTTTATAGTTTAATTACTCTTGAAACATATCAACCCTCCCCCTTGTTTGGGGGAGGGAGGGGAGAGGGCCCGCAGGCCTCAGTATTATTCGAACGGATTCTCTGTCGGATACGGCAGGTTCTTCGGCTGGTTGTAAGCGATATCCTGGATACCGAGATAGCGGAAGACGTTGTAGAGGGTCTTGCCGACATGAGCAAAGGCTACAGCGCCATGGTGAGGATAATGCTTCTCGATGAGGACGTGACGATAGAAACGGCCCATCTCAGGAATAGCGAAGATACCGATGCCACCGAACGAACGGGTAGGAACATCAAGTACCTCACCCTGAGCAATATAAGAGCGGAGTGTACCCTCGCTGTCGCACTGCAGACGATAGAACGTGATCTCGCTCGGAGCAATGTCGCCCTCCAGCGTGCCACGGGTGAAGTCTGGCTTGCCGCCATTCTCCAGCAGACGGTTCTGGATGAGCTGGAACTTGATAGCACGGTTAGCGCACATCTTGCAAGAAGGTGTGTTACCGCAATGGAAGCCCATGAAGGTATCCTTCAATGTGTACTTGTCACCATACTTCTTCACGATGTCCTCATCGTAGATGTACTTCGGTGTAGAGTTGTTGATATCGAGCAGTGTCACGGTATCGCCACTTGCGCACATGCCGATGTACTCAGAGAGAGCGCCATAGATATCCACCTCGCAAGCTACAGGGATGCCACGGGAGACGAGACGGGAGTTGACATAGCAAGGCTCGAAACCAAACTCCTTCGGGAAAGCAGGCCAGCACTTATCAGCAAAGGCTACATACTGACGGCTGCCCTTGTGCTCCTCAGCCCAGTCGAGCAAAGTAATCTCAAACTGAGCCATACGAGTCAGCAGACTCTCATAGTAACGACCTTCACCCATCTCCTTACGCATGCTCTCGCATACCTCGGGGATACGCTTATCGTCCTTATGCTGGCGATAAGCAACCAGAAGATCAAGCTCAGAGTTCTCCTCAATCTCCACACCAAGCTCATAGAGACCCTTGATAGGAGCATTGCAAGCGAAGAAATCCTGTGGACGAGGACCGAAAGTGATGATCTTCAAGCCCTTCAAACCGATGATTGTACGAGCCACAGGGATGAAGTCCTCGATCATCTTAGCGATGTCGTCAGCAGTACCAACGGGGTAGGAGGGAATATAACCCTTCAAGTGACGCATGCCAAGGTTGTAGCTGCAATTAAGCATACCACAATAAGCATCACCACGGCCATTGATCATATCGCCGTCACCCTCAGCAGCAGCCACGAACATGCAAGGACCATCAAACTTCTGAGCGATAAGCGTCTCAGGAGTCTCAGGACCGAAGTTGCCAAGGAATACCACAAGGGCATTGCAGCCAGCACCCTTCACTTCCTCGAGAGCCTTGAGCATATCAGCATCGTTCTCAACGGTAGTGGGGCAGTCATAGATCTCGCCCTTATATGCTTTTACAATGTTCTCACGACGCTGGGTCGAGAGCTTAATTGGGAAACAGTCACGGCTAACGGCAATGATACCGAGCTTTACTGTAGGAATGTTTGTGCTTTTCATAATGTTTTTTGTTTATATGTTTATTATTTCAGTTCTTTCTTCAATACGGCTTTCCAGCGCTCATAGGCTTCCTTATAAGCTGCCTCATTGCGGCTATCAGGCTCGATGACAGCAAGTTTCTTCAAGGTGGCGAAAGCTTCATCGTGATCCTTATAGATTCCGGCACCCATGCCAGCGCCCTTTGCAGCGCCAACGCTTCCATCAGTCTCATAGAGTTCAATGGTTGCTCCGGAAGTAGAAGCCAACGTATCACGGAAGACCGGGTTGAGGAACATGTTCGCTTTACCGGCGTGGATGGTATTGATCTTCATACCCATCTGCCGCATGACCTCCATGCCATAGCAGAAACTGAAGACGATACCTTCCTGCTCTGCACGCATGACGTGAGCACGGGTGTGTTTATTGAAGTTTAGCCCGTGAATGGAGCAACCGAGGTCTTCATTCTCAAGCACACGCTCGGCACCATTGCCAAAAGGAATGACCGTGACCCCTTCACTCCCGATAGGCACCTTAGCAGCCACCTCATTCATTTCACTATAAGACATACCTTCCGGAGCCACATTACGACGGACCCAAGCATTGAGAATGCCTGTACCATTGATACAAAGCAATACACCAAGACGTGTCTGCTCCTTCGTGTAGTTGACATGGGCGAACGTGTTCACACGGCTCTTCGGATCATAATTGACATTCCCGAGCACGCCATAGACCACGCCAGATGTACCTGCCGTGGAAGCAATTTCACCCGGATTGAACACGTTGAGACTCACAGCATTGTTAGGCTGATCACCGGCACGGTAACTGATAGGCGTACCTTCCTTCAAGCCTGTCTCAGCGGCAGCCTCACGACTCACCTCAGCCTGTACAGAGAAGGTCGGAACAGTAGGAGCCAGCAGATTCTTGTCAAATCCGAAGTAATCGAGCAGGAACTGTGCGGGCTGCTTCTCCTTGAAGTCCCAGAACATTCCTTCTGACAAGCCCTCGACTGTTGTATTGACAGAGCCACTGAGTTTCATAGCGATATAATCACCCGGAAGCATGATCTTGTCAATCTTACTATACAGATCCGGTTCATTCTCCTTCACCCATGCCAGCTTGGCAGCTGTGAAGTTACCAGGGGAGTTGAGCAAATGACCGAGACATTTCTCAGCGCCAAGGTCGCGGAGAGCTTTCTCACCATATGGTACGGCACGAGAGTCGCACCAAATGATGCTATCGCGCAGCACCTTTTTGTCTTTATCCACACACACCAAGCCGTGCATCTGATAGGAGATACCGATGGCCTTGATGTCCTCTCCCTTGGCACCTGTCTCGGCCATAATCTTAGCCAGTGAAAGTTTAGCATTATCCCACCACATCTGTGGGTCTTGCTCCGCCCATCCGGCTTTGACAGCCTTGATAGGAGCCTCACTCTCCGGGAAGAAAGCCGTGGCTGCTATAGCGCCACTCTCAACCTCCACCAAAGAAGCCTTGACGCTGCTACTGCCTACGTCGAAGCCTAAAAGATATTGTTTGCTCATATTTCTTTTAATCTTTCATTTTTTCAATCTTTCATTTTTTCAATCTTTGTTTCCAAAGGTTCGTCATATCTTCCAGCGTCTTGCCTTTCGTCTCCGGCACGAGTTTCCAAACGAAGAGAGCTGCAATGACACAGATAATGCCATAAAGACCGTAGGTGAACCAATGACCGAAGTTGTCACCCTTGACGAGATGCATGTTGAACATCGGGACGAAGGTAGAAGAAACGATGAAGTTGAAGATCCACTGGAATGCCACAGCGATAGCTGTAGCCTGACTACGGATTGTATTCGGGAAGAGCTCTGCCATATAAACCCAGCAGATAGGGCCCCAGGAGAACATGAAGCTGGCAGAATAAACCATAATAGACAGCATCGTGATAGTGCTCAGAGCAGCATTGCCAAAGGTCAGCGCCACACCGAAAGCACCGATAGCCATGCCGATAGAACCACTGATAAGCAACGGCTTACGTCCAAGTTTCTCCACCGTGAACACAGCGACAAGCGTGAAACTGATGTTTACCACGCCCATGATCACTGTCTGCATCATTGGATTGCTCATACCCATGTCGGAGAATATACGAGGAGCATAATAGAGCACTGCATTGATACCCACTGTCTGCTGGAACACAGAGAGCATGATTCCCACGAAGACACACATGAAACCAAAAGAGAAAAGTTTCTCTTTCTTCTCTGTGACCGTATTCTTAATATCAGCAATAGTCTGCTGGGCCACCTTGAATCCATTGATACGTGAGAGAACTGACAAAGCTTTGTTCTCCTGACCAATCATCACTAGATAACGAGGCGTCTCAGGAACGAAGCAGATAAGGATTGTGAACAGACCAGCCGGCACACACTCCGAGCCGAACATATATCTCCAGCCTGTTGTGATCGTCCAAGGATCGCTTCCAGGCATAACCTGAGAGAAGCCTTGACCAATACTCTCGATGATAGGGTTGGTATGGGAACCAAGAATGAGGAAGTTGACGAAATAAACCACCAACTGACCGAAGATGATGGCGAACTGATTGAAGCTGACGAGCATGCCCCGGATATTACTTGGAGCAATCTCACCTATATACATAGGACAGATAGCGGAAGCCATACCCACTCCGATGCCACCAAGGATACGATAGAGGTTGAAGACCACGAGTAGGTTCCAAGTCGGTTTGCCGTAAGGCAGCAATCCAAAAGTCTCCGGATTCATACTACCCCAAGCGGATATGAAGAAGCAGATGCCGGCAAAGACCAGCGAACGCTTGCGACCGAACTTACTGGCAAAGAGGCCGGAGAGACCGGAGCCGATGATACATCCTATCAACGCCGACGACGACGTGAAGCCATGCATGAAGTCGGTGTACTTGAAGTCAGGTGCACCGAGGAAGAAAGCCTGAAGACCTTTCTCTGCTCCGGAGATGACGGCCGTGTCATATCCGAAGAGCAAGCCGCCCAAAACAGCGACCATAACGATGGCAGCCAGGTAACCTTTACTGCCTTTTTCTTGATATTCCATTTTTAGGTTTATTTTCTTGCAAAGTTACCTTTTCTCATTGAAACGACAAAGATTAAAGTGTAAAATTACACCAATAGGAAACATTTTAAGACGATTTTGAAACATTCGTGAATTTTTCTCCACCTTGAGACCCGTCGTCTCCTTCTTTTTTTGTAAGTTTGCGGAGTAATCAATTACTAATTACTAATTACTAATTACAAATTAGAGACATGGACTATACACATCCAACAGAAGACTTCTTGAAAAGCATCGATATCCATACGTTGCTTCCTCAGCAGGAGCCGTTCGTTATGATCAGTGAACTGACTCATTACGATGACGCCCAGGTTAAGACTCGTATGCATGTCACCGATGAAAACATCTTTTCTGTCAACGGTCAGTTTGCCACGGCAGGCATGATCGAGAACATCGCTCAGACCTGTGCTGCTCGCATCGGCTACGTGAACAAGTATATCCTTAAGAAAGGTATCCAAATAGGTGTTATTGCTGCCGTGAGAGACCTCAAGGTACTCGGCCACCCACATGCTGGCTCAACAATAGATACGACTCTATCCATCGTAGCAGAAGTAATGGGCATGACCCTCGCCGAGGCAAAGATTGAGGAGGATGGAAAAGTCCTCGCCACCTCCCAAGTGAAACTGTCCGTAAGTGAAACGAAATAAATAGATGCTATCATGACTATATTAAATAATGTATTATATAAAGTGGTCTCTTATGAGACCAATGATGCTGCCACTATTTATCATGTAGCACTCGACAAAGACTGCTTCATCTATAGGGCCCATTTTCCAAACAATCCCATCACACCAGGCGTATGCATGGTAGAGACGGCTCTCGAATTGCTCGAAGATCTCACAGGTAGGCAGCTTGAGATATCCGAGGCTAAGAACATCAAGTTCCTGCACATCCTCTCGCCAATAGAGACACCAGAGGTTGATTTTGTATTTACCAAGATTGATAACAACGAAGATAGTGTGAAGGCTAAGGTGAATGTGATCAAAGATAACAAGACCTTCGCCCAGCTTTCGTTCACCGCACAAGGTATATAATGCAGGGTGCGGCCCTTGTGGCCGTCCGCACCAACAGAGTGATCTGCATAAAAAAGGTATAAATAATCAGTCTAAAGTTTTGAAGATTGAAAAACTTACCTTAACTTTGCCAACAACTAATACCCACGCTTAGGTGCGGACTTAAAGTACGCCCTGGCAAGCATAAAACAAAAAACTAATATAAATCTGTTATGGCTGAAGAAATTGAAGTGAAAGAACTCAATGACGTTGTCGTACGATTCTCTGGCGACTCCGGCGACGGCATGCAATTAGCGGGAAACATTTTCTCTACCGTCTCAGCTACAGTAGGAAATGGTATCTCAACCTTCCCAGACTACCCGGCTGATATTCGTGCCCCGCAAGGCTCACTGACGGGTGTGAGTGGTTATCAGGTTCACATCGGTGAAGGGCAAGTGTTCACTCCCGGTGACCAGTGTGACGTCCTCGTAGCGATGAACGCCGCTGCCCTGAAAACGCAGTATAAGTATGCCAAGCCTACTGCAACAATCATCATTGACACAGACTCTTTCGGACCTAAGGATCTCACGAAAGCACAGTTTAAGACTGATGACTACCTCGAGGAGATGGGCATCGATCCGGACAGGGTAGTGGCTTGCCCCATCACAAAGATGGTCAAGGAATGTCTCAAGGACGAGGGCATGGACAACAAGAGCATGCTCAAGTGCCGCAACATGTTTGCCCTTGGCATCGTCTGCTGGCTCTTCAACCGTGACCTCGAACTCGTCAACAACTTCCTTCGCGAGAAGTTCGCCAAGAAACCAGCTATTGCAGAGGCAAACATCAAAGTGGTGAAGGCTGGGCACGACTATGGAGCCAACACGCATGCTTCGACACCATTCACGACTTACCGCATTGAGACAAAAGACAAGAAGCCTGGACGCTATATGGACATCACGGGTAACAAAGCTACAGCCTATGGCCTCATTGCAGCAGCTGAGAAAGCAGGTCTGAAACTTTATCTTGGCTCATATCCTATCACTCCGGCAACAGATATCCTTCATGAGCTTTCCAAACATAAGAGTCTCGGTGTCATTACCGTACAGGCAGAAGACGAGATCTCAGCCTGCTCTTCAGCTATCGGTGCAGCTTTCGCCGGCGCTTTGGCCGTAACTTCTACTTCTGGACCAGGCATCTGCCTGAAGAGTGAAGCTATGAACCTTGCTGTCATTGATGAGCTCCCGCTGGTCATCGTCGACGTTCAGCGTGGCGGCCCTTCAACAGGTCTGCCTACAAAGAGTGAACAGACCGACCTGCTGCAAGTGCTCTATGGCCGTAACGGTGAGAGCCCTATGCCAGTCATCGCTGCCACAAGTCCTACCGACTGCTTCGATGCAGCTTACCGAGCTGCAAAAATAGCCCTGGAGCATCTCACGCCTGTCGTACTCCTCACCGATGCCTTCATTGCCAACGGCTCTTCGGCATGGCGCCTGCCAGACATCAATGCGCTGCCTGAGATCCATCCTCACTATGCTCCCGAAGATCAGAAATACAAATACTCACCTTACCACCGCGACCCAGAAACGAAAGTTCGTTATTGGGCTATCCCCGGTCAGGAAGGTTATGAGCATATTCTCGGTGGACTGGAGAAAGACGGCATGACAGGTGCCATCTCTACAGAGCCGGAGAACCATAACGTCATGGATCATCTGCGCTCTGAGAAAGTGGCCCTCATCCCCGTGCCTGATCTTGAGGTCGAAGGCGACAAGGATGATGCCGACCTGCTCATCGTAGGCTTCGGCTCTACTTATGGTCATCTGCGCGCTACGATGAACGAGCTGCGCAGACGCGGCCGCAAAGTGGCACTTGCTCAGCTTAAATATGTCAATCCATTGCCAAAGAACACAGCTGAAGTTATGCTGCGCTATCCGAAAGTTGTCGTAGCTGAGCAGAACCTCGGTCAACTTGCAGCTCTGCTCCGCATCCGTATCAACGGTTTCGTTCCATATCAATATAACGAGGTCAAAGGTCAGCCGTTCAACGTCAGCGACCTGGTAGAGAACTTCGAGCGGCTGATCACCCACGAGGTAGACAACAGTGGTGACTATTTCAATACATTGGTATTATAACCAATAAGACAACCATTAATTGAATATTAGCAATGGAATATACAGCAAACGATTATAAGAAAGGACAGCCCCGTTGGTGTCCGGGCTGCGGCGACCACAGTTTCCTGGCCAGCCTTCAAAAAGCAATGGCGGAGATCGGTGTACCGCCTTATGAGACAGCCGTCATCAGTGGTATTGGATGTTCCAGCCGTCTACCTTACTATGTCAGCACCTATGCCATGCAGACCATCCACGGACGTGCTGCCGCCATAGCAACAGGTGCTAAGGTCGTGAACCCGAAACTTACCATCTGGCAGATCAGCGGTGACGGTGATGGACTGGCTATCGGTGGAAACCATTTCATCCACGCCATGCGTCGAAATATCGACCTGAACATGATTCTGCTCAACAACCGTATCTACGGCTTGACGAAAGGTCAGTATTCGCCGACCTCTCCACGTGGCTTCGTGTCCAAGTCTTCTCCTTACGGCACTGTAGAAGACCCGTTCCGCCCCGCAGAACTTTGCTTCGGAGCCCGCGGCCGCTTCTTTGCACGCTCGGTGGCTTCAGATGGGCCTGAGACGGTGAAGATCCTGAAGGCAGCTTACCATCATAAAGGTGCTGCCGTGTGCGAAATTCTGCAGAATTGCATGATTTTCAACAACGGATGCTACGATCCGATCTATACGCGTGAAGGTCGCAGCAAGAACGCTATCTACGTGGAAGACGGCAAGCCGCTCGTCTTCGGTGAGCACAACGAATATGGACTCGTTCAGGAAGGTTTCGGTCTGAAGGTAGTGGAGATTGGTAAGGATGGCTATACAATGGATGATGTCCTTATCCATGACAGTCACAATCCCGACAACACGTTGCAGCTCAAGCTCGCTATGATGGACAATGAGCACGGCTTCCCAGTGGCGCTCGGCGTTATACGCGATGTTGAGGCTCCGACCTACGATCAGGCAGTGAATGACCAGATTGAGGAGGTGAAAGCAAAGAAGAATTACCACAATTTCTCCGAACTGCTCGAGACCAATGATATTTGGGAAGTTAAATAGTTAACAAACACTAATATTCACACTGTTATTTTGCAGTGTGAATATTTTTGTCTAATTTTGCACTCGCTTTCAAAAAGCAAATCCTTTTGTCGGCATAGCTCAGTTGGTTAGAGTATCACCTTGACATGGTGGGGGTCCTTGGTTCGAATCCAAGTGTCGACACACAAATTAGGGCGGCCTTTGAGGTCGCCCTGATTTGTTTATTCTATTCCACTAGTGTCCACTTAAATCCTTTAACATTCGGCTTTGCTTACTGATTGTAACTTACCATTCGTCGAAGGGTATTTCTAACTGAATATATTTGTTGGTGTTAATTATCTCACGTTTATTTTCAAGAAGTAATTCTTCTTGACAACTGCTTAACAGCTGTCTCAGTGGCATCTTTATCAGTAGTGAAGTCGATAAGACTCTTAGTACCTCGTATGTTGTCATTTCCTCAGCCATTTCTGTCTCTATGATAGACACAAGGCAATAGGTTGTGATAGCTGCGTATACTTGAATTTTTACTGCATTCTCTGTCGTGCCATAGAATTCCTTTATGCGTAGATGCTGCTTCATCCATTTGAAGAAGAGCTCAACGCTCCATCTGTATTTGTACAGCAGGGCTACGTCTTCCGCTGACACTTCAATGTTGTTCGTGTAAAAAACGAAGGTACGGTTCTTCTCTTTGTCATAGAATACGATTCTCCGCAATGGCTTAGAATATTGCTTCTTGGTCTTTTGACCGGTAAGCTTAATCAAAGTGTCTGACATGACCCCCGTCTTAGGATTGTTGTATCGCTTATCTTCTACTACTTCGTAAACCATCCTTTGTTTTTCTCTCACAACGAAGAATGCCCCAACCTTGTCAATGGCATATAATTGCTTTGTGTCCATGTATGCACGGTCAAAGATATAAAAACTGTCCACCTCATATGGAATCTGATCCATGACTTGCGAGTCGTGTATTTCCGCGCCAGTGATTATGGCAAACGAAGGAATGCTGTTCTTGACATCAAATAGTGTATGTACCTTTACGCCACTTTTTCCGTGATGAAGCTTCGTCCACCAAAACACAGACAAACATAAAGATATAGTGGTAGAATCAAACGCATACACATTGTTGCTAATGAAGAAGTCCTTTAAGCCTGTGCGTTTCTCTCTTGCTATTGATATAAGTTTGAGTGCATACTCCTCAAATATTCTTGGGTCGCGTTGCTCGTTGGCTTTGGACAAGTTGCTCCTCGTTACGTTGGCTCCAAACCCGAGGTGATGAAACATATTACGAAAGGGAGCGAGTGATGTCACCAAGTCTCTTAGACTTTCTCTATTGGAGAGTTGACCGTATATCAAAACAAGGAGATGATTCCAACAAGTGAATGACTTTACCCACTTATTGCCGTCATATTTATTTACAAGACAATCAAAAGCTCGTTTGGGCAAGAACTTGCAGACCTGAGTGAAGATGAACTGACCTTTGTGCATATTTTACGATGTACTTACAATTTGTAACTTTTGACTATAGCCATGCAAAGGTACAAAATTGAAAAGTACACGTAAAGTATATGCTTGTAAATGTCTGACCTAAGGGCAGTTTAAGCGAATGTTAAAGGATTTAAGTGGACACTAGTGATTCTATTCAAAGAATCCTATCAGCGTGCTTTTATAGTTCTGCAAGGCTGCTTTGAGCGTAGTATCAACGCTGTAATTGTCATCTCCACTGATCGTGTATTTGAAGTCGCCATGATTGATACGACCAGCACCATAGAACCCTGTGACGAGGGCAGGGATGTCGAGCGGATCATCGGCGTCATAACTATACATCAGGCTGCTGTCTGTATCGAAATTGTTATAGGTTGTCGCACCCACTTTCGCCTTATAGGTATCAGGGACCTGTTCTTCGACGGTTTTAGCCTCATAGGCGTCGAAACTCGTAGCCGACTCGTTCTGCGTGATGTAACTGAATTTGGAACTCTTCTCGGCAAAGACATTGCCATAGCTCTTGATCATTCCACCGTTCTCACCGCTGAATGTACCTTCACCTTTGGCATCCGTGCCCTGCTTGGAATCGAGCATCGGATATTTGATGTTACGGAAATAGTTGCGATCCACGAAGGCACAGCCACCCGTTGTTACACCGACACCATACTTCGCCACACCATCATAATAGTTGTTCCACACATGTACACTCATCGTACGGATACGCGGATGGCGCGAGTCGCTATGGTCGAACCAGTTGTGGTCATAATCGATCCAGTTTGGCCCCGTCTCACCCTTCATGCCGCAGAGCGAGCTTTTGCCTGTATCCCAGAAACGGTTGTAGCTGATCGTGACATACTGACTGTTGCCCTTCAGGTCCACAGTGCCGTCACCTTTTGCCTGGTCCTTGTCACTTCCTGCATTGCCATAGAAGAAATCCATGTGATGTACCCATATGTGCGAGTTCTTCGTATCGATCGAGATACAGTCGTCGGGATTGAGCATGATGGCAAAGTTGCGGAACTCCACGCTCGAAGCATTTCTCACAAGGAAACCGAAGCCCCATGCTGTAGCATCGTCACCAATGCCTTCCAACGTGATGTTTAGCGTGTTATAAGCACTCTTACCCTTGATCTGCAAGCCTTCATTGGAGAGCGTCTCATCAAGACTGTCCTTCGGAATCATACCGATGAAGCGCACAGCAAGGGCTGTCGAGTCCGTTCCTTTTTGATAGGCATAAAGAATATTTTGGATTCCCGTAAACGTCTGTTTCTTACCCTTCTTATCATATACAACCTCGCAGGTTATCGTCTTGGCATTGTCTTTTGTGACATAAAGCACGCGAGCACCGTCCTTCAACGTACCGTCGTTGTTGTAAGCGCCGATACCGTTGGCATATTTGAAGTGAGCGAAATCCTGACGCGGATAAGCTTTCACCGTCAGCGCTGTAGCCTCATTGGCAGCGTCCGTCTCTTCCACGCCATCCTTCACGGGAATGACCCGCAGGCTGTATGTCCCGGCTTTCAGTCCTACGACATCCGCACGGCCATAAGTACCATAGTTGCGCACGAGTTGCTGGTCGATGGTGGTATAATCAGCAATATTCTCGCCTTTGACCTGAACCCGATAGCTCGTGGCACCATCAAAAGGTTTCCAAGTGACGTAAGCGCTCTCGCGCCAGCCACGGGCATCAAGAATCTCCACCTTGCCAGTAGCATTGGCAAAGGTTCCCTTCCCTTCATTAGCAGCAGTTGCTTGCAGACCCTTGATCCGCGCCACGTTCTTCAACTCATCGTTCACAGTCGAACCATCACTGTTCTGATAAGCAATCGTCACCGTTGTATTGTCGTTACTGATATTCACTTTTTGAATAGCACTGGTGTTATAATAGTACACCGAGCCATCCTGAAGCGTAATGCACAGTTGATTGACACTGCTGTTGCGCGTTACAGAAGCGCTGGTAGCCGCCTGCAAAGAGACGGCAACAACCAAGAAAAAGAATAAAAGTATGTATTTCTTCATAATCAATGATCAAAAGAGTTATTTTGTCTTGACAATTTTCTTTCCGTTATGAATGTAGACACCTTTGCTGACAGGCTTCGTCTTGATTCCGCTGAGGGTGTAATAAGCCTCACTCTTCTGCGACTTGTCCTCAACGACCTTCTTGATTGTCGTCGTACCTGTGAACGAGATTGTCACACTGTCGAGCTTGGCAACCGTCGATTGACCGTCACGAAATGTTATGGTGACCTCGTCTCCATTGAAAGTTAGGCTTTCCACCTCTTCTGTCTGGGTCTGTCCGTCTATCTGCACTACTTGCTTCACCGCATTGTCTGCAAAAGACAACAAGGAGCAGCAGAAACAGAGAGCGGACAAAAGAGCTATTTTCCTCATATCTTTATCTTTTTAGGCTTTGAACTGTGTGCGCTAACATCGGTTTCAAAATTACCACTTTTTCTTTTATTCTCAAAGGGTTAGGACAACATTTAACAATAAAAAACAATATCAATTATCAGCCATCACCATTTCACTTGAATCGCATGACGATAGTACTTAAATCGCAATGTGATTTAAGTACTATCGTCTGTCCATTGCAGTTAAATCGCAATTCCTTTACAGTCGATTGATTTCTTCCTGACCGGCACCCTTTCCTTTGTACTTATCGCGCCCGACATTGAAGTTATAGCGCACGCGGACTTCAAGGCTACGCGAATTATATAGATCGTCTTGCCAGAGTTTTGTCTTATCTGTGTAGATCTCACCACCGTTGTGATTTTGATAGAAAAGGTCATTACCTTTCAATTGAACTGAGAGTGCATTGTGGAAAAAGCATTTGGACACTGATACATCCAACACATGCTGGTTCCGAAAAACATACGCATTCTTAGAATTGCCCTTGCTCATAAAGCCATACTGTAAATTGACTGTGATATCGCTTGGAAGAGAAAAGGTATTATCAAAACTGACAAAAGTTATCGGCTTATTAAACTTTATCCGTCCAAACGATGTATCCAATGACAACCAGGGTTTCACAATCGCTGCAGACAGTTGGGGCGACCAGAATCCGATAGTAGGTGCTGCACTGACCATCATCGTCAACTCTTTCAGGCTATGCTGATTCTTATAAACTATCGTATTGACTGATTCGTTGTCCGGGTCCTGATCCATCCAATAGATGATCGCGTTACGTTTATCGGTATATTGAGCCGATAGCTGCATAAACTTCCATACACCGGACAACGACCAAGAATGGTCTGTCTCATGACGGAGAAGCGGATTGCCTGACTGATGCAGGAAACGATTGGCATAAGACACATCACTGCTTAACTGACTATAGGTAGGCCGCTGAGTCTTAGCACTGTATGCTAACTGCCAGTTAGTTTTTCCAATTTGAGCCGAATAGCTCACTGATGGGAACAGATTGCTGAACGTACGGCTCTGTTCCGGCTTATAGATGCCATTCTCATGATAGTTGAAGTCAACATACTCATATCTCAGTCCGGCTGTCATTGAGCCTTTCCACAAGCTGTGTTTGTACTCTGCAAACGGTGCGACCGTTTGTTCTGTTATCTCACTGTTGGAATTCCCCACGGCACTGACATCCGATGACCGGTAAAGCTGTTTTCTGTTGGTATGAATATACTCTATGCCATAATCAAGACTGCCTTCGAGCAAAGGAGTTGTCAGTTCAAGCTTGGATGCGGCCATCGTACTTTTCGACTTGGAAACAGTCGTAAATTGCCTTGACTCATATTCCTGACTGGTCTCATTGTAGAATTCATTGAAGATATTGTGGCTACGGAATAGGTCCGTGTTAAAGTCAATGGTCGTCTTTCCGATCTGTCCATCATAATAGATGTTGAACCGGTGTGTAGGCTTGCTATGTCCGTATTCTGGACCTTCTTGATAGATTTTATCATATAACACACTATTGGCTGTCACCACACTTGAAAAATCGCCTCCAATTTTTTCATAGGGCGTTACTGATATAGAATATTTTGCTCCTATTGATTGATTCTTGCCGAAATCGTAGCTGATGCGTCCTTGCGCCCAATGTTGCTCATATACACTTAATGTATTTGTTAGAATATTTAGGTCCCATAGTGTATCAGCTTTCTCCACAAGTTCACCTGGAGCATGTTGATATCCATGATATCTTTTATACTCATAGGCGCCTTCAAGATTCAAACCATTATGACGGTAGCCTACCTTCATGTATTCACCTACGTTGTTACGACTGTCGAACCTGTAGTATGACCGCGCATTAACACTCAATCCGTCACCCTTAGCCTTCAACGTTCTCACTTTGATAACAGCTTTCACCGATGCGTTGTATTTGGCACCCGGATTGCTGATGACCTCCACACTCTTCACTTGATCAGAGCTCAGTCGGTCAAGCTCTGAGAGATCTTGCAACTGCTTGCCGTTGAGATAAATCAGGGCTTCACCACGCCCGAAAACCTGCCAACCGTCATTCTTATGAATGACACTGGGGACATGTTTCAATACATCCTCCGCTGTGCCTGCCTTACTGAGAACGGTGCCGGCTACATTGGTCTGCAATCCTTCATCCGTCATTTTGTATTGGGGCCGGTGCCCATTCACGGTCACGCCCTTCAGCGCAATGTGGTCAGCATGGAGACGCACGGTGCCGATACTCACAGAAGACACCTCTTTCTCCAAAGTCTTGAAGCCTACATAGCTGAGGCGCACGATGACACTTTTACGCTCACAGGGAATCGTAAAGTAACCACTCTCGTTGCTCACGCCTCCGGTAAGGAAGGCGGAGTCGGCAGGAGAAAGGAGCGAAATGTTCGCAAATTCTATAGGGTTACCCTCTTCATCAACGACACGGCCTTTGTATCTTGTCTGTGATTTTTGGTTACATTCAACAGAAATCGTACTGTCGTTTACGATGGTTGCCGAAATCGGATAAAAACCGATAATCTGTCGCAGAGCATCAGGCACCGTCTGACGATTGACGCTTGTTGTGACGCGGAAGTCCTCAAGGTCATTGAAGATGAAGTTGATCGCATATCGACTTGACAATCGGTTAATCTGCTTCAAGGCTTCGGGCATGGATACATTCTTGAAGTTGGCTGTTATTCGCTGCGCAGTAATGATCCCTACATTGAACAGAAGCAGAAGAAGTAAAAATATCTTTCTCATAATTATTCTCATCTTGTTACTCATCTTGATTACTCATGGTTCTCTAACGATTATTCTACGACAATCGTATTGTTGTCCCGACTAATCGTTATCTGCTGAAAACTATTGAGCATCGTGATGTTATCATCAAGACTCTTCTGCTGGTCCCATTCAAAGTAGAGACGGATGTTCTTGGCTCCTTCATTCTTGAAAGAAACCCTCGCGCCATAATATTTACCCATCTCTGTAAGTATCATCTCAAGGTTTACATCGTCAAAAGTTTTAACCATTGGCTCCTGCTTCTTCTGGATGGTATCTTTTACGGCTATTGTCTTGTTTGTTGTAGTAGCCATTGGTTTCTTAGATTGGACCGTATCAGTAACGGCAACTTCATTCTTAAATGGATTCTTGATGACTCCAAAACTGACAATAGCAGCAAACGCTGCCCCTGCAAGGAAGATAACGCCGACAAACATAGCTACTATGCGAAGCCATCGCAGAGATACTGTACGGGCTGAATGAGTAGCGGAAGACTGTAGATAAGCCTTTGAGAACGCATCCCATTCTGCGTTGACATCGATATTCTGCTTCTTCGCTTTCTCCTCCATGATGGCATGCTTTAGGTCTGCAAGCGGTTTACCCTCCTGCATGATCTCCTTCAGTTCTTCTTCCGAATAGTTCTCAGGGTGTTCCTGTGCATCAAGGAATGTGTTTAGTATGTCCTCTTTCATACGGCGAATTGAGATTTTAATATATCCACGATGTGCCTGATGTGTTTCCACACAGCAATGCGACTGATGTCAAGCTTTGAACAAATATCCTTATACGGCAAGCCATCTATGAAACGGAGTGAGAAAATAGTTTGTTCCTCTTTGGTCAGATGAGTCCTGGCAAAATCGGATAACAGATTAAGCTTCTCGTCCTCCATATTGTCTTCTTTTTCCCGAAAATCCATGGCATATAGACGGGCTATCCGCTGCCGGTTGCTCTTGCCGCGAATGATGTTCAAGCAACGATGACGTGTGACTGTTAATAGGTACTGTTCACACGTCTCGTCCTTAAGCAGGAGGTCCTTACCTAACAGATCGACAAAGATGCTACTCACCACATCCTTCGCTTCCTGCTCGTCGTAGAGCAAGCCGTAGGCCGTGGCGTACATGCTTTTGTAGCACTGTCGGAAAAGATGTTCTACCTGCCGTTTGTCCATCGTTTTTATATTAATACACTCAACACATTCGAAATGTTAACCTTTGAATTGTTAAAAAATGAAGAACCGTGAAAAATCAATTGCAAAGGTAAAAAAAAGAATGAGAGTACGCAAACAACGCACTCTCATTCAGAAAAGTATTCTTAAACTGACAGCTTAGATTCTCTTACTTACATCTTTGATTGATCTTCAACTACCACGGGCTCTGTTGCCACGACTGGTTCCGGATCGTTTTGAGCTGTTGCAGCCTCAGGATCGCTTTTAGCCGTTGCAGCCTCCGAATGACGGAGATCCCAACGCAGATAGAGACCGGCAAGGATCGTTCCGGAGATACTGTGCCAGGCGCAACTGATGGCGCAAGGCAGTACTGCCAAAGGCTGGGAGGCAAAGAAGTTGGAAGCCAAAACCGTTGCGAGACCTGCATTCTGCATACCTACCTCAATGGAGATCGTGCGTTTCTTGGCAACATTGAATCCTGCAAGACGACCGGCGAACCAGCCGAGGAGATAGCCCAAAGAGTTGTGGCAGAACACAACGGCAAAGGTCCAGATGAACAGGATGAAGCCACGAGCCACGAGATCATCGTGAACCGTAGAGATCACTCCGCCGACAATGATAGCGAGGCATACCACACTCGTACCGGGCATCAAGCCTTGAAGGGTGGGGAAGAAACTGCGTTTGCTGAACGTATAGTTCAAGAAGCAGCCAAAAGCAACGGGGATGATAGTGACGATGATGATGTTCGTGAACATGCCCACTGTATCGATATGGATGATCTGTCCACCGAGAAACTGCATCAGCAATGGAGTCATCACCGGAGCAACGAGCGTAGAGGCACACGACATACCCACGGAGAAGGCAACATCGCCATGACACAGATAAGACATGACATTGCTTGATACGCCACCAGGGCAACAGCCCACGAGCAAAATGCCCAAGGCAAGGGCTGGCTCAAGATGGAAGACATGAACAAGCGTAAAGGCTACGCCCGGCATGATGATAAACTGAGCACAGGCACCGATGAAGATATCCCAAGGACGACGCGCGAGGATGCGGAAGTCGTCAGTGGTAAGGGTCAGACCCATCGTTAGCATGATGATTCCCAGAATGACCGTCTGAATGTTGCCACGCACCCAGTCGAAGATGTGAGGAAAGAAGAAAGTGAACAATGCAATACCAATAACAAAGACGGTTGCATGCTTGGCGAGCCATCCTGAAAACGATACTAAAGCTTTTACCATAGCGCTTCTGAATTATAACAATCTATTACCTTTTATTGTAAATTGGTGCAAAGTTACAACTATTTAGCTATATATATTAACAAAAACGCAATTTTCTTTCTATTCCCCCATATTTTTATAAACATCTCATATAGTCATCATTAACTTCCGAGCCTTATTTTGGCATGGAAATTGTTTCGTTATGTGCAAAAGGAATAAATATGAAAAGATACACTGATCCGCGAAGCGGATACTATAAGATTACTGGACGCATGGGGCAGCCACCGTCAACCTCTCGCGGGTCTTGCACCTGCAGCAGTTCCGGTATTTCTCTGGTATGGCATCAGTTGAGATTTCCGGAACTTATGAGAAATGGGTGCGTTTCTTCTTCGAGACGTTGGCGGCAGCTTAGCATTACTTCTCGCAGGCATCATGGTGGCAACTGCTGTCACCATATTCTATGGTGCCGTCGAGATACTGCTTGACGACATCATCGATGGCAATGGCTGGAGCACCGGCATGCAACTCGATACCTACCGTCTTGAGCATGTTGACGGCTCCTACGCCGAGACCACCGCAGAGTACCTCTGTAGCACCATGCTCTTGAATGAAGCGGACCATTGCACCATGAGCATGCTCGGGAGCGTCAAGCACTTCTTTGTTTGTCACATGGTTATTTTCTACGGTGACGAAAGTCACCTGAGGAGCCTTGCCGAAATGCGGCCAAAGGCATCCTTCACTTGTTGGAATAGCAATCTTTCTCATTTCTTGATATGTATTTTCTATTTGTTTAGAGTTCTTGAAATCAGTGGGCATCATGCCCGTCTCACGTCGGAAGAACTTGGCAAAGTTGGATGTGTCCTCAAAACCGAGCTCCGCACAAATCTCCTTCACTTTCATATCAGAATATTTGAGGAGACGTTTCGCTTCGAGCGCGATGCGGTTGTTGATGATCTTCAATGGTGTCAGCGTTGAGCTCTGCCTGACATATTCAGACAAGGCACGCGGAGAGATACACAGAATATCAGCATATTCCGCCACCGTGTGCATCGTTCGGAAATGTGTCTCCACAAGCTGACGAAAGCGAATGAAGACTCGGTTGGCCTGACTTGTAATATAGAGTTGTCCCGTTTGGCCGCACTCTCCAGCACGCTGCACACGGATCAGGAAGATCCTTAAAAGGTACTGCATGTAATCGCGATGAGCGAAAGCTCCAACGAGAGAATATTCACGGTTCATCTCGTTGACGATCGCCTCTAACCTTTGCGCCTCCTCCGAGGTAATCCGCCGATAGGGCGAAGCATCAAAAGCATTGAAGAGGTTATATTTCATGAACACGTTCTCGTTTGAACGCTCATCAGCCATGAAAGAGGCATTAAACTGGATGATAACACCCCGATAATCCGTCTTCTCGTCGAAGGAATGCACCTGGCCAGGAGAGAGAAAGAACAAGGTGTTATCCGTCACCGGATAATCCTTGAAATCTACACGATGGACGCCATGCCCACTCTGAAACCAGATGATCTGATAGTAGTCGTGCGTATGACTGACCATAGGTCCGTGAGGATGGACAAGGAAGAAGCGGGGCATGAACTGCAATCGCAGCTCCAGCCCACTCTTCGGATTCTCGCCCATGGCGTAGTTTTTCAGTTCTTTCTCCTGTTCCATAACTATACATCCATTATTTTCGGCGGTAAAATTAGGAACATATTCTGAGACAACCAAACGTTCTTCCTATATTTACCGATTATTCTCCCGAATGTACTTTGCCATTCATCATCTCCCGATAATCTTTAGGAGTCTCTGAAATAGATAGTTTTGTATCTCTGTGATACATCCGGCTCAGCGCATTATATGTTGCGTTTGCTCTTCTGTATTAATTATTATTAAATCATATCATCAGATGAATTACGTATAAAACAAAAGCTTTACCTTTGCCGTCGTAATTCATCAGATGATATGTTTATTTACGCACGACATGAGAAAGGTAAAGACAATACAGAAGAGATCCTTGGCTGATGAGGTCGCTGACCAGATTCAGACACAGATAGAAAAAGGAAAGATGAAAAGGGGAGAGAAGCTCCCCATTGAGCCCGAACTGATGCAGATGTTCGGGGTAGGGCGCTCCACGATTCGCGAGGCAGTAAAGATGCTCGTCAATCGTGGTCTGCTCGATGTCCAGCAAGGACGCGGCACCTTCGTGGCCAATACGCTGGGTCCAGCCGTACCTTGGGAGCAGCGTCTTGAACAGGCAAAGATCAAAGACTTTCGCGAGGTACGGAATATCCTGGAGAGTTCTATCGTCATGCTTGCTGCAGAACGGAGGACGGATGAAGACCTAAAGACTATGCGGCTGATGCTTGATGAGCGGAAAGCAGCGGCAGAAGAGAATCGTTTGGACGACTGTCTTGAGGCGGACGCAAGATTTCATTTGGCCGTGGCTTCTGCAACCCATAATGAACTCATCTCTACATTGTATAAGACCTTGGCCGCATCTTGGCCCCGCTTCTTCGGTCCTCTCTATGATGATACTTCTCGTATGAGAGATTCTCAGCAGAAGCATGAGGATTTGTACGAAGCTATCGAAAACGGAAATAAGGAAGAGACACGCACGGCTATGGATGTGCTCCTTCATGCTGTTTGGACGGAATAGAATCGTTTAGTACAAAGAAAATATGAAAGCAATATCAATAGCATTAGACAAACAGCAGATTTCGAAGGCAGCAGGTCATACGGCCTACAATGTCTTGTTCATTGCCTGCCTGTGTCACTTACTCAACGACACCATCCAGTCGATGTTGCCGAGCATCTACCCGATGCTGAAGTCGGAGTTTAATCTGACATTTGCCCAGATCGGCCTTATCACGCTCGACCTGCAGATTACTTCGTCCATTATTCAGCCTCTCGTGGGAATGTATGCCGACAAGCATCATCATTCCTGGCAGTTGTCCGTGGGCATGTTGTTCACGCTGACAGGTATTTTCCTGCTCTCTGTCGCGAAGACGTTTCCAGAGATACTAATAGCCATTGCTCTCTTCGGCTGTGGTTCATCGATCTTCCATCCGCAAGCCTCACAAGTTTCGCAGATAGCCTCCGGAGGCAAGAAAGGTTTGGCACAGAGTATCTTTCAGGTAGGTGGCAACGGGGGCTATGCCATTGGTCCCTTGTTGGCTGCCATCATCATTTTGCCTCACGGCCTTCCGGCCGTCCGCTGGTTCGGAGTGTTTGCCCTGTTAGCTGCCGTACTCCTTTATTATATTGGAAAATGGCATGTCAATGCCTTGAAGACGTATCGGAGCGCGAATGAGGTGCATTGGACCACGGCCGTGCCCTATAGCAAAGGGAAGATTCTTTTCTTTGTGACCGTGCTCTTTATCCTCATGTTCTCGAAGAACTTCTATACTTCGAGCATGACGAGCTATTATACGTTCTTCCTGATTGATAAGTTCGGCCTCTCGGTGGCCAGTGCCCAGATCTGTCTGTTCGTCTTCCTGGCAGCGGAAGCAGTAGGTACAATCGTCGGAGGAATGTTAGGCGACAAATACGGCCGTAAATACGTCATCTGGTTCTCCATCTTCGGGGCTGCTCCTTTCACAATCATGCTGCCTTATGTCCCCCAACTGTGGATGGTCATCGTACTATCCATCCTCATTGGTCTCATCATCGCCTCGGCCTTCTCTGCCATTTTGGTGTATGCCACCGATTTGATGCCGAGACATACAGGTATTGTGGCCGGATTGTTCTATGGACTCTCTTTTGGCGTAGCTGGTCTTGGCAGTGCCCTCTTCGGCTGGGTGGCTGATGCTACGAGCATCCAGTTCGTCTTCGAGATCAGTACGCTGCTGCCACTCATCGGCATCATCGCAGTATTCCTGCCAAAGATGAAACAGAATTAGTAATTTATCATTAAACATTCATATTATGGTAATCGTATTGTTTGAAATCACAATGAAGGAGGGTATGGCTGCTGACTATCTGCAGAAAGCTGCCGAGTTGAAGAACGAGTTGGCAAAGGCCGATGGTTTTCTTGGTGCCGAGCGTTTCAAGAGTATCGCCAACCCCAACAAGCTCCTCAGCAAGAGCATGTGGAAAGACGAGGAGAGCATCAAAGCCTGGCGAAACAACATGGCTCATCGTATGGCTCAGAAGCATGGACGTCAGAACGACTTTGAGGCATTCACCCTCACTGTCGTCACCCCGACGCGCTGCTACACGATGACAGACCGTGATGAGGCTCCTGCTGACTCCAACGAGTTCTTCAAGTAAACAATGTAACTCTCAAATAATGTAACTCTTGAATAATGTCAGACTATTTCATCTACGGACAGAAAGAGGTTGACTATCTCAAGTCGCGCGACAAGCGACTTGGGGCTGTCATCGAGCAGACCGGACATATCTACCGCCGTGTCATCCCCGATCTCTATGCTGCCTTGGTCCACTCCATCATTGGTCAGCAGATCTCCACGAAAGCTCATGAGACCATCTGGCAACGCATGAATGTGGGTATCGGAGCTATCACTCCACAAGCCATCGATGCAATGTCTTTGGAAGACTTACAGAAATACGGTATGACGTTCAAAAAAGCCGGATACATCAAGTCGACGGCACGGAAAATCATAACGGGCGAGTTTAATATCGATTCGCTCTACAGCATGACTGATGAGGAGGTCTGTACGGAACTCTCCAAGCTCGATGGTGTCGGCACCTGGACGGCAGAGATGCTGATGATCTTCTCCATGCAGCGACCAAACATTGTGAGCTATAAAGACCTCGCTATCATCCGTGGCATGAAGTGGTTGTATCATCATAAGGAGATGACGAAAGAGCGATTCGAGCGTTATCGGAAACGCTATGCTCCTTATGGCTCCGTAGCCAGCCTCTACCTCTGGAAGATTGCCGGCGGACAGGGCGAAGTAATACTCTAAACAAGATCCCAATATGGAAAATCCCATTATTTTCACAGAAACGTATCACTCGCCTTGCGGCGACTTGATTCTCGGTTCGTTCGGTGACCAGTTGTGTTTATGCGACTGGCTGAATTCAAAGCAGCACAACCGAACAGACCTGCGACTGCAGCGTGCACTGAAAGCAAAGATGAAGGTCGAGTCTTCAGCTGTTACCCGCAAGGCTGCCAGCGAGTTGGACGAGTATTTCCATGGTCATCGAAAGTCATTCGACCTTCCGTTGTTGTTCGTCGGCACTCCTTTCCAGAAAAAAGTATGGAAGACTCTGCTTCGTGTGCCTTATGGAGAGATACGAACTTATGCGTGGATGGCTAAAGAGATGGGCAACGAGCGGGCCGTGAGAGCCGTAGGACATGCCGATGGCTGTAACCCCATCGTCATCTTCGCTCCTTGTCACCGTGTCGTGGGTGCTAATGGCAAACTCACGGGTTATGCAGGAGGACTTGAAGCAAAGAAATATCTGCTCGATTTGGAGAGTAAAAACACGATGGATGATAATATAAGGAAAGCGACATGGACAGTGAAAGAATAACGATGCTTGGAACAGGTGAGGCAGTGACGACACACTGCTACAACACCTGCTTCGCCCTTCATGCCGGTGACACGACACTGCTTATTGATGGCGGTGGTGGTAACGGCATTCTCTGTCAACTTGGGAAGGCAGGCATTGCGTTGGAAGAACTCAACGCGATGTTCGTTTCTCATGCCCACACCGATCATATCCTCGGTGCCGTGTGGGTCATTCGGATGATGGGCCATAGAAGAAACGACACCCATCGCTTCCGAGTATTCGGCAACGACAAAGTGATCTATACACTGAAGACAATCATCAATCTTACTTTTAATGCTGCGAATATCGCCCGACTAAAAGATACGATTGATTTCTATACCTTGGAGGATGGGGAAGAATTTAACGTTGGAGATATTCATCTGCAATGTTTTGACATTCACTCTACTAAAGAGAAGCAGTATGGCTTCCATGCCGTCTTGCCCAGTGGCACAACCGTGTCCTTCCTTGGTGATGAACCGTTCAACGAGGCAAACCGGAAGATTGTAGAGGGCTCTGACTGGCTGATGCATGAGGCTTTCTGTCTTTATGCGGATCGGGAGAAGTTCAAACCTTATGAGAAGAAACACTCTACGGCTTTGGATGCCGGTAGAGACGCAGCTTCTCTCCACGTCAGGAATCTCATTCTTTATCACACGGAGGATACGGATCTTGCCCACCGCAAGCAACGTTATACGGCTGAAGCGGAAGAATGCTTCAAGGGAAAGATCTTTGTTCCGGATGACCTGGAGGTTATTCATCTACACAAAGAAGAGTAATTCCGCATTTGGTACAGGCAGTTCCACGCTTTGGTACAGACAGTTCCACGCTTTGGAACTGACAGTTCCACAGTTTGGTACAGAAACGATTGGTGTTTATTAAAGGAAAATTTATGCTTGAATTCGGAACATGGATCAGACAAAAGACGGGGTGTCGGGTGCAGAAACTTGCAGTCGATGCGGGATTCTCTTGCCCTAACCGTGACGGAAAACTATCTTCGGGTGGCTGCACATTCTGTAACAATGAGGCATTCAATACATCTTACTGTGACCGAAGCAAAAGCGTAACTGCTCAGCTTGACGACGGCAAGCGTTTCTTCAATCGGGGAAAGCCAGGCATGAAATACCTCGCTTACTTTCAGGCCTATTCCAATACCTATGCGCCACTTACCAGACTGAAGACGCTCTATGAAGAGGCATTAAGCGTGGATGATGTTGTTGGTATAGTCATCGGTACCCGTCCCGATTGCGTCAACGGTGAGATACTGGATTACCTGGAGGAATTGTCTCATCGTACTTTCGTTCTTGTAGAATATGGCGTAGAAAGTTGCAACGATGAGACCTTGCGTCGCATCAACCGTGGCCATGATTTTGCCTGTAGCCTGTATTATCAAAGTCCAAGGTATGTTTACTCTTTCTTGGAGCATGAGCTACGAACTGGGAAAATAGGATGACGGTCAATAAGAATGCTCATTGAATAACCTATGACGAACATTATTATAAATCTGAAGAGATATCAGTCCGCTACTCCTTCCAGATGGCGTGAGAAGGCTATATACCGTCAAGAAAACAAAGAGTGGCTGCGTTATTCTCAACATGTGGCTATGCTGATGCTCGATAAGATGGAGCTGTTACATATGAGTACAACACAACTATAATTTCTGCCTAAAAATTTATCATATTTATCCATACTGATAAAAATATCAGTAAGCTGGATAAATAAACTCGATTTTATCCGAATTTTAACATTCTTGATTTGCGCTTTCAAAATGTATTTCGTAACTTTGCGGAAAACAGAAAAGGAACAATGGAAACAATTATCGGAAGAAAAAGGGAAATAGCAGAGCTTAGGCGGCATTTAGAAAGCGGACATGCAGAATTCATTGCTGTCTATGGCCGCCGCCGTGTGGGAAAGACATTCTTGATCAATGAGGTGTTTCGTGAGTGCATGGTCTTCCATCATACCGGTCTGTCCCCTTATGACAGGAGCCGGAAGTCATCGCTTAAGGACCAGCTTCAGAACTTTTACTTTTCCCTCATCCGCAATGGCATGGATGGCGTGAAACAACCCACATCCTGGATGGAGGCTTTCTTTCTGCTTGAGCAGTTCCTTGAGCGTCAGGAGAATGGCACAAGGCAGGTCGTGTTCATTGATGAACTGCCATGGATGGATACGCCACGCTCCGGGTTCCTTGTCGCTCTGGAAGCTTTCTGGAATGGCTGGTGCAACATGCAGCACAACATCTGCCTTGTCGTTTGTGGATCAGCCACGTCATGGATGCTGGACAATATCATCAATAACAAGGGAGGCTTGTACGGAAGACTGACCTGTGAGATGAAGCTCGCGCCATTCTCCTTGCATGAATGCGAGGAATTTTTCCAAAGCAGAAATATCCGGATGTCACGCTACAACATTGTTCAGGCTTATATGGTGCTTGGTGGTATTCCGTACTATCTTGATTATTTCCAGCCCGACTTCAGCCTTGCTCAGAATATTGATGCCCTGTTCTTCAGCAGAAAGGCAAAATTAGGGGATGAGTTTAAGCGACTCTTCAACTCTGTCTTCGCCAATGCCGAGGATTGCATGAAGATCGTCCGCTTCCTGGACAAGCGCCATTCCGGCTTTACAAGAGAAGAGATATCCAAGGCTACAGGTATCCCTACTGGTGGTCAGTTCTCAAAAATGCTCACGGCGCTTGCCGGCAGTGATTTCATTACCAGATATCAGCCATTCGGGACTGATGGCGGCCGACAGTATTACAGGCTGTCTGACTGTTTTTGCTGGTTCTGGCTTCACTTCAAGGAAAGGAAGGATATTAAGGAAGAAGACTACTGGCAGCATCACCTCAATGAATCGGAGATATCCTCGTGGCGTGGTATCGTCTTTGAGGAAGTGTGCATGCAGCATGTCAGGCAGATCAAGTCAGCGCTGCAGGTAGCCGGTGTTTCCTCTGTTGAGTCATCCTATATAGTAAAGGGAGACAAGAATAATGAGGGTATGCAGATAGACTTGATCATAGACCGGGCGGACGATGTGGTAAACGTGTGCGAGATGAAGTTCACAAAATCACCCTTCATTGTAGGGAAGGCTTACTCAGAGGTTATCCGGAGGCGCCAGTCTGTGCTGCAGGAAACTTTCCCGAAGAAGTCTTTCAATATGACTTTAGTCACTACGGAGCCTCCTGCACGCAATGAATATTCGGATGCTTTCGTCTCAACAATCACGCTTGACGACTTGTTTCTCTCTTGAATGTTGCCCCACGAAAAGTGGAAGTGGTTATCTTGTTTTTTAAAGGACCAAGAATATTGAATTGATGAGTCAGATTTATTTTAAATTTAAGAGGAGTCCCCTTGGGTGCAACTCTTTCCGTCACACCACTAACAAATCTTTTTGGCGAAAATGCATGTCGTCGTTCGGGAAAAAAGTTTGCGCCAATCCCGATTTTGAAGACAAAATCCCATACGTTGCCCAATGGTATGTAGAATATGATGAAGACCTGAATGTCTCTGGACGGGAAATAGGCTTGGATGCAGATGGCAAGGTTATTGTCAAGATGCCGGATGAGAGAAACTATGGATTCTGGTTGGATACCAATATGACCATCGAAGATTTCAAGAGTGAGTTCAAAATACAGATGATTACCGAACGAGAATTTGATAATCTGTGGAATTCTGTCACTTACGATATAAAAACTGGCAAATTCTTTTACAATATTAATCAAAATTGAATATTATGGACAGACAAAGAAGAATTGAGATATACAGACAAACACTTGAAATCGTCCGCAAGAACGGATACGAGATCAATGGCAGGAGGATTATGCTGCCACAAGAAGACAGTGAGCGGATGCAACAGGGAACCGTGTTCTACAACAAAGAGTTCCATGTTAATGTACCGACAATAGTCGGGCACACAGAGGTACGGGTCGTGAATGAGGACTGCCTCGTTGCCGCAAAGAAATTGAATGACGAAGGCTACCTTGTTGCCGTTCTCAACATGGCCAGCCGGAGAAATCCGGGCGGTGGCGTGACGGGAGGCTCCGGTGCACAGGAGGAGAACCTCTTTAGGCGGAGCAACTATTTCCTGTCCCTCTACCAGTTTGCACCCTATGCCGAGGAGTATGGAATCCGGCGATCCGCACACCAATATCCATTGGACCGTAACTTCGGCGGTATCTACACCCCAAATGCTACCGTCTTCCGCGATACCGAGGCAGCAGCTTATCACTTGCTTGAACAGCCTTATCAGGTATCGTTTATTGCAGTACCGGCTCTGAACAGACCTGCCCTCGACAGAGACGGTCTAATCGTTCGGGAACTCATAGAACCTTTCAAAAATAAAATGCGTACACTGTTTCGCATTGGACTGCAGCATGGTCATGACGCTCTGGTTCTTGGAGCGTGGGGCTGTGGCGCATTCCACTGTCCACCCCGCCACGTGGCAAGACTGTTTCATGAGGTTATGATGGAGAGTGAGTTCAAGGACAAGTATAAAGCCATAACCTTTGCCATCATTGAGGACCATAACTCCAAAGGCGTAGGCAACTATAAGCCCTTCGCTGAGGAATTCAACGGTTCAAGCAGGTAAGAAATGAATATTGTTTTCACAATTAATTGTGATTTTTCCTGCTTGTAACAGATCTTATTCGTATCTTTGTGGCAAAATAACAATAGATTGTGAATTCGAAAGAGATAGGAGAAATCATCAAGAGACGGAGACATGCGTTGAAAGTCAACCAGCTTACCCTCTCTGAGCTTGCAGGTATAGGAATAAATACCTTGGTAGCCATCGAACGTGGTACCGGAAACCCAACGTTGGATAAACTCCTTTCTGTACTCGATACACTCGGGCTGCAGATGGACGTTAAACTTAAAGATTAAAGGAACTGATTAGAAACTCTTTTAATTATGTATTTAGTGAATATTTCACGAAATATCTAATTAAATTTGTTTATTCCGCATTTTTGTTCTATCTTTGCATCAAACAATGTAGGTTGATCTATGATAGCAGAGTTTAGAGTAAGCAACTTTTTCTCCATTCGCTCTGAGCAGAAGCTGAGTTTTCTGGCCTCGGGAGACGATTTCAAGGAGGAAGAATACACGAAAGAGGTCAGTACTGATACCCGACTTCTTAAAATCGGCATGGTTTATGGTTCCAATGCCTCCGGAAAAAGTAATATTCTGAAGGCCCTTTCTTATTTTCGGAGCCTTATGGTTATAGTACCTAATGACAAGAACTCAGCGCTTGGCTGGGTGCCGTTCCTGCTGGATAGCTCTTCCAGAGACGGACATTGCAGAATGTCTATGGAATTTTATTTGGATGGCATCCGCTATATTCTATCGGTAGAGTTTGATAATGTCAGAATCTATGATGAGCAATTACATGCTTATTTGACCAATCGGCCGACTGTGCTATACAGTCGGAAATATGATGCCGCGACAGATGCTTCCGTAGTGTCGTTCAGCAATAAATCAAAACTGAGCGTTAAGGGTCAGACTATCATCGAGGGCAATACCATTAATAACTGTACGGTAATGGCCGCTTTCGGAAAGTCAAATGTCGAGAGAAGTCTGCTCAACAAGGTATATGACTTCTTCTCGCTTGGCTTTGGCGAAGAGTTGACTCCGGATAAGTCGTTGTCAGATTATACCCGGAAGCTCCTGGAGAAAGACACGGATGGAAAACTCAAGAAGTTTCTCCTTTATATGTTACGTGTCTCTGACTTTAACATCAATAATATTAAGGTCGGGTCGACCGGTGACGACAGCCGCCTCTACTTCGGTCATTCGGCTCATGGAGATTCCTATGAGTTGTCTGAGAGCTATGAGTCTCGGGGTACAATCCGTTTCTTGGGTATGGCAGCAATCCTGCAGAAACTGTTGTTCAATTCTTGTTTCGTATCCATCGACGAACTGGAGTCGAGTATGCACTACGAATTGCTCTCATATTTTATCCGTGTGTTTCTCGCCAACAGCAGCAATACATCTCAGTTGCTATTTACAACTCATGACATCAATCTACTCAATGAGGATTTCATCCGCCGTGATGCCGTCTGGTTTACCGATAAAGACAATGATGCGGAAACACATCTGCTGCGTCTATCCAACATGGGGTTACATAAGACCATGTCTCCCTATAACGCCTACCGTCAGGGAAAGTTGATAAACCTGCCGTTCTTGGGTAGTCAGTATCTGGATCTTAATGAAGTGGAGAAATGAGAAAGAGTGTTGCCAAGCTTTCACCAGCATTCCCATCACATTCGGATATTGAACATCTGCTGAAGTTATCAAAGGCCAAGTTGAACGAAGGGTATGATTATGTGATCTGCCTTCTTGACATGGACAGGCTGAATCATGTTCCCGCAGAGATGCATAAATACCAGTCTTTTAAGAAGAAGAAAGATAACCAGGCGATAGAGTTTATCGAAATCAATCCATGTACGGAGTTTTGGTTTCTACTCCATTTTCTTCCTTCTCTGCAGATGAAGCACTACGAGACATATGAGGATCTCATTCCTGAACTTAGAAAGTACATGCCAGGCTATGAAAAGACCAAACGGTATTTTATCAAGACAAGGTTATACAACTATCTGACTGAGCATGGTAGCCTTGAGAATGCAAGAAAGAATGGGGCTACTCTAAGTAAAATGGCCGCTGAGAATCCCCAGGACCGGATAGCCTACTCACAGGTATCACGAGTCTTCGATATTCTTGAGGAACTTGGACGGCAAAGTTTATGATATGAATTCACGAAATCCTAAATGATCTCAACGTCACAGTCACCGCCACGTTTGTCGCTGCCTTCGGTACGATGTTCTGCATGAAGTATGAGCGTGACCCAAGACTGATGACCGAGATAACGTTCATGACAACGGTGCTGTCAATATGCTCCATACCACTTGTGGAGATTGCTATAAAGATGATGTGCCGATAAAAAAACGACATTGCCCTTGAGCGTTTCGTCAGTGAGAGTCCCTCCCGGTTGCTCATTGCTCCGCGGTGAGGCTTGAAGCTACGGAAGGTGACACGGATGGTGATGGATAAACTTCATAGGTGGTAAAGATCCGCTGCTAACTCTGAAAAGACAATTTTTGAACAGAAAAACATAAAAATATTAGTTTGCTGTTCAAAATTTCACTATCTTTGCAACATGATCACAAAGATAGAGCAATTCGGAAACATTCCGGTCAGTACAGAAACGATAGCTTCTCTGTATCCAGACATAAAGGCGACCCGCCAGAAGGTCCGCAATCTTGAGCATGAAAAGAAGATCATCAGGCTCAAGAAGGGACTCTATGTGGTGAACCCAGAAATAAGTGAAACTGTAATATCTACCGAACTTATCGCAAATGCACTCTATGCACCGTCCTATGTCTCTATGTCAACTGCACTCCGCTACTATGGTCTCATTCCCGAAGCTGTTTACCTTACCCAGTCGATGACAGTAAAACATGCAAGGTCGTTCGAAACTCCATTTGGCCAGTTCGACTATATGTTTATCAATCGTGAGGCTTTTCCCATTGGCCTGACAAGTATCAACAAAAAGCAGTATGCATTTATTATGGCTTCTCCCGAGAAAGCTCTCTGTGACCTTATCGCAAACTCCCCCGGCGTGAACCTACGGTACGAGAAGGACGTAGAGACCTATCTCGAAGATGATATTCGGATGGAAATCAACGATTTCAAGAATATGGATATTACTGTGTTCGAACAATATGTCAAGGTCGGAAAGAAGGCAGGATCAATACAAACCCTCATAAATTATATGAAGAAATGAGCAACGACATCTTTCAACAGATGCTTTCCGCTTACCCAATAGAGACGGAACAGCAGAGACGTAACGCAATATTTGAAGTTAATCAACAGATTATCCTTGCAGGGCTGTCAGATGGAGGATTCTTCAATCACGCTGCTTTTTATGGCGGGACATGCCTGAGGATTTTCCACGGCTTGCAGCGTTTCAGTGAGGATATGGATTTCTCCTTGTTGGAATCAGACAGCAACTTCGATTTTACGAACTATTTCCAGCCTATTATAGACAAATTTGGCATGATAGGAAGAAAGGTCGAGATAAAAAAGAAGGACAAGAAGAACTTCGGAAGAGTAGAATCAGCCTTTCTAAAGGATAATACGGATGTATATGACATAACGTTTCAGACTGAGAAATCCATCAAGATCAAGATAGAGGTAGATACTCAGCCACCCTTAGGCTTTAAGACTGAGCAGAAGCTGTTGCTTTTGCCACAGTCATTTATGACCAGGTGCTTTACACTTCCTGACCTCTTCGCCGGTAAAATGCATGCATTGGTGTACCGTGCATGGAAAAACCGTGTTAAGGGACGAGATTGGTATGACTTTGAGTGGTATGTCAGAAATCGAGTACCCTTAGATTTCCATCATCTGCAGGAAAGAACATTGCAGTTCAACAATGAACGAATCAGCCGCGAGAGTTTTATGGAGCAATTGCAGCACAGACTCTCTACAGCAGATATCAATCAGGTGAAATCTGATGTTACACCATTTATTAAGAACTCCAAAGACATGGACATATGGTCGAATGATTATTTTCTTCAGCTTGCAACGATGATCATCTTTGAGTAATGTAAGATGACTGGCGAAAAAATCATCATGCTTGGGACAGGGGAAGCCGTGGCGACACACTGCTACAACACCTGTTTTACCCTCCACGCACAGAACACGACACTGCTCGTTGACGGCGGTGGCGGCAATGGCATCCTATGTCAGCTTGAAAAAGCAGGTGTTGGGCTGGATGAGCTTGATGCCATGTTCGTCTCCCATGCCCACACTGATCATATCCTCGGTGCCGTTTGGATTATCCGGATGATGGGATATAGAAATAACAAGGGCCATCGTGTCCGAGTCTTCGGCAATGACAAGGTCATCCATACGCTGAAGACAATCATTAGTCTTACATTCAATGCAGCGAATATCGACCGATTAAAGGATACAGTTGATTTCTGCACTCTGGAGGATGGCGAGAAGTTTGATGTCGGTGCCATTCATCTGCAATGCTTCGATATCCATTCCATGAAGGAAAAGCAGTTCGGCTTTCATGCCATCATGCCCAGTGGGACGACTGTTTCTTTCCTCGGTGATGAGCCGTTCAATGAGGCAAACAGACAGATAGTTCTTGGTTCTGACTGGCTGATGCACGAGGTGTTCTGTCTTTATGCGGATCGGGAGAAGTTAAGGCCATATGAAAAGCGGCATAGCACAGCCTTGGATGCCGGCAGGAATGCGTCGTCCCTCCACGTCAAGAACCTCATTCTCTATCAAAAAGGATGCCATTGATTGACATCCTTATCGTTGTGACTCGCATGGGGTCAACCTTTGGGGGCGTTAGGACGGATAGTCCTGTTATGTCCGACTGGCCGAACCTTCGGGAACCTAGTGTTTATGCGGTTTCCCGGCGAGAAATCTTCATAATCTTGATGTCCTACTTCAAGTAAATTTTGGTTTCCCAGAAGCGAAAATGGGAAACCAAACGCCGCCTATGGCGATTTCCTTTCCTTGCCCCGTAAATTAGAGGATTTTGTAGGGTTTTTATCATGAATCACATGGCTGAAGGAGATGAATGATTCCCTGCCATGGAAAGACCGACTCGTAAAGTCCGGCAGGGGTCAACGCTGCCGAAAAAGTTGTATCCATACAACCTTTACGCTGCAAAGATAGCAAAAAGATTCCGAATACGTGGTTTCCTACCTCAATTTTTGGTTTCCCACCTTGAAAAAAATATTTTCGCTATCCCTTACCCACCATTTTCCTTGTAATAACTGTAATACTTATAATTGTCTAATATATAACATTTTATAAAGATAATGGACAGTAATTTCCCGTAATGCCTTGTTCGATATTTGAGCGGGATGTTGGGATCCGTGCCTTTTTGTTTGCGGCTGTTCGACTTTTCGGCTCACTTGAACATCGCTGAGTGTAGTATTCATCAGCCTTTTCAGCGTTGAACGCCCGTTACATCCGGAAAACACGCTAAGCTTTGAAAATAGATTTTCTCGGGATAAAGATAAATAGTGATAGAATGTCAGCTTACGAATAAAGAAAAGTGTGATATTTACTTGTCTATATCATAGGAAAAGTGTATTTTTGCAGTACTAATTTTAAAGGAAAAGTGTAAATATGCTGTTTAGAAAGATAGAAGCGTATATCGCAAATCACTTGCAGTCAGGGTCTGACAAGATCCTTGTCGTGGATGGCGCACGCCAAATAGGGAAGTCCTATATAATAAGGGAAGTAGGCAAGAAACTTTTTCCCAACTATATTGAGGTGAATATGGAAACAGACAAGGTCGGTGACAGGATCTTTGCGGAAGCCAAGACGGTAGATGACTTCTATCTGGCTTTGAGTTCCATTGCCGGGGATAAGATGCAGCAAAAGGAAAATACACTTGTCTTCCTCGATGAGATACAGGCCTACGATCATCTCATCACCTTACTGAAGTTCTTGCGGGAAGATGATAAGTTTACCTACATTGCCAGTGGATCGCTGCTTGGAGTGACACTAAAGACAACATCCTCCATTCCTCTTGGCAGCATAGAGATCAAGCACATGTACCCGCTTGATTTCGAGGAATTCTTAATAGCTAACGGCATGGGGAATCTCGTTTTGGAAACTGTGCAGAAGAATTATGCCCAGCGGAAGGCAATGCCGGAGCCCATACACGCCAAGCTGATGGATCTTTTCAGAAAGTATCTTCTTGTGGGTGGATTGCCCGATGCTGTAAATGAATTCCTAGCAACTAAGAATATCACTAAGGTGAGAAAGATCCAGGAGGACATCCATCATCTTTATGGTGTTGATGCTTCAAGATATGAGGACAGCCATGGTCGGCTGAAAATCCAACGTATCTATGAAATGGTACCGTCCAACCTTGAGAATAAGAAAAAGCGCGTAGTTGCCAAGGATATTGAAAATAAGGTTGGCAAGAGAATGTCAGATTATGCCGAGGAATTTGATTATCTTATCTCGTCCGGTATCACTCTGGAGGTGAAAGCCATCAGCAAGCCAAGTTTCCCATTGATAGAGAACAGCGGCAAGAACCTGCTGAAACTGTATATGAATGACGTCGGCCTGCTGACAAATATCTTCTTTGGAACTAACATTAAGGCTATCATGGAGGACATTCCAAGCATTAATCTTGGTTCTGTGTATGAAACGGTAGTAGCCCAGGAACTGAAGGCTCATGGCTTCCAACTTTATTACTATGACAACAAGAAGAATGGCGAGGTGGATTACCTCATCGATGACATGGCCAACTTATCCGTTCTTCCAATAGAGATAAAGTCTGGAAAAGATTACAAGGTCCACAGCGCTTTGGATAACTTCTTGAGCGTAAAGGAGTATAATATCCATGAGGCCTTCGTTATGTCAAATGCTCAGAAGGTTGAAGTTAAAGATGGTATCACCTATCTGCCCATCTATTATATCATGTGCTTGAAACCGCAGGACCAACAGGTTATCCTTGAGTAAATGTGTGCGTTTTAATCCTCGAAAAAATGTGGAATAAACTCATTTGTATCCTCGAAAACTTTTAGAAAATAATAATATCAAAGATTATTTTTAGTGTCTACTCTGAGGAGCTGGTACAACTCCGAGGAGCTGGTACAGTCTACTCGGAAGGTCCACTACGCTAATTCTTGGAAAAACGGCAAATATTCTCTGTAATTTCTTGGAAAAATGGAAATTATTGCTTATTTTTGCCATGGATAAGAGGAATAGCTATGATTTCAAGAAAGATAACCCCACGTATCGAGCATTATTATAAAAGCACGAAGAAGGCTCTGCTTATCGACGGAGCCCGTCAGGTTGGAAAGACTTTCACTATCAGAGAGTTTGGTAAGAGCCATTTCAAGAGCTTTATTGAGATAAACTTCATAAGGACCCCGGAAGCAAAGTCAATCTTCCGGGGAGCTGATGGCAGTGACTCAATCCTCCTGCGCCTAAGCGCCTTTACAACACAGAAGTTGATCAAGGACGATACGCTGATATTCTTTGACGAAGTACAGGAGTGTCCGGAACTGGTGACCGCCATAAAGTTTCTTGTTGATGAGGGAAGCTACCGTTATATCCTGAGCGGCTCTCTCCTTGGCGTAGAGCTGAAAGATATTGTATCAGCTCCTGTCGGTTATATGGATATCTGGAAAATGTACCCGCTTGACTTTGAGGAATTCGCCAGTGCCATAGGCGTTTCATCAAGGATTATAGACAGCCTGCGCGATAGCTTCGAAGGCCGCAAGGCTGTCGATGAGGTCGTTCACAAGCGGATGATGGAACTCTTCAGGCTCTATCTTGTCGTTGGCGGAATGCCGGCTGCCGTGCAGAAGTATCTTGATACCAATAATATTCAGGACGTATTGGCAGAGCAACAGGCTATTATCAGACTCTACAAGGTTGATATCTCCAAATATGATCCACAAGAGAAACTCTATCTTGACGACATCTTCGACCTGATACCTTCGGAACTCAATGCCAAGAACAAGAGGTTTATACTGAAGAAGTTGAACGAGAATGCCAAATTCAACCGCTATGAGAGCAGTTTCCTGTGGTTGAAGCATGCCGGAGTGGCCCTTCCTACCTATAACGTGGAGGAGCCCGTAATACCATTGAAGCTCTCCCGGCTGCGTAATCTGTTCAAGCTGTTTCAGAACGATGTGGGGTTGTTGGCCAGTCAGTATGCCGATGGCCTTCAGCTGAAGATACTCTCCGGAGACAATACCATAAATTTCGGATCGGTGTTCGAGAACTATGTTGCTCAGGAACTGTATGCCCATGGCTTTGACGATCTTTACTATTTCAACAGTAAGAAACAGGGAGAATTGGATTTCGTCATTGAGCAGGACAGCCATGTCGTCCCGATAGAAGTCAAGTCCGGAAAAGACTATGAGCGCCACAATGCATTGTCCAACGTCATGCAGAATGCTGATTATGACATTCAGAAAGCCTATGTGCTCTGTAATGACAATATTTCTGTAAAGGGGAGAATCCTATATTTACCCATTTACATGACAATGTTCATAAAGAAGAAAGTGATGACACCGCTCATATACAGAGTAGATGTCCAAGATCTGAAATAGTTATGCAGGATATACAGGTGATGGTGACTTTGTTTGCCATCGTAGTTTTAGGATATGTGCTCCGCCGCTTCGGACTGATGGGCGGAGATTTTGATAAACGACTTTCTTCGCTCATCATTGACGTGTGCTGTCCGTTGCTAATACTCTCATCGGTGATGGGTGACAAACTTCCCGACTCTAAGTACATACTTCCTTTGTTGGGAGTCGGCTTTGCCACCTACTTTATTCTCACCCTTGCAGCCTTCACCGTGCCGAAACTGATCAGCAAAGACACGCTTGAGCAAGGGATGATAGGCTTCTGCATTATGTTCGGCAATGTCGGGTTCATCGGTTACCCCATCGTGGCAAGTATCTTTGGCCCCCAGGCCATCTTCTATGCTGCCTTGCTCAACATGCCCAATACCTTCTTTATCTTCACGGCCGGTGTCATGCTCGTCAAAGGAGAACATTCCCGCGGCAGTTTCAAGTGGAAGATGCTCTTGAGCCCGATGATGCTTGCGGCTTATGTCGCAACAATCATTGTCGTCTTCGGCTTTCACGTGTCTCAAGCCATCAGCCAGCCCGTCACTATGGTCGGCAATATCACTGTCCCCGGCTCACTGCTTGTAATCGGTTCATCCCTGGCAGGCATCAGCATGCGGAAGATGCTCACTCACGGAAAAGTATACGTGACCACAGCTCTCCGTCTTTTCGTCGTTCCTCTCTGTATCTATCTCATTTTCAAGGCTTGTAATGTCAACGAGCTCGTCAACGATATCAACACTACCGTCATCGCCATGCCTGTCGCTGCCTTCGGTACGATGTTCTGCATGAAGTACGAGCGTGACTCAAGACTGATGACCGAGATAACGTTCATGACAACGGTGCTGTCAATATGCTCCATACCACTTGTGGAGATTGCTATAAAGATGATGTGCCGATAAAAAAACGACATCGCCTTCGAGCGTTTTGTCAGCGAAAGTCCTTCTCGGTTGCTCATTGCTCCGCGGTGGGGCGTGAAGCTACGGAAGCTGACACGGATGGTAATGGAGAGACTTCATAGGTGATAAGGACCAGCTACAAACTTAGAAAAGACAATTTTTGAACAGAAAAACATAAAAATATTAGTTTGCTGTTCAAAATTTTACTATCTTTGCAACATGATCACAAAGATAGAGCAATTCGGAAACATTCCGGTCAGTACAGAAACGATAGCTTCTCTCTATCCGGACATAAAGGCGACCCGCCAGAAGGTCCGCAATCTTGAGCATGAAAAGAAGATCATCAGGCTCAAGAAAGGACTTTATGTGGTGAACCCAGAAATAAGTGAAACTGTAATATCTACCGAACTTATCGCAAATGCACTCTATGCGCCGTCCTATGTTTCTATGTCAACTGCACTCCGCTACTACGGTCTCATTCCCGAAGCTGTTTACCTTACCCAGTCGATGACAGTAAAACATGCAAGGTCGTTCGATACTCCATTTGGCCAGTTTGACTATATGTTCATCAACCGTGAGGCTTTTCCTATTGGCCTGACAAGTATAAACAAAAAGCAGTATGCCTTTATTATGGCCTCTCCCGAAAAAGCTCTCTGTGACCTTATTGCAAACTCTCCCGGCGTGAACCTGCGCTACAAGAAGGACGTGGAGACCTATCTCGAAGATGATATTCGAATGGAAATCGAAGATTTCAAGAATATGGATATTACAGTCTTCGAACAATATGTCAAGGTCGGTAAGAAGGCCGGATCAATACAAACCCTCATAAATTATATGAAGAAATGAGCAATGGCATCTTTGAGTAATGTAAGATGACTAGCGAAAAAATCATCATGCTTGGGACAGGGGAAGCCGTGACGACACACTGCTACAACACCTGTTATACCCTCCACGCACAGAAAACGACACTGCTCGTTGACGGCGGTGGCGGCAATGGCATCCTATGTCAGCTCGAAAAAGCGGAGATTGGGCTGGATGAGCTTGATGCGGTGTTCGTCTCCCATGCCCATACCGATCATATCCCCGGTGCCGTTTGGATTATTCGGATGATGGGCCATAGCAGGAACGCGGCGTTCCTCCACGTCAAGAATCTCATCCTTTATCATACAGAGGATACAGATCTAGCTCTTCGCCGGGAACGTTACGCCGCCGAGGCAGGAGAACTTTTCAAAGGCAATATCTATGTGCCGGATGATCTGGAAGTTATACCTCTGCTACCTCAAAATTGCTAAAGTTTCTACCATTTATTGCTCCTAACGAGTAATATGCAAGATTATACAAAAAAGCAGTTTTGAAAATGTAAATTTGTTTTATTTACAAATTGAAATTGAGAGTTAGAATAATTGTTGTTTTCCGTTCCGAATTTCCTTTCTAAAAATACAAAATATCCCTTGTAAATAAAGGACTTACGCCGAATTTGGAACTTGGGATAGAGATCTGTAAGCAGAATCGTATGAAAAAGCGCAATACTGCATAAATTTTGTATATTTATAGTTTTGAAACAAGTTCATTTATTGTGTTCTTAAAAACCAATTATTATATTGAATATCAATCAGTTATAATTATAACATAAGTCCAATATTGAATTTTTGTATATTCCTCTTTGTAAGGATAACCCTGACAGAAGTATCGGACTGTTATAATATTAGCAAATATTTGATCATTATCAAATGTATCTCATACAACTTTTAGCAAAAATGCATAAATTGTTACGATTTCAAGAAATTTTTGCGAAAAATGTTTGAAGGATCCGGAAAATGTTTCTAATATTGCCGTCGCAACAGAACTATAGCTTTACTGTTGCATAATAATACATTAATAAACCAAAAAAATTATTACGATGAACATCGCATCTACAACCAATGTAAGTTGGCTGCGAAACATGAAGATCGGTAAGAGCTACGTGCGCTATTTCGACACGCACGAGAAACTGCACTCTGCCCAGTCGTCAATCTACAAGTTCAACCATGGGGTTGGAAACGCAGGAGAGGTATTTCTCCATACGCGTACCAAGGTCCTGGCTGACACATCACCAGGAAAGATGATCTACCAGCTCACCGTCAGTTGTACGTCAAACCTTAAAAAATCTCTGAGCGATGAATGCACATTTACTTGGTAACCTTTTCCCCGGCCGGTCTGCTAACTCCACCGGCAATCAAGACAGTAAGGACATTACGCCTGCTGAGAATTACATGAATGAAGCCACTAAAACTGCAGATCCTGTTTCTCACTTATCAGATGATGAACTTCGCGGACTGTTCAGAAAGCTTCTCGACAACACTGTTCCGGAATATATCCGTAGCCTTGACTCAGGCACCGGTCGGAAGACGATGTCTCTGGCGAGGCTGACAATGCCCGAGTTCCAGGTTCAGAACCCGGCAGGGGATGTGCTGCTCAATGTACGTCAGGCCGCGTGTCTGCTCGGCCTCTCCGTATGGGCAATCCGGAAGCGGATCCAGCGGGGAACCATCAAGGCTCAGTTGATAGGGAACGCATATTACATGCTCCGCAGTACCTTGTTGTACAGCCTCGTAAAACCATAACATGCAAACAAACCTCTAAAGAATAAACAACAACCGCCATCTGTCAGGTCGTGAGACCAGACAGAGGCACCTATAAATTTTAAAACCAAATTTATGAAGAAAAAAGAATTCATTAAGCTCTTTCAGCGCTACAAGATAACAATCCGCGTACAGGATGTCATCCTTAATGGTGAGGATGAGCACAACAGTCATATGCCCGTCGTGGGCGGCATCAATCCCACGGACGGCCGTTACTATGCCTTTGACGGCACCACCTCGGCATACCTCGTCCCGGAGGAATACCTTGACAGGCACGGCTTCGCCATCCTCGAGTACATCCGTGAACTGATCGAGAAAGGTAAGCTGAAGAAGTTTCATCTCAAAGATTTATCCAAGAAATGATTTCATCCAGAACAATAGAGAAAATACTTGATCTGACCGATCTTACCCAACTCATTGGCGAATCGGTCAGACTCAAGCCTTCCGGTCCTCGGCATACCGGATGCTGTCCGTTTCATAACGAGCGGACTCCATCCTTTGTAGTCTATCCCGATGGTCACTACCACTGTTTCGGTTGCGGACGGCATGGCAATGCCATAAGCTACGCCATGGAGCATGAGCATCTGTCTTTCCCCGAGGCTGTACGGTGGCTTGGGGCCCGCGTCCATGTAGAGGTTGACGAGACAAAAGAAACCGAGAAAGAACGTACGGAACGTCTGGAGCGCGAGCAGCTGTTTGCTACGAACGAGACGGTCTGCCGTAATTATCGTGAGGCGTTCCTGCAGTCAAAGGAAGCCCAGGCTTATGCCTACAGCAGATGGAGCAAGGAATTCTGCGATTCCATAGGCATTGGCTACGCCCCGGGAGGACAGTTCCTTGTCGGCAAGCACCATCACAGGTCCTCACTGTTGTCACTGGGACTGATCAACGAGCGGGACGAGGATTTCTTCCGGAACCGTCTCGTCATACCCATCCGTGACCGTTGGCACCGGGTTATCGCCTTTACAGCCCGCAGGCTTGACGGGGGAAAAGAATTCAAGTATCTCAACAGCAAGGAATCAGCCATCTACAAAAAGGGCTGTTCACTGTTCGGGGCAGACGGAGCCTTCTCCAATACCAGAAAAGATACTCCGGTCTATCTTGTCGAGGGGGCTCCTGACTGTATGCGGCTGCAGTCCCTTGGTATCATGAACACGGTCGCCTGCCTTGGTATCTCATGGACCGATGAGCAGTTCAATATGATCAAGAGGCTGTCTTCCGTCGTCTGCTTCATTCCCGATGGTGACCGTCCAAAAGCCGGTGAGCGCTTTGGTCCCGGACTCAAAGCCGTCTTCAAGGCTGGGAAGGCCGCTATCAGCAAAGGCTTTCAGGTGATGGTGAAGCAGATCCCTGAGGATCCTGAAGGCAAGCAAGATCCAGATTCCTATTTCGTATCACGCGCCGTTTTTGATGCCATTGAAAATGTCGACTTCATCCAGTGGTATGCAGGCTATTGCTTTGAGGATGCCGTCTCACCGCTTCAGAAATCAGAGGCGGTAAAAGAGGTGGCGGCAGTACTCTCTCATGTTGAGGACCCGACCTCAATGGACATGTATGTCGAGGAACTGAAGAAGTTCGGTCCCGGCAAACGAGTCTGGCAGAAAGCCGTAGAAGGGGAGCGCCAGCGTCTGGAGCTCGACCGGGGCAAGGCGGCCATGGAAAGCACGGACGAGATGGACCAGCAGTACGGCTTCCATATTGATGGCGGAAAATATTTCTCAGTTACTGATAAAGGCAGTGTGTACGAATGGTCCAACTTCACGCTTGAGCCACTTTACCTGATCACCGATGAGGATGCCCCTCACCGTCTCTTTCGTATGCGCAATGAGTACGGCCGTGAACTGCTTCTCTCCCTTGATCCGGGTGACCTTGTATCGCTCAATCAGTTTAGGGCGAAAGTCGAGCAGAAGGGAAACTTCATCTGGAAAGCCACGGAAAAAGAGCTCATCAAGCTCAAGGGTTACCTTTTCAAGAAGACAGAGGATGCCCGTCCTATCAAGCAGCTCGGATGGCAGAAAGAAGAGTTCTTCGCTTTCGGCAACGGTGTCTGTGTCGGTGGTGAGTTCATGCCCACTGATGACATTGGTATCGTGAAACTCAGAAACCGCGGCACATTCTTTCTGCCTTCAAATGCATCGTACAACAGGATGAACAACCGGCAGTATGCCTTTGAGCATCAGTTTGTCCATCGCAACCAGTCAAGAGTCACCCTGAAGGAATACACGGATCAGTTGTTTCAGGTATATGGCAACAACGGTCGTGTCGGATTCTCTTTCTTCCTTGCCACACTGTTCAAGGATATCGTCATCCGCAAGACCCGCTCTTTTCCGCTGCTCAACCTTTTCGGACCAAAAGGCAGCGGAAAGTCAGACTTGGGCCAAAGCCTGATGTCATTCTTCATCATAGAGAACAAAGGCCTCTCCTTGACGAACTCCACGATGGCATCCCTTGGACAGACCGTGGGAGCAGTCTCCAATGCGCTCGTTCATCTTGAGGAGTACAAGAACTTCCTTGATCCCAAGCGCATAGAGTTCCTCAAAGGCCTATGGGACGGTATCGGCCGTACCCGAATGTCCATGGATGTCAGCGGTCGTAAGGAGACCTCGGCCGTAGACTGCGGTATCATCGTCTCCGGTCAGGAAATGCCGACGGAAGACATAGCGTTGTTTACACGTCTGATCTTCCTTTCTTTCCCCCGCTCAGAGTTCTCGCTGGAGGAAAAGCATCGTCACAAGAAACTCATGGCCATGTCGTCAACGGGTCTGACGCATCTGACAGTAGAACTTCTCGGCAATCGAGAATATATGGAGCGGCATTTTCCGGCCGTGTATGACCAGACTTTCGACATCGTATCACGCAAGCTGGAGAACGAGCCTATTGAAGATCGTATTCTCAAGAACTGGGTGACACCACTGGCCGTATACCGTACACTGGAGATGCTTCTTGATATCGGGCTCCCTTCGCAACAGTTGCTTGACATTTGCACCGAGGGCATCAAGAACCAAAGTCGGGAAACCAAAACAAACAGTGAGATGGGAAGCTTCTGGAATGTTATCCAGTTCCTTGCCAGCGAGGGTGACCTTGTAGCGGACTGTGACTACAAGATCAAGAATGTCAGAACGTTCAGCAGTTCTACCGTGAAAAAAGCTGAGTGGCAGGAGAACAGAACAGTCTTGTGTCTGCAGAAGACCCGTGTGTTCATGCTCTACAAAATGAGAGAGCGTTCAGCCGGTGACAATGTCATTCCGGAGGAGTCCTTGAAATACTACCTGGAGCAATGCCGCGCTTTCCTTGGCGAGAAGAATGTCAGATACTTTGTATCCGTCAAAGGAATCAAGCAGATAGAGCCTGGATCAACACCTGACCAGTACGGCCGTATGAGATACCAGCATACCACCCAGCGTTCCTACTGCTTCGACTACAACATGCTCAAGGCCCTCTATGGCTTGAATCTGCAGGACAAGGAAGAGGAGGATACCATGGAGGAAGACTGAGAGGCTGATTTTATGATGAAGCAAAGGATGCTTTCTTCGGTAAGGATGTCGACAAGGCAGCACCCAAGGGAAAAGGTACATCCAAGAAGAATTTCAGGGCTAAGACGAGGGACATCTCAAGCCAAAAGGATGTCTCGAAAGACAAGCCTAAGAGAAACAGAAAAGTAGGATAAGATGTGAGGTCCTTTGGTAGACTCCAACAAACGGAGCAGCCAAAGGACCCTTTCAGTTATGCTTCCCCTATCTTTGGGGTAAAGAGATTGAGGCAGGAACGACCAACTGCATCGAGACGCCAGTTTCGGCCTTCGGCAAGCGGGATCATCTTGCCGTCCGGCATGATGACGCTCACACCGTCTTTGAGCATCTTCAGTTTACCTTCCATCAGCTCATGATAACCATTCACGGGCACTGAAATCGGATGGAGTTTCTTCATGAAGTCCTGCATCTCCGTCGTGAGATTGGTCATCATACGAAGATAGTCCACAAACTGCTGCAAGGAAGCGGTGATATCCTCCTCAAAGGCTTCCGAGATGATGTCGAATTCCCCGTAGTCCATGAACTTGATGCTGTAGCCGCTGTGCTTCAGTATCTCAAGACCATAGTGATTGATGAACATCCAGCTGACTGCAGCCCCGTCGTTGTCAATCACATATCCCGTCTGCCAGCCGAAGAGCTCAAACAACCGGTCGGCATCTTGACCGATGACTGCCCAGCGCTTACCGCAAGGGAAGACATAGATGTAAACGTCCTCGTCCCGCTTCACCGCCATCCTCAGGATATGCACCAGGTCACTGTTCAGGGCCATCACCTTGATATGCTCGCTCGGGTTTATAGTAAGCTTCCACTTGATGAACGCAGCTATTGTAGTGTCATTGGCTCCTTCGACACAGTCATCCAGTTCGGATAGCAGATTGAGAGACTTGGGGTAATCCGTATGAACGTAGGACATACCGAATTCATCCATCATCCTTCGCCACTGTTTGAACTCATCCACAGTCTTGATAGACAACAGCATCTTGTAGGCTTTCATTTCACTTGTGGGTAAACGTTGAGAGGTCTCCTCATAGAACTCCAAGGTTCTCAGATACTGCAGTCTCAGCTTGTTAACCCACGTCATGTTTACATGTTCCATGTTGTTGGTATTAGATTAGGGTTATGGAATTGGCAATTCGAAAGACTTATAGACCTGCTTGCCCTCCTTGTCAATGAAGCACCATCGCTCGGCACGGTAAGGCAGTCCATTGGGATCGACGCACTGATAGTCCACCTTCACCTTCCATCCGCTGAACTTACCCTTCTTGCCGTTCTGCATGACAAGTGAACGGATCTCGGACATACCTTTCATCTGGCGCTCGGCAAGACTCATGACATAGTGGTCATCCGGATCAAATCGGCTCATGTTACCGGTCCGCTTCATGATAGTGTCAGTGACGACCTTCATACACTGCAGCATGCCTTTAACCTCTGACTTGGTGAAATATCCCGTGCCAAAGGCGGAATCAGGCTCAGAAACAGCCAGTACTTTCAATTGCTTGGGATAGTCCACGCTCATCTCAAGATTCTCCTGAGCCAGTTGCTTCATCTTCTCGCTCTTCGGCGTGCACGATGCTAAGAGTGCACAACCAATGACAAATACTGAAATCTTCTTCATGATGGTATGATTACTTTCCAAACTTAAGGGCATAGCTCGTCACGTTCCCGAAAGGCTTAAATCTTACCCGCTTGGTAGCCGGTGTAAGAAAGAGTTCTCCCGTCTGAGGATGGCGGAACTTACGCTCGGGGCAGTCTTTGACATAGAAACGGCCGAAGTCAGGGATGATGACTTCTTTGTTCTCACGAAGCATGTCGGAGACAGCACAGAGAAAAGCATCCACGGCCTTCTTCTCGTCTCCAAGGGAAAGGTCAGCCTCCAATGCCGCCTTTCTGATCAGGTTCTTCTTGTTCATGGTAATAGTAGTTTATGGTTGGACATCAGTTAACATACTCAGGTGCGATGCGCTTATGGTCGTTGCTCAAACGAAGGTAAGCCTTTGACAACGAGCCTTTTTCATCCCAAATATCAACTTCTTTTGTGGTAACTCCATAGGTCAGCAGCTCCCACAACTCGTCGAGTGTTACTGCATGGCCACGGATATGACGCCACAGACAGAAGTGATATGGCTCCCCCACCTTCTCGTGATTGCAGCAGTTGAATGCTACCGGACTTACAAGCACATCCTCTCCGCAGACAGGGCACTTGCCGACGACAGAACTCAGTGACATACCATAGATATCATTCTCTACAAGCACGGCAGAGAAGATACGTCCCTGAGTGTTGAAGCAGCCGTCGAGGATAACCGGATGACCATCCAGAAACGCTTCTATCTCATGCGGCATGATGAAACGGTGAGAGAGGATCCCGTTGCAGTGCCACTTGCAATCAGAGTTCTTGTCGAAGTAGTGCTCGCAGAAGTAGCCCTTGCTCGTGACACGGATCCGTCCGCCGCAATGGGGACAACGGTGCTCCAGATATTTGGCTTCGGGGACAATGATAACCTTATCGTCCTTCAACTCAAAGTGAGCCAGATAACGGCCACCCTTTACATCCTTGAACTGGACGACATGGCTTCTGCCATTCTCCAGCAGTTCTTGCTTGATCTGTTCCGTGACAGCGACGCCACGGAGTGCTTTCTTCATTTCCATAGTAATAATGTTGGTTAGTTTTGTTAGTGATTAAGTGATAAAGATACAGAGTGACAAAGTGATTCTAAAGATACTTCCACTCCCAGATAAGACCGTCGACAATCGCCTTGCCGGACATGACCGTTGCCCAAACATCGGGATCAAGACCGAACCACAGGTCACCCCATGAATAGGACTGTATCTGCCAGGCGAGCAACCAAAGATCGGTGTTGATGGCTTCCAATCGAGTGACAATCTCGTTAGCTACATAGTAACGCTCGGCAGAGTTGAGCAGGTTGACCTTGTGCTTCTCGGTATTGCCATCCTCGTTGGTGACGTTGTAACTTCCCGAAGTGACAAGCTGCTTCATGAACGGATAGAGCGAGGCCATCTGTGTGGTGGCATCCATCAGCTCGTCCGAGACCATCACAGCTATCGCAGTACCTTTCAGATGACCGGGCAGAGACCTTTTTAGCAGTCCCATGTTCTTAGGGATCTCTACGCCAACAAGCTCAGCGGCCCGTTTGATCTGATAGAGATTCTGCATGGCACCCTGAGCGTTCTGCAGATACCCCAGCATCTTATCCTCCAGTTGATGCATTCGCTCCATCGATAAGGTGACAGCGGCCTCCGCAGCGATGATCTTCTGCTGCGTCTTTTCACGTTTCTTGAAGAGATCCTTCAGTATCTCCGTCTGGGCAACGACGGCACCAGTCAGTGTCGGGTCCGTCTGTTGGGCAAAACCGCCAAGGGAACATGACAGGGCTGCATAAAGGCAAATGACTTTTCGTTTCATAGGCTACATTAATAATAGGTGTCTACATCTTGAATCCGCTCTTGAGCACATCCCGTTCACGCATCTCGGCTCTCAGCTTGGCAAGGTTCTCGTCACGTTGAAATTTAGTCTTGACCTGCAGGGCGTTGACGGGCATTTCTCTGACGACATCGTTCCAGTCCTTGTAGTTGACGGGCGGTTTCCATTCGCCAACACGATTAGACAACGGCAGATTCTTGGCCAGCTCCTTAACAGAAGCCTTACCGACCTCCATCTGGAACTTCTGACCTTCCGTCTCAATTGTGAGCATATTACACTTTTCTGTAATCGTCAACCGCTTTCCTTCCACAAGGGCAGCCATGCGCATACCATAGATTCGTCCCGGCAGGTCATTGTCAAAGCAGTCTACTGCCTTAGCCAAGTTGAAGTGCCGCATCACGCCACAGACCTGACCATTGGACAAACAGCCTCCAACAGAGACGAAAGCCGAGTGTGGTAAGTCGATCTTTGTACGATTGGCTTGATAGAATGCCATGGCATCGTATGCTGACTCGGTGAAATATACATCTTTGACCATGGCCGGATTGTTCAATGCCGAAGGAATACCTGCCACCCACATGGCTGTAGTGGAGTTCGTTCCTGCCGCTTTACCTTTGAATCCCCGGTCACCGCGCAGCTCATAGCCCACGACTTTATCGCTCTCCGGTTCACGGTAAGGAAAAGCCAGCATCGGTGCTACCCACTTGGCATGGCTGTCCCTGACTACAGAGATGTGATTGGCAAAGATTGTGTCTTTGTTCAATCCTCTTTCCTCAAGAAGACCTATAGCAAAGTCCATGTTGTCACGCATCGGCTGTGCGGCATAACGCTTCGGGTCAAAGACATGCTGAACGGCACCGAGACTGTTGATGTAGTTACGGTCATGGTTGTCGATGACAGGCATGTTGGCAAAGTCAGCCATAATCTTGCCGATGACCTCCCACTGGTTACGACCGAACTTGTTGAAGTGATAGAGGTTCTCACTGATGAAGTTCACCACATCACCCTTGGCATTGCCGTTACGGTGGAAGTACCATTGTAGTTCTTTCTCTTTGGGATGAGAGATGATGATCGTGTCGAGTTTACCGCCATGTGAATCAGGCAGGACCAATTCGATGTACCGTCCCACCCCGGCATGACGGTTCAGCCGATAGCCGAGGTGGAAGGCCACATCATCAATGCCCACCTGACGCTTCAAATCCTTAAAACTGACTTCGTAGGGCATAATAGTTAGTAGTTAGGAATTAGGAGTTGTTCTACAGCTTGAGTCCCTTATGTTCTTCTGCCTGCTGCTTGCGGATCTCACGTACCTCGTTGACAAACTTGCGGGCAACGGTATCGTGCAGCATCTGTTCCTTCATAGCACCGGCTGGCATCAGTTCATAACGCACACCATCAATCTTAGGAATGTTCTTCATGCCTAAGTCCTTTCCCTCGAAGGAAGCCCGTACGGCATAGCCACCATCCATCTTCTTGATGATGGCAGCATCCTCAAACTTAGCGGAGAGTGCAATATCCGACGGCTGCTTCCAGTCCTGCTTCGCCACGTCACGGTTAGCCTGCAGATCTACTTTACTCATGTTGGCAGACAGAATAGGTCGCTCACCAAGGGCAATCTTCTGTTCGTCAATCTTTTGAAGTATCATCTTTGATGCCTTGTTAACATCGGCCATGACAGAGACGATGAACTTCGGATCCTCACGGAGAGCATTGATCCAGCCTTGAACGTAGCAGAGATTATTGTCAAGGATGCGCTTGTCAAATCCCATGGCATTTCCTACCATGGCAGCTGTAAGTTCTGCTACAAGTTCCTCCTTGGCATACTTGGGATCACCGAATCTTGTCCCTTTCTCGCGGTTCAAACGATTGGCCGTACCTGTAGAGTGCGTCATCTCATGGAGAGCAGAAGAGTAATACTCCATACCGTCCTTGAAGATCTCCTCAGCATTCTTGCCAATGTTGAACTGTTCTTTCATTGGCAGAATGACAAGGTCACGTGCCGGAGAATAGAACGCGCCATCGACAAGACGGTCAGTCTGAATACGGCAGATCCATTCCTGGCGCTCGAACATACGGTCAAGAGCACGGTTCTCATACATGCCGGCTTTGTCACGAAGCTGCGGACCTTTGAAACGGTCGACGATGGCATCGTACTTCTCCTTGTTGACCTCCTCCAGATTAGTCTGATCCACGTTGAATACATGGAAAGCACGGAGGAACGGACGTACCTCACATTTGGCCTGCAACTCACGCGGCATCTGCTTGTAGTCAGACTCCGAGACACGCTTGCCGTTGGCATCCTTCACATTGAGGTCCCAATAGATGACGGGCATGGCCTCGGCACCTTTCTTGATGCGGATGTTCTCACGCTGCGCCTGAAGGAAGGTCATGTAAACGGGAGTCTTGTAGCCGTTCATAGCCGTGTCCATCTGAAGGAAGAACGAGTTGGTTCCCGAGTAGTTGCGCCCGTTCATATTCTGAGGCATACCGAGCATTGTTCCCTTTCCGTTCGTCCATCCCTGCTTCCAGTCGGAAGCCTTGATGGACTGCAGGCGGTCGATCATCTGCTCACAGAATTTGTCAATTGCTTTTTCCCCGCTGGACTTGCGCTCCTGACTGTCTTTAGGCTTGGTATTGTTGTTATCCATAGTTGTAAGTTTAGATTAGCGTTTGGCGTTAATCCGCTTAGAACTAACATGTTGGTAATAGCTTTGACTCACCTTCCACACTTGAAAGAGAGTCAAAGCCCGAATCTAAAGTTAGTTTCTATAGTTTAGTAGATTAGTCGCGGTTATCCTGAGATTTCATCTACACCAGTGTCTCTGCCAGCTCCGGCTCATACTCGTCGCCGTCCTCATAGATACGGCTTTCGGTCTGCTCCATGAACAGCTCGGCATTGTTGTCGTCCGGCTCCAAGCCATGGTCGTCACACCAGTGGATGTATTCCTTACTGTGGTCACTGCGGAGTGCGAGCTCGCACCATCCGATCTGACCGTTCTGCTTCAACTGAATAAGTTCTTCGATAGTCTTATGCATAATCTAATAATGGTTAGTTGGTTATTGTCTTTTTGATTTCTTGAGTTTCCTTTTGGAAAACAGATAGTTTCTCGCCTGAAAACCATTAGTTCTTAGCCTAAAAACAAGTAGTTTCTAACTTGAAAACCAATAGCTTTCCTTAGAGAATTTTAAAGCTACAGCTTGAACGACTGCTTGGCTGATACCTTTTCAGTTTTCATCTCCTTGATCTCGTTGTTGAGATAGCGGGCTGCCAACTGTTCTTTTGTGGCAGTCTTTGCAGAGAAGAGCGCCTGCTTGTCATGCCAGGATAGAATGTGCTTGCTCGTCTGACCTTTCTCACCGAGATCAGCAGACACCGCCCACTGACCATCGAGTTGCTTGGCTACTTTCACTTCCTTCACACCATCCTCCAGCTTGAATTGGTTGTAGAAGGATGCCATGTGGAGCTGCTCGGCAAAGTTCTTCTCGACAAGCTTGGCGGGAGTCGTTACACGGTCAAAGTAAGCGTTCAGGTCCTCATGCGACATCGTACGCGACATCTTTTGATTACCGACCTGCGTATAGATCTTATACTTACCTACATCGTCACGTGATTCATCATGCTCCTTGTAGATGACCATCCTGTCGATGACACGACCGTCAGAGAGCTTGTTGTCAGCCTTGAACTCCTCGGGAGTAACCTTCTTCTGCAGTTTGGTTGGATAGTAGTTCTGCATCAGTGCCTCAATGGTTGTCTCGCGCTTCTGATAGGCAGCAACATTCTCCGGCTTCATAAGCTGAGGACGGAGCTGGTTGCCGTCAAGACGAGCCGTGAAGTACCACTTGTCGGGATTGAGATTACTCTGGAAGGCATGACCGTGAGTGACTTTCTCACCGTTGACGGTCACCATCTGAGGCTCACGACGTTTCGTCTCCTTCTGTTCCTCAGATTGCTTCTCGGATGTCTCAGCAACTTTCTCTTTTGGCTTCTCAACCTTGGTTTGCTTATCGATCTTAGGAGTCTCGGCCTTGACCTCGGTCTTTTCGGCTTTGGTCTCTTGTTTCTTGGGTTCTGTTTTTTTCTTCATGTTGTCGGATTGTTTCTTGTGATTTCGTACGGCTACTGGCATATCGACAATGGCAATACGATTGCCAGCACGGATCAGTTTCGGAAGACAGACATCAAGCTTGTTGTAGGGGAACTCTGCGATGAGTGCCCCATCTTGCTTGAGCCGTGGCTTCTTTGTGTCAATGCCGAGTACATTCGAGAGTTTCTGTGCATCCTCGTTCAAAGCGCGGTACTTATCACCGTTACGCATGAGAATCAGCGTATCCGGATGCTTACCTTTGAAGTACTCGTATTGTTGCTGAGGAGTATCGGTCTTGTTCTTGGTTAGTTCCTTTTCCATGTTAGTAGTAAGTTGAGTAAACTGGTAGTTCTTGTTAGTCAGATGGTTCTTAGTGTGCCCAAGGACTGCGAGCATCGAATCGGGATGACCTACAGCCTTGATGGCGGCACCTGCGGTATAGCCGGTGTCCAGCACATTATCTATGATGATCGGCGTGAACATCAGTGGCACTTGTCGGTACAGACTCAGTTTCAGGTATATGCCTTCTGGCTTGAGGTCATTTTTTTTGGCATAGTGCAGTGGCATGTGAGGGCGGCAGGAAAGAATGTCCCATGTCGGAATGCCTGTACGACGGGAAAGTTCTTCGGCAAGAGCCTTAGTGTATACGGCTTTTCCATGGTGGTTTGGAATGGGAACCAATACACAGTACTTTCCCGCTGCCATCCCTTTGATATTGTCGGCCATGAGTTCTGCGGCCTGCTTGATGCTTTCTTGTTTTCCGTCTTTCAGTCCATGAGCCAGTTGTCGGACTTTCGGATATGGCGCTACGGAGGTGAACGAGCATTCTTGTTTGTTTGGCATGGTAATAGGTAAAGGTTCATAGGTTAGAAGTGGTTATATCTACATAGGTGAAAAAGACTACATCTTGATTCCTTGCTTCTTCTCTTCCTTCTTCTCCCTCTCGGTCATACGCAGGCGTTCCTCATGTTGGAGCTTGTCAACCACCTGCTTGTATTCCCACCGGTTCTCATCGGTCTGCACATAGCCGATGAATCCCTCGTTGGCATCATCATAACGGATGGCCTCCTGTCGCTTCCACTCTTCCATGTCACCATTGACGACCTTGAAGCCCTGCGGCTCACGGAGATCAACGCCGACAGTCACTTTTTGGTCTCCGACCTCCAGTTCAACGGGCTTGCCGTTTGCGACAGCTTCCTTCTGTCCTAATCCGAGTCCGATGTCCTTGATTTTGTCCACCTCAGCAAGTTTTTCCTCATATTTAACACTTGCCAGGTCTCGGGTCATGAGGGAGTTGGTCTCCTTGTCCAACTGTACAAAACGCATCTTGCGATTATCACCCTCAGCGAATTCCTTTCTGAGTACAGCTCCCTTACGCAGACGATCCAACTCGGCATCGTTCAGTCCAAGGCGGTTGTCAATCTCACGATGTATCTGATAACCTGAGTTCGGGATAAGCT
>DEKJ01000052.1 GCA_002353825.1 Prevotella sp. UBA2725 | reverse complement strand
TGCGCTTCATGGCATCCTCTCCAACTGCAAGTACAACAGTTTGAGTGGAACAGTGGTTCCGCGTGACTTCGTGGAGATGCCGTCACAGTTCAATGAGAGTTTTGCTTCTATCGATGAGGTCTTTGACCATTACGCCATCAACAGTAAGGGAGAGCGGATGCCGGCAGAACTGAAGGCGAAGATGCTCAAGTCAATCAACTTCCAGCCTTGTTACGCATTGGGAGAGAATCTTGCAGCAACCTGCGCTGACATGGCTTGGCACATGCTTGCCTCGAAAGATGTACCTTCTGCCGACAAGGCACTGGATTTTGAGCATGAGGCGCTTAAGAAGGTTAATCTCCTTGATAGTCAGATACCTCCCCGTTACTCATCTTCCTATTTCAATCATGTCTTTGGCGGTGGTTATGCGGCAGGATACTACAGCTATTTATGGACTGAGGTCCTGGCAGACAATATAGCTGAGACATTCAAGGAGAAGGGCGCGATGAAGCGTTCCACGGGCGATGAGTTGCGTGACAAGATACTTAGCCGTGGCTATACCGTCGACTTGATGAAGGCTTTCACTGAGTTCACAGGACTGAAGGAACCGGACGCTAAGGCGCTGCTGAAGGTTAGAGGCTTGTAATAAGAGCCTTGGTTCCATTTGCTGTCGTATGCGGTCATTCGGCTGGCGTACGGCAGCAAATTGTTTGTCGAACGTAAGTAGATTGTTCAACGACACCGCTTTCTTCATTATGACTAAAAATTCAGTTAACATGACCATGAGCTTGTTACTCTAGTGTTAGTGGTTGATTCAAAGTATTTCGGTCTCTCTTACAAATTCATCACAGAAGGTGACCTTGCCGTCATACTCCTTTACGAGTGGTATGAACAGCATGCTGCTATGCGACTTTGGATCAGCTATCAGGTAATGCTCAGGCTTGTCGATACCCCTCAGCGCACTCTTGATAGTCGTACGCGTCTTTGAGATGGCATTGTTAAAGAACTGCTGGAAAGTGTCATCAGACTTTGACTCAAGCTTAGCGATGTCGAAGTTATTATATAGGACGCAGCCCACATTGTAGTAGTTGTCAAAATGATCCTGCCTGACACTGCTCCTGCTGATGCCGTTCTTTGCCATGAGCAGGAGTACATAGAAGATCTTGGCACTACGTTCCTTGAAGTCAACGACATGTCGGTTTCCATCGCTATCGACGATGATGACATCATACCTACCTCTTACCCCTCTGCCAATGTTGTTTCTTACTACCTCGATGGTACACAGTGGCTCAGGACTGGCATCCCGAAGCATGTAGGCGAACAATGCCTTGTCCTTTTCCTCGGTTGTCATATTCTTGATGCGGTTAAGTAAGATAGTCTTAGTGTCTGTCATGGTGTCGATTGTTAGTATTACTACCACAACTATAGTGCAATTTATATAATAGCGCGCAAGTTTTATACGTATTATTTCTCAAGACGCTCTATTTTGAGCAAGCTGCTCAAGAGGAAAGTGCAGAAAGTGCATGCAAGAAAGTGCAAAAGTGCAAAGTGCAAAAAATATAGGAAAAGAGGCTAAAAGTGAGGTTTTACATAATTCTGCACTTTGCACTTCTGCACTTTCTGCACTTTCTGCACAGACAATTGACAAGGAGCATAATGGTTTCACCTTCTCTGACAAGTTGGAGGTGGAGAACCTGGATTATATTTCACGCAAGATTTTTGACTTGAATAATGATAGCATTCCCAAGCGCGACGCCATGCTGTTGGGTGCTTACAATGTTCTCAGTGGCTTGATGGGCGGTTCCAATTTCATTGAGAATGGGAAGGATGAAGACACAGATCTGAAGGTTAAGCGCAGTGGTGTCTACGGAGTTTATGATGGTCGCCGCGTATATGCTCCGCTGTTCAACATCATCTATTCCAGTGCAGGTAACGAGAAAGGAAATCTGATTTTCAACAAGCAGTTGGCCACACCTGTCAGGATGGAGATGCTCCGGAAGTATGAAGCAGAGAAGGCCGAATATGATGCGGCGGTGGCGGCCTTTGATGCCAAGAACAAGAAAGACCGTGGTACCACTCCGGAGAAGCCTGTATACCGTGATCCTTTCGTACCGGGCAACAGTACTTCGTCGGCTGTCTATCGGGCTCTGAAAGCCAATGGTGGTTGGGGTCTGATGTATGAGACAGAGCCCGACACGGTATCGACTATGCTTGATAGCGACTATGGCAACTATTCCGACTTGATGCGTAAGGCTCATCATCATGAGACATTGTCGATGACACGTGTGACGGATGATGTGCATATCGATATCAATGAGCCGCGGTTAAGCATCTTGCTTACTTGCACACCAGGCCAGCTGCCCGCACTCTTCCCATCGTTTGAGAATGGTCTTGGTTCCCGTTTCCTCTTCTATTACATGCCAGATGAGGATGTTAAATTTCACGATGTCTTTGCCAAGAAAAAGCCCTTTGCTGACATCTACAAAGACTTTGGCGACTATTTTCTGCCGATGTTCCATGCCATGCAGCAGCGTGTCGGACACCCTATCGAGTTCGTCTTGAGCGACGACCAGAAGAAACTTTTTCTTGATACTTATCAGGGTGTCTTAGAAGAGCAGTTCGGTATGTTGGGCAAGGGTATCCGTGCCTTCGTGTTCCGCCTCGCCTTGGAGAACTTCCGCTACGCCATGATTCTCACTGTGCTTCGCAAGCTGACTGAGTGGCATGAGTCGTTTAATCCTTCAGACCCTCGCGACATCTTTCCAGAAGAGAAGAACGCATTGGTCTGCGACAACCGTGATTTCCATACGGCAATGACGATTGTGGAATGTCTCATCAATCATACGGCACGAGTATATAGCGTGATGGAAGAGGAAGATAAAAGAAATCCCTTTGCCAAAATAGGCAAGGTGCCAGATAATGAGCAGCAGTTGTTTATGGCTCTGCCGGAAGGAGAGTTCCGTACAGCAGAGCTATTGCAAGTCGCCAAAGGGCTAAACATTCCTGAGCGGTCGGCCAAAGAAATGCTTAGAGACCTTACATTTAAGTATGAGGTCCTTAACCGCTTGCGCCATGGTGTCTACTTCAAGCCATCGGCAAAGCGTTCGTAACTCTATTGTTTAACGATTAAAAGTCAGTTAATTATGACACACAAGTCTATTGATAATTTCGAGATCCGCGCCTATGGCAAGAGTGAACTTGCCTTGTGCTACTTCCCTACGGCAAGCACTGCGCACGCTGCAGTGAACCATCTCATGGCATGGATCAATCGATGTAAGGAAATCCGACAGGCGCTTGAGATAGTTGGGTATCAGAAGACCGCCAAGTTTTTCACGCCAAGAGAAGTCGGTCTTATTGTAACGTACCTTGGATGTCCGTAAGCGATACATCGTAGGGGCGGCCCTGGTGGCCGTCCTATTGTTGTATTTGCCATCCGGAGGTTAGGGCGGCCACAAGGGCCGCCCCTACGGTGATACCGATGTCATACGATAGTTCTTCCCTTTATTGTCCGCTATCGTACGCAACGTATACCATCGTCTGACTGCCATTGCTGGATGTCGTATCTTTGCAATGTAAACAAGAAGGTATAACTTTTAAATTTTACTGCTATGATTCGTTACGTATTACGTCAGAACAAGATTCCAACGAGCCACTCTTACAAGACGTGGTATGCGGTTCCCGTTGTGGAAGAGACGATGGACTTAGAGGCGCTTGCCAAGCACATGGAGCAGCACAACTCCGGATTCTCTGAGGCTATGTGCTTGGGTGTGATAAAGGCCATGGTACGTTGTATCAAGGAGATGATCCTTGAGGGCAAGAACGTGAAGATCGACGACCTGGCCATCTTCTCCTGCGGCATTAAGAACAAGATGTCAGCCGATTCGGAGGACAAGTTCACCACTGCTGAGAACATTGAGACCGTGAAACTTCGTGCTCGTGCTACCGGTGTTCTCCGTTCATCCAGTCTGAACCTTGATGCTACCCTCCGTAGAGCGAGTACCATTACCACTTCGAACAAGACGAGTGGTACAACCTCGGGGAGCAGTTCATCGGGTACCGGTACGACCGGAAAGTAGCTCCGTTATCATCTGTAAGTTAGGGTGGGCTTTATGTCCACCCTTTTTCAATGAATATCATGCATCATACACGAAGGTGAACTTCTCTTCGGTCTTCAGCGAGTTGCCAACGGTGCAGCCATTCTTCGTGAATGCCTCAATGCGACGTCGCTGAGCCTCGGGAACTTCACTACCGAAGTGGAACTCAATGGCGATGGCAGTTACACTCGCGTGTCCTTCTGCAAACTCAATGCCTTTCAGTTCAGCATGCCATCCGTCGGCATTGATGCCTGCCTTAGCTGCTCCCATGGAAGCGGTGGTCAAAGCACAGGCCATTAAAGACTCAGCAAACAATTCGACAGGTGTAATCAGCTCTCCTTTACCACCATGGGAAGCAGGAGCGTCTGTATGTGTCTGTTCTTTCTCGTTACTGATTTCCATGCGGAAACCACCAATGTTCTTAATAGTGATGCTCATAATAGTAGAATTTGGTTTAACATTATCAGCCACAAATATACGACTTTTACCTGAAATTAAGCTCAAAGTTCACTTAATTTTCTCTTCTGCTGCCATCTCAAGTTGGTCTTCGTCGTCCTTCCGCTGATATACAGCAACGATCTTTCCTTGCAGCCGTTCCTTGAGGAGCGTATTGCGCTGTGTGACGGTGTTGTGGTTGACAGCATACCACAGAGCCTTACGGGTGCCAATGAGGATACAGATCTTCTTGGCACGGGTCACGGCGGTGTAGATGAGGTTACGCTGGAGCATGACATAGTTGGTGAAGTGGACTGGGATGATGACGATAGGATATTCCGAGCCCTGGCTCTTATGGATGGTCGTCGCATAGGAGAGGCTGAGCTCATCGAGTTCTGAGGACTCATATTCTACAGACTTGCCATCAAAGTCGACTGTCAGTGTGCGGTCTTCCATGTTAACGAGGGTGACAATGCCCATGTCGCCGTTGAACACTTCTTTCTGATAGTCATTCTTCAGTTGCATGACACGGTCGTTCCTACGGAACGTGTAACCACCTCGCTGTAAGCCTTCACCAACTGGGTTGACCGCCTGTTGGATGGAGATTTTAAGGTTGCTGGCCCCGATGACCGAGCGCTGCATTGGTGTGAGAACCTGGATGCTCGTTGATGGCACATGATAGGCTTGGGGAAGTCGGGACTTGACAAGGCTTACGATAGTAGCTGCTATCTGCTCCGGATCTTCTGACTCCATAAAGAAGAAGTCTGACTGTTTGCCATTGCTGATGTCGGGAAAGCGGCCTTCGTTGATGGCATGGGCATTCATGATGATACGGCTCGTCTGTGCCTGACGGAAGATGCGGGTCAGACGAACAACGGGAACAACATCCGAGGAGATGATATCACGCAGTACATTACCAGGGCCTACGGATGGCAACTGGTCTACATCGCCAACGAGAAGCAGTCGCATGCCTTGGGGTAGCGCCTTGAGGAGCGAGTTCATCAGTACGATATCGATCATTGAGCTCTCATCGACAATCAATGCGTCACCTTCAAGGGGATTGTCCTCATTGTACTTATAGCCTTCGGATGGGTTGAAACCGAGAAGCCGGTGAATGGTCTTCGACTCCATGCCCGTTGCCTCCGTCATTCGCTTGGCTGCACGGCCGGTAGGAGCAGCACAGAGAATCTCCAAGTCCATGGTCTGCCAGGCGGCGATGATGCCTTGGGTGACAGTCGTCTTGCCGGTACCAGGACCACCTGTCAACACCATGACCTTTGACTTCACTGCCTGACGGATGGCCTCTGTCTGCAAGTCATCATAGGTGATACCCGTACGTTTCTGGATTTCCTTGATATTCGGTTCCTTCTGAAAGAGGGTCTTGGAGCTGTCCTGCATCAGCGCTCTCAGTTTGTTGGCAACGCCGACCTCACTGTAATAGAGTGGGGGAAGATAGATCGCTTCACCCTCTATCTTCAGATCCTCTGAGGCAATCATCTTGTCAAGAACCTGTTCTATAGAGTCCTTGTCGGCTCCGAGCAGTTGTACACCGGCATCAAGAAGTTGGTTGCGCTCGGCATAGACGTGGCCTTCATTGGACAGTTGGTTGAGGGTATAGACGATACCACTTTTGCAACGCCGCGGGTCGTTCTTCGTGTAGCCCATCTTCTCGGCAATGCTGTCAGCGGTCTTGAAGCCGATGCCCCAGATGTCGTCGGCAAGACAATAGGGATTGTTCTGTACCTTCTTGATGCTCTCCTTGCCATAAGCTTTGTAAATCTTTGCAGCGTAGGCGGTGCTCACACCATTGCCTTGGAGGAACACCATCACTTCCTTCACGTCGAGCTGCTTCATCCACGAGTCGTGGATTTTCTTGATGCGCTTGGGACCGATGCCGGGCACATCACTGAGTTTCTTCGGCTCCTTCTCAATGACATCAAATGTGTCGAGACCAAAGGTAGAGACAATGAGCTTGGCATATTTCGGACCGATACCCTTGACCAGACCGCTACCGAGGTACTTCTCAATACCAAACTCCGTGGCAGGCATGGCTTCCTCATAGGTGCTGACGACGAACTGGGAGCCATACTGCTTGTTGACTTTCCATTCGCCCTCAGCCACCATCACCGTGCCGACGGTCACTTCCGGCATATTGCCGACCAGCGTGACGAGATCGTTGTATCCCTTCACGTTAGCCTTCAGGATGCTGTAACCGTTCTCTGCACTCTGATAGGTGATTCGTTCTATGACTGCTCGAAGCTTGCTCATTGTCTGTCTTATACTGCATCAGTGTTCCTGATACTATTTGCAAAGATAAGGCAATTATCTCACAAAGACAAAGGGAATGTTGCTTTTGTGAGAAATTTTTGATTATTGTATACTATCTATAATCAAAATGAAAGCCGGAGAGAGTCAAAATGACTTCTTCGGCTTTCAACATGCCCGACTGCTGTCGGAATCTAATAATGTATGAAATTAGTTTCAACGACGACCAAACTTGCCGCTTGCGTTTCCATTACTGGCTACCATTTTGGCAGGAGCTGAAGTCTGACGAGCGCCAAAGCTTGTCGTTGCCTGGTGGTTGCCAAAGATAGAGTCTGCCTGACGGCTACCGAATGTGCGGTTATTGTCCATGGATTGCATTGTCGGACGAGACTGCGAGGCTTGGCGATTGTTCTGAATGTTCACCGTGCGAGTGTTGTTCTGGCTGAAACTGATGCGGTCGTTGGTGAGGTTGCCGAATGTACGGTTACCGACATTGTTGATGCGGTTGTTGGTATTCACCACACGTCTTGCTGTTGTGTTCGGACGTGACGGAACATTCCATGTGCGGGAGGTGTAGAAATTTCTGTTGTTGCCACCGCGATAGGTCACATAGACTTTCGGGCGGGGCTCATAGAACTTGGTAGGAGCGTAGCGGGTGTATATGCGCCACACCCAACTGTTGTTGGACCAATAGACAGGACGGTAGAAATACGTCGCTGCTACATAGGCGTTGTACTGCCAGGAAAAGAGAATGCTCTGGAGCTCCTCGTTACGGAGCGTCCAGTAATAGCCGTAGAGGTCATTGTAGTCGTTGACTGCCATGAGGTAGTCGAGGTTGATCTCATAGGCAGCCTCATATTGCTCATCGGTGAGGTTCAACTCATAAGCCATCTTGTCGGCAAGGAACAATGCCTGATCTTTAGCCTTGCTGTATGTCATTGCGGAAGCGGAGGTGACTATTGTCATCATCACTGCTATCATTATCATCTTTATAGTCTTGGATAAAGATAGCTGCACTCGGCAAATTGAAAGCGAGCTTTCTTTGCTCTCGTTTGCAAATCTTTTCATAATCGTAACGTTTAAATGGTTCGACATCTTTTGTTGATACTTCGTATCGCCATTGATAAGCGACTACTTCTGTATCTTTTCTGTTTGCAAAGTTACGAAGAAGATGATGACGTGACAAGTTGATTCTCCTATTTCGACTGTGTATTTTCCCTATTCGTTGCCGGGGATTTCCCCTATGCTCTAAGCGGCTCGTCATTGTCCCACGTACGGCGAACGATTGACTGACGTTCGACGAACAATCGGCTGATGTTCGAAGGCAGATCTGCTGACGAACGACAAACGATGAGACAGAACTTTGCAGAGAATGACCTAAAATGACATATGTGTCCTCGTTATTATGATAGGGAGATGGAAGATGATAACATGTGTTACCCTGATATTGTGCAATATGCCGTTGGAACAGCGTTTGCACTGTCCATAGTAGAAAATAACCACATAAATATTACGACTATGGATACAAAAGGAATTGAGACAAAGAAGGTGTTCGACTACAAGAGTCTGATTGACTATAAGCCGGGAGAGGTCGTTGAGAAGATGGTGACATTCGTCAAGGGCGGAGGCGTTGAACTGAAGGCTGCGGATGCCGGAACGGACATTGCCGAGCATAGCGTTCCTTACCAAGCTACGCTCTATGTTCTCGATGGTGAGGCAGAGGTGATCATTGACGATCAGGTCTACAATCCGCATGAGGGACAGTTGCTCGTAGTGCCGGCCTATGCCAAGCACAGCCTGCATGCCAACAAGCGTTTCACAGTCTTGCTGTCAGTGATATCTGCATAGTTTGACAAAGTAAATAAATTTACAATATAAAGACACTCCTATTCCAGCATTGGAATGGTAGTGTCTTTATGCTTTAACTACATCATCGAAGTGTTGTTTGGCCCAGCCAATAAGCATTTCCATAGCAGGGATGAGTGACTGGCCAGTATCCGTGAGCCAATATTCAACTCTTGGAGGCACTTCCGGATAGACCTTGCGGTTCACAAGATGACTGTTCTGAAGCTCCTTCAGCGTTTTCGACAGCATCTTCTGTGAACAATCAGCCATATGGTCGTGGATTTCACTGAAACGCATAACACCTTTTTCACTGTCGTGAAGTGTATAGAGTATGAGCATGGACCATTTGTCGCCAAAGCGACTGATGACCTGACGGATGGGACAGGTAAGATATTCGGGATTGATTTCTTTCTTTGGCATGAGCATTGCACCTTTATTTGTTGCAAAAGTAGCTAAAAGTAACCAAAGGAATAATAGTTATATAGTTAAGACTTATTAAACTTAATTTTAGAGATGTAGTATTTATCCAATTCCTACTTTTTGGTAACTATGACGTCTCAGAGAAACCTCTTGTAGGATTGGAGAAAGATTCGTATTTTTGCAAACGAAAAAGTAACATACAAGGCTGCTTATCAGCTGCATTATTAAAAGAAAGGAAAGACAATGAAGAACGTAGTTTTAATCGGCGCAACAGGTTTCGTAGGCTCAGCCATCCTCAACGAACTTCTCAACCGCGGTCATAAAGTGACGGCAGTGGTACGTAATACAAGCAAGCTTCCCCAACATGCCAACCTCACAGCTGTGAAAGAGGATGTTGCTGATGTGGATGCCATTGCTGAGATAGCCAAGGGTAAGGATGCCATCATCTCGGCTTATAACCCCGGATGGACTAATCCAAACATTGCGAAGGATACAGTAGTTAATTATCAGAAGATAATTGCAGCTACCAAGAAGAGTGGTGTGGGCCGTCTGCTCATTGTTGGTGGTGCCGGTACGCTTTTTGTCGCTCACGGTCTGCGCGCGCTCGAGACGGATGGTTTTCCTGCAGAGATCATGAATGGTGTTATCTCCCTCGCATATGTATATCTCAACATCCTCACCAAGGAGAATGATATCGACTGGGTGTTCTTCTCTCCCGCCGGTGAGTTTGATGCTGATGGACCGCGCACAGGTAAGTTCCGCTTAGGCAAGGACGACATGCTCTTTGATGCCGATGGCAAGAGCCACATTTCTGTGAAGGACTATGCCGTGGCTATGGTGGATGAGTTAGAGAAGCCTGCCCATCATAAGGAGCGTTTCACGATTGGATATTGAGTTCCTTTGTTTTGAGTTTTTGACTTATAATAGTAGACAATGAATATAAAGAATCTATTGGTAGCTTTCGCGCTCGTGCTTGTCTCTTTTGTAGCCAATGCCAAATCGCCGGCATTGAGTCTGAAGGTTTATACTCCAGGAAAAGATGCTATCTTTGATGTGGCTTCTACCATTGTGTATGGCAAGAAAGATGCCATGCTTATTGACGGACAGTTTCAGAAGGAATATGCCGAGGAACTCGTCAAGGAGATTAAAGGCTTGAAGAAGAACCTCAAGACGATTTACATCTCTCATTACGATCCTGACTATTATTTCGGCTTGGATGTCCTTCACAAGGCATTCCCCGAGGCAAAGATTATCTCCACGCCACAGACGGCTTATATGATTGAGGTATCGAAAGATTCCAAGATCAATACCTGGAAGGAACAGCTTGGAGCCGATGCGCCTGACAGTATCATCGTTCCAGAGACGACAGATACCATTCCCGATCTTGAAGGCAACAGGATTGAGATCAAGCAGCGCAAGGATGATCCTGCGCACAGCTATCTGTGGATCCCTTCTCTGAAGACAGTGCTCGGCGGTATCTATGTCTCTACGGGTGGACACCTGTGGATGGCTGATACAAAGACAATAAAAGGCATTGAGCAATGGCGGCAGGCATTGGCTGACATGAAGGCTTTGCAGCCAGCTCAGGTTATTCCTTCTCATTTCGCGATCCGTGATTTCTCTCCGTCTAACTTGGATATCATTGACAAGTATTTGGCAGACTTCACCTCAGTCTTGAAGAATAACGAGCATGCTGATGGTGTCATTGAAGCTATGAAGTCTGTTTATCCTACTCTTCCTGGTGAAAGCTCGCTTGCTCTTGGTGCAAAGGTCTTCAAAGGCGAGGCGGAGTGGAAGACTTTCAACCTCTATCCTGCTGTAGGCAGAAGCATCAAAGTGGATTTCGGAGCCTTCGCGTTCAGAAATTCTTTCAAGGATGCGCATCACATGACGTTCCTTGGGCTGAATGGCGGATACAAAGGCTTGACCGATAATGTTATTACGACGGTTGTAGAAGTGTCGCCCTATGTCTATATGGTCTATTGGTCGGAGCCCAACTCAACAAAGTCGAATGTCGTACATGTGCAGAACTATAATACAGGCACTGTCTGGACAAACATTGCTGCACCAGACGGAAAATTCTACAATATGAAAGGTAAACTTACATTGGAGTAATTGCCTTATGCATAGAGCGTGAAGACTGAGCCATGCACATCTTCACCCTCATAATCGGCTGACATAGGTAAGTGGGAGAGGAGAACGGATAGTTTCTCTTCTTCCACTTTTTCGTTGAGCTCCAAGCGAAAGACGAAAGAAGCCCTTTCAAAGTGGAGATCCCAAATACTATATCCCAATGCATTGACAGCAGCTGTTATCTGGTCTTGAAGCTGCCAGACATCCTCGTATTTCATGCCTTTACTATGATTGCTGTTTCATCTCCATGTAATGCTTCCGCTTTTCGGTCGATAACTTCTCAAGACTGTAGCGGAGCATAGTACGTGGCATCTCAGCGGCATGTTGGTCGAGGAAGAAAGTAAGACCAGCAAGGTCACGTTTCCCAGCTTCCCGTAACATCCAGCCTACCGCTTTATGAATGAGGTCGTGAGGATGATGGAGTAGGAGAGTGGCTATGGCGTAAGTGTCGGCAGTGTCGCCCTTACGGATGAAAGCATAGGTGGAAATGATGGCAATGCGCTGCTCCCATAGGTTCTTGCTATGCGCAAGGTGATAGAGCGGCTTGCGGTCTTTGTCTATAAGATAGGAACCGACAATATAAGGAGCTGAACCATCAACTAAGTCCCAGTTATTGACAGCAGCAGTATGGCTCAGATAGAACTCATAGATCTTCCGCCTTGTTTCTTCTGTTTCCTCCGGTGAATGGGTCTTACTCCATGAACGCTTCTCAGTCTGCTCCATCTGTCCGACGAGGATGAAGATTCCGGCAAGGCGAACCTCATGAAAGGGTGACTGCAGCAGACTGTCGATGTCTTCAAGCGAAGCATCCAAATGATTTGCAACGACTTTACGGACATCAGGAACGGAGACGCCGACGAACTGGTCGCCCTCGGCATACTCGCCCTTCCCAGACTTAAAGAAAGAAGCATTATGCTCCTTTCTTACAGGATTGGCATACGCCTCCAACTCTGAAAGGATTGATTCTACTGTCATGGCTTATTCAATGCTTGGTTCTCTTCCGCTTTTTAATCGTTGGCGTATCCAGTAGCTCCTTACGTTCTTCATAGATGGAACGATAATGATCTATGAGAGCCTGGAGTGAGTTGGTACGGTCCATTGTCTGTCGATATTCGGCAGAATCCTTCTTGCCAGCTTTCTCCAGGGCTTCAAGTTTGGAACGGTAGAGTTTCAAAGTATTCTCTGCAATCGCGATCTGTCCTTGAAGTGCCTTGAGCGCTGTCTGTAATGCTTCGTTGACCATACTAATTAGATGATGACTGCCGTACCGCTTACTGCTACCATGAGCATAGAGCCGCTTTGACCGACTGTCTCATAGTCGATGTCTATACCGACGATGGCGTTGGCGCCCAATTGACTGGCACGTTCCTGCATCTCGCTAAGTGCCGTGTCTTTTGCCTCGCGAAGTACTTTCTCGTAGCTGCCTGAACGGCCGCCGATAATATCACGGATGCCAGCAAAGAAATCTTTCATAAAGTTGGCACCGATGATTGTTTCACCTGTGACGATGCCTTTATATTCATGGATTGGATGACCTTCAATGGTCGGTGTTGTGGATAGTATCATATCTTTTCTGCTTTATGTATTGGTTTGATGCCTACAAATTTAACTATTTCTTCTGACAACCCTCTATCATCCAATAGATTTTTGTATCTTTGTCGAAAAATTAGCGTGAAAGTATGAGCAACCCGAATAATATACAGAAGAAACAACTCTATGTAGAGTTAATCCCACAAATTAAGTCTATGATAGATGGCATTGACAATCAAGTCGGTGCACTGGCTAATGTTGCCGCTTTGCTCCATGACACGCTGCCTTATTTTTTCTGGGTTGGCTTCTACATTGTGAGAAAGAACCAACTGGAGCTCGGGCCATTCCAAGGACCGGTCGCCTGCTACACCATAAGCAAAGGCAAAGGTGTATGTGGCACGGCATGGGACAAGGCAGACACGATTGTTGTTCCTGACGTTGAGCAATTCCCTGGTCACATTGCTTGCTCATCCAAATCCAGATCAGAGATAGTCGTGCCGATACGAAAGAATGACGATATCGTGGCCGTGCTGGATGTTGACAGTACCGGGCTGAATACATTCAGTGAAGAGGATAAGGATGGACTGGAGAAAGTGGCAGAGTTAGTAAGTGATTTGTTCTGATTGAGATTTTCTCCTCACGCACGTCTCTTTCTATAATCCTCCATCGCTTGGTGTGTCTGTTGGTGAAGTTCCGAGAGAATTGGATATTTGTGGTAGGGAACTATCTTCACCGATACAGAGGTATGTCTTGGGATAAGTTCACGGCAACGGCTGATTAAGTCTGCATTGGCAGTATCTGATGTGGGTTCTCTGTTGAAGTTCTGAAGATAGGCTACGTTTGTTATGAAGACGATATCTGAGAATTCCGGCAAAGTCTCCATGGCATGGATCATGGCTGTAAGCAGCATTCGGAACTCGGTGGTGTGGTCATCGGTGCAGATGAAACTGTCGATAACCTTACCGCCAAGTTCAGCACGATAGGCACCACTGCTTACCCGCTCTTTATGGGCATAGTCGCAGCTGGCTCCTAACCAAACGTAGTATGTGGTTGGGTTGAACGTCATTGTTGTTCAATCACTTGTTTGTATCTTCGTAGTTGTCCCAATTGACATTGCTTTCGTTCCATTTGTCCTTCAGATGGCCTTTTGTCTTCGGATAACCGATAACGATTGTATTGAAGGGAATTAGATGCTGCGGTATGTCGAACAATCGGGTGATGGCTTTAACACGCTCCTCCACGGGGTAGGTGGCTGTCCACACGGCACCAAGCCCTAAGGCATGTGCAGCAAGAAGGATGTTCTCCGTTGCGGCAGATGCATCCTGTGCCCATAGCTCGTGGTCATTGCCGGTCAATGCTTTGTTCATATCACCGCAGACGATGATAGCCAGTGGTGCCTTGGCAGCCATAGCGGCATTGGGCGTAGCTGTTTTGATAGCTGCGAGCTTCTGCCGGTCTGTTACGACATAGAAATACCACGGGCGACGGTCAACGGCCGATGGAGCAGCCATACCTGCCTTGAGCAGAGTTATGATCTTCTCCTTCTCCACAGGCCTGTCCTCATAGCTCCTCACGCTAGTGCGTGTCATGATGTTTTCTATTACTTCTTTTGTGTGCATAATTCTTATTTTATCTGGCATTGTCCATCAGATACGAGGGCGAGATGCTGTGCTCATTGCTGTTTGTTAATATAGCTCTGCTGAATAAAAAGCAGTTGTTCTTCGAGCATTCTCATCCGTCTCATCTCATAGCCGTGTGCCTGTGCCTCGGCGATGGGACGGCTGTAAAGGTAATAAATCTCCATGGGACGACGATAGTCGTAGTCGACCTTCATGCTTGGTGAATAAGGTTTCATTTTACGTGTCATATTCAGCATCCGGTCAGCATAATCTTCATTCAGACCTGCAACGCCACACGCACGGGCTCCCTCGATGACTTCCATCATCAAGTCGCGGCACAACGTGTCTGTAGCCTCACAGTCAAGCAATTTGTCAACCTGTGTATTGAGGGCAACGGTAAGGCCGTTGAAGCACATGTTCCATACTGCTTTCTGCCATCGGGCCGTGTCATGGTCAACCAGTGAAGCATCGATGCCTGCATGGTTCATAACATCAGCAAGCTGGTGAAGGCGGTCGTCATCCTTACAATTGTAATTGCCGATATTCAGACGACCGAGGTCAGTATGGTCAACCACTCCGGGTTTAGTCTTCGTACTGCAAATAAATGCCAATCCAGCCAGCACGCCCGTATGAGGGAATGTCTTGACAAAATCCTCTTCCAGTCCAATGCCATTCTGTATGAGCAGCACCCATGTGTCCTCTTTTAATAAAGGTGGCAACAGTGTTTTCAGCAGATGCTCATTCGTTGATTTCAGGGCTACGATGACAACATCGCACTTAGGCATATCCTGGGCATTGTGATAAGACTGAACGGAGTCAAGATGAAAACTGCCGTTGACGGAGTTCACCTGAAGTCCGTGCTCACATACATAATCATAGTCACAGTGGAACAAGAAATGCACGTCTTCGCCTGCCTTTGCCAACTTTGCTCCGTAATAGGCACCGATGGCACCTGAACCTATAATTCCAAACCTCATATCTGATTTCTTATTTGATCTTTTTCCTTTGCAAAGTTAAGAAATAATCTGAAACGGGCGGTTCTCTCAGACGTCTATTTATATTTTGTTGAAAAGTCATTTTCCATTTTTAGCAAGAAGACTTTTGAGCAAAGTTCGTTTAGCCGTTTGACATAACCATGGGGATGGGTATTATCCGTAACTTTGCACCCGGAAATCAGATTGATCGTTACAACAAATATTCATTTAAAAGAAAGGAAAACAATTATGCAGAATGAAATCAACTGGCCGGAGAAATATCTCCCTGGTACAACGGACAACTTCGCAAGCAATGAGGTTATCGTCAAGGGTCTTCGTGCCGCTGACGTCTGGCCCTACCTCACTCATGCCACCGTATGGGAGAAGTATTATTCCAACTCCTCCGACGCCCACTACAAAGAGGAAGGCAAGACGGAACTCTATCCGGACGCACCCTTCTTCTTCAAGACCTTCGGCTTCCCTATCGATGCGGAGATCGTAGAATTCCAAGCACCGAAGGGTGGCACCGCACGCATCAGCTGGCACGGCTGGGCTGAGGGTGACGCAGACCATCGTCTCGACGTCGTTCATGCCTGGCTCTTGGAAGAACTGCCTGGCGACCGTCTGCGTATTCTTACGCAGGAGAGTCAGATAGGCAAGCCTGCCGCTGCCATGGCTGGTACCAACACAATGATCGACGGCCATCAGAGTTGGCTCTACGGACTTGTGAAAGCTGCTAAAGAGAAGTTGGCTTACTAAAGGATGGATTATGAAGAAGACATTGATTATTGCGTTATTAGGATTGATTGCTATGTTCTCACCAAGTTCGTTAAAGGCCCAGACGGCCACAAAGTCCGGCAAGAAGATTCTGTTTGTCGTCACAAGTACCTCACGGAAGGGCAATACAGGGAAGAAGACAGGCTATTTCCTCAGTGAGGTGTCGCATCCGTGGAAAGTGCTCAACGATGCCGGTTATACTATTGACTTCGTCAGCCCTCAGGGTGGTCAGCCTCCCGTGGATGCCTTTGATCTTACCGATCCCGTGAACAAAGAGTTCTGGGACAATAAGACCTACAATAGCAAGATCAACAACTCCATGAAGCCTTCTGAGGTTGATCCTTCACAGTATGCTGCTATCTTCTATGCAGGTGGTCACGGAACGATGTGGGATCTGCCGGACAATACAGATATCGCTTCCATAGCTGCTAAGATTTATGAGAATGGCGGTGTCGTAGCCGCTGTGTGCCATGGTCCTTCGGGTTTGGTCAATATCCGCCTCTCCAACGGCAAATACCTCATTGACGGCAAGCATATCAACAGTTTCACCAATGCAGAGGAGAATATAGTTGGTGAGACGGATATCCTTCCTTTCATGTTGGAGACCAAGCTGCGTGAGCATGGAGCTATCTATGAGCAGTCAGATCCTTGGCAGGTTCACGTCACTGTGGATCAGCGTGTCATCACTGGTCAGAACCCGATGTCAGCCACATCGGTAGGAGAAGCCATCAAATATGCTTTGGCGGGGAAATAAGTTTATTGCAATGAGGATCGCAGGCTATGGTCTGTGATCCCATTTCTATTTACTGTTCAGCTTGATTGTGAGTCTCTACCGCTTATGTATTTTTTCGTTCGTACTTCATTCTGAGTTTCTTGGGCAGCTTGCTCAAAACAAGCATATATGACTCATGGATCAACTTTTTGACCTCATCGCCATCAATGATATCAAGATATATGTCATTCCAATGCGTCTTATTCAAATGATAAGCCGGACGGATGCCGTCTGTATGCTCGCGAAGTGATTGTCCTTCTTCAGGCGGAAGTTTCACGGAAACCCGAGGGTCGGCATACTCCAATGGCATGTGGAGAAAGATCTTTTGTTCAATGCGAAAAACGATCATATCCGGTCCATAGGGTGAATCCTCAGTCACACCCGGTAGCGACAATGCGTAATCTCTGACCTCTTCGATATTCATATTCCCGTGTTGTTAGATTTTGCAACTAACTCCTTCCCCCGCATGCTCATCAAGGATATCCTTGTACTGTGGATGACGCTGATACCATGCGTAGGCATAGGAGCATATCGGTAAGACCTTCAGTTTGTGGTTGATGGCAAATTCGTTGGCTGCTTCGACAAGTAACGCTCCGATACCCATGCCTTTCTTGAAAGCCTCAGTGTGATCAATGGACATCACTTGTCCCTTGAAGGTAAAGTCCAACTGGCCCACCTGCTCTTCTCCGTCATAGGCAAGCACCTGGCCTTTCGTATTGTCTGCTACAATCTTCGTTTCCATAAGCGTCATATTTTTTGCCAAATTTACGAAAAGTTATTCTTACTCCTCAGATATTTGCTGTAAATTTGCAATGAGAAATTTGAGAAGCAATGAGCAAGCAGAGTTTCATCAACGAGATAAAAGAATACAAGAGGAATGGCGGAGTTATGAGCTTCGCCTATGGGGATCATCGTCTTCCTGTTGTCTACCAAGAAGATTCAGATGTTATCCGTGTGAACATGTCTCAATACGATGTTTTCATGCCAGTTGATTATCGAATCAACTTGTTCGATAACCTTGCCAATCTTCAGGATAAGTTATTGGAGAAGTACCCTGAATTGCTTCAATGACATGGAACGTTTAGTCAGAAAAACCATTGCTTCAGATCTGCCGGTCGTACTCGAATTGATTGAGAGCGGACGAAAAATCATGCGTGAGAGCGGCAACCCACACCAATGGGGAAAGAATCATCCTACTATTGCTCAACTGCAGAAGGACATTGAGGATGGTCATAGCTTTCTGTTGATGGATGGAGACAAGGCTATTGCCACCTTTGCTTTCATTCCCAGACCCGACGTAACCTACGCTAAGATATATGATGGAGCGTGGATAGATACAGCCAAGCCATATTATGTTATTCATCGTGTCGCCAGTCTTCCGGAGTATCATGGCGTGATGAAAGACATTCTCGACTATTGCTTCGGTGTTACCGACAACATCCGCATCGATACCCATAGGGACAACAAACCCATGCAGCATTGTCTTGTGAAGTATGGCTTCCGTTATTGTGGCATCATCCATCTGCTCGATGGAGATGAGCGACTGGCATACCAGAAGCTCCTTTAGACGGAAACAAAAACGCCGATGCAGTCAGCGTCACACTAACCGCACCGGCATAGGAGGTTTATATCGACAATGAAAAAAGGGGCTGCCCCCTGTAAAAGAGGACAGTCCCTGTGCCACTGAGCAGTGAAGCTTGTCGGTTATGCAACCTCAATCTTCTTAGTCTCTTTCTCATCCTTCGGCGTACGAGGAAGCGTTACATGAAGCACACCGTTATCAACCTTAGCTTCGATCTTGTCTTTCTCAACGTCATCAGGCAGCGTCAGAGCCTGCTCGTAATTGCTGTAAGAGAACTCGCGGCGCAGATAATGCTCCTTTTTGTTCTCATCCTTCTTGTCGTCCTTATGCTCAAGTTTGATTGTAAGGCAACCATCCTTATCAACGTTCACCTTGAAATCATCCTTTGTGGTGCCAGGAGCGGCAAGCTCAATCTCGTAATCTTTATCATTCTCCTTGACATTGATTGCAGGCGCCGTGAAGTTCACACGGGGCATCCAACTTGTGTCAAGCATATCATCGAAATTATTGTCCAACCAATTGTTCATGTCTCTAAGTACTGGATACAACATAATTTTAATTGTTTCTTAAATCTTTACAATGACAAATATCATGTTAAAAAGTGGGTCAAAACTAATATTTTGGACATAGTGTGGAAACGAAAAGGGGAGAGGAAGAATATGTCCTGTCGGAATCCTGTCAAAGCGCAGGAACTACAAGAATGGTTGAGCTCGAATCCATCATCTACAGTCAACTGAGATTTCAGGGACTGCTTTGCGTGGATGAGATGGAAGCGTCGATGCACCCGAATCTGATGGAGTTCATCCTCACAAAGTTCATGAACCATCATGATAACCAGTCCTAGCTTCTCATAACAACGTAAGCACCCGAGGAAGTCTAC
>DEKJ01000007.1:89048-103662 GCA_002353825.1 Prevotella sp. UBA2725 | reverse complement strand
GTTATTTTTTGAAGATCACTTAAGCGATTTGGGCTACAACATCAAGGATGATAAGACGCTCTCTTCGGGCGATTATCATGTGACGTTGAACGCCGACGGTTCTTGCCAGACATCCTACGAGGCGATCTTCACGCATCCGGAGCTGCTCTATTACTGGTTGAAACTCAACGTATGGAAGATGCTCAACGATCCGGGAAAATACAAGGATGCCCTGCATAGCATGACGGGCAGCGACTATCTCTATAATGCTTTCAAAGAGGTGGGCAGTCACGATACCGTAAAGCGCTATATCCGCCGTCTGCACTACGACACGGACTACTATATGATCGACGGCTATGTGTCAAACGGCGCTGAGGGCGACGAAGGCGACAAATACACCAACCTTGGGCGCTTCGGCTTCTGCAACAACAATAGTACAAAGTCTATCTATCCCGCCGAGCTTTCTACAGCCAAGGATGGTGGCAAGTGGGTGCTGAAGCAGGTGACTGCTGACAACGACAGTTATTTTGGCATCAAAGCCAGCGATAAGTTCCAGGGACTTGACGGTCATTACTATAGCACGCTCTGCGTGGACTTCCCTATCGACGTGACCAAGTGCAGCGAAGGACTCCACTTCTATTCGGTAGACGGCAACTTAGGCGAAGCAGAAACACGAAACTATAGTGACGGGCAAACGTGGACCTACCGCTACATCACTCTTAACGAGATCACCGACGTGGTACCGGCAGGACTGCCTGTCATCGTAGAGACAGAGAATACCGATGCCAGCAAGAACCGTATCGTACCGGTGGTGAGCGACAAGACCTATAAGGGCACGACCCTGCTGAAAGGCATCTTCTTCAATGCCGGCAAGAGCAATGCGAGCGATGGCTATGGTTCTGCGATCGAGAACATCATGGAGAGTCTCTTCGATTATCAGAATAACAACATGGCAGATGCGCTCAACCATCGCTACGGCATCAGCTACGACGCTACATCGCAGAAGATCTTCACACTTCAAAAGAATGCCAATGACACGCACAACCCCATGGGCTTCTATCACTATACGGGCACGTCGCTGAGCCACAACAAGGCATTCATGGTGATCGACAACTCGGCTGTTTCTGCCGGGGCAAAGATCTACATTGGCTATCAGGATGGCGCTGCTACTGGTATCGATAATATCAACGTTGATGCTACACAACCTCATACAGATGCCATCTACGATCTCCAGGGCCGACGTGTGGCTAAGCCTATGCAGGGTGGTATCTATATCATCAATGGGAAGAAAGTAGTAATTACTAAATAGAAAACGAAATGAAGAAAAAAATATATTTGAAGCCTTCATCGAATGTTATCCAACTCAACATTAAGGATCAAATGTTAGACAATAATTTTGGAAACCATTCTTTGCCACATGTTGGAGAAAGTTACGAAGGATATGATCAGGGTGCAAAGCATTACACACAGCCTTATGAAGGATGGGATACCATCCCAAAGACACACAGTCTTTGGGACGATTAAGTTTGAGATGAGTAAGCTGAAAACGATTCAGTAAAACACTCATAAGGCAGGGTCCTATCTTACGGATCCTGCCTTTTTTCGGCTAAAAAGAATGATAATCATTCCTTTGCGTACTTTGCGCCTTTGCGAGAACCCTACCCAACACAGACACCTTCCTATGCTCACACGGATCGTAAAGATTTTTAAAGAAGGTTACTTTTGATAACAAAAAGAATTTTGAAGTTTTGTCGATAAGTTTATTTCTCATTCTTTTCATCATCGAAGTAGCTGCCCACCATTATCGGCTTGCTGAAAGCCATGCACTCGTTGTAGCGGACGTGGGAGCGACACTCACGGGCGAACATTCTTTTCGTTCCAGCCTCGTCTTCCTTGAATTTCAAGTGATTGTCGATAGCCATCGCACCAGCCATGCCCTCCACGTCGAGGTTGTCGGTGCCGATGAGTGTGAAAGTCCAGTTCTGCCTTTTCAACTTCCCGATGAGTGTCTTGATCATCTTGAGGTTATACTCCTCCGAGCAGTTCTCCTCACCATCGGTGATAATGGTCACCAGTACATGGTCGTCGGCAGTGGTCTGAGCGTTGAGCTTGCTGATACCCATGCCGATAGCATCGTAGAGCGGTGTAGCACCACCTGGGCAATAGTCTCTCCTACTCAACGTATGTGTATCGTTGGCCCGTACGTTGTCGTAGATGAAACGCGTGTGCGTACTGTCGAAAGTGAGAAGTGTCACGCGCTGCTCCATCTCCGGATGCGCCTTTTGAATCTTCTTGACCGTCTCCAATGTCTCGTTCAGTCCCATGAGTGCCTGCTTTTCGATGATGCTCATACTTCCACTCTCGTCCACAATGATCAGATTGAATACTTTCTTCATAGTCGTAAATATTAATGGTAATACTTAATTTTCCGAGCTCGTTTGTCTTTTAAAAGAATAAAGGGACGAAAAAATGAAGTACGTTCCGAAAAAAGTTTTAATTTTGCAATCAACGACAATAGAAAATGGAAAAGAAAACCATAGGACTCACTGACGACCAGATCATTGAAGGACTGCGCCGACGCGACAGCCGTATCACCCGTGACTACTTCTACGGCTATTGCCGTATCGCCTGGCATATCTATGACCGGCAATACGCTCTTGCTTTGAAGCCTGGCATGGACTTCTACAGTATCGCTCATGAGTATTATCTCGCCCTCGACAAGCACGGCTTCAAACAGTTGGAAGACCGTAATCCCGGTTGTTCACTGAAGACTTGGATGATCAACGGTTTCCGCTTTGTTCTTCTTGACCGACTGAAAGGCTATCAGCGTGAACACCGCATTGATAGTTTTGAAGACCGTTTGGAGAAAGCCAATGTCAAGTTCGACATCCCCGACAACAACTTTCAGGAGGACTTTCGCAACACTGTCTTTGAAATCTGCCGCAGCTACTATGGCCGTGACTCCCGTGCCTCCATTATCCTTCAGATGCTGCTCATCGATGGTTTCAAAGGTAAGGAAGTCGCCACTCAGCTCGGCATCTCTCCCTCTGCCGTCGCCCAGCGCTTTCACAAGATGATGAACGAGATCGTCATCCCCTACTTCAAGCGCTACTACGAAGCACCAATGGAGTCCGCCTGTCTCGAAGTGGAACAATCGGTCAAGGCAATGCACTTGCCAATGGCAGGAACATTATCTTATTTACAAAATACTATGCAACCAAACTATTCGAATCGAATTACTCCGGAATATATTATCCATCTCCAGCCCAACGAGATCTTCGTCTTCGGTAGCAACCTTGCCGGAATGCACGGTGGAGGTGCTGCACGCACAGCCCGCCTTCATTTTGGTGCCGTCATGGGTAATGGTGACGGCCCACAAGGACAGAGCTACGCTATCCCGACGATGCAAGGCGGTGTGGAGACAATCAAGCCTTATGTCGACAAGTTCATCGCTTATGCTAAGTCTCACCCTGCTCAGACTTTCCTCGTCACCCCTATCGGTTGTGGTATCGCCGGTTTCTTCCCCGAGGATATTGCCCCGCTCTTCGAGGATGCTATTGATGTTGAGAACATCTATCTGCCTAAGAGTTTTTGGGAGATTTTGAAGTGACAATAGTTCGGTAATAATACTGTTAAATTACTGATGTTTCGCAAGTAAAAATATCTTTCAAATATTAGAAAAACAAAACGTTCCGAGCTTCCTTATTTCAAGGAAATTTTGTATCTTTGTAATGCAAAAATAAATATACAAAAGCACTCAGAACCATGAACAAAGGTAGTAATTTTTTCTCAGAAAGTCGTTCTTCGTCCTTGTCCCCCTCTGCGTTGCCGACGCCTGTGAGTTTCTGGAAGAAGCATTGGAGAATCAAGAAAAGTAGTACGCTGAAGATCCGTTATGGCAAACTTATAAGCGATGAGAATACAATATGCATCTGACTTACATCTTGAACTTCCGGCCAATGAGCAGTTGCTTCTGGAACGGCCACTTGTCCCGTGCGGTGACATACTTGTCCTCGCGGGAGACATAGCCTATTTGGATGATAGCTATACCGAGCATCCATTCTGGGACTGGGCATCGGAACACTATCAACAGGTGATTGTTGCCTTGGGCAATCACGAGTTCTATAATCGTTATGACTTAGCAACGATGAACGACGGCATGAAGGGAAAGATCAGGCATAATGTATACTGGTACTACAACAGGGTGGTGCATATTGATGATATCGATCTTATTGTGTCAACTATGTGGTCGCATATAAAAGATGAAAACATGCATTTTACGGAGTATAGCGTCACCGACTTCCACCGTATCCGTTACAACGAGCATATTCTTACTTCTTATGACTTCAACAAAGAGCATGAACGTTGCATGACTTTTCTGAAACATGCAGTTGCTCAGTCAACCGCCAAGACGAAGATAGTCGTTACACACCATGTACCTTCTTTCAGAGTGACGACTGAGTGGTTTGCAAGCCATTCCTATATCGGAGCATTCACTGCCGACCTTGATGACTACATCAAAGACAGCGGAATCGACGTCTGGATTTACGGTCATTCCCATTGGAACATTGAAACACAAATCGGGAAGACTCTTCTAACAAGCAATCAACTCGGATACGTTCATCGAAAAGAACACCATCGTTTTGACAGACGGAAATTCATCGAAGTATAACTTGTCGGTTCGAATTTATCTGCTTATCTTTGCGTTAGATACACATTTCTTAAATTGGAAGGTTATGGCAAAAGCTATTATCACTTATTACGGTCACAGTTGCTTTAGGATTAAGGCCGGAGGTTCATCCATCGTTTTCGATCCTTATAAGAATGGATCGGTACCGGGGCTGAAATTACCCAAGGGCATACAAGCAGACGCCGTAAACTGCTCACATCAACATGATGATCACAATGCTGCTGAACTCATTGCTGTTACAGGGAAGAAGTTGAACTTCACAGTGAGCAAGCTAACAGTGCCCCACGACCACCATAATGGTCAGCACCGAGGATTGTCGGATATCACGTTTGTTGAACTGCCCGATTTGATTCTCTGTCATCTCGGCGACCTTGGCCGTCTGCCTACAGCGGAGGAGTATACTGCTATCAGCAAGGCTGACGTCGTGCTCATGCCATGTGCTGGATACTATACCATTGACTCGAAGGAAGCTGATGAAATTATCAAACATCTGAAGCATCCAAGTTTGAAAGTGCTGATGCATTTCAGAGAAGGAAAGCGAGGCTACGATGTGCAAGAGGACATTGAGGACGTGATGAGAGATGTGAAGGGTGTCAAGCGGCTTGACCAATCTGAACTGACGGTAGAGTCCGGAAACATTCCCGATGAGATCGTCACGTTGAACCCAATTCAGAAATAAGTGGTATGCGCGCATTTCTTAGTTTCTCAAACATTTAATCTCTATGAGTCTCGTAATATACCAGAATAACAGTAATTAGAACTGATAGGCATTGAACTAAGAAGTAGAAAGTGAAAGATTTCGCAGCGATAGACTTTGAAGATATTATAGTCTACTTCATGAAAAAAAATACACGGCGGCAACAAGGCAGATGAATGCCACTATGTGGTTTCAGTGTAGTGACTGTCCTTGAAAAAGCATGTTGGCAGTGATGGCAAACACAATGAGGAAGATCAAATTATAGGAAGCTCACTATTAGAGCACATATCGCTACCCCACCCTGCTTGAGAATGACGGAAGGTTTGCTTGTCAGTGAACCATAAAGAGCTACAAGAATGACATAGCCTAACAACATTCTTGTCCAAAGCAGATCTTGCGTGACTACTGCTATAACAAGAAGGACAAGTGATGTCCATTGACCACACAGAGGCTTTCAAGAAAGGCATCGGCATCGGAGCGTTACTTGTCGAAGCAGCCAACGAGTATGCCATCAACCACAAACTGAAGGTCTTACCTATATGCTCCTATGCCTACGCATGGTATCAGCGTCATCCGCATTATAAAGATATTCTTGACGACCATGCGGGGGAAGGAGTGAGTTGCCAAATCTAACGACACGGGAATATGAATATTGAAGAGGTCAGAGATTACGCATTGTCGCTACCAGGAGTTATCGAGGATCAGGCATACGGTGAAGATTGGGTGTTGTACCGTATTGAGGGAAAGATATTCCTCCACATAAGGCTTGATTCTCCTGAGCCAACTTGTGCCGTGAAGCTTCCGCCTGAAGAAGGACAGATGCTTCGCGAGCATACAGATGGTATTCGTCCGGCTTATCATTTGAATAAGACGCATTGGAATAACGTATATCTTGATATCATTGTTGACGATGAGGTTAAGAGGTTAATCAATGAGTCATATAAGCTCGTTTTGGGTAAGTTGCCAAAGAAACTACGAATGAAGTACTCCGACAAATAAGTTCTATAAACCAACCAAATCATCTACTGATACAAGAAAGGAAGAACACTATGAACATGACTACAAGAATGTGCTTAGGCATGATGTTTGGGGCAGCCTTCGCTGGTATTATGAAGTGGAATATAGCCATAGGCATATCTATCGGTATGCTTTTCGGAATAGCTCTTGGTGATTCAACTTCGGAACATAAAGAAAAGCTCGGAAGAAAATTCTCATGATGATTTAAACGTTAAGTAAAATGATAGACGATATATTGGAAAACAACCGTCGCTTCGTTGAGCGGAAAGGTTATGAGAAACATTTCACGGACGGGAAACCTTCCGGACGTACGCTGATTGTCACATGTATGGACACGCGACTTAGTGTGATGTTGCCAGAGGCATTGGGCATCAAAAATGGTGAAGTGAAGATCGTGAAGGTCGCTGGCGGTGTCATCCTCGACGATTACGACGCCGTGATGCGCTCTATCATTGTAGGCATCTACGAGCTCGGCATTCAGGAGATCATGCTCATTCATCATACTGATTGTGGTGCTGGCAAGATGCATGGACACCACATGGAAGAACTCATCCGACAGCGCATCCCAGAAGACCAAGTCGACGAAGTAGAAAAACATATCAGCATAAGTCAATGGCTTGAAGGCTTCGGGGACACGGAGCGTAGTGTTCATGAAACAATGGATCGTGTGAAGAACCATCCTCTCGTTCCTAAGGACATCATCGTTCGTGGCTTTATCATCGATTCGACCACGGGAAAACTGACGGAGGTGAAAGACTAATTCTACGACTTGTAAGCATTCCACGGCTATCAAAATAAACAGGACAGCCATCTGTGAAATAACCGTTATCACCTTATTTATCAGCTACCTCGAAGATGCGGATCTCGGGATCAGCCTGGAAATAAGGGCTCAGACCTGGAGCGACATGCCTGGTGAACATCTCAGACTTGAGATAAGCCTCTGCATGCTCCTTGGTGTCGAAGCCGTGAAGTACCTGGATGTCCTCGTCGCGGACAAGGAGGTGCTTGTACATGGCACCGGGCTCATGCTTGAGGAACGGCTCACGCCAGTCGAAATAAACCTTGGATGCGGCTGCACGGTCATCAGCCTTGATTTTCATTGTGATCTGAAGATAAGCTCCAATCTTTTCCATAATTCTTACGATTTAATTGTTTGTATTATTGTTGAATGAATGTATTCTGCCTTTTGTTTTACGCTTGCAAAGATAGAGCTATTGCACCTGTCATCGGTTGTACATTCACGCAAATAAATAGTAGATATCGGAGATGAAGATTGAATGTTCTTTATAGGTTCTTAGATTTACCATACAGGCGAAGAAATGTACTAATTTGCATGTGGTAATTCGGATAAAAGTCGTAGCTTTGTATCGAAATGCTCCGCTACAGTCTTGAAAAGTTTTCGGCTGACAAACGGAAGCACTACATGAAATTGAAACAGAAATCATAATAAGAGCATGAACTATGAGGATGTCTGGCAACTTCAAGACGAGATAACTGCCGCTGTCAATGCATTGGGATATAGTATCTGGGATCTCCACTTTGACCGACTTTCTTTTGCCTTTGTCAAATGCTCTGAGAGTCTTGTCATAACCGCGCTCTGTGTTCCACACCTTTGAAGTTACAAAAATGCCCTTCCGGTCTTTGCCACTCTCCTTGATGCCACGACCGACACTCACCTCATTGCCATACACAGCAGCCGTATCGATATGTTTATAACCGATATTCAAAGCTGCCTTAACTGCATCAACGCATATCTCCCCATCTGCTGCCTTGTAGGTACCAAATCCCGGCCAAGGAATCTGTACACTATTATTCAATGTTAAACTGTTCGATGAAATATTCTGCATCATAACCTCCTAAAGTTGAATCAATTGCAAAAATACATTATTCTCTTGAGCATTTGAAATTTCTTTTTGTATTTTTGCATCAGATAAAAGTTTATTTGCATTTGGAACTCTTAGAAGATCACCGGCATCTGCCAGTCTTTAATCTTCCACATACACTTGTCCATCAACCAAAGACCAATCACCAGGCAGGATACCTCGGGAAAGATCATAGCTCGCTGCCCGAAGAGTTCTGCCATACCCGTCATCAGGACGATATAGAGCACTACTAACATCTGGCGGAATGTCAACTTTGACAATATGAATATCGAGAATTCTTTTTCATGCTTACAAAGTTACTGCCTTTCTCAGTCTTCTCTATTACGATTATATGGATAAAAGTTATGATTACACGGGCATAGGTGGAAATCTGTGCATGAGGCATGTATTTCTTGAACAGTTTGGCAAGTTCCTCAACTATCCGTTCTCTTTTCCCACTTACTTTTGTCAGCCGATTATGAAGGTGAAAGCTCATACGGCTCAATTTTTATGTTCTATGAGTAAGGCAATTACTCCAATGTAAGTTTACCTTTCATATTGTAGAACTTTCCGTAGGGTGCAGCGATGTTGGTCCATACTGTGCCAGTGTTGTAGTTCTGCACATGCACCACATTCGATTTTGTGGAGTTCGGCTCCGACCAATAGACCATATAGACATTCGGCGATACCTCAACGACAGTAGTGATGACATTGTCAGTGACACCCTTATAACCGCCATTCAGTCCAAGGAACGTCATGTGATGGGCATCCTTGAAAGAGTTTCTGAAAGCGAAGGCACCGAAATCGACCTTGATGCTTCTTCCCACAGCTGGATAGAGGTCAAAGGTCTTCCATTCAGCTTCCCCTTTGTAGACCTTTGCACCGAGCGCCAGAGATCCTTCACCGGGAAGAGTCGGATAAGCAGCCTTCATAGCAGCGATGACGCCATCAGCATGTTCGTTGTTCTTCAAGGCTGAGGTGAAATCAGCCAAATACTTGTCAATGATATCCAAGTTAGCTGGAGAAAAATCACGGTTTGCGAAATGCGAAGGAATAACCTGAGCTGGCAGCAAAGCCTTCATGTCAGCCAATGCCTGGCGCCACTGCTCAATACCTTTCATCGTCTTTGTATCTGCCATCCACAGATGTCCCCCGGTAGAGACATAGATACCGCCAAGCACTGTCTTCAAAGAAGGTATCCACAGTTACCAAAAAGTAGGAATTGGATAAATACTACATTTCCAAAATCAAGTTTAACAAGTATCAACCACGTTTCTATTCTTCCTTTGGTTACTTTTAGCTACTTTTGTAGTAATAAGAGTACAATGCTTATGCCAAAGAAAGAAATCAATCCCGAATATCTTACCTGTCCCATCCGTCAGGTCATCAGTCGCTTTGGCGACAAATGGTCTTTACTCGTACTTAATACCCTTAACGACAGCGGGAAAGATGCCATGCGTTTCAGTGAGATCCACGACCATATGGCTGACTGTTCACAAAAGATGCTGTCGAAGACGCTGAAGGAACTTCAGAACAGTCATCTTGTGAACCGCAAGGTCTATCCGGAAGTTCCTCCAAGAGTTGAATATTGGCTCACGGATACTGGCCAGTCACTCATCCCTGCTATGCAAGTGCTTATTGACTGGGCCAAGCAACACTTCGATGATGTAGTTAAAGCATAAAGACTTTGATCTATGTTGCAAAGATACAAATGATTGGCGAAACCTATCGATTTGTCATCAGTAATCATTAACTTTGGCAGACAATTAGAAATGTGGAAACATGGAACAAAAGACATATATCAAGGCTTCAGCCGATGAATTGAATCTAGCAACGATGCTTATAGCTCCTGATAAAGGGCAACCACGAGGCATCGTACAGTTCGTCCACGGCATGTGTGATCATAAAGAGCGCTATTATCCCTTCATGCGTTTCCTTGCCGGTCACGGCTATGTTTGTGCCATTCATGACCAACGCGGACATGGTGAGTCAGTGAAAAGCAAGGACGACTTGGGATACATGTATTCCGGAGGATGGAGCGCAATGATCGAGGATGTCCGTCTCGTCAACGAATGGGTGCGTAAGCAATATCCTGACCTGAAGGTCACCCTTTTTGGACACAGTATGGGCTCAATGGTCGTCCGATCGTTCGTGAAGCGATATGACAACCTCGTCAGTAACCTGTTCGTATGCGGCTGTCCAAGTTATAACCCTGGCACTCCGCTGGCATTGTTGTTGGCAAAACTGATCACCTTCTTCAAAGGCAGTCATTATCGCCCCCTACTCCTTCAGAACCTCTCTTTTGGAACATTCAACAAGCCTTTCAAGGATGAAGGCTATCCTCAAGCCTGGATCTGCTCAGACCCCGACACGCTGAAAGCCTATCATGCCGACCCATTATGCATGTTCACATTCACGGCCAACGGCTATGAGAATCTATTCCAGCTTATGCTCAACTGCTATTCGTCCAAAGGCTGGAAGATGAGCAATCTCGTCATGCCTGTTCATTTCATCTCCGGAGACAAGGACCCTTGTCGAATCTCTGACAAAGCTTTCCATAAGGCAGCAGAACTCATGCGCAGTGTGGGATACAAGAACACCACTGAGAAACTTTATCCCGGAATGAGGCACGAGATTCTGAATGAGACAGACCGCCAGCAAGTATGGAACGATATCCTGAACCTGCTGTGACACAAAGAGAATAACAATGCAATCACAAATAATCATATTGCCCCGTGGCAAGCTGATGAGCATGATACCGCATTATCTACTCATCAATGGTCAGTTGCTCGGTATCATTAAAGGCGGAGAAGTTCGTGTTAACGTGCCTTCCGGCATCTATCATGTTACCATAAGGAGCATGTATAAGTTCATTGAGTCGACTATAGAAGTCTATGTGCCCATCAACGAGACCAGACGTCTGACATTCGGTGACAGAGACAGATACTGGAACTGGCTCTTCAACATCGACTTTGTTCTGTGGATCATCAAGCGACTCATCCATGTTCCAGAACCTTGGGGTACGATATACGAAGTGCTCAGCAACGGCTTCTTTGCCGTCTGGCTTCTCCGCATATGGATAATCAGAAAACGATATTTTAAGATAACGGAAGAAAAAGAGAAAGATGAAACGAATAGGAATAATCAGTGACACGCACGGATTCTGGGATCCCAAGTATGAGAAGTATCTCGGAGAATGTGATGAGATATGGCATGCAGGAGACATAGGCTCTATAGAGGTGGCAGACAAGTTCGAGGACATGAAGCCAGTGTTCAGGGCTGTGTATGGCAACTGCGATGGTTACGACCTTCGTGCACGCTACCCGGAGATTCAGCGATTCATGTGCGAGGATGTCGACGTGATGATCAAGCACATAGGCGGTTATCCCGGTAAATACGACCGGTCTGTGATCAAGATGCTCTATGCCTCCCCACCCCAGTTGTTCATTGCAGGCCACTCGCATATTCTGAAGGTCAAGTTTGACAAGACTCTCAATCTGCTGCATATCAATCCGGGTGCTGCCGGCATGATGGGATGGCAGAAGGAGCGCACGCTTGTCCGATTGACCATTGACGGCAACAAGTTCACTGATTGTGAGGTTATTACACTTGGTAAGAACAACAACATATTATAAGTTCTCACTTTGTAGGTAACATGCCATGACTAAGAAACAAAGAAGATACCTGATATCGGCAGTCATGATAGTAGCCATTCTACTGTTGCCTGTCGTTATCTGCAATATAGTCGTCGACTATACTACATCCGACGACTCTTTTGACGATGCAGCCTCTGTCCCCCGTTGCGAATATGCGATGCTGCTTGGCACCGGGCCGACAAGGCGCTTTGGCAAAGGCCCCAACCAGTTCTACGTAAACAGAATCACGGCGACCGTTAGACTGTATCGTGCCCAGAAGTTCAAGCGGCTGATCATAAGTGGAGAATGCCATCCCGGCTATGACGAGACAAAGATGATGTCTGCAGATCTTGGAAAGCAAGGCATCCCGGATAGTATCATTATTCGGGACCAAAAGGGTCACCGGACAAACTCTTCAGTGGTAAACCTCAAGACAAAGTACCATGTAGACTCCGTCATCGTCATTTCACAGAAATGGCACAACGAACGCACCATTTATTTAGCCTGGCACATTGGCATCCACGCCGTTGGATATAATGCTGAGGATGTCAACAACCCATTGGCTCAACTTACTCATATCCGTGAGCTGTTGGCAAGGGTGAAAATGTTCGTGGTGGATATCATATAGTTACAGCCTCTACTGAGCTATCAGTTACTTTCCATGCAGGCACGGAGCCGTGTTGTCGGGACGATGCACCTTGCGGTTACTGTTAATGACACTACCCGGCTGCGACAATGTACGGCCCAGCAAGTCTGTGTCGTTCCAGCCGTACTTCCTATCCAAATCTTCCAATCTTGAATGAAACATAATTGCCTCCTTCGTTTATACTATTACAGCGCAAAGATAACAAAAATCCAGATAATTGGATAATTAAAGGCATCAGTGCCTGTTCCACGAGCAGCATCATCTTGTCGATATATACATTTGTCACGGCGCATTGCATAAGATGGGCGATATGCCCTGAAGTCGGGACTGATAGAATTAATGCCCATGAGCGTTTTCGGGGAGATAATAAGAAGATCGCCAACCTCAAGATGCGTCTTGTGATAATTGATCGGTAAACAAAAACGTGCGGTGATTTGGCAAAATGCGACCAATAGTTATCTAATAGCTCTTTGACTTCGATGACTTGGTACTCTTCTTGGAAATTTTTTGTCCAGCTCATTTGTCATTGTCGAGATAAAGTTGTACCTTTGGCGATGAAAACAGCAAAATCTCTTAAGAACTATCTATGGCAAACGGTAAACGACTGACAAGATCGAGAACGGACAAATGGCTCGCGGGTGTGTGTGGCGGTATAGCTAACTACTTTGGCTGGGATCCGGCCGTCGTACGATTGGTTTATGTACTGCTGACATTCGGCACCGCCTTCAGCGGTATCATCGTATACATTATCCTATGTATGTGTATGCCTGAAGAGAAATGATAAAGCAGATGAGATCGTCACATTGAACCCTATTCAGAAATAGAATGTAGTGAATGCGTGCATTTCTTAGCTTCTCAGACATGTAAACCGCCTGTCGGCAACCGTCGTGTTCCACGATATGAGCGAGGACATGGCAAGACTCATCCTTAAAAAGGAACTCGGCGAGCTTGAGGACAAGCTGACAAAGCGCAACGTGACGATAACACTCACTGACGAAGCCATGAAGCTGCTTCTTAAGAAAGGCTTCACATCTGAAGCGTAGGGGGCGAGCATATCCCTTATGACAGATACATCGAATTTATCAGAATATAATCGGTTCTTCTCGGGTTGATAGCGTGACACAGCCTATCATAGGACAAAGGTGTCAGTGCAGGGGAGGGTCCTGTGCCCTCCCTAAAAAATGTTCTACCTATTTTATCGGTTGGGTCATTATGCGTGGAAGGGCACAGGACCCTTCCCTGCACTGCTACGATGATAGGCAGAAGGTCAATTGTTACAACTCTATCCCAACATACCCCAGGCTACGTCGCTGCGCTCCTTGCCTGTGTTATGCAGAGCCAGCCTCTCCGAGGCTGTTTGGTGGTTATCAATCCAAATTCCGGAAGAACCTCAATTTTTACATTGTTTATTCCACGCTTTGGAACAGACAATTCCAAAGCTTGGAACGGACTGTTCCACGCTTTGGAATTATCGTGGTATCATCATCAATCAAAGTCGTAAACGATGCGGTAATGGTCGAAGCAGAGGTTTTCGGTGTAGCCGTAGCGCTTGAAGAGATCTATGATCCATTGCTGTTGCTCAGGAGTGAGCATCTTATCACCATTATGGTAACGGTAGTAAGCACCATGACTGCCGAAATAATCTTTCATACTGTCACGGAGACTCTTCTCATCCTTACTCTTCACCTCTTTAAAGATCGTATCGAAGCCGTAGGCTGCTTTAATCTTCTTTACTGGCTTGAAATGTTCACACTTGCCATCCTTCAAGGCTGTTGGAAACACTGCTGTACCATATGTCTGGTTCTCAGGAATAAGACGTGTGGTAAGATGGAGCATGCATTCATCTGCACGTGGGCAACCTTCAAGGAAGCAGAACATCCATGAAGGCGGAAGAATGTCATAGGTTAAATCGTCAAAGTTTTCCATCATATAAAATCTTAATCATTTAAAATCTTAATCATTCGTCTACTTGTTCGTAATAATAGGAATTATCTATTGCTTTTAGAATGCAACGTTAGTTTATTCGTTTTTCAAAGTTACAACAATTATTTGATATATAAGCAAGCACTAGTGTCCACTAAACTTCAT
>DEKJ01000007.1:0-88936 GCA_002353825.1 Prevotella sp. UBA2725 | reverse complement strand
ATTTAAGTGGACACAAGTGATAAGCAAGAAAGAGAAGAAAAGTGGCTGATCCTTACATAGCAGGGGAAAATTAAGCCTTCTTTGTTGGCCGTTTCAAATAAAATTTTTATCTTTGTTGCCTAAAAACAACGAAAAGAGACGGAGACAACAATATCTAAGGAAATGGCTACAGAGCAACAACCTCTTCTTCCGGAACAGCGAGCCCGCAAGCATATAGACCGACAACTGCAAGATGCCGGTTGGAAGATTGTCATGCGTGCTGACTACGAGGCAGACCGGGAGGCACAGGCTGTATGCGAAGCGCTCACCGAAGGTCATCGCGAAGCCGACTACATGCTTTTCCTCAACGATGTAGCAGTGGGCGTCATCGAAGCCAAACGCGACGACATTCCCCTCGACACCACACAACACATGATGCAGGTGGAGCGCTATGCCAACAAGACCTTAAGTTTCTACAAAACCATCCGCCATCCCCTCCCTTTTGTCTGGCTCGCCAACGGTAAGGATATCTTCTTCCGCGATCTCCGCGATGCCGACAGCATATATGAGCGTCGCAACCGGTTTGCTACGCCCAAGGAGCTCGCACACCTGCTCGGTCTACGCGATGAGTGGGTAGCACTGCCCCGGCTTAGCCATAAAGGGCTGCGCGACTGTCAGTATGAAGGTATCAGAAATCTTGAAGCCTCGTTCCGTGACGGAGAGAAGCGGGCACTTGTCGTGCTGGCAACCGGGGCCGGCAAGACTTATCTGGCTTGCACGGCCGTCTACCGTTTCCTTACCTACACACCCATGCGACGGGTGCTTTATCTTGTCGACCGCAACAACCTCGCACGTCAGGCAGAGGAAGATTTCGGTACGTTCCGGCTCACAGAGTCGGGCGACGCATTCAACACCATCTATGGCGTAGAGCGCGTGCGCAACCATCAGTTTCCCGATGATGCACAAGTGTTCATCGCCACCATCCAGGGGCTTTATGCCTATCTGCGCGGAGAAGAAATAGACGAATCGGACGACGACGGCACTGAAGGTGACGACGAGGAGCATAGCACGGAAGGGCAAATGAAGCTGCCGCACGACTTCTTCGATCTGATCGTCATCGACGAATGCCACCGCTCCATCTACAGCAGTTGGAAGAGCGTGCTCGATTATTTCGACTCGGCTCGAATGATTGGACTTACGGCTACTCCCGGACCTGAGACACTGGCGTTCTTCAATCAGAATGTGGTAGAGAACTACTCTTATGAGCGCAGTATCGTCGACAAGGTCAATGTCGACTATCGCGTCTTCCGCATCCGTACGAATGCCTCTGAGAACGGAGGGCTCATTGCAGCCGATGAACTCGTGGAGCGAAAGACCAACTATACCGGTGCAGAAACCAAGATCCGCATGGCACAGCCTCGCGGCTACACGCCCGAAGAGCTCAACCGCAGTGTCATCAATCCGCAGCAGATACGCATAATCTTAGAGAACTATCGCGACAGCGTTTATACCGACCTCTACCCCGACCGAGAGGATGACGAGTTTCGCTCACTGCCGAAGACGCTCATCTATGCCATCAATGATCCGCACGCTCAACTGATAGTAGACATAGCGCGTGAGGTCTTCCATAAAGAAGACGACCCTGACTTTGTGCAGAAGATAACCTATTCGGCAGAGGACAGCAATAAGCTGATACGCCGCTTCCGCAACGACCGCAACTTCCGCATCGCCGTGACCGTAACGCTTGTGGCCACAGGTACCGACGTGAAACCACTCGAAGTGGTGATGTTCATGCGCGATGTCAACTCCAGTCAGCTCTACCAACAGATGTTAGGTCGCGGCGTGCGCACCATCAGCGACGATGCGCTGCGTGCCGTGACTCCCAACGCCAAGAGCAAGGACGGATTCTACGTCGTGGATGCCGTGGGCGTAACCGAGCATGCCAAAGGCATAGCGCCAGTCACCACGGAGCCCGGCGAGAAGAACCCCACCCTGGAGCGACTTCTTGAAGAGATCGCTCACGGCAAGGTGGACGACGGCAACCTGAGGCTTCTGGCCTCACGTATCGCGCGCATTGACCACAAAGCAGACCCGGAGATGCACGATAAATTCTTCACGATAGCCGGCGAATCCCTGCAACATATCTCGTCAGCTATCTATGAAGCATTGGAGAAAGGCCTGCCGCCGTTCACCGATATCGGAAGCCGCAATACAGAGCGCCTGCAGCTGGTGGTATCGCTCCGCAACAATGCGGAGGCGCGCCGCTTTCTGCTTATCCTCAATGCTGGCTTCACTACCACGCTCCTCCCCGGTGAAGACTCGCTGATAGAGAAAGGATTCTCACAAGAAGAAGCGCGAGAGACGACAACGGCCTTTGAGCAGTATGTCTCTACGCATAAAGACGAAATAGAAGCCCTGCGCATCATCTACAACAACAATGGCGAACCGATCACGCGGCTCATGTTAGAAGATCTGCGAATGAAGCTCATGGAGGAGAATCGACATTTCTCACCGACTCAACTTTGGAACTCATACAGCATCACTGCTCCCGACAAGGTGACAGTGCTGAAGACGAAGTCGGAGAAAGAAACGCTGACAAACATTATTCAGCTCGTACGCTTTGCCTATAAATCAATATCCCGGCTCACTCCCATCTCGAGCTATGCCAACAGTCTTTTCAATCTGTGGTTTGGCAAGCGCCACCAGGAACTCTCGCAAGCACAAATAGCGCTCTTCGAACAGGTGAAGGACTATGTCGTCAGCAATGGCTCTGCCGACATCCAGCTCTTCACCGAATACAACCGGGAGGCGGCAGTTCAGCTGATCCTCAGCTTCGATACACCTAAGGCGCGTGAGGAAGCCAACCGATATATTGAATCATTATCGCAATTCATCATATACAATCAGAACAATGCCACAGCATAACGCCTCCATGGAGGCTTCAACAATACAGAAGAAAGTGTGGAACCTTGCCACTGTGCTCTCGGGCGCGGGTGTAGGCTTCACCGACTATATCACGCAGCTCACTTACCTGCTCTTCCTCAAGATGGACGACGAGAGCCAGACGATCCTCGGTGAGAAGAGTGCCATTCCCGAAGGCTATCGGTGGAGCGACCTCCAAGGCCTCATCGGACAGGATCTCGTTGACCAGTACGAGCGCACCCTCCAGCAGCTCTCGAAGCAAGAGGGGCTGGTAGGCAACATCTTTCAAAAAGCAACGAACAAGATCCAGCAGCCGGTCTATCTGCAGAAGGTCATCTCGATGATTGGCGAAGACACGTGGCTTGCCCTTGACACTGATGTGAAAGGTGCCATCTATGAAGGCATCCTCGAGCGCAACGGCCGCGACACGAAAAGTGGAGCCGGGCAGTATTTCACGCCCCGTGCGCTCATTTCAGCTATGGTCGACGTCACTGATCCGCAGATCGGCGAGACGATCATTGATCCGGCATGTGGCACGGGTGGCTTCCTCCTCGCCGCCTACGACAAGATGAAGAAGCAGACCACTGATGCACGCCAACTGCAACAACTGCGCACCTCCGAGCTACACGGATACGACAACACGCCGCTCGTCGTAACCCTAGCTTCGATGAACATGTATCTGCATGGCATGGACGCCTCAACGAGCCCGATAGAGTGCCGTGACTCGCTCATCCATGAACCGGACATCATGGCCGACGTCGTCCTCGCCAATCCGCCTTTTGGCAAGCGGGCAGCGGGGTCAGTGGCAATCAACCGTGATGACTTCTTTGCTGATACGAGTGACAATCAGCTCAACTTTCTGCAACATATCATGGTGATGATGAAGACCGGGGCACGTGCGGCAGTCGTCCTCCCTGACAACGTGCTCTTTGAGGCAGGAGCGGGTGAGACGATCCGTAAACATCTGCTCAGCGACTTCAATCTCCACACCATCCTACATCTGCCTACCGGCATCTTCTATGCCCAGGGCGTGAAAGCCAACGTGCTCTTCTTCCGCAAGGGTGAGCCGACACACGATATCTGGTATTACGACTACCGTACGGGTATCAGCCACACCCTGGTACAGAACCCCTTGAAGCGCTCCGACCTCGACGACTTCGTGGCGAAATATGAGGAGCGTCCGCGCCATCAGACCTATAGCGACAAGGAGCCGAACGCCCGTTGGCGCTGCTACCCGGTCGACGACATTCTCAAGCGCGACAAGACCTCGCTCGATATCACCTGGATGCGGGAGAAAGACGACACGGAAACGGATATGACGTTGGAAGAACTGACGAAGCAGATGAATAATCTCGTAAGAGGCATTTCTTCTGCGATAGCTCAGTTCAACAATCTGATAGAGGGTAAACAAGAGAATTATAACCCAATTAAGATTGATGAAAACCAGGCTGGACTCAATGACAACATTGAGAAAACCAAGGCGAAGATCCTTTTAGAGATGATAAAAGGAGACAAAACACCATTTACACATATTGCAGATCTAATATCAGGAAGGGACTTGAGACCTGAAGAATATAATAGCGATAAGAAAGGTATTCCTTATCTGACAGGAGCAAGCAACATTGAGAATGGGAAGATTGTTATAAATAGATGGACGAAGAGTCCCCAAGTGCTGTCAGTAACAAATGACATTCTCATGTCTTGTAAAGGAACGATTGGAGAAGTCGTCATCAACAATGTAGGATGTATCCATATTGCAAGACAATTTATGGCAATAAGACCTAAGACAGAGGCCTCTTGTAAGTTTATATATTATGCTATTAAATCAAAGGTCAATGAAATCATAAAGAAAGCTCATGGAGTCATCCCTGGTATATCAAGAAAGGATATTCTGAATATGTCAATTCCCCTTCCTCCACTCTCCGAGCAGCATCGCATTGTCTCGAAGATTGAGCAGCTCTTTGCCGCATTGGATGAGATGAAGGCGATGATCGAGAAATAAGAAAGACAAATCACAATTATGTATTTGCCAAGTCTTCATAGGCTTGATTCATCTCGTTGATCAACACCTCATAGTTCTCTCCATCTTTGTTGACAATGCGGTATATGTCGTCAAGGTCTGGATTGACACCCCAGTCGGAGATCTCAGTATCATGGAGCAGAGTATGCATGCCATTGATCATCATTCTGAGTATAGTCTTCTGTTGGAAGCCGTTGCCATCAGTGGCCTTTATGCCAACGACATAGCCTTGCATCATCGAGCGCACCACACCCCGTATCGCTTGTGGCACGGGTACTGGAGTGAGTGAGGAAGGCATGGACTCCACAGCAAGATGCTCTGCAGGAGTCTCGATGTGGCCACACAGCAAAGCTTCCATCTGCCGGCGGTATTCAGAAGTCATGCATTCGTAAGCCTCCTTTGACCCGCATGCCATACGCATAAGCAATTTCAAAGGTGTGTGGTCACCAACATGCTTCTCTTTCATCTTCGATGACAAGTCATCAAGACTGTCATAATTGACCCTGGCGATGATAGGGAACATTGCCTGCGTGAAGTAGCCTGCAATGTTCTCGTAATTGTTCATCATCAGTTGCTTCACTAATACTGAGCGGCTCTCTCCGTTTCCTTTGTCCGCCTTCTCAATGAGAGCTGAGAAAAGACCTTCAAAGAAACCACGGACCATTGACCTAATGGTCTTAAGTCTATCTATATTGTCTGTACGCATAGTATGAATATCCTTAGTCGATTCTATAATAGATCCTCTATTTTACTTTACTTCATCCACTACATACGTCGGCTTGCGCTGTAGTTCATTGATATCAATATTCCATCTGTTGGTTACCGTGCGTGTCGTACAGCGTATCGTCAAAGTCCAAGAAAATATCGTTATAATGTTTCATCTTGCCGGTTCCCAAAGTTCCACTCTACGATTTGAAAAGAGTCAACGTATCACATTAGCACGTACTGTTTGTCCTTCATCTGATGATGTACCTACAAAGAACTCATAGGGTCCGTACAGGGGGCGCATCGTGTTAGAGGAAGCATCCCAACAGGTGAACACATCATCGTTCAGAGGAAAGATGACGGTCTTTTTCTCACTCGGACGCAGACTGATGCGGCGAAATGCTTTCAGGCGCTTGATGGGGCCATTGGTGTCGGCAAGGCGCTTGGCATAGAGTTGGATAGTTTCTGTTCCTATTCTCTTTCCTGTGTTACTGACTGTGATGCTGATGCTGTGATTACGGTATATGGGCTTGCTAACGTTGAAGGTAGTGTAGCTCAGGCCGTGTCCAAAAGCAAACAATGGCTTGCCTTTGAAGTAACGATAGGTACGATCTTGCATACTGTAATTGGTGAAGTCGGGCAACTGACTGTCATCGTAATAGAAAGTGATAGGCAGTTTCCCGGATGGGCAGACCTTTCCAAAGAGCACGTCTGCTACGGCACGGCCACCTTCCTCACCGGGATACCATGCCTGAAGGATGGCACTGCAACGCTTGCTCTCCGGAGCGAGACCCACGGCACTTCCGGAGCAGTTGATCATGATGACTGGCTTTCCCGTAGAGGCGATGGTCTGGATAGCTTCACGCTGAGCCTGAGGCAGTTCGATGCTCGTACGGTCTCCGCCCTTGAATCCCGGTGCATCGACTTTCATCTCTTCACCTTCCAGCTTTGGGGAGAGGCCACCTACATAGACGATGGCATCGACCTGGCGGGCTTTTTTCAGCACTGCCTCCATATCAAGCGGCAGACGCTTGGCGATATCGAAATGGAACGTGGCGGAGCCTTCACGCTGTTTGTACTCTGCTTCGATAGCATAATCTTTGCCCGCCTCCGTGTGCAAGGTGTATTCTGCCGTCTGTGTCTTTCCTTTGTTGTTCCACTTCGAGACGACTCTCTCTCCGTTTACAGCAAGACGGATACCATCGTCGCCACTGATACGGATGAGGAGGGCTTCCGTTGCCTGGGCATGGAGTGTCCCCTCATAGCGTGCAGAGAAATGCGTGAGGTTGACGCCTGGTGCAAAGACCGTGGCACCACCATTGTCTTGACGGATTGGCTCGGTGAAGCATTGCGTTGCCACGGAGTCGCCGTCGAGATCTTCGTTGTTCCAATAGGTGGCCTTCATACCTCTTTGGCCATTGCTGCAGGTCATCTCGTTCATTCTGCTTTGGAACACTTCGTTATGGAGCAGGCCACAGCCACTGATAAACTCGGTGTTGGGATCCAGCGCCTCGATGCCTTGCAGAATCGTGATTGTATGGGAAGGAAAGCCGTTGTAGTTGCCCCATTGCATCGTAGAATCGGTCGCATTGTCACCGACGACGAGAATCTTCATGCGTGGCGACAACGGAAGGGTGTTCTTCTTATTCTGAAGAAGTACGATGCTTTCGCGAGCCATTCGCAACGCCAATTCGCGGTGAGCCGCATTGTCGACGACGGTGGTAGGGATATTGCGCCATGCTACTTGTGCGGTTGTATCAATGTCACCCAAGGAGAAGCGGGCAGTAAGCAGGCGGACTACACTGCTATCGATGTCTGTCTCCTTGATGAGACCGGATTTGACAGCCTCTCCGAGATTGGCATAGTTGCGCCCACACTCCACGTCTGTTCCGGCAAGCACGGCCTTTGCTGAGGCGTGCGCAGCATCGGGAGATACCCCATGATGCCCCGGCTCCCAAAAGTCGCTGATGGCACCACAGTCGCTGACCACGAGCCCTGGAAAATGCCACTCCTGCCGCAGAATCTGTTCAAGCAACCGGTTGGAGCCACAGCATGGCTGGCCGTCGAAGCGCTGGTAAGCACACATCACCTCAGCCACATGCCCTTGTTCTACGAGTGCCTTAAAAGCTGGAAGATAAGTCTCCCACAGGTCGCGGGGGCTCAGATCCTCAATGTTCATCTGATGGCGGAGACTCTCCGGGCCACTGTGCACTGCGAAGTGCTTGGCACAGGCGAGGAGCTTGCGGTAAGGAACATCATCGGGTCCCTGGAGACCCCGCACCACGGAGAGTCCCATCTGAGAAGTCAGGTAGGGGTCTTCGCCATATGTCTCTTGTCCACGTCCCCAACGCGGATCGCGAAAGATATTGATGTTAGGCGTCCAAAACGACAGTCCCTGATAACGCTTGACGTTTCCCGAGCGGCGTGCCTGCTCAGCTTTGGCACGTGCCTCGTCACTCACAGCAGTATAGACTTGTTGCAACAGGACAGGGTCAAAAGAAGCTGCCATGCCGATGGTCTGAGGAAAGACAGTAGCCAACCCGTTGCGGGCCACTCCATGCAGTGCCTCGCTCCACCACTGGAAGGCGGGGATACCGAGACGAGGAATAGACGGTGAGTTATCCATCATCAGCGAGATCTTCTCATCGAGGGTCAGCTGGTTGCAGAGATTTATTGCTTCCTCTTTGAAGCGTATGTTTTGTGCACTGACGGTCAGCGTCAAGCAGCAAACGCTCAGCGTCAGGAGTTTCTTTGTAGTCATATGCGTTTTAGCCTTTATCTTAGTTTTTACTTTGCAAAGTTATAAAGAAACTTTGAGAAGAAGCGGTCCCAAAATAAGATTTTATCTTTATTGGGAGTGTCTATCAGATGAGCACCGCAGTTAAACTCCATGGTTGTAAGCTCTTTTTTACAAATGGGGGCCAATAGGGCAGCCCTTCCGAATTAGGGTTACCAGTCTTAGCATAGTTGGCCCTGTATTCTTGCAGGATCTATAAAATAAATGTTTTTTTGAACTTTGATTCATAAATCAAATGATTTTTCTTAATTTTGCAAATGATTATACAGATTATTAAGACTATGGAAATAGGTGAAAAGCTGCCGGAGTATCTTGGCAAAGACCAGGACGGCAATGAGATCAAACTGAGTGATTTCGCAGGTAAGAAACTTGTGTTGTATGTCTATCCAAAAGACTCAACGCCAGGTTGCACGAATGAGGCATGCAACTTGAGGGATAATTATGAGCGTTTCCTTGCCAAGGGCTATGCCGTGGTAGGTGTCAGCATTCAGAGTGCTGAGAGTCATAAAAAGTTCATTGCAAAGTATAATCTTCCTTTCCCGTTGATAGCCGATACCGACAAGACCCTCGTTACAACGCTCGGTGCTTATGGCGAAAAGAAGATGTATGGCAAGACGACAATGGGTACCATCCGTACGACCTTCATTGCTGATGAGAATGGTATCGTTACCGAAGTCTTCAGAGCAAGGCAGATCAAGGTTAAGGAGCATGCTGCTCAGATACTTGGTGATGCAAAGTCCTGATCGACCGATCCTTTGGAACAGACATAAACGAGAAAAGTGGGAGAAGAGAAACTAACCGTTCTCCTCACCCACTAAAGTTTCTAACAACAAAGCAAATCCTAAGATTCTTTAATGCTGCATCAGATCATAAGACTATCAAGAAGGAAGATGTGGAAAAGTTCATTCCTTCTGAGGATGAGATTAAAGGGGATCTCTCTGCATTGCATAATGAGTTATACCATGGTTCTACTGATGATTACTGGAGAGAATCGTCTAATGTAGATACAAAAACCATGGATATTGTAGGACAATATTTTGGTAATTATTCTCTATTGGAGCTGACCCTTAATCCCCTTGTAAAACTCAGCCAGGAAAGTTATGAGAAAGTAAAACTATTCTAAGTTCCCTGTTTCAGCGATCACTGCAAAGTAGCGCGATTTCTCCCATGCCTTGACAAACTCATCGGAAGGGTAAGTGTCCAGGGAGTTGCTGCTGTTGGGGTCATGCACTTCCACTGATTGACCATCAGTGGAAACATTAGTAACGACGACTGCATGCAGATAGCTTTCTGTATCGGAAGCCGTAGACTTGGACAGCTTACTGCCATCAACCGCCACGATCACCTTGCTGCCAGCCAATAGGTCATTCTGTAAGGTCTTGATCGTACAGTTATACTTGCGCACGACAGATAGTCCGCCACTCTCAAGCAGTCTGCCGATATCGTCCAAGCGTATGCCGCCTTCCTGCAGCAAGCCCGTTTCCTCAGCTTTCCTCTTCAGATTGTCGTAGTCGGCCTCTCTGCCAAGGCGCAGCAGCACGTACTTCTCGCATGCCAGTACGCAGTCGTTGGTCGCTGTCGTTGCAGCCCTCGCAGTAAAGGGCGGTTCCTTACGCCCTTCGGAAAGATCGATTGGCACGACAATAGCCTGCGGAGTTTTCGGTTTCCACTCCTCAGCATACTTCTTGTCGAGCTCGTCAGAGAAGTCGAGCAATGCCCTTATATCTTCATTCTCCTTCGCAGCCTTGATGACAGCCAGTGTCTCGGCTGCTGTGGTGTTGCCGCTGGCAAAAGCAGCAAGCAACTCTTCGTTTACTTTTATTTTCATAGCGTTAATCCTCCATCCGTTATAGCGGCTGAGCGGAAAGCCTTCACGACGCGTCCTTTCAGCATGTAAAAATTATCTGTTCTGATATTCAGTGCCCTCGCAGCCTCGTCATCGTCAAGACCGTCGAGGTATTTCATTCTCAACACCTTCACATAGTTCTGTGCGCCTTGCAGCGCCCGTCCGCGTCTGCCTCTCGTCATAGCGTTGAAGATATTCTCAACCATGTCAGCGGCCTCCTGTCGGCGTATCTCGACATCGGTTGTGCACCATGAGCTTTGTGCGGCATCACCGTCATCATCCCTCATTGCCATCTCGTCCAGACCATTGAAAGCCTCCGTCTGCGGAAGCTCAACCTCGAAGTCTCCACGCGACAGGATCCTTCGCTTGTTGCGCTGCATGAAAGTGATGGCCACAAACTTTATCCAATGATAGAGTGAACTGCGGAAACTAAATGTCTGTAACGTTGCTGCATCACCGCCTTTCTGTGAAGGCCGCATGAGATAGTAGTAAAGCTCCGCAACGACCTCGTCATAATCGACGTGGCGCCCCTGGAAGACATAACCGATGATATCGGTCAGCAGCGGGCGGCATTTATGGAAGAAGAAGTCGGCTGTGACCAACTCATCCCGGTCCAGCAGCGCCGACACAATCTGCCGGTCATCCATGTGCCGGACGTCTATCAGCGTTCCCGCCTGTTTCAGTTTTTCCTGAGCACCAAGAAGCCACTCCTCATCTCGAGCGACATCTCTCATGCGCTCCATCTCCTCATGAGAGATTATCTTGGGAGCCGACCGCTTCTCCAGCAATTCCTTGCGGACACGGTCGAGTGTCTTGCCCAACAGGTTCTGCCCGCGCCATTTGCTCTCGTCGGTGAGATACTTGTCCTCCTCATACTCGGACATACCGATGCCCCAGACAATGTCTGTCGGTGATGCCTCCACAAAGTGCTTCCCAAGGTATTCCGGTTTCAGCAACTCATCGGCATGGCCGGCGTTTTGCGTGTACTTCGCCTTCAAGGCCTCATACATCCGCTCGGTACGAACCTCTCTCCATCGCGTCTCGTCATAGCCTTACCTTCCGTCCGTAATCCTTGGCGCGGAAAGCCGGCAACTTAGGATTAGCGAGATGCGCCATCTGCTCCTCGTCACCGAACTCACGTGCCTTCATGTACATGAACGCCTGCTCGGAGGAACCGAAAGTCATCTCCTCACCATCAATGGTCATCTTGACAGTGCATGGGGAAAAGTTGCTGAGCTTCCCGCGATAGAAAAATACATAACGACTTGTTGCCTTCATATTTCTTATTCGAAGTTACTTGCAAAGGTAGTGAAAAAATACTTGCACCCGCGTATAAGGAGTCAAAAGATACAGGTAATCTAACATTCAGGGCAAGAAAAAATATTTTTTAGTTGAGTGTTGGAATGTCGCCTCGTTCAGACTCTTTGTAGATGAACTTGAAACTAAACGGCATATGAAGTTAAGTGAAACATTTGTTGCATGGAACGGATGTTTTCACTATCTTTGTAACCATAAAACAGAAACGATGACATAAACTTCTACGAGAACATTACAAAATGGTAATCAAATTCTCACCTTGGTGAGAATGAGAAGTTTTCCTTGATAATTAGTGGTCTAAAGAAATAATAGACAATGACAGAACAACAATTTGATTTGCGGCGCTTCATCCGCGCCCAGGACTGGGTGTACGACGAGGCTTTGGCAGAGGTGAAGGCGGGCAAGAAGACTGGCCACTGGATATGGTACATCTTCCCGCAGATGATCGGTCTTGGTAAGAGCGGCATGTCGCAGACCTACGGCATCAAAGGCAGGGAGGAAGCCAAGGCGTATATGGACAACCCGACGTTGCACCACCGCCTGGTGGAGATTACCCAGGCGGTGCTTGACAACCAACGCAGCGTCTACCAGATCTTCGGACAGGATGCCATAAAGGTACGCTCGTGCATGAAACTCTTCGCCTCGGTCTCTGACGAGCCGGTGTTCAAGAGGATGCTGGCAAAGTACAGATGGTAATGCGCCTCAGGTCGTTGGCAAATACGGTTATACCCCTTGGCTTCACCCAACTTTACCATACTTCATCTCATGCTGAAGCAGGTTGTAGTTGTAATCGCTACTTTGGAAATACAAGCCCGTGGAAAGATCCGTTATCTTCTCGTATGTCTGAGAGTTGTAGATTGCCTCAAAAAGAGAATCTATCAGAAATTTAATCTTGGTCTCGTTCATATCAATCCTCCCCCGTTGCGATGGCATACGACAGCCAAATCGTTGACGGTCTCCTCTATGGGTAATGTATGTTCAGCTGGATACAGTTCATCAAGAACAGACATTCCATCATACCTTTTCAAGTACCTAAAAGCCTGCTTGTCCGTGAGGCCATATCTATTGGCGAACTCGCCGATGACATATATAAAATATGTCAGTTTATGTTGCTTTTCTTCACTCATACCTAATGCTTGTAAATCTTGTGGCAAATATACTATTTTTTTTCGAAAGCTCCAACGCGGAATGAAGTTTTTTTCGTTTGTCTACATTACTGCGATTAATTGATAGAATGGCGACAGTTTGTTCATTGCTCCCTTGCTCGTCACATCAAAGATATGGGTATCAGGATACTTCTTCAGAATGTTGTCAAATTTTGTTCTTCTGTTAACTACTACATATTGCTAAGTTTATGAAGTTTTATCCCACATTTGCCAGAAAACCGACTCTTGGCAGAGCCATCTTCGATGAAGTCTTGCCTTCCATCCGGCGATGGAGCTGTTCATAATCGCGAAGCATCCCAGGAGTCAGCGAAGGCTTTATGCTGCGGATGCTGTCAATAACCATCTGCTGAGAGATTTTTACGCGTCGCATAGCAGCTTTCAGAGCAGCATCATTGATGATGGCACTGATATCGCTTGCGATATATCCATTGGTTAAACTTGCCAAACCCTCGTAATCGATATCATGCGACAGAGGACGACCCGAAAGATGGAGCCGGAACATTGCCTCACGAACTTTCTCATCAAGCGCAGGTACATAGACATGCATGTCAAGGCGACCAGATCGAAGTACAGCCGGATCAATCATATCTGGTCGGTTGGTTGTGGCGACAATGAAGATATGATCAGCAGCACAGTTATTCATCTGCGTCAAGAATTCTCCAACTTCCTGAACGGTATGCTCGTCCATCGTCTCTGTACGACGAGGCACCATGGCATCAAACTCATCGAAACAGATCACAACCGGTGCATTCAGGCGCGCCTTGTCAAAGAGACTCTTGATCTTGCCCTGTGTAGCATGGAAATATGGTGATGCAATATCAGAACCCTTGACCAGCATGAACTTGAAGCCAGACTCATAGGCGAATTTCTCAGCAAAGAACGACTTGCCACAACCCGGAGGACCATAGAGAAGCATTCCCGATGGAGCCTGCAAGCGGTATTCCTTCATCAGTTTCTCATTCTGGAGAGGAAATATCACCTTCTCATGCATCGTCCGCTTTAGTTCGTCCATGCCGGCAATATCTGCAAAGCCACCTCCCTTGAGTTGTTTTATCTCAATATCTACAGTCATATGCTTGTCGTTGCCTTTTAGTCCTGAGTTGTCATCGTTTTTAAAGAAAATGTCATCATCATTATCCTCCACTGACAGCTGACGGTAATCATCGCCAGAATTCTTTTCCAATAGCGGTGCACCGTCAAGAGCTGCCAATATCTCACTCGCCTTATAGCTCCCCATCAGTCCCTGGCAGATTATATCTATGTGTCGGTCAGAACAGAATAGTTTGTCAATGGTTGGTTTCTTAGACCGGCGAATCTTATCTATCAGATCAGGGTTCTGCGGATACACAACACCATGATCGTCCTCCACCTGCCAGGCTATCTTTCCAGTGAATAAGTAATAGGTGGACATGAGAACGGAGAAGACATCTGCCTCCTCCGACAGGCTCCCTCTCAAAGCATCGGTCGACATAAAAGGATGCTGAGCCATACTGCTGCTGATACCTTTTTCGGAAGCATAGGTTGCAGAACTCAGACTGACGAGGAACGGTTCAATGCCTTCCTCATTCACCATGATGTTGTCAGGACGGATATCGTTGATATGAATGGCATTCTTCCGGTGACTCAGCCAACCGATGAGATAGAGCAACTGACGGGTGATGCCGATAACTTGATCTCTAGTCAAGAATCCCATCTTATACATTTCATCCATTGTGCCGCCTTCGATCCATTCTGTGACAAGGTATTGATAGCTACGTCTATTGAAACTGAACTTTCCCTCATCTACATAAGCAGCAATGCTCGGATGATGGACGTTCTTTGTCATCTCAATCTCGATAATGCGACCCTTGCTGTTGCGAAGCCGATTGCTTATGGTCTGCTCACAGAAGGTCTTCATACAAAAAGTCTTGCCCATGGCATTGCGAACCTGATATACCTCCTTGCCTTCACGGTATTCCTTGTTGCCGGAAATCACTTGGGTGATAGTGTAACCATTGATGCGCTGTCCTTTCTTGAATGTCATTTCCATACTCATATCTTTTCTGTTGCGATAATATAGAGTAATGTGATAGCAGGAATCTAACACTTGCCGTTGTATAATACATTTCAACACTATATCATAAAAAGTTTGGTATAGGTGAACGGAATGATTAACTTTGCTCCAGGAAACAAAAACATGAATATGGTAAAAATCAAAGAATGCTGTGCCAAAATGGAGAATTCCATCACGCCTCATATGTGTCACGTTTCCGCCTCATTTGTGTCGCATTACCGCCTCATATGTGTCACGTTTCCGCCTCGTCTGTGGCGCATTACCGCCTCATATGTGGCGCGTTTCCGTCACATATGAGGCGCGATCTTTATACACGTCAATCAGTCATCCTCATCGCTGACGAACTTGCCGAGGTTCTTGGCTAACCGATCCTTCATTCGCTCAAGGAAGGTCGGTCTATGATGAAACTCGACTTTCGACTTTGGCTTTGATTCTTCTTCCGGAACTTCATCGTGATGTTCATCTACTGGATAGGCCTCTTCTTTACCTTCTTTTTCTTGTGTCTCTTCCAGATTGACAATATTTACTTCTATATCTGAAGGTGTCTCCGTTGGATCTGAAGGTGCCTCCGTTGAAGCATCATTAACCTCAAGTGTCGGTTCTTCGCCCATTGGTTCCTCGACTGTTGATTCGGGAGTGACCTCTCCTTCTTTCTTCTCTATGGGCTCCACTTTTTCAACCTGGTCTCTGACTGGCTTTGGTTTCAAGCCTTCCACGGGCTCGCGATACAGTTTGGAGATGATCTTGTCGTAATAGTCATCGGACTGATTCTCACTTGGCTGTTCAGCGGGCAAGAACCGGTTATCGAGACCTGTGGCGAGAATGATGACCTTGGCATCTTCACCCAGCGTGTTGTCGTCGGATGTACCCCAGATGACATTGATGTCGGGATTGAGCTCATACATGAATGAGTCTACCTCACGCATTTCACTGACAAATAGCGGAGCATCGTCACTCGTATATATATTGAATAGGATGTTCTTTGCCTTCGTTATGTCACTGCCATATAATAGAGGTGACTCAAGTGCATTGACAATAGCCTTCTCTACGCGGCGCTCGCCTTTGGCACGGCCGATAGCCATGATTGCACCACCGCCATTGCGCATCGTCGTCTCGACATCCCGGAAGTCAAGATTGATGTTGCCTTCCAATGTAATGAGCTCGGAGATGCTCTTGGCAGCATTGCACAGTATCTGGTCGGCAGACTTGAATGCATCCTTGAGAGGGATTTTCGAATCGGAGTAGATATCACAGATACTCTCATTGTTGATGATAAGCAGGGAGTCTACGTTTTTCCGCATCTCCTCCACGCCCTTGAGAGCCTTGATAATCTTGTTCTTCTTCTCAAAGAAGAAAGGTATCGTTACAATACCGATAGTAAGGATACCCATGCTGTGGGCAACACCCGCAATTATCGGCGCGGCACCCGTTCCGGTACCACCGCCCATGCCGGCCGTGATAAAACACATCTTTGTATTGTCACTGAACAGCTTCTTGACCTGTTCCTTCGTGTTGATAGCTTCCTGCTTGCCACGCTCAGGGTCAGCACCGGCACCAAGACCACTTTCTCCTAACAGCAGTTTGGTGGGAATGGGAGAATTGGCAAGTGCCTGACTGTCTGTATTGCAGACAGCAAAGGACACATTGGCAATACCCTCCTCGTACATGTTCTTCACGGCATTGCAGCCGCCACCACCGACACCGACAACTTTGATGATCTGCTTCGACGTGTCCTCAACGGGGCCGAAATCCAATATTGTTGAGACGTTCTGTTCTTTACTGTCCATAGCTCATTTTTCTTTGAGTGCAAAAGTAGTGAATGCAAGGGAAACAGACAAGAAAAAATCGGCCGCAAGGCTTGCAGCCGACAATTTTTTATGGATAGAAAATTGTTTTGAGACGGTTAATCATTAACTTTGCACCACACAATGGAAAACAATGCAAACGATAATGAAGCACTTGACAAGGCAAGACAGGTTCGTCAGCTTGTCAATGACTTGCAGATGATGGGCCGCAATGACTTGCTTCTGCGTGCTATCACTGTGCCAGTCCTTGAGGAGCTGCGCACTGAGGCAGCACGTGGCACACTGAGCAAGCTCATCATCACGAAAGATTATCGTTTCATCCTTGCCAACGGCAACAGGGAGGTACAGCTCAGCCCTATTCACCGTGCCGTTTATCTGTTGTTTCTTGGTCACCCCGAGGGTATAGAGTTCAAGCGGATGGCTGACTATCGTGACGAGCTTCTCTCTATCTACCGGAAGGTCTCACCACAGACCGATAACGAGAAGGCCATAGAGACCGTCAATCGCTTGACCAATCCGCTTGACAATGCTCTCAATGAGAAGTGCTCCCGGATAAAGTCCGCCTTCTGTGCGCTGATGGATGACTATTCTGCAAGTTACTACATCATCGACAGTCAGGCGCAGCAGATGGTAGCTGACTCTCCACGCAAATGGTTCCGGAGACTCAAGGCTATCAAGCTGCCACGGGAACTCGTGACCTTTGAAGCCTGATGGATAAAGAAATACGCTGAAAAGAAAAGAAATTTCTGAAAATGGCATCTCAACCCGCACTAAGAATAGGATGCGATGATTGCACAAATGTTACCAAATAATGATACTATCGTTTCATTATCCTGTTATTTTACGCATTTTCCTTGCCAATGTCAAACAAATAGCCTATCTTTGCCATAACATTGAGCCATAAAAGCATTCTATAAACATTCATATATCAACAAACTAAAAACAAAGCTTATGAAGAGAATTTTTACGCTCGCTATTGCTGCGCTTGCAGCAATGACAATCAGTGCAAAGACAGTAATCGACAAGACATGGTCATCATGGGGAGCAGGCTGCACCGTTGACGGTAAGACCATCACATTCTCTGACAGTTGGAAAGGCGCAGGCTATTAGATCAGCCCTACAGATGCGTCCAACGATGATTTGCTCGTCCTCGTCTTTGCTGAGCCTACAGTAGGCAACACGCAATTCTATGTTCAGGCAAAGCCCGACTGCTCCGTATCAAGCGCTACCGTTGCCATTCCTGCTAATTCCCGAGTCGTATCACTTGACCTGAAGAATGATGCGAACCTGAAAGACCATTTGACTGAACTGTCACAGATCTGTGTGCAGAGCCAGAATGTGGACGCAGGCAAGGAAGCCAAGCTCATCGTTCAGGAGGTTTATCTGGGATCCGAGGCAGACCTTAAGGATACCAAGAGCCAGGTAGAGATACAGTACGAGACCGAAGGCACGAACATTGAATTTGATCAATATGGCAATGTCCTCACCTCACAGTTCGAAGCGCTCAAACTGAACGACAACGACAAAGTCGTCTTCACCTATACCACTACAGGCGAGCTCACCAAAGACGGGAGCTCTATCGTTGGTTGGGGTATCGGCACGATCAAGAGTCTGAAAGGCAATGTGACGGTCACTGATATCAACGCCACGAAGTTAGGCGACAACGATGTCGCAGTGCTGTACAAAGACCTGAAACCTGCACTCGCTGACGAGGCTAACGAATACAATCAGCAAGGCATCAACTGGAACATGTGGGGACAGGGCAACAGCGTCAACACCCGCAAGTCGATCACGGTGTACAGAGCCAAGACCACTACCAACATCAACACCATCGCTACCACTAAGCAGTTGAAGAGCGATGCCATCTATAACCTTGCAGGACAACGGGTCAGCAAGAGCTATAAGGGTGTAGTGATCAAGAACGGCAAGAAGATGCTGCAGAAATAAATAAAAATCGGTTCTTCTTTTCGGGTTATAGCGTGACACAGCCTCGGAGAGGCTGACTCTGAGTAACCCCAGCCTCGGAGAGGCTGACTCTACATAACCCCAGGAAAGGAGCGTAGCGACGTAGCCTGGGGTATGTTAGGACAGGGTTGTGACAATTGACCTTCTGCCTCGAAGAGGTTGAACATGGTTAGCCACACGTGAGGCGTAGCCGAAACGTGGGGTTGTGAATAGGGCGAATGACCTAAAAACCGGCCTCGACAGGTCAGGTTTAATCGCCCGACCCGAACCCCAGGTTGCGTCGCTGCGCTCCTCACCTGGGGCTAACCGAGTGGCACCTCTCCGAGGTGCTGCTCCTTATCTGGCTACTCATGTACAACCTCTTCGAGGTTGACTGCAGTATCAACCCGAAAAGCAGAAGAACCTATAATAGGTGATTAAACTCCCGATAGCTTGCCACAAATCGAATAACTTTTTGTATTTTTGTACCCGTTAAAAGATTGCAACTACAAAGAAAGAGGATCATGAAAAAAGGACTTGTTCTTGAAGGAGGGGCTCTGCGTGGTCTTTTCACTGCGGGCGTCATGGATGTCATGATGGAGAATGGCATTGATTTCGACGGGGTGATAGGCGTGTCGGCTGGTGCTGCTTTCGGCTGTAACTATAAGAGCCGCCAGCCAGGGCGTGTCATACGCTACAACAAGCGCTATGCACACGACTGGAGATATTGCAGTTTGAGATCCTTACTGAAGACGGGAGACATCTTCGGCGCAGAATTTGACTACCACACACTGCCCGACAAACTGGATAAGTTCGATGTGTCTACTTTCGACAGCAACCCGATGGAGTTCTATGCTGTTTGCACTGACCTTGTTACAGGCGAGCCGGTGTACAAACTTCTGATGCATCATGGCTATGAGTTCAACGAATGGATACGGGCATCGGCATCCATGCCGTTGGCGTCGAGGATCGTAGATGTGGAAGGCAGGAAGCTTCTCGACGGCGGCATCTCCGACTCTATTCCTCTGAGGTTCTTTGAGCAGCAAGGCTTTGACAGGAATGTCGTTGTGCTGACGCAACCCAAAGGATTTGTCAAGAAACCCAATCTGCTGATGCCGCTTATCCGGCTTCAGCTCCACCGCTATCCGAAGTTTCTGAAGGCTGCAGCTGAAAGGCATCTGATGTACAATGCCGAAACCGAATACGTGCTTCAACAGGAAAAGGCCGGAAGAGTTTTCGTCATCCGGCCTGAATCAATATTGCCCATCAAACATATCACCCATGATACGGACCTCATGCAGAAAGTGTATGAGGATGGACGAAGTGCCATACAATTAAGACTCAACGAACTGAAGGCTTTTCTGTCTTCACCTGACCCTAAGCTTCACTGATTGCAGGCTTCATCAAGCATATCCTGTTTGCTGCGAATATGGATTTCGGGAGCTTTAAATGAAGGATTGAAAAGAGTATAAATTCGCACCTTTGCACCCGTTAATTGGAGGGTATCCATTTTCTCTACAGCCCTCATCAATATCATCCGTAGCGTCTTCCTCATCGTGCCCTGCCTCATTCTCATGCCGTCAATCATTGGCGACAACGGACTGTGGCTGGCGGTGCCAACATCGGAGGCCATCACGCTGATCATTATCTCAACGGTAAAGCTGCTGGAGAAATAACAACCATATTTTAGTCAATTAATAGGAAAATTGATAGGAATTGACGTTGACAAAGCAACGACTTTCTTTTGCAGCAGCTTTTCACGACTTTTCACGACTGTCGGCTTCGCCGATACCTGGTGAAGCTACGAATAGCCTCAAAGCAGCGTAAGCATATTTAGAATCGTTTATATCCTTGTGAGAAACGCCCCTACATGAGTATCTATTCTAAGCATCATGTCGTGAGAAGCCGTGAAAAGTCGATGCAAAAACCTTTGAGCCGCAAAAGATGGCTCTTCCGGTCTTCGGATTGATTTTTTGGTTACACTATTGTTTTCATCAAAAATTATGATAGCAGGCTGAACGCCACTTCCATCATGTCGGTGAAAGCATGCTGACGCTGCTCTGCCGTTGCTGATTGGGCTTCGATGAGGTTGTCGCTGACGGTGAACAGGGCAAGCGCTTTCTTGCCGGCTTTCGCAGCATTGGCATAGAGCGCGGCGCTCTCCATCTCCAAGGCAAGGACACCCATCTTCTGCCACTGGTGCCACTCTTTGTTATCATCATAGAAAATGTCGGAAGAGAGCACATTGCCCACGCGATAGTTGACGCCCATCTCTCTGCATTTATCCACAGCACGCGAGAGCAGGTCGTAGTCAGCAATGGGTGCATAGGTGCCGGGGAGGTTGTATTGATGGAGATAGTTGGAGTCGGTGCAGGCGCCCTGTGCCAGGATGATGTCGCCGATATTGATACCCGGCTGAACGCATCCTGCGGTACCTACACGAATGATCTGTTTAACGCCATAAAAGTTGTAAAGCTCGTAAGTGTAGATACCTATTGACGGCATACCCATACCGTGACCCATAACACTTACGGGTTCTCCATGGTAGGTACCCGTATATCCCAACATGTTTCTCACGGTGTTGAAGCAGGCGGGATTGTCCAGGAATTTCTCTGCCATAAACTTGGCGCGCAGCGGATCGCCGGACATGATGACGGTCGCTGCTATTTCTCCTTCCTTAGCGGCATTGTGTGGTGTAGACATAATTATTTGTTTTTATGATTCTCCATGCAAAATTACGGAAAATAATAAGAACTCACATCGCTATCCATAAAAATAATTTAGCTCTATCCCAGCCATTCAGTCAGAAGCCTGAGATATTTCTCCGTCTGCTCGGTGAAGATCATATGTCGGGCGCCATAGAAGAGCTCCCAACGTGAATGAGGGATGTTGTCGTAAAGCGTCTTGGCGATATAAGGTGTGCAGAGGTCATCGGTGCCACTCAGGACAAGCGCCGGACAAGTGATCTCATGGAGCCGCGGGGTGTAGTTGAAATCTTTGAGTGTTCCCGTGGGGTTATACTCGTTGGGTCCCCACGCCACGAGGTAAGCCTCATTGCCGAAGCGCTTCTTGCGACTCATGCACTCGGGGGTGTCGGGCCCGATGACGAACTCATGACGGGCTACGAAATGGTCATTGGCACGGAGATAGGCTGGGCTGTTGAAGTTGCCCGTACGCTCGGCCTCGGCGATGGCGTGCTGATCTTCGTCACTCATGTAAGTGATGAGCCGGTGCTGCTCCTTGCCCCACAGCTGACTCTCGGAGAGCGTGCTGGAGAGGATGATCGATTTCAGTCCGGCAGGTTTCATGTCGATGGCATAGGCGATGGCAAGCATGCCGCCCCACGACTGACCAAGAAGATGAAACTCGGTGATATGAAGGTAGTCGATAAGGCTCTTAAGCTCCTCCTCCCACGTCTCCTTGCGCCAGAGCTCGGGATGGCCGTCGAGATAGCTCTCTCCACATCCGATCTGGTCGTAAGAGATAATCTGACGATGGGTTGTGTCAGCCAAGGCATCGAGCACCTCGAAATAGTTGTGTGTGGAACCCGGGCCGCCATGGAGCAGAATCAAGGGAGCCTTATCCGTCTTCTCTCCCACAATGCGGTAAAAAGTCTTGTAGCCTTTGAAAGGCATAAATCCTGTCTCTATCTTCATATGCTTGTCGTTTTTATGCAAAAATAAGCATTTTCTGAGCAATAATATAAATAAAGACAGAATAATTATGACAAATTAATAGTTAACCGGAATTGTGAGCTCCGCGGCCTTCACACCTTTCGCTGTTGCCGTGAACCGCAGCTTGCCAGGCGTCTTCGCTGAGCGGACGATCGCCGTGCAGGCGCCACTGAAGAGATCCAGCAGTCGGGAGTCTGCGACGGCATCTGCTACTGGGAACCGGAAGCCCCGCAAGGCTACAACAACGGTTACAACAAAGGTTACTTCATCGATGGAGCACCGACCACAGCATTAGACTGCTTCAAATGATGAGATAGGTATACAGCATCAGGATAACAATCTCGACAACGTTAAAGGGGTGTGCCAACAGCGGTTGACACACCCCATATTTTATTTAACAATTCGAACAGATCATACCTCAATCTTCTCCCGTCTCCGCCTTCTTCATCTCCGACAGGAGATAATAGGCACCGGAGAGGGCAATGCCACGCAGGGAAATGTCAGGATGCACAGCCGTCACTGCCACCATGCCACTCTCTGCCCGTCCTTTCTTTACCTCCAAAGGCGTGAAGAGCCAACGGTTGCCTTTCCTGGCTGCTGTGAAGACGTAGCTCTTGCCTTCATCATCGACCACGGCATCCTCAGGGACAGCCGTTGCCGGTGAGGCCTCTGTAGCGACGCGCGCCTGGACGTATGCTCCTGCGATGAGCCCTCGGAGGTCATTCTCGGTAAGGTTGACACGGACTGGCACCGCCTCCGTACCATCAGCGAAGCTTGTGCCTACGGAAGCCACCGCGCCACTGAAGTTGCGACCAGCAGAAGCGATGGTGACCGTTGCCTGCTGTCCTTTGTGCATCTTGGCGATGTCGCGCTGATAGACCATCAGCTCAGCATAGATAAGACGGGGATTGACGATCCGCATGATCGTCTGCTCCGGTCCGGCATACTGTCCCGTCTCGACCTCTACACGCTCTACTGTTCCTGAGATTGGGCTTGTCACCGACACTTCCGTCGTCACACGCCCGCGCCCCACTGCCGACGGACTGATCCCCAACTGGCGCAACTGAGCAGCAAGGGCCGTCAGTTCACTCTCGGTAGTACGCAGGTCAGACCGTACGCGGTCATAATCCTTACCAGCCCCTACCCGCTCATCCATCATCATCCGCTGCCGACGATATTCCTTGAGGAGGTAAGTCTGACGATCCTTAGCCGAAAGATAACGCGACTGGAGGTCGACGAGGTCCGGGTGTGAGAGCACGGCTACGACCTGACCTCGCGACACCTGCTGTCCTTCACGCACGAGGATACGGCTCACCGTGGCTCCCATCTTAGGCGTCACAGCGGCTTCGCCCTGAGGCAACGTCTTGAGTTGTCCGTTCACAGAGACATAACCGCGGAAAGAATAAGCAGCGGCATCTCCCGTCGTAATCTTTAATTGTTGCACCTGGGCATCGGTCAAAGTCACCTGACTGGCGCTCTCAGCCTCCTGCTGCTCTTCTTGATTAGTACTATTACTCTTGGCACCGCATGAAGCTAACAACACAACCGTGGCCAGCATCAACGTTATATGATAGAAAAGATTTGTTTTCATCGTTTATTGATTTATTATCTTATTGCTCATTACCTTATTGCACATTGGGATATTTCAACTCAACCTTTGTCTTCATCCAACTGTCGTAAGCCGTCAGATAGTCGAGTTCTGTCTGCACGGCATCACCCATGGTTTGAATGAACCCGACATAATCGGTAGAGCCGAGCCGATAGGCGGCTGCAGCCCCGCGTTGCTGCTCCCGCGCTGTTGGCAGTGCCACCTCGCGGAAGAAAGCCACCTTACGTCTTGCCGACTGTTCCTGCAAACGGAGCTGTGCCAGCACAGCTGTAGTCTCGCGGGAGTATTGCTCAAGCTGACTCTGTGCGAGGGCATAGTCGGTCTTCGCCGCCTGCTCCCGCGCCCGGTAACCTTTCCTGAAGAGCGGGATGCTCACCCCGGCAGAGACGGTCCAATAGCCCATCTTGTTGCCTATGCGCTGAGCACCTCCCTCGACATAGAAGGTAGGCAGCGCCTTACTCTTCTCCAAAGCGATGTTCGACTGAGCGAGACTCACCTGCTCCCGCGCCATCTGTAACAGAGGATGAGACAAGAGACTGTCAGCCGAGGACAAGTCGCCATTGCCTTTGATCGTCAATGTATCGAAAGGTGCCGCGGCAGGCTCACAAGCCGTACCCGTCCACTGGGCAAGACCGGCAAGGGCCATGCGGTAATCATCCGAAGCCTGCTGCAACTGTTCCCGGGTCTCTACGGCTTTCTTTCGAGCAGTAAGATAACTCAGATAGGAAGTCTCACGGGCGTTGTATTTCACTTTTGCCGCCTCCTCAAAACGTCGGTAGATGGAGTCGATACGTGTACGGACTGCAAGCCGTTGTTGGGCGACATAAGCCTCGACATAAGCCTCACTGACACGGCGCAGCAACTGCCAACGCGTAAGACCGGCCTCTGCACGGGCAGCAGCCACCCGCTGTCGTTGGTTGTCACTACGAGTCTTAGAGCCAAGGATATTAAAGTTCTGACGAACCGAGAGGAGGTTGTAGATAGCATCATTGCCTTGTCCCATCTCGTCGCCACCGACGGAGAACTCGGTGAGGCCGATATCGTTGACGCCTTTCGTCATCTGCTCCTCCCGTTGCACCTTCAGTCGGGCACCGGTCATGGTCGGATAAGTCTGTTCCGCCCGCTCGAGCACCTGCTGCAGCGTGAGACGTTCCTGCGCGTTTCCCACCATAGGCGACACCAATAAAAACAAAAGCAGAAGCAACGACGGCACACGACGCAGCGACGGCCGATGGAGACGCTCTTCTAGACCATAGAGCACCGGGATAACGATGAGGGTGAGCAGGGTGGCAGTGAACAAGCCCCCGATGACCACTGTAGCTAACGGGCGCTGCACCTCAGCACCGGCAGAGCCGGAGACAGCCATGGGCAGGAAGCCGAGCATGGCGGCAGTAGCTGTGAGCAGGATAGGACGGATACGCTCACGGGTACCGACAAAAATACGACGATGGATATTGGTCATACCTTCTTTTTTCAGACTGTTGAAACGATTGATAAGGACGAGGCCGTTGAGCACTGCCACTCCAAAAAGTACAATAAACCCGACACCTGCTGAGATAGAGAACGACATGCCGCGAACCGCCAAAGCTAAGATGCCACCGATGGTCGCCAGGGGGACAGCGATGTAGATCATGAGACTCTGCTTGATCGATTTCAAGGCGAAATAGAGCAGAATGAAGATCAACAACATAGCGATAGGCAGAACGACCATCAGTCGGCTCTTGGCCTGCTGTAGGTTCTCAAACTCTCCGCCATACGTGAGATGATAACCGGCAGGCAGCACGAGTTTCTTGTTGAGCGCTTTCTGGATATCAGCCACCACCGACTCCACGTCTCTTCCTCGAACATTGACACCGACATAGATACGCCGCGAAGCCTGATCACGCGAAATCTGCATCGGTCCCGACTGGTAAGAGATGTCTGCCACCTCAGAGAGTGGGATCTGCTGCCCGGTCGGCGTATCGATAAAGAGGTTCTTGAGATTGTCGATGCTTTTACGATACTGGTCACTGAGTCGGATGACGAGGTCGAAGCGCTTTTCTCCCTCGAAGACGACACCCGCCGACGACCCCGCAAAAGCCGCACTGACATAACGGTTGAGCTTCTCGATATCGAGCCCATACTGAGCCAGGCGGGCACGGTCGTAACGGACCGTGATCTGCGGCAGACCAGCAGTACGCTCGAGTGCCACATCGCTCGCTCCCGGCACCTTACTGATAATGCCTACCATCTGCTCGCCAAGTCGATTGAGTTCATCCAGGTCCTCGCCATAGAGCTTAACCGCCACATCCTCGCGAACACCCGTGAGCAGCTCGTTGAAACGCAGCGCCACAGGCTGGGAGAAAGAAAAGTTCAGACCGGGGAGCGTCTGGAGCTTGGCTTTGATCTTCTCGATAAGTTCTTCCTTCGTCTTCGCAGAGGTCCATTTGCTACGGTCCTTCTCCAAAATGATGAAACTGTCGGTATAGTCGAAGCCCATTGGATCCGTCGGGATATCCGCCACACCGATGCGCGCACAGACCGTCTTGATCTCCGGAAAACTGCGGAGCAACAGTCGCTCCACCTCTTTCTCCCGTTTGACGGTCTCTGATAGTGAACTGCCCGGACGCAGGAAGGTCTGCATAGCGATGTCGCCCTCGTCAAGTTCGGGGATAAACTCACCACCCATACGTGTGAACACGACGGCAGCAAAGGTAAAGAGTGCCACAGCAGCGCCGATGACAACGCCCTTGCGGTGCATAGCCCATTTGAGCAACGGGTGATAGACAGCCACGATTTTCTCAATGATACGGTTGCTCAACTGCTCCAGCCACTGTTCAAAGCGAGACCAACGGCTCTGCTTGTTGGCTATAGGTCGCATCAACAGCGAGGAGACCATCGGCACATAGGTCAGACATAGGATGATAGCACCCAAGACTGCGAAAGAGAAGGTGTAAGCCATCGGTGCAAACATCTTGCCACTCACACCTGTAAGGAAGAGGATAGGCGTGAAGACGATGAGGATGATGAGCTGTCCGAAGAACGCTGAGTTCATCATCGTCGAGGCTGCATGATAGCTGATCTTGTCCATGTCGACCCGGCTGAGTTCCTTCTTCCGATGGTTGCGCAGCCGTTGCTCAATACCCATGACAATACCCTCCACAATGATCACGGCACCGTCGACGATGATGCCGAAGTCGATGGCACCCAGACTCATGAGGTTGGCCCATACACCGAAGATACGCATGAGGATAAAAGCGAAGAGCAGCGCCAGGGGTATAACGGAGGCTGTGATGATACCACCGCGCACGCTGCCCAAGAGAAGCACGAGAACGAAGATGACGATGAGGGCACCCTCTACGAGGTTACGGGCAATGGTGCTCGTCGTGCGCTGGATGAGGTTGGAACGATCAAGGAAAGGCTTGATCTCGATATCATGAGGGATGGATTGTTGGACACTTGCCATCCGCTCCTTGACAGCGGTGACGACCTTATCTGAGTTGGCACCTTTGAGCATGAGAATCATGCCGCCTACGGCCTCATGACCGTCCTGCGTGAAGGCTCCGTAACGGACCTGAGCACCATAGCGCACGTCATCGGCCACGTCGCCGACGAGGACAGGCACCCCACCTCCGGTCTTCACAACGATGTTGCGGATGTCGTCAACAGACCGCACGAGGCCTTCGCCACGAATGAAACTTGCCATGTGGTCTTTCTCGATATACGCACCACCGGTATTGCCATTGTTGCGGTTCAGCGCCTCATAAACCTCATTGATCGTCACCTTCATGGCTTTCAGCCGGTCGGGGTTGAGCGCCACCTCATACTGTTTGATGCTTCCGCCAAAGGAGTTGACTTCTACAACACCGGGAATCATGGCGAGCTGTCGCTTCACGATCCAGTCCTGGATAGTACGCAACTGTTGTGGCGTATATTTGGAGGTATCCTTCGGAACGAGCGTGTACTGGTAGATCTCACCCAAGCCCGTCGTGATAGGCCCCATCTCCGGCGTGCCGAAGCCTTCGGGAATCTCAGAGCGTACCTCCTCGAGCTTCTCCTGGACAAGCTGACGAGGAAGGTAAGTACCCATATTGTCCTTGAAGACAATGGTGACAACGGAGAGCCCGAAACGGGACACTGACCGGATGTCCTCGACACCCGGCAGATTGCTCATCGCCAGTTCAACGGGATAAGTGACAAACTGTTCGATATCGGCGGTGGAAAGGTTCTCCGACACGGTGATGACCTGCACCTGGTTGTTGGTGATGTCGGGCGTGGAGTCCACATTGATGGTGCTCATAGCCCAGATGCCGCCGCCGATAATTGCAGCAAGGAGGAGCACCACCAGGAATTTGTTCTTGATGGAGAAATAAATTATCTTGTCTATCATGAAAAATCTATTGCTTGATGAATATTAAGAAAAGCGGGTTCATCAAGCAACAGGAGGAGCTCTTAGTCCACCTGAGGACAAATATCCCCGGGGTAAGAGAATACGAAACTTATGAATAAAGCTTCGTGGAGAGGAAGAGACAAGAGAATATATAGAATAAGGAAAAACAAGCGCTGCCTTCTGACAGTCATTTGCCTCCTGATTTTCTGTTCTGTGATCGGAAACGATATAAGGCAGCACATGATGCTGTCCTTCCTCCGGGGCATCCGTGCATTGTCTTTGTGGAACACTGATAACGCCGGCATGATGGTGGTGTGGCACGAATGTAGTTGACAACACCATCAGTGTCGCCAACCACAAACAGAAGAGGTATGCCTTGCGCTTTATCATGGTGCAAAGGTAGGGAATGATTTTTGCAACTCGGTTGCAAAAACTCTCAGGATAGCTCTATTTCGCTGCATTCATTCCTTCATTGAACTTTGATTGGAGTTCGCGGGCTGTCTCGTTGTTGGGATTCAGTTGCAAAGCCTTACTGAAGTTGTCGAGCGCATCACGGTAATATCGGGGACCGTTCTGCTGCGGATTGGTGACAATGAGTGCGGTGTAGTAGAATCCCTGGAGCGTAGCAAGGTCGGAGCGGTCTGTAGCTTTTGTCGGATTCAGCGCCTCGATCTTCCCGACGATACGCTGAGCCTCCTCAAGATAGCTCTGAGCCTTGCTGTCCTGCGGGTGCATGGCTACGTAGGAGAGCAGCAGCATCCCCTGCTGATACTTAGGACCGACGCTATCGGGCAGCATGGCTTCGAGGCGTTTTAGTCCTGCCAACTGCTGCTCCAGTGATGGCTGAGTCTGCTGAGCCGTAGGTCCTGACACTGAACCATTCTGCTGAGCAAAAGCTGAGGTAGCACAGAGCAGTAAGAAGGCAAATGTTACCAGGAACTTAGAAACTTGAAACTTAGAAACTTGAAACTTAGAAATTAGCGATGTCATAAGCTTTATTACTTTTAAGTGAAACAAATATTCCGAGATAGAAGAAGCGTTTGCTGCCGTTCGTAATCGGCTGTCCGTTGCTTTGATAGCCATAGATATTCCGTCTCCCGAGCAGATTGCTCAAGGCTGAATAGACGATGACGCGCTTACTGGGCAGCCAGGTGACAACAGCATCCAGGCTATTATAATAAGGTGTCGTGCGGCCACGGACCAGTCGGGACGAGGCATACGACTCCGTGAATCCTAAGAGCAGTGTCTGCCAACTATATCTCACACTCACGCGGAGGTTATGGCGGGAGGCGAAGTCGGGTCGACAAGGCTCGGTGTTGTCAAGCCATAGCCGGCGTGAGTCGTTGTAACTATAACTGATCCTCGTAAAAAGGCCCGGCGTGAGGGAGTTGTCGTCGACAAACACATCAAGGCCTCGGCTCCAACCATGTCCGTCAGCAGTGAAGAGGGCGCCTTGTTGAAGCGGCAGGTGATGGTAGTTCTTACAGTAAGCCTCAATCTGTATCGTCGTCTTCTTCAGTTGCTCATGCACACTGAAGATATAATGATCTGCTTTGGCCGATTTGAGTGGCATGCCATAGGCCAGGATCGTATCGACTGCCTCCTGACTGTATCGGCCTGCTGAGAGCGACAGGGTCAGGGCACTGCTCGGACGATAGTTGAGCACCATTCGTGGCAGGAACAGCCATTGATGGGCAAGACTGTTATAGTCGGTACGGAGCGATGTCTTGGCAAAGACCTTACGCATCAAGCGGATCTGTGCATCGGCGAAGGCTGCCGGGAGCTGATAGGACCGTTCATAGCGGGAGCCTTCATAATGGATTGCAAAATTCCGAAGCATATCCTCGACACCGACACTGAACTTCAACGATGGCGAGACACCTTTGGTGACCTTTGCCTTCACATGGACTTCCCCACTCCGGTGCGTCATTCGGTCATCAGGCACCCACAGACCCTTGAGATGTTGATCATAGCCGCTCACAGCCACTCCCGTGAACCAAGAAAGTTGATGACGTGCCGTTCCTTTCAAGACACTGTTCAAATAGATATTGTTCTCATGCATGTCGAGGGTACGGTCCTCGTTATTGATAGCAAAAGCAGAGTAGTCGTAACCGAGATAAGTCTTTGAGACGACAGACGCTGATGGCTGCATCTTCCACTGCATCTCTCCGGAGAGTTGATGGTAAGGCCGTTTCCAGTCCCAGCTGTCGGGAAAGAGACGATTGTACATTCCGAGGTCGAGGTAAGTGGCGTTCATCGACAGGCTCCCCGCCTTCATAGCTTTCGTTCCTCCGAAGTTCCAGTCGATGAGCGATCCACTCACACCGAGCTTGTCGACAGTCGACTGATCCGTGGTCTCCATCGGGAGGACAGACGACAGTGCCTGGTCATACTCCGCATCATAGCCTCCGAGGGAGAAGTTGATACCCTTAAATAGAAAAGGAGAGAAGCGGCCGCGCGAGGGACTGTTCTGCGCCGTGGCCGTATAAGGCTGGAGCACATGCATACCGTTGATATAGGTCTGGCACTCATCACTGCTGCCGCCTCGGACATACAGTTTACCGTCCTCCCCGACCTTCTGCGTACCGGGAAGAGTCTGCAGTGCACCCACGATATCTCCGCAGCTCGCTGCATCAGTCACGATGTCGAGGGCACCCATCTGTTTCATGCCATCTGTCTCACCGAAGGAGAAGCCGCTGCCTGTTACGACGACCTCATCGATTGTCGTAGTACGGGAATGGAGACGGATAACGAGCTTTTCTGAAGAATGCCCAAGCCTAAGGACCGCATCATCGTAACCGATGCAACTCGCTACGAGCGTGTCGCCTCGCTGAGACGTAAAACAAAAATTTCCAAGCGAATCGGTGAGGGCGCCGTCCATCGTTCCTTTAATAAACACGTTGACATTAGCGAGGGGCTTGTGACCATCCGTCACCCGACCCGAAACTACGCGCTGGGCGGAAATCATGCCCGGCAGCAAGAGCAGAAGAAGTATGATAAATGTCTGTTTCATGCCGCAAAGATACGGCATACTTTTGACCCTCACAAATCTTGGGGACAGACAGCTAGCACAAGGGCTATATGGCTAATTATCAAGCCGAAATGCTAAGATCAGGGACGAATGACTAAGCAGGTTTCTATCCACTATTATCCAGTTCAGAGAGTTTCCTGGTAGTTTTCATTGATATTATTTGCTTGCTTAAATATTTTATTGTAAATTTGCCAATACAAAGCACAAATAGAGTTATGGAAACAACAATGCACACAAGAGAAGAAGCTTTAAAACGCTTCAAAGAAGCACGTGAACGCAAACGTATCGTTGTCGAAGAACTGAAGCAAGAATTGTCAGAAAGCTGCGAGAGAAGAACAGGAAAGAAACCTACTTCATTCTTCGTATTATGAAGGAACTGGATCTAAATAAGATCAATGCACTGGCACCTTATAATGTTGTTAAGGCTAATCGGCCAAATTATTTTAGATTCATTTCGAAAGCTGGTGCAGAGTTTGCCATAGGGTTCGATGAGGACGACTTCATATCCTCCGAATCCTATCAATTCATCATTGTTAATTCAAACGGGAAGCATTCACCAAACGATATTAGAGTACGCGATACAATTTTCGCTATCGTCAACGAATTCTTTCGTGTCAATAATGTAACAATGCTCTATATCTGTGAAACAAGCGATGGAAAACAAGCAATGAGGAGCAGATTGTTTAGTTACTGGTTCACAACATTGGCTGACAAAGGAAAATACTCTATTTATCAATCATCTATAGTTGACGAGGAAGGGGTTGACAATTACTTTGCCGTCATTACTCGTACAGATAATCCTTTTGCTAAACAGGTTATGAATGAATTTTACGATAATCTGTATTTCTTCAGTCATAAGCCCGAATAGGTACCTAAATAGTTGCCACCTCAAATAAACGACCGTAGCTTCGCCACATAACTGCGGGAGACGGGGACGACACATGAGGCATCACCCATCGTCAGGCGGTAACCGTTGGAGTTACCTTCCGCTGCCGTGATATTGTTGAGATTGACGATGAAGGAACGATGACACTGAAAGATCTTCGGGACATTGGCATCAGCGAGCACGGAAGTCAGCGTGGAGCGAAGCTGACAGTGCTCTACCCTACCCTCCCGACGGTAACAGACATCGACAAAGTTCTTCTGAGCCTCGGCATAGAGGAAGTCGGAGACAGGCAACGTGAGGTCAGTGCCATTAACATTATGATCATGAAAGGTGACAGTCTGACCGGTCTCCTTTGATGGCTCCTCCTTGGGAAGCATCTCCGCCAATCGCGTACGGAGCCGTTTCTGATAACCCAAGGAGATGTTGATCAGCATGATAGGAATGAAGATGATGAGCGTGGGGTAAAGATAAGCCAAGGTGCGCATCCATGAAACCCGCCCTCCGAAAAACGCACTGTCGGCAAGACTGTTGCCAACGGATATAAAGCAGAGAAGCAAAACGAAAGCAAGAATCTGATGCCATACCCGCCACACCTTCACAAGCTTCGCCCAGGGATTGAAGACAAGACGACCATACAAAAGTGTGAGGGCAAAAGCCACTGCCGTAAAATACAACGATACCAAGAAGATGTTCCCCGGATAGGTCGCCAGTCCGAAAGGACGAAGGAAAAAGAGGAAGAAGAAGACAACGGCCCCCGCTATCAGAGCATATTTAGACCATCTGTCGCGGTCTTCCAAAGGGTAAGGACGAAGAAAAAAGTTGTGCATTACGCTGGCTTATTTTTGTATCTGACACGATTTGCTTTGCAAAAATACCCTTTTTATCTTGAATGCACAACTTTTCACATTAATATTTTATTCCCTGTATTACAAATAAAACATAAAGATTCCATCGCGCCTCATATGTGACGCGTTTCCGCCCCATATGTGTCGCGTTACCGCCCCATATGCGGCGCGTTACCGACGCATATGCGGCGTGATCTATTTACACCTAAATATTAAGGCTCTTCTCACATGTCCCACGAATCTTTTCTGCTCAGATCATCGTTAATCTCAATAAAATTGCGTACCTTTGCACCCAGTTAATCGGAGGGTATCCATTAAAGGAAATGGTGCTGGATAAGATTCGACGAAAGTTGTTCTTGTCCGGCACCATTTTGTTTTAGGACAGTCCTCAACTCAAAAGAAAGTAATTGCAACTCAAAAGAAAGTAATTATGGATAACAGAGACGCATTGGATTTCGGGGCAATGAGCATCCCCCAACTGTTTCAAAAACTATTCTGGCCTACCCTTCTCGGTATGGTCTCCATGGTTTTGCTGAACCTCGCCGACGGTATCTTTGTCGGGCGCGGTGTGGGCAGTGACGGATTAGCGGCGGTGAATATCGCAGCACCGATCTTTCAGATATCCACGGGCATCGCCCTGCTCTTCGGCAGTGGCGTATCCATCGTTGCTGCCATCCACATGAGCAAAGGCAACCAGAAGGCTGCCAATATCAATGTCACCCAAGCTTTCACCATGGGGCTCCTGCTCATGACGCTCATCGTTGCCATCATCAACATCTTCCCTTATGCCACCTGCCGGCTCTTCGGTGGCAGCGACACGCTCTTCCCACTCGTGCGCGAGTATCTGAAATGGGTATCGCCCTGTGTTGTCTTCATGGTCATCAACTATATCGGGACCTTCACCCTGCGCCTGGACGGGAGTCCGAAGCTCGCCATGGCGGCCAATATGACAGCCGCAGGGCTCAACATCGTCCTCGACTGGCTTTTCGTCTTTCCTTTTGGATGGGGGATGATGGGAGCAGCCTTTGCCTCCTCCTTGTCAGCAGGGATAGGAGCCTGCTTCATCGTCTGGTATTACCTGGGGCACAGCCATCAGATCAAGCTCTATAAGCCGAAGTTCTCAGCCACGGCTATCCGCCTGACGCTGCGCAACTGCGGCTATCAGATCCGCCTCGGCCTGCCAGCTTTTATCGCGGAGACGGCCATCAGCTGCATGATGATCGTCGGCAACTTCATGTTCATGAGCCGCCTCCATGAGGACGGCGTGGCGGCTTTCAGCGTGGCCTGTTACCTCTTCCCGATGATCTTCATGTTCGGCAACTCCATCGCCCAGTCGGCCATGCCTATCATTAGTTACAACTACGGCCAGGGGAATACGGACCGTATCCGTCAGACAACAAGGGTGACGCTGGTGACAGGCGTGGTCTTCGGACTGTTGATGACAACGATCGGTTATTTCGGCACGCCAGCCATAGCCGAGCTGTTCCTTGGACATTCTTCTCCAGCCTATGCCTTATGCATCAAAGGTCTGCCCCTATTCTCCCTGTGCTGTATCTTCTTCACGCTTAATCTTGTACTCATAGGTCAAGAGCAGAGCATGGAGCATTATGGCCGCTCGACGTTCTACATGCTTCTTCGTGGTGTCTTCCTCATCATCCCGTGCTTTATTCTGCTACCTCGATTTATTGGTGATACAGGACTGTGGCTCGCCGTTCCGACCTCGGAAGCCATCACGTTGGTCATTATCACAATAGTCGAGCTTTTGTCTAAATAATTTTGTAATTTTGCATTGTAAACTATGTGACTATGAATAATATTACTGTTTATCAGGCAACGCTGAAGGATATCCCTGTCATTCAAAAGATTGCACAATTGACGTTCCCCGTGACCTATCGCGATATTATTACTCCGGAGCAGAACAACTTTATGATGGAGATGATGTATTCCACGGAAAGTCTGACCCGACAGATGACAGAGGATCATCACACTTATCTTATCGCGTGCCTTGACGGCAAGCCCGTCGGCTACGTATCCGTTCAGCCCCTGACAGAAAAAGAAGGCGAATTGGATGTCGTGGAACTGCAGAAGATCTACGTGCTGCCCGACTGCCAGGGCAAACATCTCGGACAGTTTCTTTTCGAAGAGGCGGAGAAATTCATCCGTAAGATCCATCCTTCTCCCTGCATCATGGAGCTGCACGTGAACCGTCACAACAAAGCCTTGGGCTTCTATGAGCATCAGGGCATGAGAAAGGTGCGCCAGGGCGACTACCCAATCGGCCACGATTTCTTCATGAACGACTACATCATGGGGAAGGAATTAAGCTAATATTATAGCAAATAGGACTGACCAAAAAGCCTGACAAGAATTTCTTGCCAGGCCGAATATATAACTAAATAAGTTTTGCAATTGGAAGCTTATTTAGGCAAGGGAGTGAATGATCAAATTAGTACTTTGTATTCTCAGGATCCCAGTTGGTCCAACCTGTTGTCCAGTCGGTTCCGTCAGGGAAGGCTCCGATACCAGAGTAGTTCTTGCTCAGGTTGAGGATTGAAGTGATGCCGTTGAATGTCAGCGGAGTCCAGGCACTCACGACCGTGTTACCGTTAGCAGGGAGCTGGAAGAATGTGCTGGTGAAAGACTTCTTGTCGGGGTTTGTAGTCTTTGTGGTGTAGTCATAGAGCTCATCCTTGTAGACTTTGTTGAAGTCAGAACCGATGATGTCCATACCTACGAACGTGATACCCTGAAGCTTCATCAGACCGTTTGTAGCAGACTCCTGTGTGTTACCCTTCTCGTTGTCGAGGATCATGCCGATAGGCCATCCAATAGCAAGTGTCTTGGTGACATTGAGACGAGAGTTACGACGGATATGCATAGCAGCCTGGAACTTACCCATTGAAGAGCCGTTGCCCGGGTTCATGCCACCACCAGTGATATAGTCGGTAGTGTTCTGGAAGTTAGCATCGAAAGTCTTCGGGCCAAGAAGCGTGATGTAAGAGAACTGAGCAGAAGTGTAAGGCTCAGCTGTCGTACCACCGGCGTTGTTATCGCTCTCGAAACCGTTGCTCTGAGAAGCATCAGCGATCTTGGAGTCACGGACAGAGAGACCATAGGTCAGGCTTCCTGAGAAACCGTTATCTGTATCGAAGTCATCATCCCAACCGCGGTAAGCGATGAGGTGCTTGCACTGCACCGTGCCACCGAACCACTCGTAAGAGTCATCGTTGGAATAAGAAACCTGTACGTGGTCGATAGTTGTACCAGCGCCTACAGAACCGAAGGTCAGACCGTTGATTTCCTGGTCTTTCTGGAATGGGTATCCAGCGAACTCGATACGTACATACTCCAGATCACCAGAGTTGTCGTTCTTATCCGTGCCACCGTGCTTTGTACGGGGACCGCCCTCGATCTGCTGGTTGAGCACACCGTTGTTGTTAGGAGCCTTACCGCAGAGGATCACGCCGCCCCAGTCACCGGGCTTACGGCTGCCTGCAGCCTGCTCAGAAGTGAAGACGATAGGTGATGTCTGAGTGCCCTTAGCAATGAGCTTGCCACCAGGCTCAGCGATGAGTGCAGCCTTTGTCTCCTTATCACCCTTGATGATAGTTCCCGGCTCGATTGTCAGCGTAGAACCATCAGCGATGTATACCCAGCCTTTAAGGAGGTAGGTGCCTTTCTTCAGTGTCTGATTGCCTTTGAATACGAACTCCTGGTCACCATTACCGATAACAGTACCATTTGCTGCTTCCTTTCCATTCTCGTCAAAAAGTACGTGGTCGCATGCTTTGAGGCCACCATCTGTAGACCATTTGTAAGTGTCGGTCTGATCCGTAGAAGGATCATCATTGTTGCTACTGCTGCATGCAGTGAATGTGGCAGCGAGTGCGAGGATACCCAAGCATCCCCAGATTTGTTTTTTCATCATGTTTTTAATTATTTGATGTTGTCAAAAGTGTTATCCGTTATAAACCATATGTGAGCACCAACTGGAAGTTTCTACCCGGCGTGTACTTTCTTGTTATCTCCTCAACTTTCTTCGTATTTCCGTTAGGATAAGTGACATCGGAGAACTGTTTGAAGAGAACGCTCTGGTTGAGGATGTCACGCACAGCGAACTTCACTTCAAAGTGTTTACCGAACTTCTTACTTGCCGTCAGGTCGAAGGCATCGCGTGGCATCTCATAACTGTCAGGCACTCGAACGTTTTTATCAGCCTCACCACTGCCCATGGTACGACCCACGCCAACGATACGTTTACCGATCCGGTTATAGAGAAGGTTGATGTTGAGCTGTGCACGCTCATTCTTATAGAAGAGACCGGTATTGATAAGGTAAGGCGACTGACCCTGCATTGGGCGGTCATAGTAAACTGAGCCTTTATCAAATTTCACGCGACTGTGGATGAGTGAACCATTGAAGCTCCACGAGAAATCAGGCAAGCCAAGAAAATCGAGGTTCTTGCGGATATCAAGCTCAAGACCGTAGTTGTTGGCAGCCTTTGCATTAGCGTAAGAGTAGATGACATCCGTTCCACCCGACATAGTATAGACCCACTCAATAGGCGAATCAAAGTGCTTGTAAAAGGCAGCCAAAGAGATAACTTCTCCGCGGCTTGGATACCATTCATAGCGAAGATCAACATTGTCGATGTAGCAATTCTTCAAGTTGTAGTTACCTTCAACGTTGCTGGCGAGGTCGAAGTCGTAGTAGACCGAAGGCGACACCTCACGAAACTCCGGTCGGTTGATGCTTCGACCATAACTGAAGCGAACTTGATTCTTTTCGTCAATTTTGTAAATGGCATTGAGCGAGGGGAAGAAATCGCCCTTGCGGTAGAAGTGGCTTGAATGACTTTCCTTATCGGAGCGTGTGTTGGAGATAAGCTCCATCTGGTTCCACTCATAACGCAGACCGGCAAGGAATGAGAACTGACCGAAAGGTAATGTTGCAGAAAGATACCCACTGGCTAAGGTGTTATGACCGCTATAGTCGTTTCGCTTATCCACTTGCTCCATGAGATAGAGCTTGTCGGCCCCGAAATATTGGTTATCACTGAGCAACTGTGTCATGTCCATAGCCTTGAAACCTGTAGGCAATGTGTTATTCTCTGTGTTGTACCAATAGTAGAAGTTACGGGTCTTGTAGTTACGTGTACGGTACTCACCGTAGACACCCGCCTTCAATTTTGGCTCCCAATCACCGAACTTGAACTGATGCTCTTCATTAGCCTGAAGAGATATGATGTGCTCATCCAGTGAGGTCCATTCGCGAGAGATATCGTTCTGGTAAAGCCAAACGTACTGATCCTGCGAGATATCCTCATTGTAGAGCATATATTTTCTGCGGTCAGGCAACCGGCGGTTGGCATACGCATAGCCGACGCTCCAATCAAGGGCATCGCCGCTGAAGGTGTGTCTACCCGTTAACTGACCGGTGTAAGTGGTACGTGAGCGGTAATAGTACTCTGCAGAACGCTCGGGCTCCGACTGGGCACTCGTTCCCTCACGGCTGGTATAGCGGCTGTTTCCTATCTGATTGAAGATGTTCTTCAACTGATATTTATTGTTGCCGCTCGGGCTTAGAAGCGTGAAGTTGAGCATAGCGCCAAGCCTCACGTTGTGGTTATACTGATTATCCGTAGACAGGCGGAGGGGATTCTCCTTATCGTTCTCTACGTCGTAGGCGTCATAGAAGTTGTTGATCATGCCGAGCATCGTGCGATACTCATTGGTATAGTTGATGGCTGAAGTCATACCCAGCTTTGCACGGTTGATGAGCCAGCTACGGCTCCAGTCAGCCCCAAGCTTCAAGTCGCCGTAAGGTGTCATCTTCTTCACCTTCCAATCGTTATTGAAATGGTTATCCGTCAGACTGTACATTGTGTTGCCACCGGAATTCTGACCAAGACTGTTGAGGTTGGCATCCATTCCGCCATGCAGAGAGCGGAAGCCACTGTCGAAGCCGAGCCAATCGGTACCGGAACCCTTGGTAGACATGAAGTCGCGGAAAGCAGACTGACTGTTCCAGTTACCTCCTACACTGACGTGGAAAGAATTGGTAACAGGAATCTCCTTCGTACTGACGAGAATGAAGCCGCCCGTGTAATCAGCAGGATACTCAGCATCTGGCACCTTCACAATGGTAAGGTTGTCGATCTGAGAACTCGGGATCATGTCGAAGGAGAAGGCGCGCGTGTCAGCCTCACTACTCGGCACGGCGCCGTCGTTGATCCATACATTATTATAACGTTGAGACAAGCCGCGGACCATCACGAACTTGTCATCGATAAGGCTTACGCCCGGCACACGGCGTATCACCTCTCCTGCATTGCTATCCTGCGTCCGTTGTATCTCTTGTGCCGAGACGTTACTCACTATGACGGAACTCGACTTGGCCGCCTGGATTGTCGCCACATCCGTATTCTTCCTTTCTACGCCGGTGACAGTGACCTCGCCCAGCTGCTGTTCATCAGCTGACAGTGCTATCTTGATAGGATTTCCAGCACCATCAGACATCGCCTGAACTCCGTCAATATTTTGTGTCTTATAAGAAATATACTTTACTGTAATGGTGTATCTGGCTCCTTTCTTCAAACCCTTAAGGTCGAAGTTGCCGTCCACATCCGTCACGGTTCGCTTACCGGTTCCTACTGCCTCTACGGTAGCACCGATAATGGGTTCTTGCGTCTTCTTGTCGACCACGTTGCCCTTGATATCCTGAGCAAGGCAAGCTGCAGCAGAGAGCTGCAAGCAAAGAATGAACGCAAATCTTTTGTTCCTGATTTCCATCTATTACTACTTTGTTTCTCTTTTACGATTGCAAAGTTAGTAATAGATTATTACAGAACAATTGCGCAATTATTACGAGTCAATTGCATGATTATTACAAGATGATTACGCGTCGAAGTAGTATCCAAATCCGAGACGAGTAACGAGGTTGTCGGCGTAAGCACCAAGTTTCTTACGGACACGTGTGATATTGACATCCACCGTGCGGTCGGAAACGATGACATCCATCGGCCAGATCTGACGAATGAGGTCATGGCGTGAGAACACGCGACCCTTGTGCTCAAGAAGTGTGCAAAGGATACCAAACTCTGTTCTTGTGAACTCCACTTCCTCACCGTCAATAACCACCGTCTTACGATCAAGGTCGACGACGAGTCCTTTGTATTCCAAGGTATGCTTTTCGTCCTCTTCAGCGGAAGGTGTGCTCTGAGCTGCGACACTCGTACGACGCAGCACCGCTCTGATGCGAAGCAGCACCTCACGGATAGAAAACGGCTTGGAGATATAATCATCAGCACCGAGGTTGAAACCTGTAATCTTGTCATTCTCTGAACCCTTGGCTGTGAGGAAGATGATGGGCACATGTTTCGTCTTCTCATTCTCACGAAGTTTGCGAGCAACAGAGAATCCACTCATTCCTCCCATCATAACATCCAAGAGGATGAGTTGATAACTTGCAATGTCTTTCTCCAAGGCCTCCTCACCAGAGTTGGCAGTATCCACTTGGTAGCCTTCCGTCTCAAGATTATACTTTAGAATCTCACAGAGATCCTCTTCATCATCAACAACCAGAATGCGTGTTGCTTCTTCTTTATCCATGTGTTATCGAAAATGTTTATCGTTCTAACTCGTTTTATTTATGTTGCAAAGTAACAATTTTCTCTTTACATTGACGTTTCAGCAATGTTACAATCTTGTTACACTGCGACAAAGATAAACAAATTATACGGGAAATAAAATAAAAAAGTTAATAAAAAAGCGGTCCCATTGGGACCGCCCTTCTATGGTGAATGAATGGAATTTAGTCTTCCATGAACTTCTTTGCAGAACGCAACTGATGACGCATGACGCTCAGGAATTGCTGTGTCTCTTGAAGAATATTCAGGTAAACCATATCAACCTGTAGATTCTTGTTGTCGGAAGCTGTCTGAATGCGATTGAGATGCACCTTACGGATGACAGAGAGCTGATCCTTGCAAGCATCTGCCTCGGCAAGGATGCTGCGATACTGATCGTAACGATTGGTCTCAATCTCATCGCAAGTCATCTTCATCAGATCGTTTACAGAATTGCGTACCGGCTCATACTCCTTGATGTAAGCATCAGGAATAGGATTGAAGTTGTTGTCAACATGCTCCTTAATTGGCGATAGCATACGACGGAGCGTATAGACATACTGCTGGTCACTGTTGGCACCTACATGGAACCAAGTGTTCTTCTCTGCAGCAATTTCAACCGGCGACTTCTTCAAGCCGAGCATCTCCTGACGACGAAGCTTCTTGAGCAATGTAAGGCTCTTACGCAAGCCAGAGTCGGCCTTTCTCAAGCCACGAACCTTCTGATTGTTGAAACCATCCAGGATCTGATTATATTGCTCGAGTGCATAACGGCAGCTCTTGCTTTGTGTGTCGCGTACATGTTTGCAAAGCATCTCCCAGACAATCTCCGGGTCACGTGTGCGCATCATGATACGGAAGCTGTCATCCTCAGCCTTGGTCTGCTCGCTCTTCTTTTTGTACTGACGGTTACTGCGCCAGAGCATGAATACAACGAGAGCCATGAACAAGAACTGGATAATGAATCCACCATACCACATGCAGAGAGCTACGAGGGCACAAGTGATGAAAGCAACACCAGCAGTGATGAACCAACCACCGATGACACTCAGCACACCGGTAACACGGAACACAGCACTCTCACGGCTCCAGGCGCGGTCAGCAAGACTCGAACCCATAGCCACCATGAAGGTAACGTAGGTAGTAGAAAGAGGCAACTTATGGTTTGTACCGAAAGTGATCAGCATGGAAGCAAGAACAAGATTCACGGCTGCACGTACAATATCGAAAGCAGCACCCTCACTCTTAGGATCTTCCTCAACAGGAGCAGCATTGGTATCGAAACGAGAGTTGATCCACTGACGCATCTTCACTGGGAAGATATGGGCAACACCCTCAACAATGTTCTGAGTGACTCGAACAATAGCACGAGCTGCACTGCTGGAACCGAACATCTCATCGCCCTCATCCTGACGGGAGAGGTCAACAGAAGTCTTGATCACATTGCGGGCCTTCTTAGAAGTAGCCATAGCAACGATCATAATGATACCGGCCATCATCAGATAGAAAGGAGGTGTCTTTGCACTGCCCATCAAAGAGGTCATCAGGAACGAATCAGCACCAGTGCCATGAGCATTGGCGGTGAAGTCTTCCCAAGAAGAAAGACCAGCGAGAGGTACACCGATGAAGTTCACAAGGTCGTTGCCGGCAAATGCCATAGCCAGGGCGAAAGTACCCATCAAGACTGTAAACTTGAAGATATTGATCTTGCAGAGATACATGATCTCTGTCACGATAGCAGAACCAATGAATGTATAGACGAGGAGCATGTTCGTGTTCTCATCTATATAATTTCTTACATTGTCAGAAATATAAGGACTCTTTCCGATACCCTTCAGGAAGATAAAGTATGCCAAGGCTGTGAATGCAATACCACCGAAGATGGCAATAGTGTATTTGCTGTGCTTGGAATAGTTGAACGTGAAGATCACACGACTGATCCACATTACAATGACACCCACAACAAACGAAATGGCCACAGAAATGAAGATTGCCATGATAACCTTCAGAGCTTTGTCGGAATTGACAAGATCAGCCATGGCAAGATTTCCGTCTGCCATGCACTTCAGACCAGCCAACATCACGGTACCACCGAGCAACTCAAACACCAGAGAAACGGTAGTTGATGTCGGCATGCCTAACGTATTGAAAACATCCAATACGATAACATCGGTCACCATGACCGCTAAGAAGATCGTCATGACTTCATGGAATGTATAGTGACTCGGTACCATAATCTCATGGCGGGCCACATCCATCATTCCTGTAGACATGACGGCGCCAATGATGACGCCACACGAAGCAATGATAAGGATCGTGCGGAAGGTTGCTACCCGCGCGCCCACTGCCGACTGCAAGAAGTTGACAGCGTCATTGCTCACTCCTACAAAGAGGTCAAAGACCGCAAGGCAGAGTAGGAAAATGACAATGCAAAGATAAATTGTCTCCATAATTAACTGTAATATAAATCTGTGTGCAAAGTTACCTACAGAATATTACAGCCATCTTACATCGATATTACAAAGATGTTACAATTATAGAGCCACAACATTGAGATAAGAAAAGGCTATGCTTTAAGTGTAAAGTCGAAACGAAGACCGCCCTCTGGATTGTTCTTCACGCTGATTGAGCCTCCATGTACACGCACAGCATTCTTCACGATTGCCAGGCCTAGACCGGTGCCGCCCATTTTACGGCTACGGCCTTTATCCACCCGGTAGAAGCGCTCGAAGAGGCGGGGCAGATGCTCCGGAGCAACCCCCACTCCATCATCCTTGAACATGAAATGCCAAAAGCCGTCGTCCTTATGCTCTGCTGTCAAGACAATATGTGTGTTAAGCCCAGCATAAGCAATGGCATTATCGGTCAGATTTCTGAATGTACTATAAAGCAGTCCGCTATTGCCATTGATAAGAATCTCATTGGGAATATCGCAATGCATAGTCATTCCTTTTTGTTCAAGGTTAAATTGGCTCTCGCGCTGTACGGTTCGAATAATCTCAGCCACATCAACCTCTTCGAAAGACATCATATCAGCACCATCATCAAGACGGTTCAACGTAGACATGTCGTTGAGCAAAGCAGCCAGACGCTTGCCTTGCGCATAACAACGCTGTAGGAAAAGGTCACGTGTCTTGTCATCGATACGCGGATTCTCAAGGATCGTCTCCAAGTAACCTTGTATGCTTGCTACGGGTGTCTTCAGCTCATGAGCAACATTCTGAGTGAGCTGACGCTTCAGTATCGTCTGCTCCTGCTGAGTTTTCTTTAAGCGAAGGTACAACTTCACAATACGCTCAGCAGTATCACCTAGCTCATCATTGGAGAAAGTACCCAAGGTCTGGCCCCATTCCTTATCAAAGGAATCTGAAGAAAAGCCAGGGGAACTGGCGCGCGTTGCAAACTGATTGAGTCGCGTAATATTAGTACCTATACGGTGAGTGAAATGATAGAGCACCAATGTCAGGAGTATGATCACAACTAAAGCAAACCAGATATAATGCTGGTCAGACTTCAGGTTCTTTGCTAGGTCTACATCGTAGGGCAATGCTGAACGAATGATGATATTATTCTGGGGATAATAAGTAGCACAATAGAAATAATCTTTCTTGAGTGTATGGCTGTTACGGTCGACAGAGAATCCCATTCCTGACTTAAGAGCTTGCTCCACTTCTGGTCGATTGGAATGGTCAGTCATTGTACGGTAATCCTTGCTCGTATCAAACAACACCTTTCCATCCTTACGGATAATCGTAACGCGAAGATTAACGAATGTACCTTTGCGCAGATAATCATCAAGGAATTGGGTCATATCCTTGTCATGATTGAAAAGCAAGGCATCATGCAACTGGTTATTGCAATCCTGTAAGCGTAGCGTAAGCGTCTCTATCTTGTACTGCCGCTCACGATACTGCTGAAACACGATAAACGCTATGGCAAAGAGCAGAAAGAGTGAGACAACGCTCAAATATAACTTATTGCCTATGGAGAATTTTCGTTTCATAACTGCCAATTTTCAGCAAAGTTAATCAAATCTTTGCAATAACGTAATATCCATACCCAACAATTCACAGAATTGTAACGTCGTCACAGCGATCAAGCAATAAGTAATTCTCCCAAATACATGGGTAATATTAAAGAGGACGGACCGCAAGGCCCGTCCTCTCTATTTCTACTTTTTCTTAATATTCTTACTGTGCTTACCGTAACCATAACCGTAGCCGTAACCATAACCGTAGCCATAACCATAGCCATAGCCATAGCCATAACCGTAGCCATGTCTGTGACCGCCACCCTCTGTTCCATTGAGGACAAGCAGCATATTACGATACTTATTGCCCTTGTAGAGCTTCTCAAGCTCAGGCAGCATGTTTCTCTCCAAGAGTCCAGCACGAACGATGAAGATAGTACGGTCTGCATAACCAGCGATGATTTCAGTATCAGCCACAACCTCAACAGGAGGACAGTCGAGGAAAATGTAATCGTACTGTGGACGCAGTTCATCAAGTAATGCTTTCAAACGACCATTGCCAAGGAGCTCTGCAGGGTTAGGCGGTACAATACCAATAGGCAACACCGAAAGATTACCATTTCCACTATACGTGCGAACCAACTGTGACGCCTCAACGTCCTTACCTGTCAGATAATGGGTAAGACCGACCTTCGGCGAACCTACAAGCATTGAAGTAGCCCCCTTACGCAAGTCACAGTCGATGACAAGCACCTTCTTTTGCTTAATGGCAAGAGACATGGCGATGTTCTCTGTGATAAAAGACTTACCACTGTTAGGGTTGAAAGATGTGACAAGCACAACATTTTCCTTGCGATTGCCTGGCATAACAATCTCGAGTTTTGTTCTAAGAACACGGAATGCCTCATTGACGACATTGTGTTCACCCTCTTGCACAACAACATTTGTATGAGCTTCCTCTTCTTTCTGCCACGGCAAATGAAGTTTGCGCTTGGAAGCCAATGGAATCTCGCCAATGAAAGGAATCGTGATGCCCTCCAAATCTTTCTTGCCACGGAGCTTCGTATTCATGCTTGCTCTGAGAACGATGATACCCAAAGGTATAGCAAGACCTATGACGAAAGAGATGAGCAAAATCATGTTTTTCTTCGGTGAGATAGGAACCATTGAGCCAAAGGGGGCAGACAGGACACGCACATTGTAAGCAGTGAATGCCTGCGATAGTTCATTCTCCTCACGTTTCTGTAAAAGGAAAAGATAGAGTTGCTCTGTCACCTTCTGCTTACGACCGACACTCTGAAGATATTTCGACTGCGACGGTACTGAAGCAATACGGCTGTTTGTCTGACTCTCTGTTGCCTGAGCCTGACCGATTTGTGTATCAATTCCAGCTACAAGGTTGTTCAAGCTCTGAACAATGGCTTTACGCATTCCAGCCAATTGACGGTCATAATCCTCCACAATAGGGTTCTTACTGGATGAATTGGCAGCAAGCTGATTACGATCGAGCAATAGCGTATTATAAGCTGTTATCTGAGACTGAACAGACGCATTGTCTATACCAGAATTAGCAGGCAACAACTGACGGGAATGGACATCTTTAACAAGCATGTTGCGCACGTATTGTGCCATAGAACGCTGGGTGCTCAGATCCAACATCTCTTTACTGTTGTCCCTGCTCTGCTGCAGATAGAGCTGAGCTGTATAAGCCTCATCAGGGATAAGGTGCGAGCTCTTATAAGTAGAGATATCAGCATCGAGACCACCAAGGCTCTGTTCTATCTCTGCCAAACGCTTCGTTATAAACTTAGACGTAGCAATAGCGACCTGGTTCTTATCCTTGACCCATGCTTCCTTATAAACAGTGATAAGCATGTTGATAATGTCTGTAGCACGCTCTGGGATCTTATCTTTATAAGCAATATCAATGACAGTGGCCTGCTTGTTATCAAGATCAGCTGAGAGATTAGCTTGAATGCCCATCGTCATATTGTAAAGCGTGGAACGCACCACTGTGATAGGCTTGACATCTCGCCAAACGAAAGAGCCGTAGTTAGCTGTCGGAGTCACCATGACGTTACCCACAGGGGTATTGACAACCGAATTGATATGTCCTTTTACCTCTGACTTATCATCCTCAACAACTCGGCCATCTCCTCCGCGATTGAAATTCGTCATCGTGAAAGAACCGTCTGCTTTGAGGGTCAGTTCAAGACTGGCCGCCTCATCAGCGGTAAGCCCCATGAAGCGTACTTTCACAGGTAACGTCTTTCCGTAGAGCTCAAAAGGCTGGAATGTTCCCTTCACAAAGTAGGACATGTCTAGACCTAAGCGCTTACCGGCCTCCATAATATTTGCCGGAGCCTGAATAGCAGCAAGTTCATTATTCACATTGGTCTGGGCTCCGCCTAGTCCCATGTTGGAGAACATAGAAGCCACATCAGAACTCATGCCTTGCGTCTTACTGTCATCTTTGATCAGCAAGATAGCCGAACGATTATAAATCTTCGGCGTACGAAGATAATGAAAGAATCCAATGCATAAGCAGATGACCACTGAAAGCAAAATCCACATCCAGTTGGCCAAGCACATGCTCAGAATATCACGGACATTGATGGACTGTTCCTCTTGTTCCTGATTCAAGTTCTCTATTTCAGCCATTGTTCTTTTCGTTGTTATAACAGAATCAAATCAACTAATAAATAATGTATCTACTTCATCCTACTTAAACAGCAAGACAGAGATAGAAGTCAAGAGCGAAGCTATAGACACCCAGAAAGAGGTAGATGTCACTGTATTACCATTGACCGTTCTCTGACGCTTACGAGTTGCATTAGGTTTGATGTAGACCACATCATTCTGATGGATATAATAAGCAGGGGAAGAAGTGAGTTTCTTCCAGTTCGTGAGATCTGTGGTATAACTTATCTGCTTGCCATTGAAGTTTCTCATTACCATCACACTATCACGAAGACCATAAATAGTAAGGTCTCCTGCCTTACTTATTGCATCCAACAATGTGATTTGGTCGTGGTCAATGGTATATTGTCCGGGGCGACTAACTTCACCTATTACGGAGAAGTACATTGAACCATAATCAATTGTAACGACAGGATCTTTCACGAGGTCACGGCCTATAAGCTGCCCTTTGATAAACGCAGCCAACTCCTCTCTTGTTTGTCCTCCGGCATGTATCTTGCCAAGGACCGGGAAATCGATATCTCCTTTCGTATCCACCGTATAAAGAGACACCTGATTATAAGAGGAGCTCATGCCCGTAATTGTTGCACCGGCCTGATAAGTGACCACCGGAAGGTTGAACAATGCAGCAAGTTTTGGATCCTTACTGCTTACAATAATAGAAAACTTGTCACCAGGTTGAAAAGCGATGACGTAAGGCTTTACTGTACGAACTGAGTCTACCGACTTGACGTCCTGAAAATAAGAAACATCTTTAATGCTTCCGCAACCTACAGCGAGTAACGCTAGACATAAAGAAAGTCCTAAATAGAATAAGGAGCGTTTGAACATACGTATGATAAACTAATATTTCTCGCAAAATTAAGGATTATCCCGTGAAGTTCAAAACACATTAACTAATATTTAACCTTTAATAACAATACAATTTCCTTCGTTGCTTGATCATCACAATCTCTAAATAAAAGTATGTAAGAACTCTTTTTTAAAGAGTAATGCATAAAAATTACATAATCTCTCTATTTTGCAAGTTTTTTGCATCAATCCGTAACAATATTCACTTAAAAACATGGTAAATTGAAAATAAATACTTAAATTTGCAATCGTAATACTTTAACGAAGAATTTATGACTCTTGATTTGAACATGCTCCAGCGTTTCTACGCTACCTACTCGTCCCGAGTGAAAGCAGCAAAGGCACAATTGAACCGTCCATTGACCTATGCAGAGAAAGTACTCTTCTCACATCTTTATAATGACTTTCCTACAGAGCCATTGCATCGTGGAGAATCGTATATCGACTTTCGACCCGACAGAGTTGCGATGCAGGATGCGACTGCACAAATGGCGCTTCTGCAGTTTATGAATGCCGGCAAGAGCCATGTTGCTGTACCTGCTACCGTACACTGCGACCACCTAATCCGTGCCGATGTCGGAGTGGAGAAAGACCTTCCGGCAGCCAAGGCTACTAATAAAGAGGTGTACGACTTTTTGAAGTCAGCCTCCGCAAAATATGGTATCGGCTTCTGGGCGCCCGGCGCAGGCATCATCCACCAGGTAGTGCTTGAGAACTATGCCTTTCCAGGCGGTATGATGGTAGGTACCGACTCACACACGCCTAATGCAGGCGGTCTTGGCATGGTCGCTGTAGGTGTCGGGGGTGCCGATGCTGTCGATGTGCTCACAGGACAGGCATGGGAGTTGAAACTTCCACGCCTCATCGGCGTACATCTAAAAGGACATCTCTCAGGTTGGGCTTCACCGAAAGACGTCATTCTTGAGATTCTCGGTCAGCTTACCGTGAAAGGCGGTACCAACGCTATCCTCGAATATTTCGGCGAAGGCGTGGGCAGCCTGTCTGCTACGGGCCGTGCCACCATCTGTAACATGGGCGCAGAGCTCGGTGCCACCTGCTCCATCTTCCCCTTCGATGACCACTCAGCAGAATACCTGCGTCAGACAGGCCGCAACGATGTAGCAGAGATGGCACTTGCCAACACAGCTGATCTTATGGCAGACGACGAGGTGTATGCTTCTCCCGAGAAATATTTTGATCAGCTTATCACGATAGACCTCTCGACGCTTGAGCCTCATCTTAACGGCCCCTTCACACCGGATGCCGCTACACCGATCTCTGAGATGCGCACTAAGGCTCCCGAGAAAGGTTATCCTTTGAAGGTTGAAGTTGCACTAGTGGGCTCTTGTACCAACTCGTCCTATCAAGATCTTGCGCGTGCCGCTTCTGTGGCACGTCAGGCAACAGCCAAGCATATCCCCGTTAAGGCTGAGCTCATCATCAATCCTGGTTCGGAGATGATCCGCTATACAGCTGAGCGCGATGGTATCCTTGAAGACCTACGAAAGATTGGCGGTATCATCATGACCAACGCCTGCGGACCTTGCATTGGGCAATGGAAGCGGCACACCGACGACAACACGCGAAAGAACTCTATCGTAACATCCTTCAACCGCAACTTCCGCAGACGTGCTGATGGCAACCCCAATACCTATGCATTTATTGGTTCGCCGGAGATGGTCGTGGCCTTAGCTATCGCAGGTAAACTCGACTTCAATCCTGCTGTAGACAAACTGACAGATAAAGACGGCAACGAGGTGATGCTCGATGAGCCTTCAGGCAACGCGTTCCCGCCGAAAGGATTTGATGTGAACGATGGACAGACTGTAAGCAATATCGAGCAATTGGAGAAAGAAGGTCTCTTCGTACCGCCTCATGAAGCTGACAATATTGAGGTTGTGATTCGTCCTGACTCCGAGCGCTTGCAGAAACTTGCCCCGTTCTCCGCATGGGATGGCAAAGACCTCATTGACATGCCACTGCTCATCAAGACGCAGGGCAAATGTACGACGGACCACATCTCCATGGCAGGTCCATGGCTCCGCTTCCGCGGTCATCTACAGAATATCTCCGACAACTTGCTCATGGGCGCTGTCAATGCCTTCAATGGCGAGAGCAATCATGTGAAAGACCAGCTTGACGGACAATATAAAGAGGTATCATCTGCCGCCAAGGACTATAAAGCACATGGTATACCAAGCATCATCGTAGCAGAAGACAACTACGGTGAAGGCAGTTCTCGTGAACATGCTGCTATGGAGCCGCGCTTCCTCAATGTGCGCGTCGTCCTTGCCAAGAGTTTCGCACGTATCCATGAGACAAACTTGAAGAAGCAAGGCATGCTTGCCCTCACATTCGTCAACAAGGACGACTATGAGAAGGTGCAGGAGGACGACCGGATCTCGGTGACCGGCTTTGCTCAGTTCGCTCCGGGTAGTCTCTTCACAATAACGCTGAAGCACAAGGATGGCAGCGAGGAGCAATTCCAGGCTCGCCATACCTATAACGACCTGCAGATAGCATGGTTCAAGGCAGGAAGTGCACTGAACTACGCTTCGCAGAAATGAGGCGATAGGTGTTAGGTGATAGATGTTAATGGTTTGTTTTAACACAATTTCAGGCTGACCACCCTCCCTACGGGGGAGGGCCGGGGAGAGGCCTAAATATAGAGAAGATTATGAAGATAACAAAGAACAATGGGAAACTGAATGTTCCCGATAACCCTACAATTCCTTTCATTGAAGGAGATGGTGTTGGCGCAGAAATTACACCCGTGATGCAGGCTGTCGTAGATGCAGCTGTTGAGAAGGCATATGACGGTAAGCGCAAGATAGAATGGAAAGAGGTCCTTGCCGGCGGCAAGGCTCATGAAAAAACGGGAGAGTGGCTCCCTAAGGAGACTATGGATGCTTTCCGCGAATATCTCGTTGGCATCAAAGGCCCATTGATGACCCCCGTCGGTGGTGGCATCAGAAGTCTCAACGTAGCTCTTCGCCAAGGTCTCGACCTCTACGTCTGCCAGCGTCCCGTGAGATACTTCAAAGGCATCGAGAGTCCTGTGAAGCATCCCGAATATGTCGACATGTGTATCTTCCGCGAGAATACGGAGGACATCTATGCGGGTATCGAATGGGAAGCCGGCACACCGGAAGCAAAAAAGTTCTACGATTTCATTCACAACGAGATGGGCGTCAATAAGGTTCGCTTCCCCGAGACATCCGGCTTCGGTGTCAAGCCTGTAAGCCGTGAAGGCAGTGAGCGCCTCATCCGTGCTGCTATCGACTATGCCTTAGCCCACGATCGCAAGACCGTGACGCTTGTTCACAAAGGTAACATCATGAAGTTCACCGAAGGAGGCTTCAAGAAATGGGGCTATGAACTCGCTGAGCTCGAATACAAGAAAGAACTCGAGAGCGGACGGCTCGTTATAAACGACTGTATCTGCGATGCTTTCTTGCAGAACGCACTGCTCAAGCCAAAGGCTTACAGTGTCATTGCCACAATGAACCTCAATGGCGATTATGTCTCTGACATGCTTGCTGCTCAGGTTGGCGGCATCGGCATTGCTCCAGGCGGTAACATCAATTACCAAACGGGACACGCTATCTTCGAGGCGACACACGGCATTGCTCCTGACATCGCCGGGAAAGACATCGTCAATCCTTCCAGTATCATCCTCTCAGCTGTGATGATGCTCGACTACATGGGCTGGCACGAGGCTGGGCAACTGATAGAGAATGCGCTTGAGAGCCTGTTTCAGCAGGGCATTGCAACCGCCGACCTCGCACGCTTCATGCCTAACGGAAAGAGCCTCGGTACAAAGGAGTTTGGTAATCAATTAATCGGGAAACTATGAAAAAGGAATATTTAGTATATAAGCTCAGTGATGAAGTAAAGGAGGCCTGCAAGATACCGCGCGAGGCCTTCGCCAAGTACGGCGTGAAGCGTGGCCTCCGTAATGAGGACGGATCAGGTGTACTTGTCGGACTGACGAATATCGGTAACGTCATCGGTTACGACCGGGCAGAGGACGGCACCCTGAAACCATGCCCCGGCCGCCTCTACTACCGTGGCTATGAGCTTGATGACCTTGTATCACCATTGTTGAAGGAGAAGCGCTTTGGATTTGAAGAGATCGCCTATCTTCTTCTCTCGGGCAAGCTCCCAGACAAAGAAGAGTTAGCTGCCTTCAAGGAACTGCTCAACGACAACATGGCGCTTGATCACCGTACTATCGTGCATATCATTGATATTGAAGGCTCTAACATCATGAACATCCTCGCGCGTTGCGTCTTGGAGATGTACACTCTCGATCCCAATCCCGATGACATCAGTCGCGACAATCTCATGCGTCAGTCGATAGAGCTTATCGCTAAGTTCCCGACCATTGTAGCTTATGCTTACAACATCTATCGCCACTCGGTACAGGGCAGCAGCCTGCACATCAGCCATCCAAAGGAGAACCTTGGCATTGCCGAGAACTTCCTCTATATGCTCAAACACAACTATACCGACCTCGATGCGCGCATGCTCGACTTGCTGCTCATCATTCAGGCAGAGCACGGTGGTGGTAACAACTCAACGTTCACCGTGCGTGTGACAAGTTCTACCCGTACCGATACCTATTCAAGCATTGCTGCCGGCATCGGTTCACTGAAGGGTCCTTTGCACGGAGGTGCCAACATCAAGTGCATCAATATGTTCCACCATCTGAAGGAAAATATCTCCGATTGGAAGAGCATTGACGAGATCGATACATATCTCAACCGTATGCTGCGTAAAGAGGCATACGACAAGTCCGGACTCATCTATGGTATCGGTCATGCTGTCTACACGATGAGTGACCCGCGTGCCGTAGAACTGAAGCGCCTTGCCGGTGAGCTCGCCAAGGAGAAGGGACGAATCGACGAATATGAGTTCCTCAAGCTCATTGAGCAAGAAGGCGTGAAGTGTGTCACGGCTTTCCGCAAATCAGACAAACCTATCTGCGCAAATCTTGACTTCTACAGTGGCTTCATCTATGAGATGCTCGGCTTGCCACAGGAAATTTACACACCGATTTTCGCCATGGCCCGTATCGTAGGTTGGACGGCTCACCGCATCGAGGAGCTGAACTTCGAAGGCCGTCGTATCATTCGACCTGCCTACAAGAACATCCAGGAGCAAAAGAAGTACGTGCCGCTGGACGAACGATAACAGACATATGTACATTGCAGGGGCGGCCCTTATGGCCGCCCTTATTTTGTTATACAAATTGAAGCAAAGGTTATCAAAAAACGAATTTATTGATTGTCTTCCAAACATTTTTCCTTTCCTTTGCACACAGAAATAAGACAAATAGATGCAGGACAAGACCATATTGACGATAACAGGTAGTGACCCTACGGGTGAATCAGGTATCCAAGCTGATATCAGATACATCGCAGAATTAGGGTATACCGCTGTCTCCGCCATCACGACCATCACACTTCAGAACACCCTTGGCATTCAGGAGTTCCACGACCTGCCGGCAAGCGTTGTCGGTGGTCAGATCGATGCACTTGTCAACGATATGCAGCCTCGGGCCGTGAAGATCGGCATGATGAGACGCGTGGAAGTCATTGAGACGGTCGTAAGAGCCTTACGCCGTTACCGTCCCGACTTTGTCATCTACGACCCCGTGCTTTTCTCCAGTCGTGGGGAGCGACTCATGGGTGATGAAGCCCTCAACCTCATCCGCAAGAAATTATTTCCGCTCTGCTCAGTCATCATCGTCCGCCATCAGGAGGCGACCGACCTCTTGGGCGACATGGTCTTAGGCAATGTTTGCTTTATCGACGATGACAACCGTCATGGTCTGAGCAATGGTTTCTCTTCGGCCCTCGCCGTCTTCCTCTGTGAAGGACTGAAGATGCAAGAAGCTGTAAGCAAGGCAAACGACTTCTGCAAGCGGCAACTGTCTGGGGCCACCGTGTTGCAGGGACGAAGTACACAACTCTACAACGACTTTATCTCTCTCGTCCGTCAAGATTTCGCGACTAAGAGTGATGTCGCCTCGTATGCTGACAAGCTCAATGTGAGCAGTGCCTATCTCGGTCAGGTCTGCCGTCGCATCGCCGGCCGCAGTCCCAAAAGCATTATCGATGATGCTATCGTCAAAGACATCGAGCGACAATTGACAAAAACAGACCGGACCATTCAAGAGATTGCCTTGAATCTTGGATTCTCGTCTCAAGCCCACCTGTCCAAGTTCTTCAAGAACATCGTGGGGAAATCACCGAGCGAATACAGAGGAGGCCCCACCCCTACCCCTCCCCCATCCAGGGGAGGGAGAGATATGCACCAAGAGGAATATTGAAAATGGAAAGTAAAGAATTAAAAATAAAATAGACAAAGGAAAAATGGAAGACAGAATGACATTGAACCGCAACCTGGCTCAGATGCTCAAGGGCGGTGTGATTATGGACGTTACGACGCCTGAACAGGCAAAGATTGCAGAAGACGCTGGTGCTTGTGCTGTCATGGCACTGGAGCGCATCCCCGCTGATATCCGTGCTGCCGGTGGCGTAGCCCGTATGAGCGACCCGAAGATGATCAAAGGTATCCAGCAAGCTGTGTCTATCCCCGTGATGGCCAAATGCCGAATTGGACATATCGCTGAAGCACAGATCCTTCAAGCTATCAATATCGATTACATCGATGAGAGTGAGGTGCTGAGTCCTGCCGACAATGTCTATCATATCGACAAGACAAAGTTCAAGGTTCCTTTCGTCTGTGGTGCCAAGAACTTGAGTGAGGCACTGCGCCGTATCGCTGAAGGTGCTACAATGATCCGTACGAAGGGTGAGCCGGGCACAGGCGATGTCGTCCAGGCTGTGAGCCACATGCGCCTTATGCAGAGTGAGATTCGCCGTCTTGTAGGCATGGCTGAAGACGAACTCTTTGAGGCCGCCAAGCAGTTACAGGCTCCTTACGACCTCGTGAAATATGTTCACGACCACGGCAAGTTGCCTGTCGTTAACTTCGCTGCCGGCGGCGTGGCTACCCCCGCCGATGCAGCTTTGATGATGGAATTGGGTGCCGAAGGTGTGTTTGTCGGCTCCGGCATCTTCAAGAGCGGGAATCCTGCCAAGCGCGCTGCCGCCATCGTCCAGGCTGTCACCAACTATAAAGATCCCGAGAAACTCGCTGAACTCTCTGAAGACCTCGGCCCCGCTATGGTCGGTATCAACGAGGAAGAGATCAAGGTATTGATGGCCGAGAGAGGTAAATAAGGAGGAGAAAAGCCATGCGAATAGCTGTTTTAGCTTTACAAGGTGCTTTTATCGAACACGAGCAGATGCTCTCACGTCTCGGAGCAGAAGCCTTCGAGGTGCGTGAGCTCTCCGACTGGCAACAGCCGAAAGACGGACTGGTACTCCCCGGCGGTGAGTCGACGACACAAGCCAAGTTGCTCAATGACCTCGGCCTCCTGGAACCGATAAAAGCTGATATTGAGGCTGGCCTTCCCGTTTTCGGTACGTGTGCCGGGCTCATCCTTCTTGCTAACAAGATTGAAGGAGAACCGAAGAAGCGGTTAGCCACCATGGACATCCATGTGCTCCGCAATGCTTATGGCCGGCAGCTCGGTAGTTTCCATACGGAGGCAGAGATGAAAGGTATCGGCAAGATACCGATGACCTTCATCCGCGCGCCTTATATAAAAGAGGTGTATGGCAAAGCCGAGATCTTAGCAACGGTAGACGGTCATATCGTCGCTGCCCAACAAGGCAACCAGCTTGTCACCGCCTTCCATCCCGAGCTCGACACCGACACGCAGGTACACGAATACTTCCTAAATCAAGTTAGGAGTCTTTGTTAGTTAGGAGTTAGGAGATAGGAGTTAGGAGTTATACATACCGTCCTTGCAACTCCTAACTCCTATCTCCTAACTCTTAACTTTATTGTCCCGTACTCTTCTTATACGCTTCTATCTTGTTTTGCAAATCAGCGAAGGCATCGGTGTATTTATCGCGCGCCTGCTGATAGAGTTGCTGGGCATTAAGGAGATCGGTCATATTCACTGTCCCTGCCTTATAATAGTCGCGGTTCAACCGGAGGTTCTCCTCACTCTGATTGATACTCTTCTTTGCCAACACCAATTGTTTGTAGGCATCATCGACATCATTCCAGTCCTTCTGCATACGTATCTCTAAGAGTTGCTTATTATCCATCAATTGCTCACGAGCCTCTTGCTCAGCAAGTTTCTTCCGTTTGATGGCATGACTACCACCCCACCATCCACTGATAGGGATGCTGAACTGAGCAAAGATAAGTCCGAAGTTGTTCTTCGCACTGAGCACATCGGTATGCTGCACACTGGCACCGACAGCCACCTGTGGCAGGTTCTTGCCAACCTCGATCTTCCTTTCGAGCGTCTTCACGTCCACATTCTTTTGCAGCAGTTGATACTCATTCGTGTTTGCCACTGCAGCATCATGATCTACCTTCAGACTATCTGGATAGCCCGGCAACTGCGAGGGATCGGCAGAGGCACTGACATCAATGCTCTTGCCATCCATACCGATATATTGTGCTAAGGTCATCTTGCAGAGACTGAGACCATTGTCAAGTTTAATCTTCTGACTCTCGATCTCGTTTTCCTTGAGTTGTACTTGCAGAAGGTCATTGCGCAGTCCCACTCCGGCTTTCACGGCAAGACTGGCATCTTTCTCAAGACTTTTCAACATAGTAGAGATTGTCTCTAGCGTTTTCTCCTTCTCTTTCAACGTGACGATCTGCCAGTAATAGTTCTCGGCTGTCAGTTCCACATCGTTGCGCGAGAGATTTTCCTGTAGTTGTGAAGCCTCTACACCAGTCTTAGCCAACTTATTACCATTGATGATCTGCCCACCCATGAACACGGGCTGCACGGCCGTGACGCCCGCTGCCCACATCTTGTCGAGAAGCGTCATGTTCATCTGCTGCCCACCCAACGCAGTTTCTATCTTCACCATGCCATGGTTGGCTTTCAGCGCCGTCGATGAGGCACTGAGTGTAGGAAAATAATTGGTAAAGGCCTCTTTCTTCTGTTCTTGAGCCTCAGCGGTGGCATAGGCTGCCGACCGCGTCTTCATATTGGCTTTCACGGCGAGGCTCTTCACCTCATCGAGGGAGAGCGTCGTCTGAGCCGGTGCTGCCAGAGCAATGAGTGCCGTGACAGTGAGGAATATTGTTTTTTTCATGTTATTGTAGCTCCAATTTATTACTCAATTCACGTTTGTGTGTGCTCCCGCTCATGACAAGCCAGTAAGCCACGGGAAGGACGGTGAGGATGAGAACCATCGTGATGAGCGTGCCATAGAAGATGACGTTACCCATCGGTGCCCACAGACTGCTGCCACCGAGCATCATCGGGACCACACCCATAGAAGCCGCTGCGGAAGTGAGGAAGATCGGGCGCATACGTCGTTTAGCACTCTGCTGGATCGCCTGATGCGCCGTAAGATGTTCTTTCTCACGTAGCTCCTCAGCATAGTCGTACATGATGATGGCATTACGCACGAGGATACCCATGAGAGAGATGATGCCGAGGTTACACGTCAGCGAGAAGTTGCCACCCGGGATAAGAATACCCATAGCCGTGCCAAACATCACCATCGACAAACTCACAAGAAGAAGCGTAGCCGTAGAAATCTTACGGAAATGAGCGAGCATCAGGAAGAAGATGATGACGACACTTATCATCAGTCCACCTTGCACCTGCGTGTTCGTATCGTTACCGGTCTCGAGCTCACCACCCCATTCGGCCTTGATGCTCTTCGGAAGTTTATCAGTGAGAATCTTCGCTTGCAACGCTTTCGTCTTTCCGACGACATTGACCCCATCGACGACATCCGCCATGACAGTGATGGTTCTTACTCCATTGCGGTGACAGATCTGACCATCCTGCCAGACGGGTTTAATCGTTGCCACCTGACGCAAAGGCACCGTACGCAGCCCTCCCATAACAGGGATCGGTTCATTAGCAATATCCGCAGGCATAGACCGATCGGCCTTGGTGCTCTTCAAGCAGACCTGTGTACCATAGTCGCCATCCCAGATCGTTGTCACGGGGATACCATTGCCATAGCGTGTAGCCATCGTCAGTTCCACGAGACCATTCGTGACACCGAGACGTCCGGCCTGCTGCTCATTGAGTTTGATATCGTCAACGAGTTGCGGCTCTCCCACATCATTGCGGACGAGAATAAGGTCCTTGTCAGCACGGAAGAGAGCCGTGATACTATCGGCCGTATGCTTCAACTGTTGCCAGTCAGAACCGCTCAAGCGAAGTTCCACAGCATTGGCCTCATCACTGTACGACAATTGTTTAAAACGCACATAAGCCCGCGGAAAAGCATTCGTGTAACGCATACGATAATCCTTCAGCATACCGATGGTCGCCTTCTCACTCTTTGTGTTAACGATGAACTGTGCATAGTTCTTCCCGCCAAACTGCGGGGCGTAACTGAACTGGAAGCGTGGTGATGACGTGCCTTTAAAAGAAGCCACAGAGACCACACGGGAATCGCGACGGAGGATATGCTCCATGGAGTCAGCGACCTCGACCGTTCTATCGAGAGATGTTCCTGTAGGCAGATAGATCTCCACGGCAAACTGGTTTCGGTCGGCGGTTGGCATCATCTTCACAGGCTGTTGACCAAGAAGGAAAACACCAAGGACGATGATCACTACACCGGAAGCCACCGTGATATAAGGATGGCGGAAGCATGCATCGATGAGCTTGTTATAATATTTCTGCATGAGGTCAAGAAAAGAGAACTTCTTCTTCCCACCCTTCGGCAGCTCTGTAGTAATCGGCTTACGGATGAAGTAGAACTGCATGAACGGCACGAGGAGCTCGGCCACGAGAAGCGACACCATCAGTACGATGGTGATGGCCCAAGGGAAGTAGAGCAGGAAGTCGTGATTGGATCCCTTTGTCGTCACCAAGAAAGGAAAGAAGGTTACGGATATAGCAAGTGTCGCCGTGAGAATGGACTTGAAGAAATGAGTGGCGCTCTTCACGCTCGCTCCCCACCGGCTCATTCCGTCAGAGATAAGTTCTATATAGTTGTCGATGATGACAATGGCATTGTCAACGATCATACCAAGGGTGACGATGAGAGCTGCCAGTGTTACCGTGTTCAGTTCTATGCCGAAAGAATAGAACTGTCCCATGGCGACAAAGATACTGATAGGAATGGTAGAGGCGGCTACAAGGGCCACACGAATGGGCAGGAGCAGGATGACGACGATGATGACGGCGACGATGGCGATGAGAAGTTCACGGAGGAAGTCGACGACACTCTTGTGTACCACCTCACTCTGGTCGGTGATGGTGAACATACTCACGCTCTTCGGCAACGACTGCTGGAACTCCGCCAACTGCTTCTTCACGGCAGTACCCATGTCGGTGATCGAGCGGCCTTTCTTCACCTCTACACTCAGGACGATACATTTCGTGCCGTTGTTAGTGATATAGCTGTCGGGTTTGGGATACTCGCGCTTGACCGTGGCGATATCTTTTACACGTACCACATGACCGTCAGGACTGGAATAGACAACCGTCTGCTCCACATCGTTGACCATGTTGACCGAGCGCTCTACCTCTATCGGTGCTTCATAGTCAGGTGCTTTCTGCGTGCCAGCCGTGCTTGAGAAGCCTTTAGACACGAGAACCGAGTAGAGTTGTTGCTGGGAGATGCCATACTGCGACAGTTTCTTCGCATCGACATAAATGCTCACCTGCTCTTTCTGCATGCCCACGACATTCATACGTCCTACGGCTTCAACAGTCCGAAGACGATCCTTGAGGTAATCCATATAATCGTTGAGCTCACGGTAGGTTTTGTCCTTACTTTCCATCGTGATGAGGAGGGCGGAAGCGTCACCGAAGTCATCGTTGACCTGAAGAGCGATCACACCCTGCGGCAAGGAGCTCTTGAACTGTTGGATACCGAGCTTGAAACGGCTCCAGAAACTCTCCTTCTCCGTAGTGCCGATATCCTGATTCAGCTCCACCTGGATGATGGCCATGCCATTACGGCTGTACGACTTCGTCTTCTCCTTGCGCACCTCCTTGAAGGTGAAGATATAGTTCTCCAACGGTTTCGTTACCTCTTCCTCTACCTGCTGGGCGGAAGCACCGGGATAGACGGCAGCGACGATGCCCTGGCGGATCGTCACGTCAGGGAACTCATTCTTGTTGATGTCGTAGAGGCCATAGATACCGAAGGCGACCAAGCAGCACGTGATGAGAATCACAATCTGCCGGTAGTGCATGGCCCATTCGACGATATTCCGTTTCTTATTCATTATTATTATTTATTCAATTTCGAGCACAATAACTCCTAACTCCTAACTCTACTTGGGTTCCTTCCGACACTTTCTGTTGTCCTTCCGTGATGACAACCTGCTCCGGTGAGAGACCATCCAAGATAGCAACATTCTCACCCACATTCTCACCAAGCGTGACATCCACACGATGCGCCTTATTGCCTACGACCGTCCAGACGAAAAGCTTATTGTCGGAATCAATCTGAATAAGGTTGGCGGGCAACTGGATTGCATTGGTCATGGCTGCATTCTCCGGCCATGCCTCACAGATCATGCCTGGCAAGATACGGCGAGCAGTATTGGGCAACAGGACTTTCACCTCATAGGAACGAGAGATAGGATCTGCCTGCACACCTTTCTCTACAACCTTACCCATGACATAATAGTTGCCTAAAGCGGAAATACGGACACGAACCCGTTGACCCACTGTGATCTTTGCAATATCGTCCTCCGGTACAGAGATATCGGCTTTCACATCGCCTATCTTTACTAAATTCACGACGGGCTGACCGGGCATAACGTTTTGGCCAATTTCCACCTGCTTCTTACTGATATAGCCACTGAACGGTGCCACAAGACGCGTATCTGTCACTCCTTTCCGGGCAATCTGTACGGAGGCACGAGTCTGGCGGACGGCCTGACGAGCCAAAGCAAGTTGCGTGGTCGTCTCCACCCATTTGATCTCCTGCAGCGATCCGTTATCGTGAAGAAGTTTCATACGACGATAGGCATCCTCTGCTTGGCGGAGAGTCTCCTGTGCCTGTGACGCTGTAGCCTCAGCCATCGTCAAAGCATTACTGGTATTCGTGGCATCGACAATACCGATAACTTGTCCGGCACGCACGCTATGTCCTTCACTGACATAGAGGGCTTTCACCGTGCCCGACGTAGCAAAACTCAAAGAAGAACCCGACGACTCCTCTATCGTGCCCGAATAGCTGCTACCATCGGTAGAAAAGGAAGACTCCCCCACAACCTGGGTCTTCACCTTAATGATGTTTGCAGACGATTGTCCTTTTTTGCCACAACTGATAAGCAGCAGGGGAAGAACGAATGCCCAAAGAATGGTCTTTCTCATGCTTGAATTATCCTATTATTCTCAACTACATGCAAAATTAGAACACTTATTGTAGTTTTCGAACGAACAAAGTGGAACACGTATGTCCTATTTGAGAATATATTCAGATTGGAAACATAATTATTCTCGAATAGAACGTACTATCTCACAAATCTATCGTAATTTTGCAAGCAGAAACAAGAAATAGAACATATTATTAGGAATAGCTATGCGAACAAACGGTAAGATGACAGAGACGGAGCGTTTCCTCTCCTTGGTGCCCGTACCTGCCCATTTTGAGCCCTATTATAAAGATGACGAGCTACTGATTGTCAATAGCAATGCAGCTTTGGCTGACCCAGGGACAGCCCGGCCCAATATGAACATCGTTGCCATCTGTGTCAAAGGAAAAATGTCAATGAACATCAATGGACAATCCATCACGTTCCAAGCCAATGAACTTTTTGTCTGTCCTCCGGGAGTGATGATCTCAGAGCCAATGTTCACGGCTGACTTTGAGTATTTCGCCCTGTGCATCACCAATCATGCGCTGCAGGTGTTATTGCGATCTTATATGTCTATCTGGAACCAAGTGACCTATATCGACAAGATCAGGAAAGTATCACTGACCGAGCGCGACATGATGATCTGTCATAAGGCTTATCAACTTGTCAAGCTCTGCCTCGATACTCAAATCGAAGAGGAAGAGCAACAGCAGATGCGCCGCGACATTCTCTATGGCTATCTGAGCAGCATGCTCACAGGCATGACATGGGTTCTGAAAAAGAATGTTTTAGGACAAGGACAAATGGAGAAACCCAAACAGAGCCTTTCTCTCTTCAACCAGTTTCTACAACTTTTGCAAACTACAGAAGTGAAGCACCAGACCGTAGAGCATTATGCTTCAGAGCTCTGTATCTCTACAAAATATCTCTCCGTCATCTGCAAACAAAATTCTAATAAGACGGCACTTCAATGGATTCAGGAATACACATTGGCGGATATCACCTGGTATCTCAAGAACACCGACCTGTCTTTGAAAGAAGTCTGCAACAAGGTTGGCTTCCCGAACACAAGTTTCTTTGGTAAGTATTTCCGTGAACACTTCCATTGCACACCCATGGAATACCGGCAGAGGAAATCCAAAAGTGAAGAACTTTGAAGTTATGACAAAACAAGAAAAGATGTCGCGCCTCATATGCGTCGCATTACCGCCCCATACGAGGCGGAAACGCGACGCGTATGTGACGTAATGGAGAAACAATAAAGAAAAGAGGAAGAAACTGTTTATTAATAATATTTATTCACTTAATAAAAGCCGTTAATATGCGACATATTGTGTAAATTTGTAGCCGTTTAGCAACAAATAGTACATATATTCTATAAAATACGGTTCATGAATAAATTCTTATCGTCTTTTATCCTTCTATCGGCAGTCAGTCTTCCTGGCTTCGCCGGCAACCACGTCATTGAGAAACTTCAACTTGCCGGGCCTGTAAGTGTGCAGCGGCCTGTCATGGTAGACAGTGTTGATATCAACGGCAATGCTTTCGACGAGCTGTCACTGCTAAGCACCACTTTAGCAACAAATGGAGGCAAGACATTTTCTAATGGTGAGAAACTGCAGTCTGCTTCCGCTTACTCTGTGGCCTCTCTGTCTTTTGACGCTGAGACAACCGCTTATACCAAAGCAACGCTCACGGTCAGTGGACTGAAGACAAACAAGATATATGTGGACGGCACGGAGACGGACGGAAAGGACATCGCACTGGAGCCAGGTACTCACCACTTCGTCATCAGCACTTTACTCAAAGGCAAAGGAGCCGTAAAACCGAAGGTAACACTTAGCACAGACAATGATGCTTCCCTGACTGTTCTCCAGCCAGGTACCAAGCATCTCTATTCCATCAAGGACGTGCTCAACGGGACACAACTGTGGGGTGCAAGCATCTCCCATGACGGCCGCTACGCTATCGAAGGTCATATCAATACGCAGGATGGTGGCAAGTCGGTATCTACCTGGCTCGTCAGAGACCTTGACGGCAACAAGATTGTCCGCACGAGCACTTCTTCGCTTCAGTTCTATCCGGGAAGTGACGACTTGCTCATGGACCGCACAAGTGACAACGGCAAAAGACAGTTAGTAAGGATCTCCATCAATGACGGCAGTGAGACCATCCTCGCTGACGGCATGCCTAGTGACGACAATTGGCAGATAACGCCCGATGGCAAGAGCCTAATTCTGAGTCATGTCAACGAAGGTCCAAAAGAGGAGAAAGATATCTATCAGATTGTGGAACCTGACGACCGTCAGCCGGGATGGCGTGACCGCACTTCGCTCGTACGCTATGACCTCAGCACAGGGGTGTCGCAGCAATTGACCTTCGGATATAATAATGTGTCATTGCTCGACGTCAGTAGTGACAGCCGTTATATCCTTTACCTCACAACGCGTCGTCGCCTGACCGCTCGGCCCACAACGTTGTATTCTATCTGGCGAATGGACCTCAACACCCTTCAGACGGAATGCCTTGTCAAGGACGATGGCTTCATATCCTCTGCCAAATTCTCCCCCGATGGCAAGCAGATTGCCATCGAAGGCTCTCCTGAATGTCTCGGCGGCATAGGCAAGAACCTGCCGGAAGGCCGCATACCGAGTATGGAAGATAACCAACTCTATCTCATGGACATCGCTTCCAAAGAGGTGAAGCCCCTCACAAAGAACTTTGATCCATCCATCAACCGGTATACATGGTTGAAGGAAGACGGGACGATCTGGATCACAGCCATCGACAAGGATTATTGCCATCTATTCAAGTGTGACCCGAAGACTGGCGTCATCACGCGTATTCCCAATACGGAAGATATGGTTTTCGTCATCTCTCCCGCCGACAATGCGAAGAAAGCACTGTGGTATGGTGAAGGCGTGAACAACACCTACCGCCTCTATACCCTCGATACGACAACTGGTAAGTCGACGCTCATTGAAGATCTGAATAAGGATCGGTTAAAAGATGTGGAGCTCGGCGACTGTGAGCCTTGGTCGTTTGTCAACAGTCGCGGCGACTCTATCTGGTGCCGTTACTACCTCCCACCCCATTTCGACAAGTCGAAGAAATATCCTGTCATCGTCAACTATTACGGTGGTTGCGTGCCAACCTATCGTTACCTTGAGTCACGCTATCCGCATCATGTCTATGCAGCTGCCGGATATGTAGTGCTCGTCGTCAACCCCAGCGGTGCCACCGGCTTTGGCCAGGAGTTTGCTTCGCGTCATGTCAACACAGCGGGCAAAGGTGTAGCCGAAGATATCATTGAGGCAACAAAGACGTTCTGCCATGAACACAGTTACACCGACACGCTGCACATCGGTTGTATCGGCGCAAGCTACGGTGGTTTCATGACACAGTATCTGCAGACACAGACGAACCTGTTTGCCGCCGCCATCTCACATGCCGGTATCAGTGACCACACCAGTTACTGGGGCGAGGGTTACTGGGGCTACAGCTACAGTGAGGTGTCGATGGCAGGCAGTTACCCTTGGACGCGCAAAGATCTCTATGTCGACCAGAGCCCGCTCTTCAATGCTGAGAAGATCCACACGCCGCTGCTCTTCCTCCATGGCAATGCCGACCACAACGTGCCTATCGGTGAGAGCATTCAGATGTTCACAGCACTGAAACTTCTCGGCCGTCCTACCGCTTTCGTCGTCGTGGATGGTGAAGATCACCATATCACTGATTACAACAAGCGCATCAAGTGGCACAACACCATCATGGCCTGGTTCCAGCGTTATCTCAAGGGCGATGCATCTTGGTGGAATGCATTGTATAAAAAGGTAGAGCAATAAAAGCAAGAACAAAGTAAGAACTTAAACAACCATGAAGAAAGAAATCATTATCTCCATTGTAGCCGCCATCGCGATTCTGCTTGTCGCCTTCCAGGTCAATGCATATGTTCTTTTTGCACTTGTCCTTTTTGTACCGTTCTTTCTCTATCGAAAAGGGAAACACAAAGATGAGCCCAACGACAGCCATCTACTTTCCTTAGAAGAAGCAACCACTCAGTACGGAGAGCCGGATGACTGCATCGTCGTTGACAGCACACGCGCTAACGAAGCTATCGGTTGCATCTTGGTCTATCAACAAAAACGCATCTTAGTGGTAGCAGGAGAGCCGCTAAGCATGGACGATATCTTGGATGTGACGACTGTCAATACCGCTACACCCTACACCATGGGGCAATATCAGTTGGTTCTGACCACCAAGAAGCCTGAGCGAGAATATATCCGTATGGAGGTTGGCATGGATGCTGGATGGGCTAAAGATGTAGCTACAGAGGTCATCGACGCTATCAAAGGTAAGACAGCTATAGAAGGAGAGACGGAGGTAAAAGAATAGCTATGGCACAAAGAAAAACATATCGTTGTAAGCAGTGCGGCTATGAATGCTACGACTATGAAGGTACAGGCTTCATGCGCCAGCACATCGTGAGCGTGAGCTGTCCCGACTGCCATACGATCCAGCCGCTTGTAGTAGGCGGGATCATCGGCAACAACGCACCGTCGTTCAATGGACTTGCCGGGCGGTTGTGCCTCAACTGCGGCAGTAGCCGCATCGTAACCTGGGATCATCACACCTGCCCGAAATGCGGTGGTGAGATGATCTTTACGGGGGAGACTGCTTTCTGGACTTAACAGTACTTGTGCCATAATGGCGGTGTGTTTTGCCATTATGGCACATATATTGCTTGGGCACAAAGGTTGCAATACTGTGGGTGAAGTTCGATGAGAGCTTCAAGATAATAACAAGAAGATAATAACAAGAAAATAATTAAAATATAATTGGAGGTTTTGACTATGTTATTCCCAGTATTGAACGATTGGTTTGACAATGATTTCAGTGATAATTTCTTCAATGGCGTTCGTCGCGTGAACGCAACAGCTCCGGCAGTGAACGTGAAGGAAGATGCAGATAAATACACGATGGAAGTAGCCGTTCCGGGCATCAAGAAAGACTACGTCCGCATTGACCTGAACAAGGACGGTGATCTTGAGCTTGCCATCGAGAACAAGCTTGAGCATCACGAGGAGGACGGTAAGGAAGAGCGCAAGGAGCACTATCTGCGCCGCGAGTTCTCTTACAGCAACTACCAGCAGGTCTACAGCCTTCCTGAGGATGTCGACAAGGATCGCATCACCGCTAAGGTGGAGGATGGCATCCTGAGCATTGAGCTTCCTAAGATTAAGAAGGAAGAGGCCAATGTCAACGGCAGAAGCATTGAGATCAAATAAGGTATTGAGATCAAATAAAGGCTAAAGCATAGAGCCCAACTGAGGGACCTTGCTGAGATACAACAGGGGGAAGAGCGCAATCGCTCTTCCCCCTGTTTTTTGTTTTCCGAGTCCCTTCGCTGTCTGTAACTTCATGGTTGTTTCGTGTAGTTTGTGGTTGTATCGTTTGCCAGTAGTTGTTTCTTGTGGTTCTGTGTTCTGCCCTTTAGGGCAGAAGCCGTTGGTTCTTTCGCCTCTCTTGCTACAGCCGATCCGTGCTTATCGCTTCTGCCATCCTGTTGAGGTTGAGGCATTGTTCTCTCGATATCACCTTCTTCTCAGTGTGGTGCTCCCATGGAGCCAGCAATAACAGCCTGCCCTCTGCACAAGCATCGAAAGCACCTCCGTGTGGTTTTTCATATTGTGCGAAACCATTCTCCCTTAATACTATCGTCGGGCAACCGTTATCAAAGGCGTGCCTCATCACCATCCTCTCACCTGGAGAGATAGAAGCCGATACGAACACCGATCCGTTCTCAAAATCAGGCTCCGCCTTTTGTAATAGAGAGGCTATATCAGCATCGGAGAGCCGCCTTGAACACTGTACAAAAATACGTCGGGGATAATCGAGGAGGAACTCGTTGCCTAAAGCCTCGAACGTATAGCCATGACTGTTGATGTTGTGCTTTACCGTAAACAGCTCAGGGTTAAGTTCCTTGATAAGTCTACGGCGAGGATTATCGGCCAAGTATTGCTTCCATGCTTGTAGTTCTCCTTTCCTCCAAAGGATCTTGTCGTTAAAGCCTATCTCAAAAAGAAGACCTAAACGGCTCTTACGTCCTTCTTTTCTTGCTAAGTCTTGTTCTGCTAAGATATCCTGCGGGACAGCAGGAGCGAGTCCTTGCCTGATAAGCTTCTCATACCGCTGGCGACAATAACCTTCAAACGAGGCGATGACAGTAGAAAGAGTGACCTTCATCTTCTTAGTCACAAAGATAATAAGGTGCAAATGATCGGGCATAAGCTGCAGAGCAATATCATTGACCTCCGGATAACGCTTCGGCAATTTTCTCCATTCTTCTTCTACAGCCTCGCCTAAAGGAGAAGGAGCTAAGGTGGCAGCACCAAGCTGCCCGACTGGCAATGTCGGATCACCGATAAGACGACCTAGAATGTTGCGCCGTCCTTCAACTACAAGGGTGATCATGTACATACTGCGCGAGTGGTAGTCGTGACCTTTACAACGGCGCTTCATGCTGTGCTCCGTAGCATGATAAGAAGAAGGATGATCCATGGCTTCAGCTTTAGGTTAAACATGGGAGCACCATAACGGTGCTCCGGTAAACATTATGGCACCGTAAACGGTGCCACACAGAACGATGAGTTACTTTGCAATCTTATGGCCACCGACGATATACACACCGTGAGGCAGAGCATTGAAGTCGGTGCCGAGGTAACGACCATCAACAGAATAGATCTTGTTATCCTTGGCATCGTTGTTCCACACGGGAAGGATGCCGGCTGCAAAGTCGTTGATATAGTCGAAAGTGACAACGCCCGTAGATGTATTGTAAGTGATGTTCTTCAGTGCTTTGTTGGTCGTAAGCTTTTGTTTCGTACTTGAAGAATTGGTCCAGAAATCAGTGTTGTACCAGCAAAAGTTAGGCTTGCTATTTACATCGTTGAGCACCGAGACATTCAACGTGTCGGGGGTCATATTACCCGAGCCAGGGAAAAGGTCGCCCCTAAGGCTTGCTGTATAATAAGGCTTGTTGGCATCAATATAGGAAGAGAGGCATGCTCCGTCTGCTGGCACTACTGCCATACCTGGATAGTTAGGTGTATCATTAAGGTCTGTCTTGAGGTAAATCGTGCTGCTTGGCAGATTGACATGATAGACGAGCAAGCCATTTCCATACTGATACTTATTCCACCCTCTTTGTTGGATGCATTCGAGCATAAAATATTCAAGCGAGTTGCTTGGATTGACGATGTTATAGGCCGTACCACCTTTCTCTGTCGAAGTTGTCATTGTGATGCTTGCATCGCTGGAGAGGGTCTGAATATCTACTGGCCATCCCATCTGTTCTTTCTCAAACGCGGTGTAGGCAGTAGGATAAAAGCCACATGTTGCATAGTAAGATGAACCCTTGAAAGTGAAACCACCCGCATACTCGCCGCCATCCATAAGGTCCCAGTATTCCATTTCCTGGTTGTTAACATGTGCATTATCGTTACTGTAAGGATAAAGATCCGGGAGACCCAAGGCATGGCTAAACTCATGGCAGGCTACACCAATGCCATCTATCATAGGGGTTCCTTTCGAGCCCGGGACACCAGCAGAAGTTAGTTTGTAAGGATTCAGTTCTCCCGACATTGTGTACCACCGCACGGTCTTACCTCCAAGTTTAGCACCACATGTCCAGGTATTTGCCCAAACAGAAGTAGAGTCTCCACCTTCGTTCTGACCAAGACCTGCATAGACAATGTAAACACTCTCAATAGTGGAGCCATCAAGACTAAATGACTTAAGATCATCATCCGTAACAGAACCCGCTATTGCAGCAAGTGCATCCACGACAAGTTGTTGAGGTTTCTCATCGCTTGTGCTGTTTGTACTTTTTCCTCCATAGTAGGTTTGCTTATTCGAGAGTGTCACCGGTCCGTACACCTTAAATTTAGGCAGGAAGGTACTATCACTCATATCCTTGAAATACGTAGCTACAGAGCTATGATTAAACTGGTTCCCGTTGCCATAATCTGTCTGCAAGGTGTCATATTTATCACCATTAAAGAACTGGTCGAAAGCCGCCTTGGGATTGTTAATGGTGAACTTCACATCAGAGAAGTTTACGAGAATGACGGGAATTGTAATGTTTCCCGTATGCTTCACATAGTTGGAGGATGTTGCGATGGCTCGTGTCTCAGCCGTGTTCTCTTGCAACATCATAGCAGTGCCACACGGCCTCCGCTTGAACGTCTCCCACTGTGTCTCCCATTGAGCCATCATGCTCTGTGAGCAAAATAGAGTGGCAAGTATAAGTAAAGAAAGATGTTTCATCTCTTAATATGAAATATAATTATTAATGTTTCGGTTCTATTTGCAACGCCTGTCGGTAAGAGTGGATAATAGGATCATCATCGGTAGCATCCATGCGATTGAAGATCTTAGCCATCTTCTTGGAATTACGCTTATCACGCCGACGCTTTGCACTAAGGATGTCTGAAAGATTGAAGTCTATGCCCGTAATAGGATGCCTAAGTTGCAACTCAACACGGTCCTGCTTCGTCCACCGCTTCACAGCTTCCTGAAACTCGTTCTGGCGGTTACCATAAACGACAACCTCACCTATATTGTTATAATCCTTAATGACAGGAATTGTATCTTTCACAAGTTTAGAAGGAATACGCAAAGCAATATATCCCGGCTTTGTCAAAAGCAGAGTATCAAACTTCTCCGGCAGCGCAGCTGTGCCAAACATGTTTGTCGTATCTGTCTTTTCCTTGCCCGTCCAAATATGAAAGCCACGAACTGGCGTGTTGGTTTCCGGGTCATAGACCGTGATGCTTCTCTGTGCTGCGATACGTTCCAAAGGAAGCATGGACAGGATGACGATGCAAAGATATAATATGCGCCTCATAATATGTACCTTTATTATGTACTGAATAACACCTAATAATAATGTGTTGTGTTTCAGCTTGCAAATATAAGCAAAAAAGGTCATTGATGAGAAGAAAAGTGGTTGACTTGAGACAATTTAACGTTTTCACTCACATTTTCTCTCTTTTTTCTGTATCGGTTCAAAGAAAATCAAGTAACTTTGCAGATTAGAAAGAACATCTTAGTAAGATTACTATAGGTATCGATACATAACAATATCTTAAAATGGCTGAATCAAGACAAATCAAGACTGCGCTTATCTCCGTCTTCCACAAGGATGGACTGGAGGATCTCCTGAAGAAGTTGAACGAGGAGGGTGTAAAGTTTCTCAGCACCGGCGGCACACAGAAATTTATCGAGAGCCTTGGCTATGATTGCCAGAAAGTAGAGGAAGTGACAACCTATCCTTCTATTCTCGGTGGTCGTGTGAAGACGCTTCATCCCAAGATCTTCGGTGGCATTTTGGCCCGTCGAGACAATGAGGGTGACCGCGAGCAAATGAAGGAATATGAGATTCCTGCTATCGACCTCGTCATCGTTGACCTCTACCCCTTTGAGCAGACAGTAGCCAGCGGAGCATCAGAGCAGGACATCATTGAGAAGATTGACATAGGCGGCATCTCTCTTATCCGTGCAGGAGCAAAGAACTTCAAGGATGTCGTCATCATCCCCAGCAAAGCCGAATATCCGGTACTGCTCGAGCTCCTGAACAAGAAGGGAGCTGTCACTGACATTGAAGACCGCCGTATGCTCGCAGAGAGAGCTTTTGGCGTGTCAAGTCACTACGATACAGCTATCCATGAGTGGTTCACAACGTTACGTTAACCACCCGAGGTCATAACAACAAAGATTACCAATATAAAGGAAAAGAAATTAAATGGGAATGTTTTCTTTCATTCAGGAGATAGCAATGGATCTGGGAACAGCCAACACCATTATTATCAGTGATGATAAGATAGTTGTTGACGAGCCATCTGTTGTAGCTCTTGACCGCCGCACAGGCAAGATGATTGCAGTGGGCGAGAAAGCCAAGATGATGTATGAGAAGACGCATGACAATATCCGCACCGTTCGTCCGTTGCGTGATGGCGTGATCGCCGACTTCACAGCATGTGAGCAGATGATGCGTGGACTTATCAAGATGGTACACACAGGCAGTCATCTCTTCTCACCATCTCTGCGTATGGTCATCGGTGTTCCGTCTGGTTCTACCGAGGTGGAGCTTCGTGCCGTGCGTGATTCAGCCGAGCATGCCGATGGACGTGATGTATATCTTATCTTTGAGCCAATGGCTGCTGCTATCGGTATCGGTATCGATGTGGAAGCTCCAGAAGGCAACATGATTGTCGATATAGGCGGTGGCTCTACCGAGATTGCTGTCATTTCTTTGGGTGGCATCGTAAGCAACAACTCTATTCGTATTGCAGGTGATGACCTCACAGCAGACATTCAGGAATATATGAGCCGTCAGCACAACGTGAAGGTCTCTGAGCGTATGGCTGAGCGCATCAAGATTCATGTTGGATCTGCTCTGACCGACCTTGGGGATGAGGCCCCTGAGGATTATGTGGTACATGGTCCGAATCGTATCACAGCTCTTCCTATGGAAGTACCTGTATGCTATCAGGAGATTGCACATTGCCTGGATAAGACTGTGGCAAAGATTGAGAATGCTGTTCTCTCTGCTTTGGAGTCTACTCCTCCTGAGCTTTACGCTGATATTGTAAAGAACGGTATCTGGCTTACTGGTGGTGGAGCATTGCTCCGTGGCCTGGATAAGCGTCTGCAGGACAAGATTAGCATTCCTTTCCATATTGCAGAGGATCCTTTGCACAGTGTGGCTAAAGGCGCAGGCATTGCGCTTAAGAATGTGGATCGCTTCTCATTCCTAATGCGTTAATTGTGCAATGCACAATTTAATTGATTTCATACAAAGACACAGTCACTGGTTTCTTTTCGCCTTATTGGAAGTTATCAGCCTGGTACTGTTGTTTCAATACAACAGCTACCAGGGCAGTGTATGGTTCACTTCCGCCAATGCCGTAACCGGGAAATTGGACGCATGGAATTCAGCTGTTGAGAGTTTCTTTTCGTTGGGTAAGGTCAATCAAGAACTTACTCAGCGGAATCTCTATTTGGAGCAACAGGTACGGAAACTCTCAGACCGTCTGGACGATGTCACAAAAGACACGACCTGGACGGATACAGCGGGAATGAAACTACTGAAGAGTTTCAGGCTCATCCCGGCAAAGGTAGTGAGCAACTCTGTTGCCAATGCAAACAACCTGATAACGATAGACAAAGGCTCTTCTGACGGTGTTCGTGTAGATATGGGTGTCGCTTGCGGCAGTGGCGTTGTTGGTATTGTATATCTTACCTCACGCCATTACTCCATCGTGATACCTGCCATCAATACAAAATCGAACATCAGTTGTCGTATCCATGGCAGAGGCTACTTCGGCTATCTGCACTGGTATGGAGGTGACTCTCAGAAAGCTTATGTTGAGGAGGTTCCTCGCCATGCACGCTTCCGCCTGTACGACAATGTAGAGACGAGTGGCTTCTCTTCTGTGTTCCCACCGGGTATTCTTGTGGGAAAGATACTGCATGTCTATAACTCTATCGATGGCGTATCATACAGGCTGCAAGTAAGACTTTCGACCGACTTCTCTCGCTTGCGCGATGTATGTGTGATCGACAATGCTCCTGTGTTGGAACGACTCAATGCACTTCGTGCTGCTCAGGACTCGTTAAAGACTAAGGCTGACAAGTAAAAAAGGAGGATTAAGGTAATAGGATGAATATTGATTTCCTGAAACGGCTGTTGCTTTTCTTTGGGCTCATGCTCTTGCAGGCATTGGTGCTCAACCATGTTCACCTCTTCGGAGTAGCTACGCCCTTGTTGTATGTCTATTTTGCCATATCATTCAGGCGCAGCACTTCCAAGTGGTCCATGCTTATTTGGTGTTTTCTGCTGGGACTGGGCATCGATGTCTTCTCTAATACACCAGGACTGGCTGCTGGTTCCATGACCCTCGTTGCCGCTGTCCAGCCTTATATTATGCAACTGTTTATTCAGCGTGATGACGAAGATGACGTTCTTCCCAGCATCGCAACTTTCGGTTTAGGCAAATATACTTTGTTTGCCTTGATATTGACGTTTATCTATTGTCTCACCTTCTTTACATTGGAAAGCTTCTCGTTTTTCAACTGGCTCCATTGGTTGCTAAGTATTCTGACAAGTACTGCATTGACTCTGTTGCTTGTTCTTGTCTGCGACAATTTAAGGCGGTCATAAATGAAAAGGAGGATAAATGAAAGATTATAGTCTCGATAACAGGAAAAGAGTCATAGGCGGCATTGCTGTCGTCATTGTGGTGATTTATGTCATTAGGCTCTTTGCGCTGCAAGTGATGAGCGATGACTACCGCAAGAGTGCCGACTCCAATGCTTTCTTAAAGAAGATTGAGTATCCGAGCCGTGGCGTCATACGTGACAGAAACGGAAAGCTGCTTGTATTCAATCAGCCGTCCTATGACATCATGGTCGTAATGAATGAGGGAAAAGGGCACTTGGACACACTCGACTTCTGCCGCACGCTGGGCATCACAAAAGAGATGTTCATCAAACGAATGAACGATATCAAGGATCCTAACAAGAACCCTGGATACTCCCGTTTTACTCAGCAGTTGTTCATGTCACAGATTGACGACAAGAACTTCAGTGTATTCCGCGAGAAGATGTTCCGTTACCCGGGATTCTATATTCAGAAACGCACCATCCGTCAGTATATGTACCCTTATGGTGCACATATCCTCGGAGAAGTGGCAGAAGTATCACAGTCTGATATCGACGAAGATAGCTATTATCAGCCAGGAGATTATATTGGCAAGTTAGGTGTTGAGCGTAGCTACGAAAAGTATCTGCGTGGCATCAAAGGCGTACAGATTCTCCTGCGTGATGCTCACGGACGGGTGCAAGGTCATTACCAGCATGGTAAGTTCGATCATCGTCCAGTGCCTGGAAGAGAGTTGACACTCGGTCTTGACGTTCGCCTGCAAGCCTTGGGCGAGCGAATGATGCAAGGTAAGATTGGAGCCATCGTAGCCATCGAGCCTTCAACAGGACAGATTCTGTGCATGGTATCGTCACCAACTTATGATCCGCGACTGCTTGAGGGCAAAAACCGTAACAAGTACCATAAGTTCTTGACCCATGATCCGCAGAAACCTTTGCTGAACCGAGCTATCATGGGTCAGTATCCTCCAGGCTCCACGTTCAAGACATCACAGGGCCTGACATTCCTCTCAGAAGGCATTATCACGCCACAGACACAATATCCTTGTCACAGAGGATTCTATTATAAAGGTCTGCACGTGGGTTGCCATAGTCATGCGTCACCTTTGAGCCTTGTACCGGCTATCAGCACATCATGTAACGCTTTCTTCTGCTGGGGATTGTTCCACATGATGAGCAACCGTGCTAAATACAAGACTGTTGAAGACGCTATGAATACATGGCGTGACTATATGGTTTCTATGGGATTCGGCTATCGCCTAGGCATCGACTTGCCGGGAGAAAAACGTGGACTAATCCCGAATGCTACGTTCTATGACAAGGCTTATCATGGCTCTTGGAACGGACTGACAATCATAAGTATTAGTATCGGTCAGGGTGAGGTCAACCTTACGCCATTGCAAATAGCTAACTTGGGCGCAACGATTGCCAACCGTGGATACTACTATATACCTCATGTTGTAAGACGTATCCAAGGTGTTCCGCTCGATACGATGTACACAAGACGTCATTACACCAAAGCTCAGCGACGCGCTTATGATTATATCGTAGCGGGCATGCGGTCATCAGCTATGGGTGGTACGTGTAAGATGCTCAGCTCACTGCCTTTCGCAGCTTGCGGTAAGACAGGAACAGCTCAGAACCGTGGTCACGACCACTCAGTGTTTATGGGCTTTGCACCGATGGATAAGCCAAAGATTGCTATCGCCGTCTATGTTGAGAATGGTGGATGGGGTGCTGATTTCGGTGTACCTATTGGTAAAGTATTGATGGAACAGTACATCACAGGCAAGCTTAGTCCTTCGGGCGAGCGACTTGCTGAAGAAATGCAGAATCGCAGAATTTCCTATGGAGACTCAGAACGATAAAAAACAACAAAGTGTTTGGCGATGCCTCGACTGGTGGACAGTAGGCATATACATCGCACTTCTTATCTTTGGATGGATAAGTGTATGTGGCGCGAGCTATACGTATGGAGAGACTGATATTTTCAGTCTTTCCACGCGATCCGGCATGCAGATTGTTTGGATAGGAACGTCGTTTGCTTTGGGCTTTATCCTGCTGATGCTCGATGACAGGTTCTACGATACATTCGCTTATGTCATCTATGCAGCGCTACTGGTACTATTGTTTTTGACGATATTCAATCCGCACGAAATTAAAGGATCGCGATCGTGGATCGTATTGGGGCCTCTACGCTTGCAACCGGCAGAGTTCGCAAAGTTTGCTACGGCGTTGGCGGTATCCAAACTGATGAGTACCTACGGCTTTGACATGCACAAGCCTAAGTGCTTCTTTGCAGCAATGGCTGTTGTCTTGTTGCCTATGATTTTCATCATCGGACAACGGGAAACAGGTTCAGCTCTCGTGTACCTTGCCTTCTTCCTCATGTTCTACAGAGAAGGCATGCCGGGAAGTATTTTGTTTACAGGAGTGGCAATGGTTGTCTACTTCGTTGTAGGCATCAAGTACGAACAAGTCTTTCTATGGGATACACCGACATCTGTTGGTAAGTTTGTAGTCTTGCTGTTAGTGCAAATCTTTGCGTCAGCAATGGTCTATATCTATGCTCGCAACAGAGCACAGGCACTTCGACTATTGGGAATATGCACAGGAACGACACTTATCGTACTTTTGTTCTCCGAATTTGTCATACCATTCGACATTGTATGGGTACAGCTTGCTATCTCTGCTTTTCTTGTAGGTTTTCTTGTCTATGAGGGATTGTCGACACGCATTATGCACTACCTGTTCATCGCTTTGTTCTCTGTGGGAAGTATCATCTTCTTCTATAGTGCCGACTATGTATTGAACAATGTCATGGAACCTCACCAGCGCGTGCGTATCAACGTGCTCTTAGGATTGGATGATGACCTCGCAGGAGCTGGGTACAACGTGCATCAAAGTGAGATTGCTATAGGCTCAGGCGGCCTCCGAGGAAAAGGATTCCTTAACGGAACGCAAACAAAACTAAAGTTCGTGCCGGAACAAGACACCGACTTTATCTTTTGTACGGTAGGAGAAGAGGAAGGTTTTTTAGGATCAGCAAGTGTATTGCTGCTGTTCCTTGCCCTCATTCTTCGACTGATATATCTTTCCGAGCGACAACCATTCAAATTCGGGCGAGTGTATGGCTATTGTGTGGCGAGCATCTTCCTCTTCCATGTATTCATTAATGTAGGAATGGTGCTAGGACTGACGCCTGTTATTGGCATCCCACTACCCTTCTTCAGTTATGGAGGATCGTCGTTGTGGGGATTCACGCTGCTCTTATTTATCTTCCTGAGAATAGATGCTGGAAGAAACCTCGTTAGGAACTAAATAATAACCCGCTTGTAATCAATAGTCTTTTAACCTTATTGATTACAAGCGGTAATTAAGTAATTTATTTTCAACGTTCTTGTTTCTACTGACGTGACAGTTGTATGCCGATGTCTGCAATCCCTGGAATAATCTCACGTCGCATATCGTGCCGAACAGTAATATGCAATGAGTCGCCCTGCTTAAGGTCAGCCTCAGAGACAAGGAAATGATATTGGAAATAATTAATTCCCTGTCCCTTTATCTTACCTTGAGAATCGAAGATCTGGCAATTAACCGTATCTCGCTTCATTTTTTTCTCTGGTAAGACGGTCTGCTCTACTATTAAAGTCAACGATTGGAACGGATAAGATTCACTCACGCGCAGTCCCAGCATCGTAGCATATTTAGAAGTCTTATTAAGACGCGGGACCTCATAGCTCAACACCTCACCTCTGTCCCAGCCAGAGACAGAAGTGTGATTGTAATGATCATAGACCGTACCGCCACTACAAGAAGCAAGCAGCAAGAAGAGTGACATATAAAATAACCTTCTCATAAGATACACCTCATAAGACTTTTATTGTTTCTTCGAATCTTGTGGTGCAGGAGCAGCCTGTGTCTTCTGCATATTAGGTTTAGCCTTCTTTGACTTCTTCTTTTTCTTCTTTTTCGCCTTATCAAATCGGCTCACATCTGCGTCAGCCAAAAGGTCTACAGGCTTTTTGACTTCCTTCACGCGATCATCTTCCATGAGCGACAAAGGCTTCTCGCCTTTCTTGTTCATAGCTATTATCTCCTTTGCGCGCTTTGCTGTAATAGTCTCCATATTTGCACCCATGTTCTTATCCGTAGAATAAGTACAAAGGCTAGCAAGGATATCTGTCTTGAAGAGATGGTATTCAGCATCCTGCGTGATGAGCACTACATCCTTAGGCGGCAATTTACGACTTGCCTCAAGATAATCGTCGACCTCGTAGTTGAGACAACATTTCAGCTTAGCACACATGCCTGCAAGTTTCTGTGGGTTAAGAGAAATATCCTGGATGCGGGCCGCATTAGTTGAAACACTAGAAAAGTTCTTCATCCATGTAGCGCAACAAAGCTCACGTCCACAAGGTCCGGTACCACCAATACGACCAGCTTCCTGACGTGCACCAATCTGCTTCATCTCAATACGTACATGGAACGTCTCTGCAAGAACCTTGATGAGTTTACGGAAGTCGACACGTTCATCAGCGATATAATAGAAAATTGCTTTATTGCCATCGCCCTGATATTCAACATCACCAATCTTCATCTGCAAGCCGAGACTCTTTGCAATCTGTCTGCTTTGAATCATTGTGTCGTGCTCACGGCTCTTAGCCTCATGATATTTCTCCATATCAACAGGCTTGGCAATACGGTAAATACGCTTAATATCATCAGCAGACTTAAGGTTGGCCTTCTTAATCTGAAGTTTGACCAACTTACCAGTAAGAGTAACAACGCCAATGTCATGACCGGGATTAGCTTCTACAGCAACAGTATCGCCCTTCTGAAGATCAAGATTATTTACATTGTGATAGTAACCTTTTCTTGTATTCTTAAACTGTACCTCAACCAAATCGGTTGATTCAGCATTACCCGGCACATCGGCCAACCAGTCATAAGTATTTAGTTGCTTGTCCTGTCGGCCAACACCTTTTGCTGAAAGGCCTCGGCCACAGCCTGCACACATTTTATAGTCTCTCATATTTTGTATCTGTCGAATCTAATAATTATTTTTTTCTGATATAAATAGTTGTCTCAAGAGCGAAATTGAAGAACTGTAGTCTTCCGTTAGCATTCTGTCCAATATCGCGCATCATCAACTGCAATCGGTGCTGAAAGAACATCACGTTCCGCTCATTGATAAATGGAGAAAAGTGCAAAGCAAAATTCTCTTCTTCCTGGGTCATATAGTTGAGTTGAGGAATATGGAAGTTGTACATAAAATTTTCTCTCACCATTTGCATCATATAAGCAATGAGCCGCTTCTGTTTTTCCCTTCCATAGTCAGCAACTGTCTGGCTCCATGCTTTAAGTGCTTTGACATCCTTGGAATAGGCTTTACGCATAAGCGTGACAAACAAAGCAAAGAACTCTTTGTTCTCATTGTCTGCGTCAATCTCTTCCAAAGCCTTCATCCAATCGCCATTGGCGATGCGAGCTATACGACGAGCATCTTCCTCAGCAATACCTTGTCGATCAACTAAAGCCTTTGTCACTGCATCATCTTCAATACGAGTCACAGTAAAGATTTGTACCCTACTGCGAATAGTCTCCAAAAGTAATTCAGGATGCTCACAAACAAGAAGGAAGAATGTTTTCTGCGGAGGTTCTTCAAGAAGTTTAAGTAACTTGTTAGCACTGGTCAGGTTCATGCGTTCCGGCAACCACATAAGGCTGACCTTGTTCCCGCCGAGACTAGACTTCAAATTGAGTTTCCTCATCAGGCGATCACTCTCTGCCTCAAAGATAGATGCCTGCTGGTTTTCAGCATTCATGAACGACATCCACTGCTCCAACGAGAAATATGGACCACCGGCTAACATCTGTCGCCATTCCTTTGCAAAGTCTTCACTGGTAATCTTGGAATCACTGCCTGCACCCTTTGACTTAATGACTGGATAAGAGAAATGAAGGTCGGGATGCTGCCATTGGGCAAGCATTGCTTCGGCATTGGCAATAGCTGAAGGAGTGGATAACAGCGACTTACCATTCCATCTCTCACCCAACAAGAAAGAAGCAAAAGCAAGAGCAAGCGCCATCTTACCGCATCCTTCGGGCCCCGTAAACATGAGGGCATGAGGAATGCGTTGCTCATCGACGAGCTGCTGAAGGCGTTGCTTAGCCTCTTCCTGACCTATGACTTTGTCGAATTTCAAAAGATTTGTCTTCTATAATATTTGCTTCAGAATCTCCGGCATGCTTTTAAACGCAGACACCGTATAAAAATGAATATCGTTAATACCCGATTGATAGAGCTCTTTACACTGGTTGACTGCCCATTCAATGCCAAGTTGTCTCGCCTCCTCATCAGTCTTACATTTCACAGCCTCTTTAGCAAGTTCCTGGGGCATATCGCAATGAAAAGTCTTGGGCACCTGATTAATCTGCGTAAGCTTCGCGAGGGGTTTGATGCCTGGTACGATAGGAATGGTTATGCCCATCGCCCGAGCTTTACGCACAAAATCGAAATACTTCTTATTATCATAGAAGAGTTGGGTCACAGCATACTCTGCTCCCAAATCCTGCTTTTCCTTTAGATACTTCATATCCATCTCAAGATTAGGAGCTTCCTCATGCTTCTCAGGATAAGCAGCAACACCATAATGGAACTTCTTCCCTGGATGCTTTATCGGAGAACCATCTGCAAAGAAACCTTCATTGAAGCGATTCACCTGACCAATAAGCTGCGTAGTATGCGTCCAGCCGCCATCGACAGGCTTGAACATGCTATCATCCTTAGCCTTGTCGCCCCTCAGCAGAAGGATGTTATCAATATCCAGAAACTGCATATCAATTAGTTCATACTCGATATCCTCTTGTGTAGCGCCAGAACAAATGACATGGGGAATAACTGTTATGCCATATCGTTTCTGAATGGCTGCTGCCACGGCTATTGAACCGGGGCGACGTCTGACACGTAACCTTTCATACTGCCCATCAGCCGTCTCACGATAAACGAACTCCGAGTGATGGGTAGTGATATTAATGTAATGAGGGTTGAAATCCCTGACCTTATCTATATTGTTGAAGAGAGCTTCCGTACCATTACCTTTGAGAGGTGGAAGCACCTCTATAGAAAAGCCTTTCGGACGTTTTGTATCTTTGAGAATCTCAGCGATGTTCATATCTTTGTTCGTGAAAATTATTCAGCGTACAAAGTTAGCAAAAAATCCTTAGAAGCCAATAAGTTTTACGAAACAATTACTCTCGATTACTTTCAAAGGCTTTCATTCGCCAATCCTAAAGTCCAATACTCTCAATACGCAGCTTTACGACACCTGCTGGGACCTTCACTTCCACAACATCACCTATCTTATGGTTCATCAGAGCCTGACCGATGGGAGATTTCATAGAGACCTTCCCCTCACGGATATTTGCTTCGTGGGGGCTGGCAATAGTATAAGTGGCCGTCTTGTTGGTCTTCAAGTTCGTTATCTCTACTTTGCAAAGCAACTGGACAGTATCTCCACTGCGCTGTGCCGTGTCAAGCACACGTGCATTGGCAAGGATTCTCTGTTTGTATCTGATCTTACTTAACAAGCGTCCATGCGCACGTCTTGCAGCGTGGTATTCGAAATTCTCACTCAAATCACCCTTGTCACGAGCCTCAGAAAGTTCATCCTGAGCCTTGGGAAGTTCTACTGTAATAAGATTACGGAGTTCTGCTACGAGTTTATCGTAGCATTCCTGAGACATATATTCCATTTTGAAATACTAATAATATCAATAGGCCTGTTCGTCATGAACAAAGACCTGCATGGCTGTTTTAAAGATAATGCGCAAATCAAGCCCCATGCTCCAATGCTCGATGTACCAGATATCAGCATTGACACGTCCCTGCATCTGCCAGAGTTCCTTGGTCTCACCGCGGAAGCCACTGACCTGTGCGAAACCTGTAATGCCCGGCTTGCAGAAGAGGCGGACGGCATATTCATTAATAAGATGACCATAAAGCTCGGTATGGCGAAGCATATGAGGGCGGGGGCCTACAATGCTCATGTCGCCGTTCAAGACATTGAAGAACTGAGGCAGCTCATCGATATTGGCACGACGCATGAAGTCACCGAATTTGAATTTTCTTGGGTCATGCTCTGTAGCCTGCACAGAGTCTGCATCCTTGTTGACATGCATCGAGCGGAACTTGATAACCTTGAAGGTCTTTCCATTGATACCTGTGCGCTGCTGACGGAAGAAGATTGGACCCGGGCTCTGCAACTTGATGATGATACCGACAACAATAATTATAGGTATCAGGCAAATACATACGCACAAAGAGACCGCAACATCAAACATGCGCTTCATCACACGGTTGCCGACCTTCAGAAGAGGTTGGAAACGGTTGGTATAGGCAATAGTATCTCCGATACGTACCGGTCGAAGCGGCAAGCCATATTCAGAGAAAGAACGCGGGACATAGAAAAAACGCGTGAGGGAATGATCGCAGAAGACTTCCAACAGTCTGATCTGTTTTCCTTCATCATGCGACAAACTACAATAGACGTCATCTATGCGACCCTTTGCCGACTCCGGATCAGAAGTACACATACGTGCACGCATCCCTGCGTTCAGATCATTAATAGTTCCAAGATACTTCAAGCCGTCAACAGGCCGCTTCATCGGTGCATCAGCATAATAGCCAAGGACATGGTAACCTGTCACACTCTGAGAAAGTTTCATGTACAGACTACGAAGAGAGTCATCATTGCCAACGAAGAGCACTGTACGGGCATTTCCGCCCTTACTACGCCAGATCTGAAGAAGCCAACGACATACGACACGTAGCAAATAGAAAAGCAACCATTCACACACGTAGAAGACAAGCATGAACTTGAACATGCCGACGCTATCCGTCAGAAACTTCAGCATAAGGAAGGATAGAAAAACCTGAAGTGTAACGAGCTTCGTCACATTATAGAAGAATTCTATCCAACGGAGCATACGACGATAGATAATCGTATGGTAGAAATATTCAGAAATCGCCAAACTCATGTTCATCACCAAGAATGTGACCTTGGTGGATGAGAGCAAATAGGAAGGCACGTAATCAGCAAAGAAATGAGCAAAAGAGAACAATAACCCATTCAGTAATAAGAAATCGAAAAAGAGCAACGTAATAAGAACGTACTGCTCCCGATTGGTTCTCAATTGCAAGCTACCTCTTTCCTCTTGTTCCATGAATATTTGGTTTACCGGTGAATAATATTATTTTTGCAAAGTTAGCTAAAAAGAAAATATGTACAAAATAAAAATCGTTATATTTTCATTCCATTTCGTTTCATTTCATCAGTTTATGTTACATTTAATAAAGAATATCCGCAAACATCCTTGTGGATGAATGCGGATAACTTTATAATAAAAGATGATAATAATCGAGGATCGATTAGTCAAGCCACTTCACATAGCAGAAATCCTGACGGTGAGGCAGGTTGGCATTCTTCGGGAACATGCGCACGCAAGTCTTGAATGTGCCGGCATGCTCAGGCTCAATCTCCAACTCGAACTTATAGTTGTTGCCCTCATGACCAACCATCTTGAACTCATCGACAGCATAGATACGGCGGTCGCTGGGATCGGTATCAGGCTTCAGAATGACAAGCTCAAGACCGATGGCATTGTTAAGGCCCTGCTCGTCAATCGTGTAGCTGAGCTTATACTTCTGACCTGTCTGACCTACCTCATAGAGCGGAGTCTCATCCTTGCTCACGACACGGATGCTGTCCCAACGCTCTGCAACGCTCTCCTTCCACTGAGCAATCTCCTTGGCAAGGCGGTTGTCGTTAGCCTGAAGCTTAGCGCTACGGGCTGCCTCCTTGTTGTAGAACTTGCTGTAATAGTCGTCGAGCTGACGCTTCATCGTATAGTGAGGAGCAATGGTAGCGATAGAGTTCTTGATGACCTTGATCCAGTTCTCGCTGTAGCCCTTCTTGTTCTTAGCATAGTAAAGAGGAACGATCTCATTCTCCAAGAGAGAATAAATAGTAGCGGCATCAAGAGCATCCTGATAAGACTGATTCTGATAGGTACGCTCCTGCGGAAGAGCCCATCCGGCACCCTTACGGTAGCCTTCAACCCACCAGCCATCAAGGACTGAGAGGTTAACAACACCGTTCATCTCAGCTTTCTCACCAGATGTACCTGAAGCCTCCAACGGACGTGTAGGAGTATTCATCCAGATATCCACGCCGGAGACAAGACGACGGGCGAGCTGCATGTCATAGTCCTCAAGGAAGATGATCTTACCTAAGAACTCAGGACGCTGGCTGATCTCGAAGATCTTCTTGATCAAGCCCTGACCGGCACCATCTGCAGGATGAGCCTTACCGGAGAAGAAGAAGAGTACCGGGTGCTCAGGATCGTTGACGATCTTGCTCAGACGATCAAGATCAGTGAAGAGCAGATGAGCACGCTTGTAAGTAGCGAAACGACGGCAGAAACCAATCATCAGCGCATTAGGATTGATACGCTCTAAGAGAGAGACCACACGTGCGGGATCACCCTGGTTGCGAAGCCACTGCTTTGTGAACTTATCACGGATATACTTGATAAGCTTCTCCTTCAATGCCATACGTGTCTTCCAGATCTCATCGTCAGGCACATTGTAGATGGCATGCCAGATCTGCTCGTTGCTCTGATCGCTCATGAAGGAAGGATCGAAGTACTTGTCATAGACCTTACGCCACTCTGTAGCGCACCAAGTCGGGAAGTGAACACCATTGGTAACATAACCCACGTGGTTCTCCTCAGGATAATAACCTTTCCAGATAGGAGCAAACATCTTCTGGCTCACCCAACCATGGAGCTTGGACACACCATTGACCTCCTGGCAAGTATTGCAAGCGAAGATACTCATGCAGAAACGCTCGCTGTGGTCGTCGGGGTTCTCACGGCCCATGCCGATGAACTCATCCCAGCTGATGCCGAGACGTGCAGGGTAGCCACCCATATACTTACCGAACAGACCCTCGTCGAAATAGTCGTGACCTGCAGGAACAGGAGTATGTACAGTATAAAGAGAAGAAGCACGCACGAGCTCCAAAGCCTGATTGAATGTCAGACCACCGTCGACATAATCAACAAGACGCTGGAGGTTACAGAGTGCGGCATGACCCTCATTGCAGTGATAGAGCTGCTTCTTGATACCGAGCTTCTTCAGCATCAGCACACCACCCATACCGAGCAGGATCTCCTGCTTCAGACGGTTCTCCCAGTCACCACCATAAAGGCTGTGAGTGATAGGCTTATCGAATTGAGAGTTCATGTCGTTATCGGTATCTAAAAGATAGAGCTTGATACGGCCGACGTTGACCTGCCATACGAGGGCATGAACCTGATAGTTCATATAAGGCACATCCACGACGACCTGGTTGCCGTTCTCATCAAGGACACGCTCGATAGGCAGAGAGTTGAAGTCCTGAGCATCATACTTGGCGATCTGCTGACCGTCCATGCTCAAGCTCTGCGTGAAGTAACCATAACGGTACAGGAAACCGATACCGCACATATCGACATTGCTGTCGGAAGCTTCCTTCATATAGTCACCGGCCAACATGCCAAGACCACCGGAATAGATCTTCAACACCTGGTTCAGACCATACTCCATAGAGAAGTAAGCCACTGAAGGACGTGTGCTGTCGGGCTTAACATCCATGTAAGCACGGAACTTCGCATAAACATCCTTCACTTTCTTCATAAAAGCTCTGTCTTTGACGATGGCCTCTTTACGGTCGTAACCTAAACGGTCCAGAAGAAGAACAGGATTATGACCTACTTCTTCATAGAGATTCTCGTCAAGACTCTTGAAGAGATTACGAGCCTCATAGTTCCACGCCCACCACATGTTATGTGCGAGCTCATTCAGACACTCAAGTTGCTCCGGGAGGCTCGACTTGATATTGAGCTCTTTCCACTGGGGGGCATTGGTGTAATCAGCTTTGATTTTCATATGAATTGAATTAAAAATATGCTGTATGTATTTGGTCTATATAAAAATGAGTTATTCCTTGTTTTTACGCTCTGCTGCCTTATGCAAAGCAAAGTCATAGGCCTGCTCATAATACTTGATGAAATGGCGCCATAATGCCTTGCGGGACAGTTTCTCTGCATTCGTACGTGCCGCCTTAACGTTGGCCGCACTAAACTCTGAGTATTCGTACACGGTCTCCTCTATAGCATTTGCCACATCTGCATAGTTGCTGTCTGTACGATGTACAACCTTCACTCCATCTGCCAATTCACCATATCGGCCAAGCTCCGAGTTAACCCACAAGCCGAAGCCAGCCAAGTCAGTAGTCACGCAAGGCACTTTGAAAGCGATAGACTCCAGCGGCGTATATCCCCAAGGCTCATAGTACGACGGGAACACACAAAGGTCATTTCCAAGCAATACATCGTAGTAGCTGAGATTTACTATCCCATCGTTGCCTGTAAGATAACAAGGAATGAAAATAATCTTGACATGGTCATTTGCTGAATTATTAATTCCCAAGGCACGGAACTTATTCAAAGTACTGTCTTGGTCCATATTGTTGAGCCAATGGGTAATGACTGGAGTATCAAGCGGTGTTCCATCGTTGAAGACCTGTTCCAAACGGTTCTGCAGATCTTTACGCGGTTCACGAACCCATGCCGGAACATCAATGAAAGCGACAACATTTCTTTTTACCCTGTTGTCATGACGCAAGATATTCATTGCATCGATAAAGACATCAAGGCCTTTATTACGGAACTCATAGCGACCACTCGTTGAAACAATCATTGTATTGTCGTCAAGATGCTCGCCCGTCAGCTCATTTGCTATGGCCAGGAGCTTCTCACGAGCAGCCTTCCGCTTACGGGTGAATGCAGCACCTTTTGGCACAAAGTCGTTTTCAAATCCATTCGGGAGAACGACATCGACCGGCTTGTCCAGCAATTGCTTACATTCACGGGCTGTAATCTCACTCACAGTAGTAAAGCAATCGACATATTTAGCTGTCTGGTGCTCTATAGAGTGCTTGCTCTGCATGTTAAGCTCATCAGCCATCTGGTTACCATTGTAACCCTCAAAATAGTCATACAATGGTTTGTTGTTACCGGCTATACTTCTGCCAATACTCGTGGCATGAGTTGTGAATATAGTAGCGATCTCAGGAACGTATTTATGGATATACAACAAGCCAAGACCCGTCATCCATTCATTTCCATGATAAACAACCTTCTTTTCCGGGGAGATATTATAATAGTAGAAACTCTGTACAACCAAGGCTGCAGCATAGGAGAACATTGACGCCTCGTCATAGTCTCCGTAAGCGTGAAGGCTATCTACCTTAAAATCCTCCCATAACTGACCATAGATCTCATCTTTCTTCTTATAATAGCTATCAAAGTTAACTAAGATAGCTACGGGCTCCCCGGGAATAGTCCATCGACCTATTCTAACAGAAAGACCCTCTGAAGCAGCTTTTGCGTGCCAAGCCTCAAACAATGTCTTGTCTTCCTTAAAATAAGGACAAGGTTCCGACTTCCAGCAGTCAGGGCCGATAAAGATAAGGTTGTCACCCAACATATCGTGCAACGTTCTTGCACGAGTGGATAACACTGCGTAAATTCCTCCAACTTTATTACAAACCTCCCAGCTGGATTCGAATATATAGTCTGGAAACAAACTTTTATTTGCCATATCTATTGAAAATTCACCCCAAAGTTAATATAAAAATAATAAATCCCAAACTACAAGGGAGATTATTTATTAAAAATTGCTCTTTTTTTGATGCAAACGATTACCTTTGCAGCAATAATAGTTCTAAGTATGAAAAAGATTCTTTTTATTTTCATTGTTGCACTATTTTCCATTAGTACAACAGCGCAAGAAAAAACGATGGGAAAAGACTCAACAACCTTTAAAGGCTACTTCTACAACGAGAAATACAACGTATATCTCGTCATAGATTTCTATCACAACAATGTGGTAGTACCCAACCAGGAGATATATGGTGAGATGGCTGGATATTTCGGAGATCGCCAAGATGGAAGAAAATGGCTCTTTACTAACGCAAAGATCATAAGTAAAGACAAAGCTGAGATACAGATAACAAACGACTATGGCAGTGAGGATCTTACTGCAACGCTCACTGCCATAGACGATAAGAATTTCAAGCTCCGGCAAGAAGAAGGTAGCACCCTCAAGATAGCACGAAACAGGAAATGGGTAAAGATGCCCAAAGAACTAGATTTTGTGAAAAGATAGCTAATCACTTATTATTCTGGAGGATAGACATTACTTTATCAAAATAGCGCTGAGTCTTGGAGATACTGTAATGCATTCCTCCATTCCATGATCGGATAGCCTGCTCCACATTTCGCAACGGGTTAAACCACGACTGGAATAGAAGGAACATCTCTATAGACTTCTGCTTGCTCCAGCGGTCAGAGAGCTTGTAACGCTTCTTCGACTTTCTACGGCGAAGAATATTATTGCATTCAGCAACAAGAACAGGAGTTATCTGTAAGACACCAACAGAAGCTCCCTTCTTTGCATTACTGTTACCCTTACTTTCCACCTGAATGAGAGCCTCTATTACTGGCTTCCAATCCTGATCCGAATCAGCAATCTCAATATCATCTGTTGCAGTAGCTGCATGAGATGGCAAGACCATGAATCCGAATACAAGAACAAATAATAACCTAATAATTTTCTTCATTACATCATAATTACGAGAACTTTCAGTTAATACAAAACACCTATCCAACAAGCGATAGGAAGAAAAGATCAACACGTTCTCAATTGTTGTTGTTGCAAAGGTAATAAAAAATATTGAGAATCAAGACATTCTGCTAAGTAGATTGACGAATATTATGAAAAAAGAAGAGAATGTTAAAGAGAAAAGACCAATAATTCAACTATGCTAAATTACGGTTATGTCAAATTAATACATTGCAGGGTGCGGCCCTTGTGGCCGTCCGCAATGCTGGGTGAATACGAAAAAAGAGCCATGAGGATATTTCTATTCTCAAGGCTCTCATTTCAAAGGAGGCGGCTACCTACTCTCCCGCATTGCATTGCAGTACCATCGGCGCAAGCGGGCTTAACTTCTCTGTTCGGAATGGGAAGAGGTGGAACCCCGCCGCAATAACCACCTTATGTATTTTCAGCCTCTCTCCG
>DEKJ01000039.1:106162-118773 GCA_002353825.1 Prevotella sp. UBA2725 | reverse complement strand
TGCGTATTACCTCAAGTCGCATCGTGGGGTAAGGGGATGGTGGCTACATATTGATGTTGTGCTGTTGCTTTTTACTGAAAGCTGCTACTAACGACTCATAAATCTACCCTTAATCGTGTATTGGATGATAGTTGCGGATTTTAGGTTCTCTTGGGACAGCGACATCAATATCTCTATCAACCGCAACAAACTGAAGAGCATCGGCGGCTCAACAGCCATCGTGGGCTATGGACAGTGGACCGACGTCGTCGAGCGCTCCGTTCCCGGTGAGTCGCTCTTCAACTTCTACGGCTATAAGACTGACGGCGTATACAAGGATTTCAACGATATCCTCAACTCGCCCGTCAACACCCTGCAGAAGAACAACCCCATCGTGACCGATGCCGACGGTAAGAAGCACTGGAGCACGGATCCTACGAAGTACAGCCGTACAAACACGACCTTCGTCGGCGATGTCAAATATAAAGATATCAATGGCGATGGCGTCATCGACGAGAAGGATAAGACCAACATCGGTAGCCCGCTGCCTAAGTGGACCTTCGGTTGGAACAACACTTTCCGCTACAAGCAGTTCGACCTCAACTTCTTCTTCAACGGCAATGTCGGCAACAAAGTCGGCAACTATATGAAGATGAAACTGACACACATGAACTCTGCATGGACCAACCAGCTCAAAGACGTGAAAGACCGCGCTATCCTCGCTCCTGTCAATGGCGTCTATTCAGCCTATTGGTCCAACGACATCAGCAATGTCTATGTCACGAACCCGACGACAACCATGCCACGCGCAACGATCAATGACCCGAACGACAACGATGCATGGAGCGACCGGTACATCGAGGATGGTTCTTACATCCGCCTGAAGAGTATCACACTCGGCTATACCTTCAGCCCGCAGCTCTTGCGCAAGATCGGAGTGAGCAGCCTGCGACTGAGCCTCAACGCCACCAACCTCTTCACCATCACCGGTTACGACGGATACGATCCTGAAGTAGGTTTGTCTACAGCCAGCGCCAATGTCTATGGTCTCGATAACGGACGCTATCCCTCACCAACGACCTTCGCCTTCGGCATGAATCTCTCCTTCTAATAAAAGAGATACACTATATATTTATTTATATATATATCGCAACTATGAAATTCAAAAGATTAACATATATCGCTGTCGCTGCCTTCATGGGATTCTCGCTGACAGCTTGTAGCGACTTCCTCGACAGACCTGCCAAGGACAGCTACAACACAGATAACTTCTATACCTCCGACAATGCCTGTATCGCGGGTGTGAACTATCTCTACAACTCGCCCTGGTACGACTTCCAGCGCGGATTCATCAAAGTGGGTGAAGTCATGTCGGGCAATATGTACTGGGGCCAAAGCCCATACCTCAACTTCAGTGTCAACGGCACCGATCAGGACCTGGTCAACATGTCCTACTCCCTCTGGGCTGTCATCGGTCATGCCAACACAGTGTACAACTCACTCAAGGGCGCTACCGCCTCTGAGAAGGTGAAGAACCAGTGCGAAGGTGAGTGTCTGGCTTGGAAGGCCATGGCTTACTTCTACCTCGTGCGCTCCTTCGGCGACGTGCCTATCGTACACGACAACTCTGTACTCATTGCCAGCAAAGAGTATAACTCCTTGCACAAAGTGCAGAAAGCTGATGTCTATGACTATATCTGCATGACGCTTGAGAAAGCCATGGAGCTCCTACCGAAAGAGAAGAGCACCACAGGTCGTATCGACTACTACTGCGCTGAAGGTCTTCTCGCTAAGGTCTACCTGACCAAAGCCGGCGTCACGGGCACCCTCAACAAGGATGACCTGGAGAAGGCCGCTGCCTATGCCAAGGATGTCGTGGAAAACTCCGGACGACAGCTCATGGGTAACTATGCCGACATCTTCCGCGGCAGCAACAACGTCAGCGACGAGAGCCTCTTTGCATGGCGCTGGACCGTCGGTTCTCACTGGACAAGTCAGAACACCCTGCAGAGTGACCTCGCTCCTGTCGGATTCGATGAGAACGGTGACTGCTGGGGTGGCTGGGTAGGCCCGTCCGTCGACCTTGAGGAAGCTTTCGGTGTCAAGCCGACCGATGATCCGTCAAAGCGTATCGACAAGGATGTACGCCGCAAAGCTACCATGATGATGGCTGGTGACTATTACTCTTACTTCTGGCGCGACAAGACCGTTCCTTCCACAGCACACTCTTCTGGCGCAGGCAAGAAAGGCTTCGACATCCTCGCCTTCTATTATGACAAGAGCTACAACAGTGCGGCTCCCGGACAGTTTGAGGGTCCCTGTGGTGCTCAGAACGTGAAGAACCTCTATGGTGATCAGGCCGACCACCAGGCAGAGATGAACATGGCATCCGCACGTATGTCCAACGCCCTCGCTACCCATATCCTCCGTCTGAGCGACGTCTATCTCGTCCTCGCAGAGGCTGAGGTGCTACTCGGCAACAACTCTGATCCTGAGGCTTTGAAGTGCTTCAATGCCGTACACGATCGCGGTGTCAACTACACCGATCCCGACAAGACCTCGCTGACCTTCGACGACATCTGGAAAGAGCGCCGTCTCGAGTTCGCTGGTGAGGGTGACCGTTGGTACGACTACGTGCGCCGCGCTTATTACGAACCGCAGGCTTGCATCAACGAGATCAAGGCTCAGAAGCGTAACGCTTGGTGGAACTGCGATGAGGTCTACAAGACCTATTATGAGAGTGGCGTGTGGAAAGTCACCGACGACTGCAAATACGATGATCAGACAGCTGCGCCTAACGTCACGGAGAACAGTTTCGTGCTGCCCTTCCCGACAGAGGACGTGACACTGAACCCGAACCTCGCGAGCTCTGCTGCGCCTATCCACGTCGATGTGCGGAGCACGTACAGCTATTAAGTTTTGTCCGTAAAACATTAAATGAACTTTCAATTATGAAAATCAAGAATATCAAATGGGCGGCAATGATGGCTATCGCAGTAGCAAGCTTCGGCTTCACCTCCTGCGAAGACCAGCCTGACAAATATGAGGTCACGTCGGGCACACCGAGCATCAACTTCATCCGTCCCGTAGACGCTGCAAAGAAAGACTCGCTCATCACGGCAGCATCACCCAACAACACCATCGTCCTCATCGGTCATAACCTCCGCAGCATCACGAAGCTGCTCTTCAACGATGTGCCGGCTGTGCTCAACACGAGCTACATCACCGACAACTCGATGATCGTCACCGTACCGAAGACGCTGCCTACAAATGTCAGCGACTCTCTCTACATGATAACGAGCAAGAACGACACCATCGCTTATCCGTTCGCCGTCACCATCCCGGCTCCGACAGTATCATCGATGAGCAACGAGTGGGCAAAGGCTGGCGAAGAAGCTACCATCACCGGTGACTATTTCCTCGACTACGACAACGCTCCGCTCGAGATCAAGGTCGGTGACAACTACACCCTCGACCGCAGCAACATCTCATCCATCACAAAGACAAGCATCACCTTCACCGTACCCGAGGGCATGCCTCACGACTACATACACGTCGTATCAAAATATGGTGACACGAAGGCTAAGTTCAAATACATGGACAATACCGGTATGCTCTTCGACTTCGATACACCGTGGGACGGCACGAATGTACTCGGCAACCACGGATGGCACAATCAGAAGATCCAGAGCGACGGCACATCACTCAGCGGCAAATACCTGCTCCTCGGTGATGCTGATCTGGGTGCTGACGGTGCTTGGAACGATGGCAACTTCTCGTTCGAGTACTGGGCAGGTACCTGGAGCAAGACCTTCGACGGCGACGGACCGAAGCTGAACGACGTAGCCGACTTCTCCAACTGGGAGAACAAAGCCCTGAAGTTCGAAATGCTCATCCCAAGCTCCAATCCTTGGACAGCAGCCCCGATGCAGATCATCTTCGCCGGTACAGACAAGGTGACGCTCTACAACGCCAATAACACCTTCTTCCATCAGCAGGGCGACCTCTCGCGTGCACTCTACATGCCGTGGAACAATGACGACAAGAGCTATGACACTGGTGACAAGTGGGTGACGGTAACCATCCCGCTCGCTGACTTCAACCGTGACTGGGACGGCAACGCGCTCAACTCGACATTCACAAGTGTCAACGACTTCGCGTCCCTGACGATCTTCGTCGTCAAGGGCGGTTACAACGACAAGTCGGTCATTCCCGATGGTAAGGACGGACATCCGATCATCAAGATCGATAACATCCGTGTCGTACCGTACAAGTAAAATTGAAAGATTGAAATAATGAAAGATTGAAAGCATCCGATAAATGCATTTAGCACATAGATCTTTTCACACGGATCTTAAAGATTATAAAGATTGTTACGCCGCTTTGCGGCTACACATACCTTTAACATCACCGCGTAGCGAATAGCGTAGCCATCTTTAAAATCTTTATAATCCGTGTGAGATAAAAAGATTCATAAGCGAATAAGCATCTTACGGATGAATCATAATGAAAGATTGAAACATTAAAATCTCTCGACAATGAAAAACATCAAGCATATACTCTTCTTGCTGGTGATAGCCCTCACAGGGCTGTCGCTGACAGGATGTAACAGCGAGGATAACCTCGATACCGACCAGTACGGCAACGACATCTCTGTCCTGTCCTTTGGCCCCTGCCCCGTATTGCGCGGCGGCACACTCCATTTCCTCGGCTCCAATCTCGACCAGATCTCAGAGATTGACCTCCCGGGCGCCGACCCTATCACACAGTATGAGGTCGTGAAGGCCGGACGTGAGAGCGAGATCACCATCCAGGTACCCGCTGAGAAATGCGACACGGGTATCGTCGTGCTCAAGACACAGAAAGGTGGTGAGATCCGCACCCTCACACCGATCACTTACCGTGAGGACATCGTCGTCAAAGACTTCTATGTTGGCTCCGACACATCGAGCAAGACAGGTAGCGTCGGTGACATCCTGACCATCGAGGGCGACTACCTCAACCTCTTCCACGGCATCATCTTCGCTGAGAACGACACCGTCACGGAAGACCAGTTCACCGAGCACACACGTTACCTCATCCGCGTCGCCATCCCGAAGGAGGCTAAGACGGGTAACTTCAAACTCACGAACCTCGCTGAGACTCCGACAGAGTATGAGTCGAAGGAAGTGCTCACTGTCAACCTCCCAGAGGCTACAGGCATCGACAACACGAAACCGAAGGCCGGACAGACCATCACCGTAACAGGTACAAGCCTTGACCAGATTGTCAGCGTGAAGTTCCAGGGCGCTACCGTCACGGACGTCACTCCAGCAGCTGACGGCAAGAGCCTCAGCGTCGTCGTACCTGCTACGGCTACCGACGGCGAGGTAACGCTGAACCTCTACTCCGGCGTAGAGATCCCGGCAGGCTCCATCACGACCGTTGTGCCTACAGACCTCTCTTATGCGCCCGCTCCCGTGAAGAACGGCGCTACCATCACCGTCTCGGGTAAGGATCTCGACCTCATCACGAAGTTCCTCTTCCCCAATGGCGACAAGGGCATTGAGGTAGACGCTGTTTACAAGGACGGCAAGATCTCTGCTACCGTGCCTGCTGGCGCACAACCCGGAAACCTGACCCTCAAGCTTGCCAACGGCAAGACCGTGAGCCTCGAATACAAGCTCGTGGAGCCCACCGTCACGAAGTTCGCTCCCGCTGTCGTCACAGCAGGTGCTAAGATCGCTATCATCGGTACGAACCTCGACCTCGTGGAGAACATCTCCTTCCCGGGTGACGCCGCACAGAAAGCTACGGACCTCAAGGTCAACGACGCCGGCACGACAGCTACCGTCACCGTGCCTGCTGCCGCCTACGGCACAGGATGCACCCTGAACCTCAAGAACGGCACGACCGTCGAGGTGAAGAGTGGTCTGACGATCAACGCAGCTACAAGTCCTGCCATCAGCGGTACAGCTTCCGGCACAACGGGTGAGTATACCACCATCACCGGTAAGAACTTCAACAACATCGAGGCTCTCTATATCGGCACGACAAAGGTGACGAAGTACAAGGACAAGGAGAACGCGACGATGACCTTCCAGGTTCCGTCGACCCTCGCAGCCGGATCTTATGAGTTCTCTGCTGTAGAGGCTGATGGCACGAAGGTCGCCCTCGGCACCTTCACCGTCAAGTCGGCTGAGACCGATCTCATTACAGACCTCGGTTACAAGACCATGGGTGGTGCAGCTATCACCTATCCGTTCAACTTCACGTGGGACGACAGCGGCCGCTTCCGCATCATGAAGAGCGATCTGAAGAAGCTCGGTGTGAAGGTTGGCTCGAAGCTCATCTTCTACAAAGAGACCTCTGCAACAGGTCAGGTACAGATCAACGACTGCAACTGGAGCTCTATCACGACCGTCTCCGACTGGAATGGTAACACGAACCAGGTTGTCTACACCTTCGATGCTGCCGGCATGAAGGCTGTCAACGAGACCTCCGATGGCTGGTCCGACACCGCCCTCATTCTCCAGGGTGACCTGAAGAGCGTCACGAAGATCGTGGTGCTGCCGTAAAGCCTCTCCCCCTACCCCCCTCCCCCGTAGGGAGGGAAGGCCTCTCCCCTGACCCCTCCCCCGTAGGGAGGGGTTGATTACCACCGTAGGAACGGCCCTGGTAGCCGCCCTTAAGGTTGATCGAGTTCTGTGCGCCGCCTTTTAAGGCGGCGTCTTTCCACGTTAAAAACGAAACATATGAAGAACATCCTTCTTTTTCTCTTCCTCTTTCTCCCCCTCCTCTCCCACGCTGCCGACAAGTCCTCTCTCGTCATCACCTTCAGTGACAACACGACGCAGACAGTCGCCCTATCGACGCTCCCGGACATCTGGATGAAAGACGACAAGATGACGGTCAAGACCTCCGAGACAACCCTCGAGTATCCGCTCTACACCGTCAAGACCTTCACCTTCGGCAATGCAACGGGCATCAAAGCCGTTAAGACCACCGAGTACCAGCTCACTGGCGACGCCCTCATCCTCCCCGACGAGTCCGCCGCCGTCCGCGTCTATACCCTTGACGGCAAAGCAGTGTCGTGCCCGGTAGAGCATGGCTACAGCCAGACCGTCGTCTCCCTCACCTCCCTCCAGCCCGGTGCCTATATCATCCAGGCAGGGGGAAGGAGCGTGAAAATAATGAGGTAGAGTTCTGTGCGCCGCCCTTTAGGGCGACGTCTATCCACAAAAAACAACATCATGAAAACAACATTTATAAATACGCTTACCCGCTTTTCTCACGCCCTTTCAAGAGTTCTTTCTTCCTCACTCTCGGTAGCTCTTTCCCCCTCCCTACGGGGGAGGGTCGGGGTGGGGCTTTTGCTCATCTCCCTCTCCTCCTTCGCCCAGTCTTCTACCGACAGCTACACGGTCAACAAGACGGACGGGACGAGTGAGAAATTCGAGATCGGCGACGGCATGTTCAACCACATCGCCTTCACTGCCGACAAAATGACAAACTATATCACGGCCGACGGCACTGACATCGCTGAGAACGCGACATGGAACATCGCCGACCTCAGTAACGTCACGTTCTCCATTGCCGGCACGCCGACGCAGGACTCGACCTACGAATCGGCCATCAACTGCTGTAAGAACATGGGACCGGGCTATAACCTCGGCAACACCTTTGAGTCGAACTCACTCAAGACCTCGTATTTCGACCCTGAAACAGCGAGTGTCACAGCTTTCGAGACGCTCTGGGGCCAGCCTGTGACGACACAGGACCTCATGACGTTCCTCCACAAGAACGGCTTCGGTGCCGTCCGTCTCCCCGTGACCTGGGCGCAGCACATGGATGCTGACGGCAATGTCAACGAGGCTTGGATGAACCGCATCCAGGAGGTCGTCGACTACATCGTCAACAGTGGCATGTACTGCATCCTTAACACCCACCACGACAACGCCAGCGGCTCCGTGGCATGGATCAAGGACGACGCCACGAACTACACGAACAACGTGGCGAAGTTTAAGAAACTCTGGACACAGATCGCCAACCGCTTCAAGAGCTACGGTCATCTCCTTGTCTTCGAAGGATTCAACGAGATGCTCGACGGCAACAACTCATGGACACCACCTACCGACGAGGCAACCTACACGGTGCATAACGAGTGGGCCCAGGCCTTCGTCGATGCCGTGCGCGCCACAGGCGGCAAGAACAAGACGCGTAACCTCCTCATCAACCCTTATGCTGCCACGAACAGTGAGAAGGCACTCGCCCATCTCACCGTACCCTCCGACCCTATCGGCAACAACGAGCATATCATGGTCGGCGTACATACCTACGATCCGTACAACTTCGTCATCAACAAGACGTCATGGGACAGTGAGTGCCAGACCTACGTCACGGACATGATGGCACGTCTGAAGACTTACTTCGTCGACAAGGGCACACCGGTCCTCATCGGCGAGTATGGTACCCACGGTAATGATGCCAACGGCAACTATGTCTCTGTGACGAAGAAGTCGTCCGATACGCTGAAGAAGATGGCTGCCGACCAGGCTGCACAGATCACGAAGGAGGCCAAGGCCATCGGAGCCCCCGCCTTCTATTGGATGAGCATCATTGACGGTTCCGACCGTAGCGTGCCCCAGTGGTCCCTGCCCACCGTCGTCACCGCCATCATCAATGCGTACAACAACTAGGCGCTTCGCACCTCGGAGAGGTGCCACATGGTTAGCCCCAGGTGAGGAGCGCAGCGACGTAACCTGGGGTTGGAACGCGGCAGATAACCTGAGTATCGGCCTCGAAGAGGGCGAACATGGTCGGGGTGATTGACGGACCTCCTACCGCGTAGCGAACAGCGTAGCCATCTTTAAAATCTTCATGATCCGTGTGAGATAAAAATCTTTGGGAATAAAATGATGAAAAAAACTCTTCTACATACTCTTATCCTTTGCTTCATTCTCCTCCTTCTTTCTTCCTGCACCAAATCCAAGAAGGACTATGACGAGTACGGGAGCGACGGGATGACAACACGCACGGAGCATCTCGCCGCGAACCTCCGCACCTTCGTCAACAAGGGCACGATCATCGGACAGCAGTATGCCACCATCGAAGGCATTGGCTGGCAAGGTGACTCCGCCCGCAGTGACATCAAAGAGGTCTCCGGCCTCGGCCCCGCCGCTACTTGCTATGAACTGGAAGGCATCGAGCGCGACAAAAAAGTGAATTCCGACGGCATCCCGTTCAGTCTCATCCGTAAGGACGCCTTGCAGATGTTCCGCCACGGCGCCATCGTGACGATGACCTGGCAGGCACCGGAAGGATCCGTTGAGACTGTCAAGGAAGAAGCAAAGAAAGTAGCAACGTTTATCGCCAATCTCCGCGACGACTATCTCATCCACGCTCCTGTCATCTTCTACCCGCTGCCCTTAGGACTCGGCAACTGGTACGACCGTCTCCCGGCAGAGAGATACAAGGATATCTACAACGCGGTGATGGATGTTCTGAAAGACGAGGACGTGCCGAACATCGTGCCGGGCTATGCCGAGGCTTTCACCGATGGCTCACCCACAATGACCAACGCCCTCAAAGGTGGCAAGCTCTTCGACCACTGTCCCGACAACGGTGATGTTACGCCCGTCATCGTCAATGCCATCTATATCCAACCAGCCGCCAAGGCCAATGCCGCTGTCTATACCGCTACGCTGCCCAAGTTCGTGCAGACCGTGGCACACAACGCCCAAGAACGGAACCTCGTGCCGTCGCTGACGACAGGCATCGAAGGACTCCCCACAAAGAATCTCTTTACAAACACGATGCTACCCATCGTGAAAAACAACCGCCTCTCCTACGTGCTCTTCGGCAGTAACAGAGGCGACTTCAAGAACCATCATTTCGCAGTCCCCTATCCGGGCATCGACAATGACATCATCAACGACTTCGTTACGTTCTGTAACGACCGCTCCACAATCTTCATCAATGAATTAAACGGGGTATACCTGTAATAACCCTCTTGGCCCCAAACCCTAACGGCCCAAACGGCCCCACCCCTACCCCTCCCCCATCCAGGGGAGGGAGAGATATGCTTCAAGAGACGACATCCTGCTACAAAATCAAAATAATACCAAAGTTTGGAACAGTCTGTTCCAAACTTTGGTATTATCTGTTCCAAACCGTGGTATTGTCTGTTCCAAACCGTGGTATTGTCTGTTCCAAACCGTGGAACATACCTCCTACGGTGGTAATCTCTCCCTGCCCTGGATGGGGGAGGGGTAGGGGTGGGGCCATCAGGCGTGGGGCCATCAGGGGTGGGGCCGTCTGGCCTTTATTCATGTATATCTTTCACCGCTCTACCCGATGGCTCGTTCATGTTCTTGAACGCAGCATCCCAAGCGAGAGCCTCAGCCGTAGAGCAAGCCACACTCGGCACACTCGGCACGGAGCGCGCAGCACTGTCGGAGGGGAAGTGCTCGGCGAAGATCGAACGGTAGTAATACTCCTCTTTGTTACGCGGCGGGTTGATCGGGAAGCGCTCGGCAGCATGTGCCATCTGCTCGTCGCTGACAGCCGATGCCGTCACCTCTTTCAGTGTGTCGATCCACGAGTAACCGACACCGTCGGAGAATTGTTCTTTTTGTCGCCATGCTATCTCCTCCGGCAGCATGTCCGTGAATGCCTCACGCACGACCTTCTTCTCAATCTCTTTGCCCGGGCACATCTTATAACTCGGGTCAATGGTCATAGCCACGTCGAGGAACTCCTTGTCGAGGAACGGCACACGGCCTTCCACACCCCACGCAGCGAGTGACTTGTTAGCACGCAGGCAGTCGTACTGGTACAGTTTCGACAGTTTGCGCACCGTCTCTTTGTGGAACTCCTCCGGTGACGGAGCTTTGTGGAAATAGAGGTATCCGCCGAAGATCTCATCGGCACCCTCACCCGACAGCACCATCTTGATACCCATCGACTTGATGACACGCGCCAGCAGATACATCGGCGTAGAGGCACGCACCGTCGTCACATCGTAGGTCTCGATGAAATAGATGACGTCGCGGATGGCGTCGAGACCTTCCTGAATGGTATAGTTGATCTCATGGTGCACGGTACCGATATAGTCAGCCACGAGCTTTGCCTTGGCGAGGTCCGGTGCGCCCTTCAGTCCCACAGCGAAACTGTGGAGACGCGGCCACCAGGCAGGAGTCGTCCCACCATTCTCCACACGGTGACTTGCATAACGGGCAGCGATGGCAGAGATGACACTCGAGTCGAGACCGCCGGAGAGCAGCACGCCGTAAGGCACATCACTCATGAGCTGACGCTTCACGGCACCCATCAAGCTCTGACGGATCTCCTCCACGGCCTGACTATACGACAGTTCACTCTTCGGCCGTGTCTTACCAGCCATCCACTCACGCGAGTACCAGCGCTGCATACCTTTGTCAGCCTCCTTGCTCCAGTAGTAATGACCCGGGAGAAACGGCTCGTAACGGTCGCACTGTCCTTCCAGGGCTTTGAGCTCTGAGGCGACATACACCTTGCCGTCGTTGCCGTAGCCTATATAAAGAGGTATGACGCCGATGGGGTCACGCGCAATGAGGAACGATCCGTCCTCGACATCGTAGAGGGCGAAGGCGAAGATGCCGGAGAGACGCTCGAGGAAAGAAGGGAAAGCCTCTCCCCGACCCTCCAAGGCCTCTCCCCGACCCTCCCCAGTAGGGGAGGGAGAAACTGCGGTCATGGGGTAGCCTTTCGATTTCCAATCTCTATAGAGGGCGAGGATGACCTCGCAGTCGGAGCCCGTCTGGTATACATAGGGTAATACTCCCCCTCCCCTATTGGGGAGGGTTGGGGTGGGGCTATTGGAGAGGGATGGGGAGAGGCCTCTTATCTCCTTATGATTATATATCTCACCATTGACAGCCAGCACCTGCTTCTTGTCGGGCGAGAAGAGGGGCTGTCGGCCGCTCTCAGGGTCGACGATGGACAGGCGCTCATGGCACAGGATGGCCGTGGGGCCGGTATAGATACCACTCCAGTCGGGACCGCGGTGACGGATCTTCTGACTCATGCGGAGCGCTTTCTGACGCAGCTCTGGCGTCTGCTCCTGGATATTGAATATTCCTACAATTCCACACATAATCTCTATCTCTTAAATTCTACTTTAGTTAATTACTTATTGGTTGTGGATGCAAAATTACAATATATTCTAATAACCAACAAGCAAAACGACAAATATTTTAGGAAAAAGATGACATAATGCAGTTTTAATAGTATTAAGACCACACTATCTCAACGCCTATCTCCCCAAACCATGATTCTACGCCCCCGACCATGTTCGCCGATACAAAACATACCCCGACCATGTTCGCCCTCTTCGAGGCCGGATGGCAACGATACGACACCGGACCTAAAGCCCCATGCTGCGTCGCTCCGCTCCTTGCATGGGGCTAACCATGTGGCACCTCTACGAGGTGCGAAGACAAACGACCACAATACGAACATTTTTATTATCATCGCGTAATCACCTATCACAGGACAAGGGGTACGGTGCAGTGGCCTATTATCTGATTTGTAAATGCCTTTACTTCTCTACTCGAAGAGGGCGAACATGGTTATGTCACCACATCGCGCAATCACCTCGAAGAGGTGACACA
>DEKJ01000039.1:105042-105972 GCA_002353825.1 Prevotella sp. UBA2725 | reverse complement strand
CCGAAACGTGGGGTTGACATGGTAAGACAACCTGACTCCCGGCCTCGAAGAGGGCGAACATGGTATCAATAACCGTTAATAATACCAAAATAACTAAGCAAAGACTTGCAACCTAACACATTATTTCCTATTTTTGTAGCAAAACCTATAATATAAAATACTATGAGTTGGACCCTATGTCTCTTCCATATTGTTATTGGAACGAAGTATCACGAGCCTACAATCAGTGAAGAACATTGTAGAGACCTTTATGGTTATATCTATGGGTATCTAAAGGCAAAGAAGGCTTTCGTCCATAGGATAAATGGAATGCCTGATCACATCCATATACTTGTAGATCTACATCCATCAACCAACATCAGTGATCTCATACGCGATTTAAAGTTAGCAACAAACAGGTTTATCAAAGAGCATCATGATTGGTATCCCATGTTTAGTTCATGGGAAAAGGAATATTATGCATCGAGTGAGAGCAAGGCTGAACTGAACGTGATAAAGGAATATATCATCAATCAGAAAGAGCATCACAAACGCATATCATGGCGTGAAGAGTTGTTGCAATTAGCAGCAAAAGACGGTATCGAGATTGACGAGCGATATCTGTAAATGGGCATCTACAACCAAGCCATGTACGCCATACCACCATGACCATTTTCACCGACAACCACCCCCCCGACAATGTTCGCCCTCTTCGAGGCCGGACTTCAATGAAACGCCACCGGACCGAAACCCCATGCTGCGTCGCTTCGCTCCTTGCATGGGGCTAACCATGTTCAACCTCTCCGAGGTTGTTCCCTGCACTAACCATGTTCAACTGTTCCCTGCACTAACCATGTTCAACTGTTCTCGGGGTCAACCAAGCCGCGTAAGCACTTCGGAGAGGTGCCACATGCTTAGCCCCTACCGCTCAGCACCTCGGAGAGGTGCCAC
>DEKJ01000039.1:75482-104939 GCA_002353825.1 Prevotella sp. UBA2725 | reverse complement strand
GCAGCGACGTAACCTGGGGTTAGCACGTGCCCCGATAACCTGACTCCCGGCCTCGAAGAGGGCGAACATGGTTACCTCTGGGTGCAAATTCTTCCACGTTAATTATTCCACCATTTTGCAAATGAAACATAAAACGAAACTTAATTACCCAAAATAGAAGTAAATAGACCTAAAATCCGTAATTATCATCTTACGGTTTGTAAGATTTGAGGTGATAATCCAAAAAATGCAACATTTTGTGCACACTTTCGAGCCACAAAGATTTGGAGTTTTTCTATTTTCTTAATAACTTTGCATCATAGGGTTGCTACCCCCCCCACAGACTACTCCGTAGAGGGCGGCCCTACGAAACCCCATTGAGAAGAATTAGTCGAAAACAATATAATAAGGTAAGAAGAATCATGGAAAGACTTGAAACGACAGTCCAAAGGTATAATTGGGCTGCCCGACGCATCATCGGCGCACACAGCGCAGGGAGCAGGATAATGACCATCCTCTTCCTTTTTATGCTCATTTTTGCCAATAATGTCCAATTTGCGAGGGCTGCAGACACGAAGACGAAGACCCAGCTCACGCCGACCATCAAGTTTGGCGGAGAGTCCAATTATTCCGCTGATGCCACTGTCGGGACGTTGAATTTCGAGCGTCCGACGCTCAGCATCACCGATTCCAAAGGCAATTCGATCTCCCGATATTTCAGCCTCACCTGGAGTTTTGAGAACGGCGAAGACAGTACGGATACCAGCGGTCGAGAATATTCTGTCGATCCGACCACTGGGTCTGTCATCTCGAAGCTCTACGACGGAGTGACCATTGGCCGTAGGACCGGCACGGCAACTGTCGTCTTAACCCTCTCCATCGCCCCACGTTATCAAGACACCTACGAGTTTGCAAAGGGAGCTTCAACGACGGCTTCCTATACTATCAATGTAAATTCGCCAAAAGTCACTGCGGAATACTGGAATAGTTCGACCCTTCTGAAGGTCGCACCAGACGCAGGCTTGCAGTTCTATTGTCTAAACGGCAGCACCACCACCTGCAATTATCCTACTCCGAAGTTCTACTATACATTGGATAATTCGGTTTATGATGTGACGGCTGACTATAACTATAAATATGAAGTCACAGAAGGGTATCAAGTGACAGATTGGAACAAGACCATCTCAACCACCCTTACCTCTGGAAATGGCGGCAGCGGAACGCTGACCATCACTGCTACGCCGAAGAAGGAATACCAGCCGATGCTCGGCACATCAGAGATAACCACAAAGATCAGTCTTACAACGACCTACCGCACGGATAAACTCAAGACATACATCTCTTTCTCGAAAGATTCCGTCGATGCCTTGAAATACAGAAACATGAGTCAAAGCACATACACCAAGAATGGCTCACAACAAAAAACCTACACTCCCGACGTCATCGTGACGGATGAGAACGGCAACGATATATCCAACCTCATCAGTAATATTAACTGGACGGCCACCGCAGAGGACGTCTTTTTAAATTATTCTAATGACCCCCACGATGAGGTCAATGAAACCAACGTCTGGTATGGCGCGCTCAAAGAAAAGAACGCCTATAAGCCTCAAATCTATACCCAATTTTCCGGCACCCGTCACTACGGCGAGATTCAGCATACCCGTCCAGACGACTATCTCATAGAAGCCTCTGTCACGCTGAGCAACACCACGCTCTACGACACACCTGTAGCCAAAGACGGGAAGACAACGACTGTCAAAGGACAGTTTTATGGGACCGGTGTAGACAAGCGTACGAGCAAGGATAATGTCTATACCATCAAATCCAACCAGTTCATCTTCCGTGAGCACAAACGTGTACCTAAAGTGTATCTTTCTCCGGAGCCGAACTCCGTGACGCTCGCTGAGAACTATGAGATGAACGCATTTAACCGATTCCACATCTCTGGTAAAATCGTTGATGAATATGACACGGAAGATCCGGTAGACACTGCCACTAACTTCACCTACAGGTTCTTCTTGCCCGATAACATGGTGTATAATGGTGACGAAGCTGACCTAAAAAATGTTCAGATAGAAATAAAAGAAGTGCCCGCTGAATACCCTGGCATTAAAGCACAAGAATGGGTACCGGCTTACCACAACGGCGTGATAGAAACGAACAAGGACGGCTCCATAAAATACGAGCTGGCAAACGGTACATACTATCAATGTCTATATGGTTTCAATCAGAATTACGATACATTCAAAATGATATTCCATGGCACCGGTAAGGACGTGCCTATCGTCTACACGATCTATCCTTGGAACCCTATCCAAATGGATATCGGTATCTCTGGTGTCTATCAGTTCAATGTAGTCGAAAAAGAGCCTACCCATTTCGTCATCGACCCGAAGACGCAGGTCAACAGTGTGGGACAAACCATCCCTTGCCCGAGCATCAAGGTCGCAGATCAGTTCGGTGCGGATGTTACCGACCAGTTCGACCTGACAAGGAGCAAGTCGGCAACAAGCAGCGAAAACTGGACCCTCAACGACGACGGATCCGTGACGAGCAGTAAAGCTGGTACCTATACTGTCAATGTCAATGGTAAACTGAAGAGTACGAAGCCTTTTGAGGACCCTAAACCGGACACCTATGAGATGATTTTCCAAAAGGGCTCTACCGGTTCCACCGGTGCCTACGAAGTCATTTATGACAAGGATCACAACGAGAAGATGGGCAAGCTGCACTTCATCAAAGCCGGTGACTTCTTCCCGGGCACGACAGCCTACCATGAGGTGCCGGGCATCAACATCACGTTCGGTAGTGCTGATGACACGAAGAACGACAAAGACAATGTATGGACACTGATAGCATCGCCTATAACTGCTGATTATTTCTCAGACGACACCGAGTTCAAAGGTGCCGACAATGACAACGACTGGGCAGACAAGACGAAAAATAAGTTGCAGAAGATGTCTATCACAGCCAATGCCACGACGTTCGGGGACAACAACCTGCCCACGGGCGGTGGCTTCCTGAAGATTGAGGCTGTCACGAACGGCTGGCTGTATATCGACGGTAACTTCCAGTATGACACGGAGACGAAGAAAGGACGCCACTACATCATCGTAGATGCCAGTTCTAAAGAGCAGCAGACCATCGGTTACATCAAAAATCCGGATAAGCCGGACGCGGACAATGTCGCCGAGGTGAAATTCCCGAAGCCGTTGCTTGCCGGTCATACCTATTATATCTATACGGATGATGGTGGCATGCGTATCCATGGTCTGCGCTTTGAGCCGGGCTTCATCGATCCTGTCACCGACGCGCTGCCGTGGGCCCATCCGGGAACCGTCGACACGGAGCCGGTGGTGGCTTCTACAGCGTTCCTCAACGGATATACGGGCAACCTGCCCGCCCTCACCTTCCACCAGCCGGATCCTACCGTGAGGTGGTACTGCGACGATGTGAAAGCAGACAATACCAACACGAATCTCACGACCAGCGACATCGTGCAGTGTAAGGACAAGGAGGGTAAGCACGTGAATATCTCCAACACCAATGGTATCGTCCTGGGTAAAGCCATGACGAACGAGGCACCGCTCAACGACGCGAGCCGCAAGGATTATGCCAACGGCCGCGTGCGCGTCTATGGCGAGGTGAAAGGTATCAAATACGGTGACGGCAAGCAGGTCATGAAGACCCCGGAATATTACCTCTTTGTCGGTGACATGCCTACCTACATCGTCAAGGAAGGCGAGAACCACGACCAGGACGAGCGGGTCTCCACGACGAACATCCCGACGCGTATCTGGATGACGTTCGGCGGATGGCACTGGACCAGCAACCCCGACTATCCTTATTATAAGGGCGATAATCCGAAGAACCCCTGGCTCGATGATGAGTGGAAAACGGCCAAGATGGACTCGGTGGGTCATAACGGGCAGACCGTCGACGGTTTCAACTTTATCACCTGGGGTGCCCAGAACCCCTCCGATGAGCACGTATGCGGATGGGACGAGAGCAACCGCAACACCTTCAACCTCCCCGTGCGTGGTACGTATCTGAAGTTCGAGCCCGAGGAGAGCGGCCGGCTGCTCCTCTACCTCTGCATGAACGGGATGACGGATATCTCCAATAGCGACACTGACGCAAAGAAGAAGAAGAGCGGTCCGTGGCTCCGCCGACGCGCCCTCTACATCGTCGACGAGACGGGCAAGCCCGTCGCCATCGATGACAACAGTGGCTGGGAGAGCAAATACACATGGGGCAACTATGTCAACTCCGGTAAGACCAACTCGTATCGGTTCCCGGGGTATACCAACTATTATCAGAACTATTATTGTGATGGTGTGACGCGTGCAGCCTGGGAATATAAGGTTGGCGACACTGATACCCACCTCGATATCTGGGACAAGGCGGATAAACCAGATGACAAAGATAAGAAGTACAGTTGGATGAAAGCCTATGACCGCAACCATGACGGCAAGCTGGAGGAGGCGGAACAGAATAATCTCAATGCCGACTACGAAAAGATTAAGGGCTGGTGGACATCCGATACCTACGCGCATCCTGACAAGACCTCGGATGGTTCTGAGATCAAGATGAGCTTTACCCATCCCAAGCTCGGCGGTCCTCTGGAGCTCATCCAGCTCTCCGACAGCAGTTATGTGCTGCCTACGAAGGGTTATGTCCGCTTCACGTTCGAGGTCTATGCCGGCAAGGTCTATTATGTCTTCATGACGGGTTCGAAGCTCGGCTTCTGCGGGTTCGGATTCATTCCATCCAGTTACCGTGCTAACATAAGCAGGTGGGCCAATTACAGCAGTGATACAAAGAACACCGACGGCACAGCATTCACTGACGCTACCTATAAGAAGTTGCCTCAACCGGACGATTCAAGTGATAACCTTTATTTGGCAGGCAAGGCGGGCAATAACCGTCTGATGGGTGGTACCAAGACACTCGATGTTACCAAGGCAGAAGGCGATGATGGCAGCTACGCCAAGTGGAAGACGGCCGGTTATGCCCTCTCAGGCGAAAGCACTTCTACGAATACAGCCCGCGACTTCGTGAACGTGACGCTGAAGCGCTCGTTCCGTAACAAGCGGTGGACAGGTATCTGCCTCCCCTTCACCGTCAGTGAGACGCAGATGAAGAGCATCTTCGGCAACGACATGCAGCTCATCACCGTCGACAGTGTCATGGCAAGCAAGGATCACGAGCGCACGCTCCACTTCACGCAGCACGTCAACCAGCTCCTCGAAGCCGGACGACCCTACCTCATCAAGCCGAACGTCAGTGGCAAAGCCGACGGAGCTTACATTGGCGACGAGTCAACTTCTGATGGCAAGAAGACCTATAGCGTCACCTTCTACCGCGTGACCATGGAGAGCGTAGAGCCGAAGACCGTCATCATGAAGAATGAGGACGTCATTGCGCACAACGAAAGTGTCACTGCAGGAACCGCTAAGGATAAGGTTGACATCTTCACATATAAGGTCTGTGGACAGTACGACAAGGCTATCATACCTTGGTATAGCTACTACATGAAGAACAGCGAGAACGCTGACGACAACAAGTTCTACCGAATCGTCAAGCCATCAGGTTCTACTGCAACAGGCCGCAGTCTTCCGGGCTGCAACATCTATCTCTTCCCCTACTCCACAGATCCCGAAGGAAAGGATCTCATCAAGACGGGTGAAACGACGAGCCCAGCAAAAATAGCTGACTTCTGGATTACCGGTGCTGAGGTAGCAGGCAGTACAACAACTGCCATCGACGAGATTGTCGATGACCTCAACGAGGCAACGACAGCCGCCTTCGCGGGTGTCTACGATCTCCAGGGCCGTCAGGTGCGCAGCACGAACGACCTCCAGGGTCTCGCGCCCGGCATCTACCTCATGGGAGGACACAAATACGTTGTAAAATGACCAAACTAATTGAAATCATGAAGAAAGAATATATAAAACCTGAGATTGTGATTATCCAGTCAAGCGGCTCACAGATCCTTGCAGGATCACCACCAAGACTGAGTTCGGATGGACAAAACACGCTGCATAATGGCGCCATGCAGACCGATAACACCGGTCCGGGCACCGGCGGCGATGATATAGGCGGTGGCGACCTGGATGCCGCGAAGCGTTGGAACGACTGGGGCGACATAGCCTATAAAGGTTATGACCCGTGGAAATAAAAGAATACCTCTGACGGCCCCACCCTTAGTCCCTCCCCCACCCAGGGGAGGGAGGGATATGCTTCAAGAGACGACAATTGCCATTAATCTTCCGTTACCTTCGTGTCCTTCGTGGACCGAATTAACGGGAGGTTAATGGCAATTGATGTTTTAGGCAGCAACAACTTTTCTCTGCAGCGACTTGACACGACTTTCCACGACTTAGCAACATCTTTCTCTGCAGCGACTTGACACAACTTTCCACGACTTAGCAACATCTTTCTCTGCAGCGACTTGACACAACTTTCCACGACTTATGCTCGCTACCGCTCGCTTTGAGCAGAATGTCGTGAATCGTCGTGAAAAGCCGATGCAAGATATCAACGCGCTATGGCGTGGGAGTCAGCACCTCGAAGAGGTGCCACACGGTTAGCCCCACGTGAGGCGAAGCCGAAACGTGGGGTAAGACGGGTGCGGACGACCTGAAGACCGGCCTCGAAGAGGGCGAACATGGTTACCGTGAGGCGTAGCCGAAACGTGGGGTGATGATTGACGCTATGTTCACCGAAAAAGCATCCCGACCATGTTCGCCCTCTTCGAGGCCGACAGGTCAGGTTAAACCATCCAATTCAAAACCCCAGGTTACGTCGCTTCGCTCCTTACCTGGGGCTAACCATGTGGCACCTCTTCGAGGTGCTTACGCGCTTTGGGGCTAACCATGTTTAACCTCTTCGAGTTTGTATATAGTCCCAACCCGAAAGTCGTGAAAAGTCGATGCAAACATCAACCACATGTCGTGGGATGTCGTGAAAAGTCGATGCGAAAAAAGCCCGTGAAAGTCTTTACGTCAATAATAACGCTGACTTCCACGGGCTCTTTATGTATTCTCACCCTCCCTACGGGGGGAGGGCTGGGGAGAGGCTTTATGCTCCCGCTAACCCACGCGAGTGGATAAGTGCCTCACCATAGTTGTTCATTGCATTGACGTAGAACGCCATGACGCGCTTCATCGTTGCTTTGATGTTCATCATAATCTTTTTCATAATTGTTATCCTTTCTACATTAGTTAAACATTCGGGGCTCGCTTGCCCCAGTTATCTTTTACCTTACACCTTATATATAGGTGCCTTAGCACTTCTATCATCGGTGTCTTTTCGCTTAATTGCACTGCAAAGTTAGTGCTTTTCCCCCAATCTTCCCGTTTTTGTCACTTGCAGCTGCCAAAATCCCGCGTTTTCTTGACCATCGTCAAAAAATGGCAGTGATTGGCAGTGGGTGGGAACCAAACGTGAAACAGAGAGGCCACATGGTTAGCCCCACAAGAAAGCACCTCGAAGAGGTGCCACATGGTTAGCCCCACGTGAGGCGCAGCCGAAACGTGGGGTTAGTATGGTGCTGAAGACCTGAGTACCGGCCTCGAAGAGGGCGAACATGGTTATCAATCACCCCAACCATGTTCGCCCTCTTCGAGGCCGACAGGTAAGGTTTTTATGCCACCAACCAACCCCAGGTTGCGTCGCTTCGCTCCTTACCTGGGGCTAACCATGTGGCACCTCTTCGAGGTGCTAACACTATTTATATGCCCCTTGTCGTTCCCCTACCCTATTTGGCGCGCGCGGAAAATCGTCGTAACTTTGCATTGTCAAAAGGAAAGAAACCTCCGAAAGAAGGAATGAGCGCTCAACACAATCCCGAGACACAACTATTATTGTTTAACAATCTAATAATCAGAGAAAGGAAAGAATCATGAGTATTCGTTACAAGAAGCAACAGAACAAGATCACAGGGGCTAAGTCGTTCGGCAAGTGGTACGGCCGTGCCGTGAGCCTCGGCCGCATCACCATGGAGAACCTCGCCGAGGAGATCAGCCACTCCACAACCGTCACGCAGGCTGACATCTTGGCAGTGCTCAATGAGCTCAGCCACTACATGAAGGGCCACCTCCAGAACTCCCAGACGGTTGTGCTCGACGGCATCGGCGCCTTCCAGGTCGGAATCAAGTCTAGCCCAGTAGACAAGGAGAACGACTTCACGTCCAACAACATCAAGAGTTACCACATTCTCTACAAGCCCGAGGTGAAGTTCGTCGCCAATGGCATCATTACTGCCAAGGGTCACCGTTCCGGCCACTTTGTCAAGACTCTCCTCGACGGTATCACCGCTGAAGAGTTCGACAAGAACAAGAAGAAGGACAGCACAACAACAACAACTCAGCCATAGGCCTCTCCCCTAACCCCTCCCCCGTAGGGAGGGGAATCAAGCAACCTCTTATTATTTTATAATTAACTACGCCCCTTCACGGTTTAACTCTCCCTCCCTACGGGGGAGGGTCGGGGAGGGGCCTTTATTTCTCTATCATGAACAAGAAAGAAACCTGGAAGATGATCATCAATATGATCATATCGATTTTGACAGCAGTAGCTACCACACTCGGCCTGACATCCTGCGGGATATAAAAAGGAACTATCTATCATCTTAACCTCTCGGTGCCCAACCCCCTCCCTTCGGGGGAGGGATGGGGAGAGGCTAAAACAAATCCGCCGCTTCTCTTCACGAGAAACGGCGGATTCATTGTTTAACCCTTTCTATGATAGGTAGGGACAATCGGGCTCGAACCGATGACCTCTGCAATGTGACTGCAGCGCTCTAAACCAACTGGGCTATGCCCCTATTATTTTGGATTGCGGATGCAAAGTTACACGTTTTTTCCCACCCTGCCAAATTTTTCCACATGTTTTTTGTAGGGGCGGCCAAACAAACAACCTCGAATAGGTTGAACATGAATAGCCTGGTAAGGATACAACCTCGGAGAGGTTGCACATGGTTAGCCCCAGGTAAGGAAGGTTCTCCCTCCCTACGGGGGAGGGGGATGGAGGTGGGGCCTGACGCAACCTGGGGTTCGGGTCGATAAACATACGTTGAACGGTCGGCCTCGAAGAGGGCGAACATGGGCAGGATGCAGGTTTCGACTTCGCCTCACGTTAACCATGTTCGCCCTCTCCGAGGCCGGTAGTCAAATTAAACCGGCCAATCCGAAACCCCACGTTTCGGCTACGCCTCACGTGGGGCTAACCGTGTGGCACCTCTTCGAGGTGCTGCACCTTGCCCGAGGTTAATCCTATTATCTCCTCCCAGGGGACCTTATCCATCCAAAATTCCGAAGAAAAAATCATGTTATTCGTTTGGTATTTCAAATAAATAACGTAACTTTGCAACATATATATTGCAATTATTTCAAATTAATACATTAGCATTATGAAAAAGTATGTTTGCACAGTATGCGGATGGGTTTACGACCCCGCAAAAGGTGATCCTGATAATGGCATCAAACCCGGAACAGCATTTGAAGATCTCCCAGACGATTGGACCTGCCCAGAGTGTGGCGTAGGCAAGGAAGATTTCGAGCCGGAGGACTAAGCCGTGAAGAAGTTAACAGAAAGAGTGTCGTGGGTCGGTAAGGTCGACTGGGAACTGAAGCACTTCCATGGCGACGAGCTGTCCACTCACTTTGGTTCTAGCTATAACGCTTATCTCATCCGCGACGCTAAGAACGTGCTCATCGACACGGTATGGACTCCCTATGATCATGAGTTTGTGGCGCATCTCGCTGAGGCCATCGACCTCCACGATATCGACTATATTGTGATGAACCACAACGAGAATGACCACTCGGGTGCACTGCCTGCGCTGATGAAGCTCATTCCCGACACGCCGATCTACTGCACGAAGAAAGGTGAGCAGATTCTCCGCGGCCTCTATCACGAGGACTGGAACTTCGTGAATGTCAAGACTGGTGACACGCTGAACATCGGTGAGAACACTCTGCATTTCATCGAAGCGCCGATGTGCCACTGGCCTGACACGATGGTGACCTACGCCGACAAGGAGCAGATCCTCTTCTCCAACGACGTCTTCGGTCAGCATTATGCCACGGAGAGTCTCTACGACGACACGGTGAACCTGCGTGACCTCTTCCGCGAGGCTGAGAAATATTACGCCAACATCCTCAATATCTATAACCCCAACGTCAAGCGTAAGGTCGACGAGCTGGTTGCAAAGAACCTGCCGCTGAAGATGATTGCTCCGTCGCACGGCGCTATCTGGACCGACCATATCAAGGATATCCTCGACTGCTACCAGAAATGGGACAGCAACTATCAGGAGGACCAGATCACGATCATCTACGACACGATGTGGCAGGCAACACGCCGCATGGCCGAGGCTATCGCCGATGGTATCCGTGAGGCGCATCCTGAGACGCGTGTCGTCATCATGAACGCCACGAAGGATGACAAGAACGATATCGTCCTCGAGACCTTCCGCTCTCGCGAGATCCTCGTGGGCTGTCCTACGGTGAACCTCGGCATGACGTATGCCATCGCCGGCATCCTGGAGATGATCCACGGTATGAAGTTCCGCGGCAAGAAGGCAGCTGTCTTCTCCAGCTTCGGTTGGGGTGGTGGCGCCGAGAAACGCATCCAGCAACGCTTAGAGGAGGCTGGCTTCGAGATCGCTGCCGAGCCGCTCAAGGTCAAATGGGCACCGGACAGTGAGGCTGAGAAGCAGTGCCGCGAATGGGGCAAGACGCTTCGCTAAAGAATAAGGAATAAGGAATAAAGAAGAAAGAATACATGACGCTTCGCTAAAGAAGAAAGAAGAAAGAATACATTAAGCTTCGAAAGCGAAGTAAGAATAAAAAACGGTGACACCATTGGTGTCACCGTTTTTTTGTTGAATGAGGGACGAACTTTTTTCCAACATTAATTGCCATTAATGCCCATTAATTGACGTCAATTATTATAATTTTCTATTCTCGATAATTGATAAATCAATTAATGACAAATTAATGGTTAATTGTTGGCAATTAACGTTGAAAAAACACCCTGTCTTCCTTATTCTTTCTTCTTTCTTCTTTAGCGTAGCGTTAGCGTAGCGTTGCCTCTTTGATGCTCTCGATGATGAAGTCGATGTCGGCATCGGTGACCAGCGGTCCTGACGGCAGACAGAGGCCACGTTTGAAGAGGCTCTCACTGACGCCATTGACGTAGGCCGGTACATTCTTGTAGACCGGCTGCTTATGCATAGGCTTCCACAACGGACGCGACTCGACGTTGCACTGGTCTAGCCACATGCGCAGTGCCTCGACATTATCGTTCGGCTCACAGTCGGTGCGTGCCTGACTGACCTGATGGATGACACCCGCAGCACCGCCGACGGCTCCTTTTACCGTCGTCTTATACGCGTTCTCCTGACCTTTGATGCGCACATCAGGATCGATGAGCACGGTATTGAGCCAGTAGTTACTCTCGCTGTCGGCGCTCTTCTCTGCATGGAACGTGAAGCCATCCATGTGGCTGAAAGCCTCAGCATAACGCTCGGCGACATGCCGGTGCCAGGCGATATGCTCGCGCAGCACCGTGAGCTGGCCGCGGCCGATGCCCGCACAGACGTTCGACAAGCGGTAATTGTAACCGATATGCTCATGCTGGTAGTAAGGATAACCCTCGCGAGCCTGAGTGGCGTAGAACATCACGCGGTCACGCGCTGCTGCGTCGGGACAGATGAGCGCACCGCCACCCGATGTCGTGATCATCTTGTTACCATTGAAGCTCAGCACGCCGTAGTCGCCGAAGGTGCCACAGACACGGCCGCGGTAGCGCGAGCCCAGTCCCTCGGCGGCATCCTCGATGAGTGGGATGCCGTATTTGTCAGCCACCGCTTTGATCTCTGCGATCTTTGCCGGCATGCCATAGAGATAGACGTCGATGATCGCCTTTGGCTTCTTGCCTGTCTTCTTGATGCGGTCAGCGATAGCCTCATCGAGGAGCTGCGGGTCCATGTTCCACGTCTCCGGCTCAGAGTCGACGAAGACAGGTGTGGCACCCTGATAGCACACGGGGTGCGAGGAGGCACAGAACGTGAAACTCTGACACATCACCTCATCGCCGGGGCCGACGCCAAGGGCTATCAGAGCCAGATGGACAGCAGAGGTACCGGAGGCCAATGCCACGACCTGCTTGCCAGCCAGGTCCTCGTAGCCGTCCTGCCACAGAGTATCGGGGTCAGTGTCATGGACGTTGATACAAGCCGGATAAGGCTCGCCGGTCCATAATGGCTCAGAAGGCTTAGATGTCACGAAGTGCTTGAGTTCATCCTCAAAAGCATTGACATTAGGCCCTAAGGGTACCACCCAGTTGGTGTCGAAGGCCTCCTGGATATACTTCATCTCATTGCCCGACATGTGTGCCAGGCACAGAATGATTCTTTTCTCTCGTCTTTGCATGATATAATGTTTTAATCTAAATGCTTGTAAAATTCCAGCAGGGCGTTCCACACATCGCGCTGCTCATAGCGTTCGTGGATCATACGCGGGGCATTGGCCGCCATACGTGCCACCTCCTCACGGTGATCGAGGAACCACTCCATGGTCTCGGTGAGAGCCGGCGTGATGTCGCGCAGCCGCCCTTTCTTGTCGAGCGGCGACTGGATGATCTTACCATTGAGACCATCTTTGATGATCTCGTTGGAGCCATTGATGTCCGTCACGATAGATGCCAGGCCCATGGCGCCAGCCTCCATCGGCACGTTGGGGAAGCCCTCGCGGTAGGACGGGAAGACCAGGGCATCGGCAGCCATGAGGAACGGACGGACATCATACTGCGCACCGACATATTTCACGGTTTTGTCGGTGAGGAAGAAATGGCGCACCTCTTCAGGGATGGCACCGCCTGTCTCCATGTTACCCAAGAGGAGCAGGCGGAGGTGAGGTTGACTCTCCTTGAGCTGCTGCATCGTCGTGCAGAGTTCCCGCATGCCTTTGTCGCAGATGATACGACCGATGAAGATAAACACGAAGTCGTCGGGGGCGAAACCGAGATGCTCGCGCTGCCTTTCGCGAAACGCCGTGATAGTAGCGTCATCGATCTCGGCCACGGGTCGTTTGGTGATGTCGGCCACGGTCTGCCGGCGTGAAAGGCGCTGGGTGTCCTTACCATTGATGTTACCGAAGTGAAGCACGCGCAGCGGCTTGCGTGTGATATGATCTTCGCGCAGACAGTGGAGCACGCCGTTGCCTTCGGGGATGATGTTGGTGGCAAAGGCGCAGGTCAGGCGCTCCATCGTCTTGAGCAACCAGCGCATCGGTCCGTGCGCCCCCTGATAACGCAGTCCCGTGACGAGATAGACGCGGTGGGGCACGTGTGCCGCCCAGGCAGCGGCCATGGCAAGGAGTGAGCCTTTCGGCGTGTTGGCATGGACACACCAGGGGTGCTCGCGACGGAAGAGGCGGTAGAGGTCACGCAGCGACCTCAGGTCCGCCATCGGACTGATCTGGCGGTGCATCGGCACATTGATAACGCGTATCCCCTCCCGTTTACCGACAAAATCAAGACATCCTGTGTCGGAGGCTACACCAACGACATCATAATACTGATTGAGGAACTGCAACTGTCCACGTAGCAGCCCCTCCAACGATATATCTGCGGTTGTGACCCGCATCAATAGTTTCTTGTCCACCTTAAGTTGTTTTTATAAAGTTAAGTTATTTTTATAACGTTAAGTGCCAACAATTTACCGTTAATTTGGCATTAATATTTAATCAAAGATTAATGGATAATTAATGGAAATTAATGTTCAGAAAAACAATCCCACATAAAAATTATAGTCCTATCTTGTTGATGGGTTGTAAGTTCTTGTCAGTAAGAAAACATCTATTTGTCTCTTCATCGTAAATCCAACGCTCAGCTTTAAGACTCTCCTCGCCAAAATTGATTAAGAGTCCAACCGGCTTGTGTGTCAAACGAAGATAGTTGAATAATTGTGCCCGATGCTCTGGTAAAAGACGTTCTACAGACTTCGTTTCGATAATTATATCGTCAACTACAAGATCCATCTTATATTTCTTTGTAAGCATCTGCCCCTTATAATAGATATCTATTCCTTGTTCTCTTTTGCTATCAATTTTTCGAAGGTACAGCTCCATCTGTAACGCCTCTTGGTAAACCGGTTCGAGAAGACCAAAACTTAATATTTGATGTACTTCCATTGCAGCACCTATTATCTTATATACAGATGTTGCATAAACAGAAAAGTCCTTCATAAAATAATATTGTTTATATCAACCTTAATAATTAATGACTAATTAATGGGAATTAATGTTCAAAAAGAAAAAATTCTATGTTCCTTATACGTCAAAAGTCCCGGCGCAGAGCACATATCGTTGATGTTCAACGATATGCGCCCGATGCACAGGTAAAAAGTATATTAATTAGTTATTTGCAAAGATAAAGGAAAAAATAGATACTGCCAACGAAAAGAAGCAATATCTTACAAAACCAGTTATAATAGTCGTCCACGGCCTACATCTTATGGTCGCCCAAGATGATGTTGTGGCGGTTCGGATGCCGCTTGGTGTAACTGACATGCAGCCACCGTGGCCGCGGATCATGGAGCGGCTCGATGACGAGCTGGTCAAAATCGAGATGCCTGACAAACTCTACCGCCTCGCGCCAGTCGTTGAATGTCGAGAGCAGGATATCTGCAGCCTCACCATGTGTGTGCTGCGAGCCTCCTACTCCTCCGACGGCGTTGTTGACGCGCCGCGAGCGGTAACCCGATGTGATGTAGATGGCACCAAAACGATGCCGCATCGGCTCAAGGATGTTCTCACAGAGTGCGCGCAATGCTTCAATCTCTGCTTCGCCCGGTGTGTTGTCCAGTCCACGGTCCGTGGCCTCACCCGACCGCGTGAACTCTATCAGACGGAAGTGAGGGGACAGATAGGTGTTGGGTGATAGGGCGTTGGGTGTTGATGGTGTGTTAGGTGCCTTGGCAGATGTTGATGAATTGATGTCGTGCGCGATTGCGTGCACTGAATCCTGAATAGTCTTTGTTGTCATAATGTTGAATTTTATAAATAGGTTGATGTATCGCTTTCTCATATAGAATGTCTATATTACATAAGTCCTTCTCTTACTCTTACTTCGAGTGGTGGCTGCTGCATCACTCTGTTCCGGATGCGGTAGACGACGGAATGGAGGTGGCGAGGCTTAGGAGGAGCCATGCCCACAGCACGGAAGACACGCTGACTGAGGAACGTGCGACTGGCTGGCTCGCCATGCCCGTTGGTCAGCACACGCTCGTCGGCTGCTGCCGTGACAAGCTCTATGAGACAACGCTTCGTCGAATGCCACTGCACACTCCCTGTAGGACGTGACAGGAGGTCCTTCACAACAGCGGCTGCATCAAAATAACCTGTCATCAACTGGTTTGAATAGTTGTTTTCTTGCATATTAAAATATTTATTAGTAACTTTGCGATCGATAGTTTATAAAACATATCTTCGCGTTCTTTTCATTCGCAAAATTATAAACTATCGCCCAATCCTCCAAGAAAACACGGTTAGATTTAATAGATTAATACATTGTTTGAAATGACATTTCGCAAATCGACGTTTTAGAAACGCTTTTTAAATGTATGTAGCGTTTGTTCACAATTACTTCTTTCTGATGATGGTCAGTCCGTCGCGTATCGGCACGATGACCTTTTCCACGCGGTCGTCATGGGCAATGAGGTCATTGAACCGGCGGATACCGATGGTCTGACTGTCGCGGTCGTAGGCAGGGTCGATGACATGCCCGTCCCACAGCGTGTTGTCGGCGAGAATGATGCCACCTTTATTTAATAAGGGGAAGAGGGCATCGTAGGTTTCCACATACGTGCGTTTGTCACCGTCAAGAAACATCATGTCGAACATCACACCGAGCTTTGGTGCTTCTTTCACGGCATCGCCGATGCGGAAGTCGATGAGATCGGCGACATCAGAGCCCTCGATCCATTTCCGCGTAAAGTCTTCCATCTCGTCGTTGATCTCGAAAGTGATGAGAGGACGGACACCCGAAGAACTCTCAGGCCTCTCCCCAGCCCTCCCCCGTAGGGAGGGAGATGTGATACCCTCAGAGCATTTCGGAGGCTCTACTCCCTCCCTACGGGGGAGGGGCGGGGAGAGGCTCAGTCCTTCCGCCATGCATATCGCTGAATAACCGGAGAAGGTGCCGACCTCAAGGATCGTACGGGGCCGGAACATCATCACGAGCATCTTCAAGAGCCGACCCTGGAGATGGCCTGAAGCCATGTGTCCATGGACGGTGTGGATGTTCGTGGCACGCCACAACCGATAGAGATAGTCACCCTCCGGATCGGAGTGCGCCGTGGCATAGTCGACGATATCTTCTGGCTCAATCATTGTCTACATTTATAAATAAATAGTTACGCCGCCTTGCGGCTACTTAAACATTAATTGCCATTAATTAGCCGTTAATTATGCATTAATTAATTTATCAATTATCGGAAATTGAAAATTATAATTGTCGTCAATTAATGGTCATTGACGGAAATTTATGTTCAGAACTACATCGCGTAGCGAATAGCGTAGCCTACCCTCAATCATCGTTAAGTAGTCCGCGCACAGCGAGCTCGTAGCTCCGCAATCCGAAACCACAGATGACACCTTTGCAGCCAGCGCTGATCATTGAGTGGTGACGGTATTCCTCACGCTGGTGCACATTACTGATATGTACCTCGACGACGGGACAACGGAGCGAACGGATGCAGTCGAGGAGCGCGATGCTCGTATGGGTGTAAGCACCGGCATTGAGCACGATGCCGTCGTAAGAGAAGCCTACCTCCTGCATTTTGTTGATAAGCTCACCCTCGATGTTACTCTGATAATAACTGATCTCTACATCGGGGAACAGTTTCTGCAGTTTCGGGAGGTACGTCTCGAAACTGCTGTTGCCATAGATGCCGGGCTCACGTACGCCCAACAAGTTAAGGTTTGGTCCGTTTATTATCTGAATCTTTTTCATTTCTGCCAACAAATGATTAACTTTGACACAAAATTAAAGATAAAGCGTGACATTGCAAAACAAAACAGATAATAAAACACAAAATAAGGCACAAAATAAAGGTCAGAAGGTGCTATCTCCCGAAGCAGACCTTGTGCGCCGCTTCATGCGATACCTGAAGTTGGACCGTAACTACTCCGTCAACACGCAGGAGGCTTACAGTCACGACTTAGGCTACTTCATGCGGTTCCTCCACGAGCATCACCTGTCGCCGTTAGAGGTGAAGCTCGAGGATCTGGAACAGTTTGCCGCCTCGCTCCACGAGTATAATATCGGAGCGCGGTCGCAGTCGCGCATCCTCTTCGGCGTGCGCTCTTTCTACCGTTACCTTACCCTTGACGGCTATCTTGAGGTCGATCCCACGGAGCTCCTTGAGTCACCCGTCCTGCCAAAGCACCTGCCGACATACCTCACGACGGAGGAGGTAGACCAACTCGAGGACAGCATCGACCTGGAGACAAACGAGGGACAACGCAACCGCGCCATTATCGAGACGCTCTTCTCCTGTGGACTGCGGGTCTCGGAACTGACGAACCTCAAACTGTCGGACCTGAACCTCGATGAGCATTTCATCCGCGTCGTGGGCAAGGGCGACAAGGAACGGCTCGTGCCGATCTCCGACCGTGCCATCCACGAACTGCAACTGTGGTTCGAGGACCGCAAGAAGATGAAGATCAAACCGGGTGAGGAGGATTATGTGTTCCTCAACCGCCGCGGCCATCACCTCACGCGTGTCATGATCCTCATCATGGTGAAGCGGCAGGCAGAGGCTGCAGGTATCAAGAAAACCATTTCGCCGCATACCCTCCGCCATTCCTTCGCCACGGCCATGCTCAAAGGTGGTGCTGACCTCCGTGTCATCCAGGTGCTCCTCGGACATGCTAACATCGGAACAACAGAGATATATACGCACCTCGACGATGAGTCGCTGCGCAAAGAAGTCCTTGAGCATCATCCGAGAAACATCATGTACGCAGAGCGCAATGCAGGGTGCCGAAACACACCTTGAAATGTCGTGGGATGTCGTGGAAAGCCGATGCTGCAATCGATACCAAACATTTATGTTGTCCCCGTTGTATAAGTTGTACCGGTTGTTGGAAAAGCTTCCGACAACATAAACAACTGATACAACATCGACAACTTTATTTTAAGTTCTCTTAAATGCATACTAATGTCTCAAAGAGACTAGCATCAACCTACTGCACATTTTGCATCGACTCTTCACGACTTATGCTCGCTATCGCTCGCTTTGAGCAGAAAAGGCGAGGAAGATTAGCTTTCATCGGCTGGCGTTCGACAAACAATCGTCTGACGTTCGACGAACAATCGGTTGACGTTCGACGAACAATCGTCTGACGTTCGACGAACGACGAGATATCAGGTGGGTTCCGGTTCTCTGGTTAACGAGTGACAAAGGTAACAGTGTAGTGACACCTTTGCCTGCAAGGCTGTTTAGTGATAACAATTAGAAAGGCAGAACTGCTTATTTCAAACAACAAGAGCAAAAAAGCGTCGTTTCTGACAACAGATGCACAACCCCGTATCTTTTTATTACAATGGATGGTGACGCCGACATCAACTGGTTACTTCGGTCGCTTCCGCGCTTTCGTGGCCGACAACGCAGCTATATCAGGAGCTAAACAAAGCACCGTAGGTATCACACTGTTCAACGCCGATGGCACAGTGACAGCAATAAAAGGTATAACCGTTAAAGACCTAACGGCAGGAGATGGTAAGATCTATTCCATCAATGGAGAATACATCGGTACAGACATCAACAATCTGGCTCCCGGTCTTTACATTAAGAACGGTAAGAAATTCATTAAACAGTAAACAAAAAGGATAACACAATGAAAACAAAATATATGATCCCCAAAATATGCGTCATCACCATGGACAGGGATCTCTGCGATGGAGATCCTGCTTTCCCTACCACCGTAAGCCCCGGTCTTGACGGTGAGAACAGAGCAAAGAGATGGCAGAGAACCATCCCTGAGGAACTGCCAGGAACGGAAGAGGTACAGTTACCAAAGCTCAAGAGCGTGTGGGACGACTGACGCTTCGCACTTTTGTCGCGAAGCTAAAGAAGAAGGAAGAAAGAATAAGGAAGACAGGGAGCATCCACTGTTTTGCTTCTTAACGACAATTGCCATTAATGATCCGTTAATTGACAGAAATTATTAATGTCGAATTAACGGACGATTAATGGCAATTAATGTATGAGCATGTACCTACTTACAATATTCTATGCTCTGCCTACCAATGTGGAAACAGAATAAAGATATTCTGGTGCAAACCCTATCTCGTTATTCCAGTCTATTGTATAAGGATCGAGCGTAAAGTTCTTGAAATAATTAAGATCCTTCAGCTTCCTGCATACACCTTGTTTAGTCAATGGTGTAAAATCAAGCGTACGAACTTCACCATTGTTAAAAGTCATCCTCAACGTATGGCCACCTAAATAATCAGCATGTGTGACCTTTAGAAAGTTATGTTGTTCCATATCAAAATCATTTTAATGGTTCTATCTTAACCGGAGCTTCACATTGGGTAAGACGATTCCAATTAGACATTAACTCATCATAATGTATATCACACCAAAAATAGACGTCATCAAACCTTATGATGACATAATGGCAGTCCTTCCCAATAAAGGCAGCATCCTCCGTACGGAGAACAATGCAAAGCGTGGCTTCTTCGCCTCCGATGACAATGATTTGGGTTATAGTGGCAACAGCATCTATCACAACGGCTATATCTCTGCCGGCGGCTTCGAGAGCTCCATTCCTAAGCCACAGAGCGTGTGGGGAGACTAAGTGGCGGGCGGCCACAGGGGCCGCATCCTGCAATATTCATAAAACGACAATTGCCATTAATGACCCGTTAACTGACAACAATATTAATGTCGAATTAACGGACGATTAATGGCAATTAATGTATTATATTATCGCTCAACCCAGTCCTGAATCTTTATTCCAGTGATATTCTTGAAATGACGAATATTATCTGTTACCATAGTCATCCCATAATATACTGAGCTACAGCCTATGAGCAAGTCAAAATCATCTTCCAAAGGGAGGCCAACACTCTGTAACCTCGCTTTCTCTATTGCCGCAGATTTTATCACTTCTGAAATAGGGAGTACCTTAAAATAGCTCAGGAACTTATCCAACTTCTGTTCCCGATAGCCTATCTTATGCGATTTTGCAATTTCATTTCCACACCACAGTTCATAGAGAGTTATCTCAGAGATGTAACAATTTTCCTTTTTAATCAGTTCAAAGACCTCTTCTGCATTATAGAAGTTCCGAAGAACCATAATACAGATGTTCGAATCAATGAGATATTTCTCTCTACTCATAGTTCAACTATTTTATGGTTTGCCTTGCGTAATTTCATCAAATCGAAGTCATCAGGTAAAGCATCAGACCATAATCCGACAATACCACTATCATCAGTCTCAGCTGCCTTCGCAGAGTACTTTGGATGAAGTAAAGCATCGCTTAAACGGTTGATAATAGCAATCTTCATCTTATCACTGAGATTGTCTAATAACGACCATGGAAAGGTTGTGTCATTATAATCAATAGATGTTGTATTCATACTTACCTTTTTTGCAAAGATAGGAGTTTTATTCCATACACACAACAAAACTCTGACGTTTTTTACTTAGCGAAGACATCTTTTTACGACCATTACACTGTATGTCGTGGGAAGTCGTGAAAAGCCGATGCAGACAATCGGAGTTCACCGTAGGGGCGGTTGGTTAGGTTAGGGGCCGCCCTATTGTTGAATTTGCCATTCGGGGGTTAGGGCGGCCACCAGGGCCGCCCCTACGGTGAAACCCTTGCCTGAGATCCCTTTTGGGGAGGGGATTAAGGGGAAGGGCTTTACTCTAAGTCCGGGATCTTCACGACCTGCATGTCGGTGTAGACGAGGTTTTCACCTGCCATACCCCAGATGAAGGTGTAGTTGCTTGTGCCGGCAGCGCAGTGGATGCTCCACTCGGGGTTGATGACAGCCTGCTCGTTGTTCATCCACATCGTGCGCGTCTCCTGTGGCTCACCCATGATGTGGCAGATCTTCTGACCCTCGGGCACATTGAAATAGAAATAAGTCTCCATGCGGCGGAGATGGGTGTGAGCAGGCATCGTGTTCCATACAGAACCGGACTTGAGCTCAGTGATACCCATCTGCAACTGACAGGTGTGCACACCTGCAACACCGTCGATGATGACCTGATGAATGACACGGTCGTTGCTCTCTGCAGCACTGCCTGCCTTGATGTTATTGGCGTGCTTAAGATCGACCTTCACGGTCGGGTAACTGACATGTGCGCAGGCGGAGTTCATATAGAACTTAGCGGGCTTTGCAGCATCCTTGCTCGCCACAGTGATGTCCTTAGCACCCTTTCCGACATAGAGTGACTCCTCGAAACCGAGGTCATACTTCTTGCCGTCTACGGTGACGGTGCCCTCGCCACCGACATTGATGATGCCAAGCTCACGGTTGTCGAGGAGGTTACGGCCATTCGTACCCTTGGAGGCATCGACATAAAGCGGAGCGATGGAAGTGAGCTTCAGCGGAGTCGTCGTTGGCTCAGCACCACCGATGAGGAAACGGTCGAACATCGTGTAGGTCCAGTTAACCTCACCCGGTGCAAAGACCTTCTCGATGAGGAACTCGCCACGCATACGCTGTGTGTCGTAATGCTTGGCGTCCATCGGGTTGCAGGCATAACGCACATTATAGTTGGTGTAGCTGTTCTCAGCCTTCACCTCGTAGCCTTTCCAGCAGCCCTGTGCAGAAGCTGTGGCGGCAGCAAACATGATTGCCATAGACAAAAGTATTTTCTTCATATTATAATTGATTTTTAACGATACGACGACGGTTGATTGCCATCATCACGACCGTTATGACGGTGAGGATAGCCATACCAACATATTTAGCATATTTCGTGAGGGCGTAGATGACGTAACCGATGAGGGAGGAGGCGAAGTCCATGCTGCCAGCCTGGAAACCGTCAGGCACATGGGCAGCCTTGTCCTGTGTCTGAGCATAGACGGCAGCAGCAGCCTTCGTGAAGTCAGGAGCCATATCGGTGACGAACCACAGGCCGAGAAGCAGTGCCACGAGACCGATGATATACGTCTTCACCACGTTACCCTTCGTGTAAGGCAGCATGATCGGGAAGAGGTAGAACAGACCGGCAAGAGAGGCCAAAGGCAGGAACTGGTTACCGGGAAGGACGACGGAGATGATGATGTAAGTCGGGATGAGGAAGAGGGTGCAGACAAGGGCCGTAGGATGACCGATGACAAGTGCCGGACTCATGCCGATATGGATCTTCTTACCGTTGAACTTCTTTGCTATGACCTCTTTCGTCTTGTCAGAGATTGGCATCAAGCCATCGATGAAGAGCTTCGTGATACGCGGGATGAGCTCCATGACGGCACCCATCGTGACACCAAGGAAGAGAACGTCCTTGATGACCTTAAAGGCTCCGAGCGTCTTGTAGTCGCCCACATGAGCCACGGCAGCAATGATCATACCGACGATGACACCGAGGACAAGAGGCTCACCGAGGACACCGAACTTCTTCTTCAGTCCTTCAGCATCGATGTTGAGCTTGTCGAAGCCCGGGATACGGTCGAGAAGCCAGCCGATACAGATGGCGAACGGCGTGAAGCTCTGACAGAACGGCTGCGGCACGGAGATACCAGGCAGATCATAGTATTTCTGGAACTTGTCGGCTGTGAGGTCTGCCATGACAAGCGTGATGATATAACACACGATGGCGGCGAAATAACCCCAGAGGAGGCTCTCATCAAAGACAAAATAGACCACGGCGCCGATGAAAGCAAAATGCCAGTAGTTCCACAGGTCGATATTGACGGTACGTGTGGTCTTCGTAATGATCATGAGGAAATTGATGCCGAGGCAGATCGGAATGATGAGTGCGCCTACGGCAGTGTTGTAAGCGACAGAGGCTGCAGCGGGCCAACCCATGTCGAAGACGCTCAGGTTGAGCGAGAAGATGTTCTCAATGGCCTGCAACGGGTCCTTGAAGTTGTCGGTCAGGAGGGCCGTGACGATACCTAATCCCACGAAACCGACGCCGACATAGAGACCCGACTTGAGGGCCTTTCCGAACTTCATGCCGATGCACAGGCCGATGATGGTGAAGATGATTGGCATCATCACCGATGCACCAAGCTGAATGATGTAGTTGAAAATGTTCATATCTGTGTTTTATTGTTTTATTGCATGCTTTACATCTAAAAGTACGTTTTCAGGGGGTAGTTTACTTAGATGCAAAGGTAGCTAATTATTTTGTCACAGATGTGAACTATTGTGTAAAAGAGGTACAATTTTGTACAAAAACGAAGAGGCGGCCCTGTTGGACCGCCCCTTTATAAATGAAAATCCGGATTATTTCTTCATCGGCAGGGTGTAGAGGATCTTGCCGTCTTTGTTGATGGCATAGAGCGTGAGCTGCTGCTTGTTGGCACTGATGATCGTGAAGCCAGTGGAGGGATCGCACCACTTCGTGCCGTCAGTAGGCTGTACGGGGCGTGAAAGAGCTGCAGCGGAGTTGACCCAGTAGTTGATGGGATCACCGGCCTTCTTGATGTACTGGAAGTTGTGGATATGACCACAGCCATAGACAGCTACGTTGGGATGGCGATGCAGCACGGGCAGGAGATATTTCTGCATATCGGCACGCTCAACATCCTTCTTCGGTGTCTGAGCATAGATAGGATGGTGACCGACGCAGATGACCCAGTCCTCATGGGCAGCAGTCAGTGTAGAGTCGATCCATGCCAGTTCCTTGTCGCGGTCCTGCTTGCAAGCATCGGGATAAGTCTCAGGGTCGTTGCGGTAACAGTCCATGAGTGGTGTGGTGTCGATGAAGACGATGCGCACGGTGCAGCCCTTACCGGAGAAGACCTTCGAATAGTAACGGGCCGGCATGTTCCAGCGACGGCTCACATTACGGTAGTCGAGGACTGCCTGTGTGTTGCCACGATACTCGTGGTTACCCATGACAGGGTACCAGAAACACATGAGCTCGGGGTTGGAATAGACGAGCTCGTAGTTGGTCATCCACAGGGGATCGGACGTGCTCTGCACACCATTGAAGTGATGGATGTCACCCACGGCGATGACTGCCTGAGGGCCGACGGTGAGTGCCATCTTACCCATGAGCTCAGCGATGGTCTTCTGGTCATAGTAACCATTGCGACCCATGTCGTTGACCCAGTAGAGGTTGACAGATGACTTCATCTGCTTCCATACGTCCGGCGTCTGGGCGTTGGCAGAGAAGATATTTCCTGCAAGGAGAAGGAGCAGGAAGAGAGAACGAAGAATGTTTTTCATGTGAAAATTGTTTTTGCGGGTTAGGACGGCCACAAGGGCCGCCCTATTGTTTATAAGAAATTACTTAATTCCGTAAGCACCGAAGAATGCACTGAGGGCCGGAGCGGTGAAATAATAGTCTTGGTCATCGCTGCTGTTGACCCACTTCACTTTCTTCATGCCGAAGAAGGCAAGGCCGGTGGGGAAGTTGCGCACGATAGATGTGGTGGCACCGGTGAGGGCTACAGCACCACTCTGAAGATGGAAGTCCCATGCAGTGTTCCATGTCAAAGGAGCACCTTTGGCTACATCGTCACTCTCACAGTTGATATTCATCTTGTCGCTCTGAGCGAAGTTGACGAAAAGCTTAGAAAGATCCTCGGGAGCCGAACTTGTAATGTTTTTGTCGTCCCACACGATCATTGAGTAGTCTTTGGCCTGCTGCTTCACGCCTGTAGCGGTAGAAGCGAAGAGATAGTTAGGAGCAAGCACACTGTGCTCAATGTCACCACCGTCCTTAGCCGGCTGACGGATACCATAACGGTTGTCTACGAAGAGGTTGTTGACGAGTGTCGGAGCTATAGCCTTCTCCAACCATACGTTACCACCCTTCTTGTTCTTGGTACGGCGCCAGCCACAGTCGACAGCCGTATTGTTGTAGATGATAAGTTTTGAAGCGAAGTTCTTCTCTACGCCGGCATCTGAGAGTTTGAAAGCATTGGTGCAGGCATTGTAGATGAGGTTGTAGGCGATATCGAGTGTGCAACCTGACTTGACGTTGATGGCCTCACCACCGTCGCTCTCGTTACCACTGTCGGCGAAGGTAGAGCCATAGATGACACCACTGCCACCCGTGAAGTAAGTCTGGTCGTTGTAGTTGTCGTGGAAGAAGCAGTCGACGATAGCGAAGCGGCCATTGGTATTGCAGAAATGGAAAGCAGGCACACCACCGTCGATGGTTGTCTTGAAGAGCTTGTTCTGGAAAGAGAGTGAGCTCTCGGTAGGAGTGGCACCGGCATCGGCAAGCTCGGTATGGCTCAGCACGACCTCACTGCAGTTGTATCCGCAGATGATGCCGCCCCAGTCGTTAGCCTTGCCATTGTCCGACTTGATGACGACAGGTTTTTCGGCTGTTCCCATAGAATAGAGGTTACCAAGAGCCACAATCTCCACGGGGTGATCCTCTGTAGGCTTAGCAGCGACTGTTACCTTCACACCCGGCTCGATATAGAGCGCTGCGCCCTCTGGCACCTTGAACGAAGAGGTCAGCGTGGTGTCGTGGGTCCAGACGATGGAGCCTGTAGGATAAGAGGCAACGGAGGTCTTCACCGTGTTCTCGTCACCGGTATTGATGGTAATGGTATCCGTCTTGGCAGCATAGTCGTACGGATTGATATTCTCGTTTTCGCAGGATGCCACGCCAGCAGCAAGAGCCAGCAACATAACGGAACCTGCTAAGAATGATGCTTTCATGATATTGTATGTTTTGTTGTTTTGTTTGTTTTGTTTTGCGACTTGTTGCCGCCGTAAACGGCGGCACACAGGACTTGGCGATACCACAAGGCGGGCTTTACATGCTATACCTCACACCCACGAGGAACGTACGGCCAAAGCGGTAAGAACCGACGATGGTACGGTCGGAGCGCTGGCCCGGGAGGTTGAGGTCAAACTCGTTGACGGTCTTGAGGTAACGCTCACGCTTGGCGTTGAGCAGGTTGTTAGCCTTGATGAACACTGCGAGACCGTTCTTGAAACGCTTCTCACCACTGAGATCGAGCGAGAAGAAATGACGCTCCCACTCATCGGAGTTGAGATAAGGCGAGACGAGGACGAGACGTGTACCCGTGTAGGAAGCAGCAAGCTGACCGTTCCATCCATGATTCGTGTCCTTATATAATAAGGAGAGGTTGGCGGTGTGCGGTGCCTGGTTGACCAACGGACGGGTCTGGTCGACATCCTCCAACTGGTTCTTGGCTGTATAGTGCTTCTTCGTCGTCGTGATAGCAGAGTGAGTGTACGTGTAGTTAGCCTTGAATCCGAAGTGACGGATATACTTGATGACGTCGAGCTCAAGACCGTAGTTCTTGGCATTACCGAGGTTCTGCGGCATGTAATAGCTGGCGTTGGTCTGGCGCTGATCCACGTCGAAGGTGGTCTCAATAGGATCCTTCAGATATTTGTAGAAGACGCCGAAGAGCACCTGCTCGTTCTGAGAAGGGAACCACTCCCAACGGAGGTCGAGGTTGTCGATGCGCGCACGTTTCAACAGAGGGTTACCTTTCTCCGTGTAGTCCTCCCCGTCGATCTGGTAAGGCACAAGCTCATAGAATCCAGGGCGGTTGATGCTCTTATAGTAGTTGAAACGAATGTTCATCTTCTTGTTGAGCTTCCAACGGAGTGAGGCAGAGGGGAGATAATCCCAGTAAGACTGCTCACCGAGGGAGCCTGTGGTCTGGAAACGCTGGAGCATGGTATAGATCTGGTTGGTATGCTCTGCACGGAAACCGGCAATGAGCTCGCCGAGTTTCGAAGAGAGTGTCACCATGCCATAGACAGCACCGATATGCTCCTTAGAGTCGTAGTTGAGCTGCGATGCCTGCGAACGCGGTGTCTTCAGTGTCCAGTCGATCCCATCGAAGGCATCGACGTCGTTGCTTGAAAGCGTCGCACCATTGTCGGTCGGCGAGAAGATATAAGAATAGTAACGGTTGTTACGCTTCTTGTTACGATACATCGCACCGGCTTTCCAGAGAGCTTTGAAATGATGCTCAAAAGGAGTCTCCCAGGTCAGATTCAAATAGCCTGTCCAGTCTTTGTCGTCGTTGTGTTGGAAGCGACGCTCCTGAGAGGCAGGGAAGATCTTCGAGACGGTGTTGTTTGTCACCGTATTTTTGATGGTCGTATAGACGCGGTCAGGGTCTTTCTCGCGTGCATCGGCGAAGAGGCCGGACCAGTCGACAGTGAAATGCTTCGTCAGATGGTGAGTACCTTTGAGGTTGGAGGCGAAGATCGTCTGCGTCTGTGTCATGGTACGCATCTCGTCGGAGCGCGTCCAGTTGCCTCGGGTGAGATCAAAGTCATAATCGGTGGTGATGGTCATTCCATAGCGCGTGTTGTCCTCACGCCGGCGAACGAGCATGTTGTACCACTCTATCTTGTGGTTGTTGAAGTTGAGGTCCAACTTACCATGCAGGCCGAGATTGAGGTCGTGGATAGAATAGAGACGCTTCTTGATGGCGGAGATATATTCTGCCTCTTCGCCGTTGGCCATCACCTCTTTATTAAGGTCTCGCTCTGTGCCGCGGTAGGTGTTCTGCACATTAGCAGCCAAAAGCACACCGAGCCGTTTCTGCCAGAAACGGTCGCCGACGGAGAGGCCGGCATTGATGTTCGGCATCGGCAGGCTGTGACGGGTGATCTGTGCACCGCCGTTTTTGAAGTCGTTAGCGGTAGCGTCGTAAGAGCTGCCATAGCGCTCGTAAGGTGCTTTCTTGGTGATCTCGCCGCGCTTGGCACTGAGATAATCGTAGCCGATGGTGCCGAACGGTCCGGCATTCTTGTCGCCCTGCCAGAAGAAGTCGCTGGCTCCCACGGCAGCATTGGCCTGGAGACGGAACTCACCCGGTGCGTCTTTCATGTTCATGTCAACAACACCACCGGCAGCATCGCCTTCCATGTCAGCTGTCAATGACTTAGCGACGATAAGTCGGTCCATGAGGTCTGAGGGAAAGAGGTTCAACGGCACATAACGGTTCTTGTCGTCCGGGCTCGGCATCTTCACACCATTGACGAGGGTGTAGTTGTAACGCTTGTCCATACCGCGGAGGATAGCGTAAGAAGCTTCACCGGAAGCATCCTGCTGCATCGTCACACCTGATACACGCTGAAGCACACTCGCCACGTTGACGTCCGGAGAAAGCTGGATGGCCTGAGCACTCATGACGTTGAGTACCTGCGGTGAGTTTTTGACCATCGTCACAGCGCTGACATCGGTGCGGTTGCTGCGGAACCCTTTGACGACAACCTCCTTGAGCTCTTTCGTGTCAGGTTCCATCTCCACTTTGAGATCTTTGTCTAGCGGCAACGTGACGGTCACCTCCTTTGGCTTGTAGCCGAGATAGTTGATAACAAGGGTTACAGTGCCCTGGTCGGGCAGGTTCTTCAAAGAGAAAGAACCATCCAAGCCGGTCGTCGTACTGTTATCTGTCTGACCTTTGACCTGGACTACGGAGCCGATGAGCGTCTCGCCCGTCTTCTTGTCCTTCACCACACCTGTGATAGGTCCGGCGAAACACATTGGAAGGAACGAGGCACTCAAGGCCACCGTCAAAACAATCTTCTTCATACCTGATGAAAAATATCTAATGAAAACTTGTAGCTAATCTAAAAGCTAAAATAAATATGTGTATAATACTTCGGAAGATATATATTACTTCACCATAGAATACGGATGCAAAGGTACAGAGGGGATGTTACAAGGGTGTGAACTCAATGTTACAATGCTGTTAACCGTAGGAGCGGTAAGTTGAGTTAGGTGGCTATTCCTACGATGATGTCAATGAAATTCAGCATTCTCCCAATCTGTCGCAGCAAGGCCGAGTGCGACAAAAGAATGAATTTCCCTTTTTGTCGCAGTTATTAGATAACTTATTGAGAATAAATGAAGTAAATAACATCAATTTTCGCATTCTAATCCCTGAAATCTATGGAACAACAGAGCAGAAACATCGATAATAGCCTAATTTTGTAAAGGAGACATCATAAAAAGCCTAACATCTTCCCTATTTGTCGCCAACTTGTTCCCTTTTTGTCGCTGTTAACATATATTAGTTCCCTATTTGTCGCAGACATGTTCCCAATCTGTCGCAACCAGGTTCCCTATTTGTCGCACCATGTTCCTAAAGTGTCGCCAGGTAGGCAATGTAGCCATTGTAAGTCAATAAGTTACGCGTCTCTACTAATCATATGATACTACTGATGCAATTATAAAGATAACTATCTTGGGATAAAGTTTATATTTAATGTAGTGCACTTGTGTCCACTTAAATATTT
>DEKJ01000039.1:0-75426 GCA_002353825.1 Prevotella sp. UBA2725 | reverse complement strand
GAAGTTTAGTGGACACTAGTGAATGTAGTGTTATTTTTAAGCTATCCCATATAGCCCTAACCCTTAATCCCTTCCCCAAAGGGGAAGGGTTGATATGCCTGCTTGATGACTTTTCTACTCCAAACTTTACTATTCTTATGTACTTATACATATATAAATACGCATATATATATTTATCTCACATAGTATATTATCATAGCGTTTACCTTTCTTTTCAATATATATATACTTATATTTATATAACAATATACCCCCATATTTCTATATATATATAACCATATATCTAACTTTATATATTTGCCTATCTATATCTTTATATCCTTAAAATATTATTTATAAATATAAATATACAAATAAACAAATACTTCTATATGTATATATATTCTTATCTCTATATCTTTATCCATTTCATCGCTATCGTGCTAAATATATGTGTATATTTGTATTAATATATAAGACTATATCTATATTTTTATATAAAGCATTTTAGTTGTATACCCTACCCTTTTCTATTATTGCTTTTCAGCACTTTTTTTCTCTTAATTATTAAGAAGTTATGGATTACTTAACTATATAAATATATCTTTATTTATTAATTTTAGTCGATTTCATCGTTGCTTGATCTTTTTTGTGAGCTCTTCTTTCTCCCTCTTTGATATTTCTATCTCGTTATCTAATATAAATACATATATATATACTACTTTATTTGTTATATATACATATATCGAAATAAATACATATGTGCACTTTAAAATAAACATATAACTATATCTTTGCTTTTTCATTTTTATCAATAAAAACTTCTCTATTTATTTGCACGTCTAAATATTTATGGTTAAATTTGCACATGTATTCATTTATAGTTATGTTTATGTATTTGTGTATACTAATATATATTTACATGAATATTTCTCTACTTGTTTACATATATTGCTGATTACATATATAATAATGTATATAAAGGTTTCTCGACTATGAAGAACAGAAAGATAGTTTTCGCAAACCAGAAAGGTGGTGTAGGTAAATCTACGCTTTGTATCCTCTTTGCCAATTATTTGGCTTGGAAAAAGCAGCAGGTCTGTGTTATTGATACTGACCTGCAGAAGACCATTAAGATGCAACGCAAGAAGGATTTGGAGCTCTACCCTACCCTTGAGCCACCTTATGAAGTTCAGGATTTCGATGTACAGGCTCCAGAGATTATGCAGCAACTGATGGATTCTGCTGCAGAGACAGAGGGTTTTGTTTTGTTTGACTCTCCTGGTAATGTTTCCGAAGATGGTTTAGTTCCAATGTTCACGAATGCTGATTTCATCGTCTGCCCTTATGAATATGAGGAGAAGACCCTTGATTCTACTGGTACCTTTGTTCAGGTTATCAACGCGCTTCGGGCTGCTACTCCACAGATGTCTGCAAAACTGTTCTTTGTGCCAAACCGTATTGATGTACGTATTGGTACCGCTGATGAACTTCGTATGTGGAAACAGACGGATGCTATTTTCAAACAGTTGGGTGCTGTTACTCCTCGTATTACTGCGCGCGCTTCTTTAAAGCGTATTAATACCTTGGAGATAACACCTTCTCAGCGTGATGCTGTCAAGCTTGCTTTCGACTTCATGATCCGCAGAATGCGCGAATAATATAAATATACATACATTTGTATATACATTATATTGTATATACATACATATAAATAAACACACATATAAATATATACCTACGATGGCTGGAAAAACAAATAAAACAAGAGTGACATTGCCAGGAAGTCTTGCTGACCTCGTGAGAGATCTTCAGGATGGTGGCAATGCTAACGCAAAAACCGCTGAAGAACAATCGACTACAAAGAATGCGGAAGAGAAAGAGTCTGTAGAGGCTGTTAAAGAAGAAGCTCCTGCAGCACAGAATGTCTCCCACTCCACGGAGAATGCTTCTGAAACTAATGCTTTGGAGTCTTCTCATGGAGACCGCGCTCAGGAAGAATCTATTGTTGAGCGCTCCAATCGTCCCATCGGCTCTGAGCATCAGCGTGAAGGTTCCGATGAGCGTCAGCAGCGTGGTCGTCCTTTGAAGGAGAACACGATGAAGGAATATCATGTTCAGAAAGACGATTCTGCAGATTCCTGGGATCTCTTCCTTGATCTGGCTAAACAATATAAGACTGGGGGCGGTCGTCCGGCGACAATCTATATTGATCCGGCGCTGAAGAGTATTCTTGATCGTCTGAAGTATCCGTTGTCGCTTACAACCTCAGCTATTCTTTCGAGTATCGTTGCCCGTTTCATCTATGATCATGAGGATGATGTGAGAAAGGCGATATTCTCGCAGAATATCTTCTAAAAAAGCCCTTTACTGCTCTCGACGGCCCTCTCCCCACCCTCCCCCCATCCAGAGGGAGGGCTAATATGTTTCAGGCGTTGATGCTTTTCTTACCAACATGGGCGACCACGAGTGCAACACCTAAGATACTATTTTGCCTTTTCCCTGGGTGGGGGAAGGGATGGGAGAGGGCCCAGAGGGCTACTTACTTATACTCTTTCGGCCCTACCCCATATTTATTTTTAAATAACCGTGAGAAATATTTCGGGGTATTGAAACCGACCCGGGCAGCGACATCGGCGATGGTAGCATTCGGTTCAGCTGCCAGAATTTTACAGGCTTCGTTCAGGCGGATGTCATTGACATATTCCGTGATTGTTTTCCCTGTCAGTGTTCGAATCTTATTATAGAGCGTGGACGAACTCACAAGCATGTCTTGAGCGAAACGTTCACGGTCGTATCCTGTGTCTTCCAAATGTTCCATGATCATATCGTTCGCTTTCTCTAAGAATACCTTGTCAGGATCGCTGCTATGCACTTGTACATCGTTTGCAGCTTCACTCTTTGCCTCTTTCGAAGCCCGTTGACGTGTCTTTTCCCGGTTTGTGAGAAGCATATCCGCGCGAAGAATCAGCTCTTCGAAAGAGAATGGCTTGGTCAGATAAGCATCTGCACCAGTGGCATAGCCTTCGTTCTTATCTTCTTGTTTATCTTTGGCAGTCAGCAAGATAACCGGCAATTGCCAATAGCTGTTATCCCCTTTGATAAGTTTTGTAAGTTCCAATCCATCCATGACAGGCATCATAACATCCGATATCACGAGATCCAGCGGTTCTTTCTGAATGATGTTCCATGCTTGTTTACCGTTGTGAGCAGTGAACACATGATACTGTTTAGAGAGCGCTTGTCGCATCAGCTCGAGCAGGTCAGCATTGTCTTCTACGAGCAGCACCCTGGGAGCGTTAGCCTTCACCAGTACCGACTGATGGGTGATTCGAGGATTGGCATCAGACTCCCCGTTTAGCGCTTCTGACATTATCTCCCGTGCTGTCGCATTATCCTTAGCTTTACTTGCTTCGGATGAGTCTGTCTCTTGTGGGCTGTATGCACTCTTCTTGATAGGAATGACGACGGTAAAGGTCGTTCCCCTACCCTCTTCGCTCTGACAGTCTATCGTGCCGTGATGCAGGGCAACCAGTTCGTGGACCAGCGCCAGACCGATACCCGTTCCGCCTACATTCTGTTTACGATAGTTTCCATCAAAGAACCGAGTATAGAGATGTTTCAACTGGTCTTTCGACATCCCTATGCCGTTGTCAGCCACGCTGATGGTAGCCATGCCGTCTTTCACTGTCAGAGTCAGATTAATCATTCCTCCCTCTCGGTTATATTTGATGGCATTAGACAAGAGGTTATAGATGATCTTGTCGAGTTTATCAGGGTCGAACCACGCCATCGTTGCTTTCTCTAGTATGTTCTCAGTGACACGCAGCAGTTGTTTCTCAGCCATTGGCCTGATACTTTCTATTCTTTCGCGGACAAAAGCAGTGAGATCAGCACGGCTTACCTGTAGTCGGAGCTGACCGGCCTGACTCTTGCGTACCTCTAAAATCTGTCGGAGCAGACGTGTCAGGCGATTGATATTTCCGTCAATGACTTGATATTCATTCTCATATACCGGTGCCTGCTGCCGCAGCTTATAGATCGTAGCCGAGATGACCGTGAGCGGAGTGAGTAGTTCGTGTGTGATATTTGTCAGGATGACGCCCATCTTCAGACTGTTTTGTGTGCGCAAGTGGCGTTTGTACCATTCAATACCCGATACAACAGCAAGGATGAGCAGGGCAACATAAATGAGGTAAGCCCACCAGGAAGCATACCAAGGCGGCAGCACACGCACGGTGATCGAGTAGGGCATCTGCTGCCAGTGACCTTGACTGTCTGTAGCACGGATATAGAGATGGTAGGTGCCGGAAGGAAGATTCTGGAAGACAGCATGATGATTGTTGCCTCGGCAGTAGTTCCATTCGTCGTCATAGCCTTCCAGTCGATATGCGTAGAGCGTCTTATGAGCGTTGCCATAGCAGAGCCGCGCAAAGTTGAAGGCTATCTTTCGGATGTCAGGCGTCAGGGTCACCCTCTTTGTAAACTCAGGCATCTCCTTGGAGATACGCGCTTTGAGTGTAGAGTCGTTGAGAGAGGTCCAGGGCTCGTCATCAATTTCTATTCCTGTAACGACGATGTTCGCTTTGTCTTTCCTGCCTGCAAAGAGGGTAGTGGGGTTGAAAGCAATAAATCCACTCCGAGAGCCAAAGAACAGCTCTTTCCCATACTGGCAGATACTGTTGGTGGAAAAGATAGCATTGCCCAGGCCGTCATCTTGCGTAAATATCGACACTTCCGGGTCTGGGTCGAAACTATCCTTCACCCTCAGTCGGACAATAGCTTCATCCGTTGTCAGCCATAAGCTGCCCCCTTTATCTTCAGTGAGGGCCAGCACACGGTCGCCGGGGATATGAAACGCATGATTTACCGGTGTGAACGCATTCGTTTTAATATCTAAGAGGAACAGTCCGCCGCTGTTGGAGATGGCCCACAGCCTTCCTTGATGGTCCTCGTAAACAGTGTTGGCATCGTTGACAGCTAAGTTATGGTTTCGTAAGGCATACTGTCTCACTACTGGCTTCAGATTATTGCGTTGCGGTCGTGGAATACAAATGATACCTTCGTTATCGGTAGCGATCCAGATATTGCCGCTGCGATCTTCACTGATGCCCCGAATATCACAGTCAGAGACATCATAAGCGCCGGCTTTCAGCGTCATGGCTGTAGCTTTGTTATTTGCAGTCACTCTGCTCAATCCGCTTCTTGTGCCGACCCACATTGTACCATCACGACTCTCAAGGAATGTGTTTACGAAGTTGTCTCTCAGCCATTTACTCTGAGTGTTGTCAATAATGTACGCTTTCTTGTTTGCAGCATTGCGCACAATGATGCCATAGTTGTTGTCGGCAAACCATAAGTCGCCGTTACGTCGTCTCGTGATGGCTGTGAAGCTTGTGGCGAGGAGGCGCTGTGGAATCGTGGCAAATCCGGGGATGTTATTGTTATAGAGTGTCTGACCGGTGAGCCGGTTGTAGAGCGCGATGCCATAAGGATTGAGGCCGAGCCAGAACCAGATACCATCGTCTGTATGGATGGCAGTGGCGAAATTGCCGGGTTGGCTGAATCCTGTGGGGTCGAGGGTGAAGATATGGAAGGGCGATGGAGTAGGGGTGGTCTCGATGATGCCATTGTTCTGTGTGAGCACCCAGAGGTTGCCGTTGTGGTCAAACGTGATGTCATTGCAGTAGCTGAGCTGTGTGTTTCCGATGCTCGTAAATTGTTGCCATTGCGCGCCTTTCTCGTCAGGGTTGATAGCGCAGACGCCCTCACGTGTAGACGCCCAGATACGGTGTGTCCGGAGATCCTGGATAATATGCAGAAAGATGTCGAAGTGGTCAGGCGTGAAAGGGTAGTAGGTGACGTGCGGATGGAACACATCCTGCGGGTTGTCAATACGCATCACGCCGTACCCCCAGGATCCTACCCAGAGCCGACCGCGGTTGTCGAGGAGGAGCGAGTAAGCCGAGTTGGCGTCGTTAAGCTTGGGGAATCGCTCGAAGGTCCGGCTGCCTTTGCGCAGACGGAGCAGTCCAGCGTTCCATGTACCGACGTAGAGGTCACCCTGTGGCGTCTCCACGATAGCTTTAGGACTGTAACCCGTCATGTGGATATGTAGGCCTTCAGGCGTCTTAAGCCATGAGTTGTTGCTGTTGTATGTGAAGACATTGCCCGTGTGCGTGTCAAGCACCGAAAGGCCGCCGTCCGTACCAATCCATAGTTTGTGGTTCCGTCCGGCATAGAGCGTGTAGATGATGCGCTGGTCAGAACCCGGCAGATGGAATGTCCGTGTCAGTCCCGTGCGCTCATCATAGCGTGTGAGGCCGTCGCGCGTACCGATCCACAGAAATCCCTCATCATCTTCTTCAATGCAACGGATGTTGTTGTTAGGCAACAAACCCGGCGTATAGGCATCAGAGCGAAGGCTACCGACCGTGTAGCCATCGTATATCTTCAGTCCGTTGCTCGTACCGGCGATCAGCAGTCCCATGCGGTTGAAAAGCATGCAGGAAGCACCCTCAGATGTGCCCAGTTTGACAGGCGGGAAACTGCGGAAAGGGTAGGGGACGACCTGAGCAATAGCCGTGAGTGGCAGTGCTAAAGCTGCAACAATAATATATAGTAGGTTTCTCAACTTCATATTCATATTTGCAAAATTATGAAATATTTGTCAGAATGTAGGACTTTGGCGACAAAAAAGGGAAAAGAATTGTTTCGCAGCAGTTCCAGCCCTTGGTATGGCCCGTTCCAAAGCTTGGAATTGACTGTTCCAAAGCTTGGAATTGACTGTTCCAAAGCTTGGAATTGACTGTTCCAAAGCGTGGAACTCCTAACTCCTATCTCCTAACTCCTAACTCCTAAAAGGGGTATTATTTTCCACTTTTGGGTGAATATTTGCTGTTGTCTTTTGCGGCATTATTATTTTTATTACTTTTGCGGTGAATATTAAGAGAAACTATCTATAAAATAACCATATCTATAAATGAACAACTATATGAACAAGGTTCTTTCATTCTTAGGATTGTTGTGCATTCTTTTGCTGCCGCAGTCGTCATGGGCACAGGATGTCACAGCTCAATGGGATTTCCAGAACGGTATCCCATCCACAATCACGTCGGTGTCAATTCAGGGCACGACGGGTACAGTAGCCTCCGATATTGATGGTATCGCGCTCACAGTTGACGCTACTAACGGTAAGCTGAAGGCCCGCACCAATGGTGACGCACAGTTCAACAGTGGCACCATCATCCAGGTACCTGTCAAGCACGCCAAGGACGAGGTGACGGTGACCAGCGACGGTGCTGCCTACACCAACTACACTATCGGTGGCGTCGCTGCCACAGAGGTGACGACGACCCACGCTGCAACGGCTGCAGAAGCTAAGGCCGGTTATGTCGAGATCATCGGCACTGGCAGTTCCTATCTCCGTCGTATCGCTGTCACGCAGAAAGACCAGCGCCAGGAGAAAGAGCTCTATTCTACAGATTTCACTGACTGGCCCCCGATCGACCGCAAGAGTAACAATGAAACGCCTACGACACAGTCGGTGACGACCCTTTACAGTAAGGAGAATCTCACGTTCACCCTCTGTGGCGTCGGTGTCACCCCCGATGGTACAAACGCGAAGTTCACGAATCCTTCTATTACTGGCTACATGCAGAGCGCCAAATTTACGGGCGAAGTGAAGGTCAATGAGCCTTATACTATGATCTCTACGATCAAGAATCTCACGAAGATCGTCTTCCACCAGGCTGCTACGGGTGGTAAGCGTGGCTGGGCCGTCGCTGCACGTAAGGCCGGCACGACAGAATGGACTGTGCTCTTCAACCAGGCTATCGCGAATTCCAAGGGTGAGACCGATACCATCGCTATCCCCGACACGCTGCAAGACAATGTGGAGGTGAAGTTCTACAACTATGCTTTGAACCAGAACGCTTACATGTCCGACCTCGCCCTCTACGGCATGGTCGACTTGAGCAACAGTCCAATGCTCGAGTCGTTGAATGTCAACGGCACGGCTTATTCCGCTCTCGATATCTTCGCAGAGACTGCCGATGGCAGTCAGGCTGCTACTATTGAGGTCAGCAAGAGCGCCAAGATGCCGAGTGCTGACAACCCCGTGACCGCCGTGGCCTCCAATGGTACCGTCGGCACAATCACCTATACCGCCAAGACCGATACGACGGTTGTCACGATCCCCGTCACTCTCGATGAGCAGACGATAAACTACATTGCTACCTTCGTATGGAAACCCGACTATACCCTTACTTATTATGCTGCTGATGGCACGACGGTCCTCGGTACGCAGACCGTGGAGAAAGATGCCACGATTTCTTCCTTCGGTGTTGCTGATCCTTCTGTTGAGACCGGTTACAAGTTCCGTGGCTGGACAACTCAGGCAGGGAAGGGTAAGAAATACACCACTTCTGATGTCGTCACTTCTGACCTCAGCCTTTATGCCCTTGTGACAGCTGTTGAGACCGCCAACGACACGGCTCGTTACGACTACAATCTTGGTGATGAATATTTCGATCCTGCTGACCACGAGGCCTTCACACTGACAGGCAGTGGCAAGTTCCACGACTCTACTCACGGCTGGGTGTTCAGCGACGGTGACAAGATTCAGCTCCTCATGGGTGCCAAGGGATATGTCAAACTGACCCTCTGCAAATATACTAACGCTGCTTCTACCATTTCGCTGCTCGACAGCAAGGGTGACACCCTCGCCACAACAAACGCCCAGGCATCGTCCGACGGCAATGTTGCCATTCTCAACTATGCTGCCGAGGCAGGCACTTACACACTGGCCTTCAATGGTTCCGCTTATCTCCATGCCCTCTCTATCGTTAACCTCGGCAAGGCTCCGTTCACACAGACAGGCAACTGGTATGTCGTGAAGAGCGGCGATGCCACGGGTCTGCTGACAGCCCTTGAGGTTGCCGGTACCGACACTGAGGCTCGCAAGTATATCTATCTCCCGAAGGGTACTTATGACTTTGGTAGTAAGGTTCTCAACCGCGTCAGTGGCACGAACGTCTCCCTCATCGGTGAGGATGAAGACAGCGTTGTCCTCGTCAACAAACCTGAGGCAGAAGGCATCAATGTCACTGCCACGCTCTACAACAAGAGTACGGGTCTCTATATGCAGGATCTGACATTGAAGAACAACTATCCTTACGACACCGCTACGGGTGCTACAGGCCGTGCCGTAGCTCTCCAGGACGAGGGCACGCAGACGATCTGCAAGCGCGTGAAGATGCTTTCCTATCAGGACACTTACTACAGTCATAACAACAGTAAGGGACAGTATTATTTCGAGGACAGTGAGATCCACGGCATCGTCGACTACCTCTGCGGTGACGGCGACGCCTTCTTCAAGCACTGTGTCCTCTTCAATGAGGCTGGCAAGAGCGCACATATCACTGCCAACGCTACCAGCAGCGACTACGGTTATGTCTTCGACAGTTGCACGGTGAAGCTCGGCGACGATGATCAGTACGACTTCGGTCGCGCCTGGAACGGCTATGCCCGTGTGGCTTTCCTCAACACTACGCTCGCTGGTTATGCTGCCACGAAGATCCGCGCTGCTCGCTGGGAAGAGAACGGTATGAATGTCATGCCGCAGAACTTCTGGGAGTATAACTCTCTCGATGAAAACGGCAACGTCATCTCTCCGTCTTCTAACATCGTGAACTTCGCTTTCAACGGAAAGACATCCGCTAAGGAGACGATCCTCAGCGCTAAGGGTGCCGAGCATTTCGCCCTCGATAGCGTCTTCACAACCTGGAAGCCGGCAACTTACACCGTACAGTGCGCTGCACCGGTCGTCACACTGAAAGACGGTACATTGAGCTGGGCAGCCGTCGATGGTGCCTCTGCTTACCTCGTCTATCAGGATGGTGAGCTTGTTGTCATCACCGATGCTACGACGTATGAAGTTTCTTCTACGACAGGTACCTGGACCGTGCGTGCAGCCAACGTCATGGGTGGCCTTGGCGCTGCTGGCAAGGCAACGACAGCTACGTCGATCCGTACCATCAGTGCGCAGACAGACAATGACAATGCTCCCTACTACAATCTTGCCGGGCAGCGTGTCAGCAAGACAACAAAAGGCGTGCTGATCCACAACGGGAAGAAAGTGATCAAGTAGAAAAATATAATCTAAAACATTAATTGCCATTAATTCCGTTAATTCGGTCCACGAAGGACACGAAGGTCGCGGAATTAATGGCAATTGTTGTTAAAGGAAGCGCGAAGCACACAACCTCGAAGAGGTTGCACATGGTTAGCCCCACGTGAGGCGTAGCCGAAACGTGGGGTTGGAATAGGGCGAATGACCTAAAAACCGGCCTCGAAGAGGGCGAACATGGTCATATACCACTCACTCTAACCCATGTTCGCCCTCTTCGAGGCCGGATATCAATGAAAGTACACCCGACCTAAGCCCCAGGTCGCGTCGCTGCGCTCCTTACCTGGGGCTAACCATGTGTCACCTCTCCGAGGTGTTTATTTGACGATGGGGCTAACCATGTGTCACCTCTCCGAGGTGCTTACTCGACGATGGGGCTAACCATGTGGCTCTTCTCCGTGGCATTTTCCGTGCCCTTCCTTTTTCGTGTTTTCTGTGTTCTTCGTGGACGATTGGTCATTTCATCGCTTCGAGGATCTCGTCTTCCGTGATGAGGTTTTGGTCTCCTGCGACGGTGTTCTTGAGGGCTGATGCAGCCACAGAAAATTCGAGACAGTGGCGGTCATCGTCGGGCCAATGGTGGCGGGCATGGATGAAGGCGGCGACCCACGCATCGCCCACGCCCATCTGGTCGACGATGGGCCGGATGTCGTAGATATGCGAGAAAAAGATCTTGCCATCGCTCCACAGTACTCCGGCATTGACATGATGCTGGAAAGACAATTGGTTGCGGTGAGCCATGAGCATGCGGTGGCAGCGCGGGAACATCTTGTGGAGCTGGTCGAAATAACGGCGGTAAGCGTCAACATCCCACTGATAACTCTCATCGAGTGCCGTGAAGGGGATCGGCTTCATGCCCGAAGCGACATACCACTCGTTCTGGTCGCCGAAAATAAACGAACTGTACTGCATGAGCTCGTCGAGTGTCTTGTGAGCGTCAGCTCCTGGATATTTCCACAGGTTTGCGCGGTAATTGATGTCGCAGGTCAGTTCTATCCCCATGTCGAAGGCCTGCTTCACGGCATCCATCGTTGACTGCATGGCATCGCGGCTTGTGGCGCAGGTGATACCTGAGCAGTGGAAGAGGCCGACATCTTTGAGGATCGGTTCCCAGTCGATGTCACCATATTCCATCGTGTTGAACGCCGAGTTGTCGCGGTCGTAGACGACCTTGGATCCTCGCATGGCAGCCGACGGTTCGAAATAGTAGGTTCCTAAGCGTTTGCCACCTCTGACAGCATGCGACACATCGAGCCCCAGTTCGCGCAGATGCATCAGGGCAGCCTCGCCGATGGCGTTGTCAGGCACACGCGTCACATATTCCACATCGTCGCCGAGCATGGCAAGGCTGACAGCCACATTAGCCTCTGACCCACCGTAGTTGGCATCGAACGGCCCATTCTGAAACAGGCGCTGGGCACCGTGCTTGGACAGCCGCAGCATCAACTCACCAAAAGTCAAAATCTTCATCTTCCGAGTTTTTATACCGGTATTTCTTAACCGGCGTATTTAACCGATGATGCAAAGATAACAAGAAAAAGTGATGTACAAGTAATATTTCTGTTCAGTTTATGGGTTAGTCAGTCCGTATTGGTACATAAAAAGGGAATGAGCGGATGCCCATTCCCTTTATCATGCTATTTAGGATGTCGTTGTTTTACTTGAATGACGAAGACACGTTGTTCTTCTCATAGTAAGCTTTATAATCATCGCCGCTGAATGTCAGTCCGATGTCCTGACCGGCGAGGCCGTCGCAGAATCCCTTATAAGCCCATTTACGCTTGTAGTCGCTGTCGAAGAGGTTAGGCACCTGTCCTTTGAGCCAGTATTCATGTTCGGCTTCGTTGTCTGAAAGGCTCCAGACGGTGATGCCACTCTGCTGAGCCTCCGGTACGTTGGCCTTGTAGGAGTCGACAATCATCTGATAACAGTCGCTCTGTGCCTTCCATTGTGCAGACGAAGGAGAGGATGTGCCGAGACTGATGTCCAGCTCGGTGACACGTACGAGCTTGCCTGTGGCCGCCAGGGTCTTGAACATCGCGTCGACTTTCGTCTTGAGATCAGCGATCTTCTGTGCGTTGTTGTCTGCGTCGTCGCTCGTGCCGGAGAGCGTTATGTGCATCTGCGTGCCTATACCATCGACGATTGTCGAACCATTGGCAGCATCGATATCCTGTACAAACTTTACGAGGGCAGCGAGCTTCTCTGGTGATGTCTCGAGGCCGTAATCATTGACGAAGAGCTTGGTCTCTGCAGGCAGATATTTGCGGGCGAGCTGGAAGGCTCGAACCGGATAATCCTTCACGTAATAGCCCCAGTACCAATGTCCGGATCCCCAGTTAAGCGTGAGGCCTTCCTCTTTACTCTCTGTAGGAGCAGCATCGTAAGTGACATTGCCATCATCATCGGTGACGGAGCCGCCAAAGACACCGTCAAAGCCGCGTACGCCATTGCTGCCGTCAGCGATAGGCTCATTGATGACATCGTATCCGTAAGGCACTACACCTTTCGCTGCAAGATGTTCTGCCATGCCTTTGATCCATGCTTCCATAGCACCTTGGAGCGCCTCTTGCTTCTGTGCAGCAGTCTTTATCTCATAGTAGCTCGTAGAAGCGGCGCGACGGGCTTTGGCTCCATGCCCTCTGGTCTTTGCGAAGATCCACTTCTTTGCGCTTGTGGTCGTGCTTTGATCTTTGGCCAGACCGAACTTGATGTTGTCAATGTAATAGGTTGCGCCAATCTTACCAAAGTTGAAGATGATACGGTTAACATCGTCAGGTGTAGGTGTGAACTCATACTCCTGCTTTGCCCAGGTCGTACCAACGCTGAACTCGTGGTAACCTCCCTGAGAGCCGTAGGTCGTGCCATTCTGATATTGAAACTGCAGTTGTCCGGCTGCTGAGGAAGACTTGGCATAGAACTGGATGATGTATTTCTTTCCAGCCTGCAACGGCGTGTCGAAGGTATAGGCACACTGTGCCTCCCAGAAGTTGCCGTCTTTGGATGTCAGGGCGAGGCCCTTGGAGTCTTTATATCCTTTACCGTCTTCAACCTGAGCGCTGACCTTGCCACTTCCCCAGGATCCCCATCCGCCGGTGGTTCCGCCTTCGAAGTCGTAAGCGTCACCTGACATGACGTTGTCCATGGGATCAGTCTGCTTGATACCGAACTCGATGTCATCGATAGTGTAGGTGCCTCCGACCTTACCGAAGTTGAGGATGATACGGTTGACGTCGTCGTATTTGTCGATGGTGAACGAGGTCTCGCAGGTCGTCCAGTCGGTGCCTACGTCAAAATTGTAGTAGCCACCCTGTGAACCATAGGTTGTGCCATTCTGGTACTGGAACTGCAGCTGTCCGGCTGCCGAGGAACATTTAGCCTTGAAGCGTATGGTGTACTCCACGCCTTTCTTCAGCGGCGTGTCGAAGGTGTAGGCACACTGTGCCTCCCAGAAGTTGCCATCTTTCGACTCTAAGACCATGGCCGGTGTGCCGTCAGTTCCGGCGCCTGCCTTGACGCCGCCACTTATCTTACCGCTTCCCCACGATGCCCAGCCGCCAGAGGTACCGCCGTCGAAGTTGCCGGCGTCACCGGGGAGGATGGTCTCGATGTCGGATGAGCTGATCACGACGAGCGTCGGGGCGATGAGACTCTTAAGATAGGTCTGGTTCTGCTGTGTATGCCAGAAGAAGTTGTGACCATAGAGTCGCATACCGTCAGGCAAGGCGTCAATGAGCTTGTCGACAGTGGTGAAGTCCAGTGAGCCGCTGTTCTTCACCACTGCATCCATCTTCATGGCATTGCCCGGCGTGAACATCTGATAGTTGGCATTGGCGAGGTCGCCCTCACCATTGGCGTTGTCGACATAGAGACTGGCACCCATACCGATACCGATGAGCTGGCTTGGTGTATACTGTGTAGCGTAGTCTTTGATATTACCATAGTTGGCGATGACTTCCTTGACGGCGAGCGGGATCTCAGCAGAGGTCACTTCGCCATGGCCGTCAGGCGTGCCCCACTTCATGATCTGGTCATCGCAGCCGGTGAGGAGCAGTGCTCCAGCCAGTATGGGAATGAAATATTTGGTTTTCATAGATATCATAATTAGGCATCATTAGGCCCTCTCCCTGCCCTCCTCCCATCCAGGGGGAGGAGAGAAATGCCTCAAGAGCCGATGGTTAATGTTAATTGTTTGTTATACAACTTATTGTTATACTACTTAATTGTATGTTTTTGTTTTATTGATTATTATTGTTTTACTGTTCGTTTTAAGTTACTGTTTATTTTTTGTTTCTGTTTATCAATAGATAATCTTGTTGGTATCAAGACTGTTCCTACGGTGGTAATCTGTCCCTCCCCTGGATGGGGGAGGGGTGGTGGTGGGGCCGTTAGGTGGTGTGGCCGTTAGGTGGTGTGGCCGTGAGTGTCCTAGAAGTCGCTGACGGCTATCGGTGCAATAGATACTATACGGATATTGTCGATATAGATCTTCAGGTTGAACTTCTTAGCCGGGTAGTTGAGCACAGGCGTGACTCCTTCGTCCGTCTTTATATCCTGGTTCGACAGGAAGATCAGGAAGTTCTTGTAGCTGCCACTGTTGCGGTCATCGACGACATTCTGTAGGGTTGAGGCAGAAGCAATGGCCTTGTCGGCATCCGATGTCGCTGTCTCCGGATTGTAGTTGCCGAACTTAGACAGGGGGATCGTCACGGTCTGCCAGCCTGTTGTCATGAAAGGAGTGTGTTTACCCGTCGTTTCGTCGAGCCAGGGGATCCAGACGCAGGCAGTGTTCTTGTATTCTGAGCTGAACTTTGTTCCTGCAGAGCCCCATCCATAGTTGGACAGGTTGTTCTGCAGGGAGATTTCTATCTGTCCCGTCTCATCCCAGGGCTCCGGGCAGTAGACATCAAACTGTACAGCGAGGTTGCTTGCCAGGGTTGTGCTTGGCAGGTAAGAGTACATGCGTGACCAGTCGTCATCGGCGTTGTCGTTGCCAGCTGTGGCCCAGTACTTGGCATTCGAACCGGCATCAATGCCTCCGTTGTCGAGCTGCGACTGCGGCACGATGAGCGCCACCTTGCCACGACCGGTGTTCAGCGGGTCGTCGACGAGGTCGGCAGTACCGTAAGTTGCACTCCATGAGCCCAGACCACCCTTGTCGTCGAAGTTGGTAACATAGCAGTTGAAGTCGTCGAAGAAGGTCGGTGTGACGGCTGTACCGTTGGCACCCTCAGAGGTGATACTTCCCGACTTGCTGGTGTCGACGCCATCGGGCATGACAAAGGTGTAGTATTTGCCATCCTCATCGCTGATAATGCCGTTGGTGACCTCTGTACCGTCGGGGAGCGTGATCTTCGTTGTCTCCTGCAGGTTGCTGCCGTAGACAGTCACTGTCTCGCCGGCCTTAGGCATGGTGTTGCTGCATCCTGAGATGCTTGGAGCAGAGGCTCGCACGGTGAACTTGTACACCAGCCGGGTGTTGTCTTTGACGAGTGTGATGGTGTTTCTCACGCTGTCTTCCGCATTCTCAATAGGGGTCTTAGTGTTGAGCGTCACCCATACGTTATTGTCCGTCATCAGGGCATTGTTGAAATAAGTCTCATATCCATTGATGAGGATCTTCTTCAGGCCATTGAACCCTGAGCCTTCGATGCGGATGAGCTGTCCCAGGCGCGCGAAGTCTACAGGACGGTCCTTGTTCACCGTGTCATCGACATTCTCCAGGTAGACCTGGCTGATAGTCATAGGTGTGGACTGCGAGCCACTGCTGTCATCATCAGAGCAGGCCGTGAAGCCGCCTGCAACGAGCAGTGACAGGCACATCGTCCAAATATATTTCTTGATTTTCATATTCTTCGGAATTATATAATACTATTAATGTATTCTTTATTCTTTAATCTTTATTCTTTAGCGAAGCGTCCTTAGCGAAGCGTCAGTTGAAGAGCTGATCATCGGTCACCTCACGCTCACCGAAGTCATAGCTTACAGGATCGTTTCCGAGCTCCGGATTTTTGGTAAGATCGGTGTCGGGCAACGGAAGCAACAGGTTGGACTTTGTAGCCACTGAGACGCCGGAGCCTGGTGCCACATAGTCGTCACTGAGCTTGTATTCGTGTGTAGAACTTGAGTAATAGCTTGCGTTACGATGCTGGTTGTTGATATAGTTGACGACCTCTTGCTGCTGGTAGTAGCCACGGCGTACGAGGAAATACCAATAGAGTCCTTCGAAAGCCAGTTCTACACGAAACTCGTGGCGGATATCCTCGAAGGTCAGGCTCGACTTGGTCTTCACGCCGGCTCGTGTGCGCAAGGCGTTGAAATAGGCCAGTGCCTTAGCGTCTGTCGTTGACGCGTTGTTTCCTAAGGTTGCCTCGCAATAGTTGAGGTAGACCTCAGCCAGACGCATCATATAGGTGTTGACGCCTGAGTTGTTGTTGACAGAGATACCGTTGACGGCATTGGTTCCGATGACATATTTCTTGATGTTGGCACCCTGGCTTCCCGCACTCTCTGTCTCACCGTAGACGTATGGCTTCTCGGGATCGGTGCTGAGCTCAGGATAGCTCTCACCATAAGAGGCGATGCAGTTGTGACGGCGGATGTTGTCATCGACGGTCTCACCAAGGTTGGCATCTTTATATTCCTTGAACTCCTCCCAGAGGTCGTAGGAGCAATAGGTAGAGCCACCCCAAGAGTTGCCTTGGTTGACCTGCGTGCTCCAAGCCAGGAAGCGGGTCATCGACTGGGCCAGTCCGTTGGAGGCACCGGCCTGCCATTGCAGCTGGAAGATGCTCTCGCTGTTGTTGTTGAATGTTGATGCAGTGAAGAGCTCAGCATAGGTCGGGGTCAACTGATAAGGGCCTTCCTCTATACATTTCTGGGCTGCTTTCTTGGCAGCATCGAGATAATATTGGTTTCGTGTGCCCCGGTTCATATCTGTGGCAATGTTCGTTCCATCGTAACGGCCTTCAGTGGTCAGACCGGCCATGGAGAGATAGAAGCGGGAGAGCATACCATAAGCAGCATATTTGTTAACGCGGCCTGTACCCGGCGATGTGGCGGGGAGATTGACGGCGGCATACTCCATGTCGCGAATGGCAAACTCCATGGCGTCCGTCTGACGGTTAGGAGGCAGCACGTAGTTGTTTACCAGGTCGGTGGTGTTGGTATAGATGATGACGTTGCCCCAAAGGGAAGCCAGATACCAATAAGCCAAGCCGCGCATGAACCGGGCTTCGGCGATACCCTGGGTCTTGGCCTGAGCACTGACCTCAGAGGTGGAGTACTGGCTGATGTTGTTGATGGCATTCGTAGCCTGTGAGGCGACAACGTAGAATGAACGCCAGGCATCGGTCAGACCAGGTGATGTACCCGTCTCTGTGAAATTGGTGTACGGGTAGATATAGTTGGAGTACTGGGCGGTGATATTGTTTGCCCGTCCGTCGCCCATGCCATAGTTGAACTTATCGTTGAACATGTACCACACATAGCTGTAGAGTGGGTAGATCTCTTGAGAGACGGCATCGTCAGAGGAGAAAAAGTTGTTTTGTGCTATCTGGTAGGTGTTCTTCTGATCGAGGAAATCGTCGGCACAACTTCCTAAGGTCATGACACCGGCAAGGGCAATGGTGAATAATGCTATTTTTTTCATTTCTGTTTCCTCATTAATTTAGAAGTGAATATTAGAATTGAACATTCACACCAACGGTGTAGATACGAGGAGAAGGATAACGGCTGTAGTCGACGCCGTTGCAGAGAGCGATACCCCGGTAAGAACCGACCTCAGGATCGAAACCTTTATACTTCGTGATTGTGAAGAGGTTCTGAATGTTGCAGTAGACCTTCACGTTGCTCAGGAAGATATTCTTCAGCCACTGCTTCGGCAGTGTATAGCTCAGTGATACGTTCTGCAAGCGGATATATGATCCATCCTCAACATACTTGTCGCTCATGCGGAAGTTGTTGTTGGCCCCACTCTCTGTGGAGAGGCGCGGCTGGATCGTATTGGTGTTGGTGACGATATAGTTGCGGTAGTCGTCAGGACCGTTGGCATCGATCTTCTGCAGACGGGCGTAGTCGAGGACGGTACGTAGCTGGTTGCTTGTCGAACCGGTGATCTCCAGCCAGCGACGGGCGTAGTTGACGACCTTGTTGCCATAAGAGCCACTGAACTGGAATGTGAGGTCAAATCCCTTATAAGAGAAGGTGTTGCCAAAACCAAAGGTGAACTTAGGCTCGGGGTTGCCGATGAACGTCTGGTCTTCGTTGTTGATGACTCCATCCCCATTGACATCTTCGTAGATATAGTCGCCGATGAAGATACCGCCGCTCGTAGGCGATGAAGCGATGGACGTGCCTTCAGGCAGTGCTACCTGCTTGACGTTGCCCTGAGCATCCTTATAGTAGAAGTCGGAGGCTTTGTCGAAACGTCCGATGACCTTATAGCCCCAGAACTGTCCGATAGGCTTGCCGACAACCGTGTTTGTGACGGTAGTGACATCAGAGCCTATCTGTATGGTCTGTGGCAGTGAGCCTGTGGCAGAGTCGAGAGAAAGGACCTTGTTGCGGTTCAGTGAGAACACGATATTGGATGTCCACTGGAAGTTCTTTCTCTGAATGTTCACAGTGTTGAGGGTGAACTCGAAGCCGGTGTTGCGCAGTGAGCCAATGTTACCCCACGGGTTGGAAGCTGTGCCGTAAGCCTCGTCGGAGCCGGCGCCTCCCAGGAAGGCAGGGAGATCGATACGCATCAGCAGGTCGTCGGTCTTCTTGTAGTACCAGTCGGCTACCAGGTCGATACGGCTGTTGAAGAGTGAGAGGTCAAGACCGACGTTCCATGAGTAGGTCGTCTCCCATTTCAGTTTCTCGTTGGCGGTGTTGCCGTTGAGCACACCGACGCCCCAGGTTGTTGTATAGTTCTTCAACATGGCCAGATAAGCCCAGTCCTCTACGTTCTGGTTACCGGTGGCACCCCATCCCAGACGGAGCTTGAGGTTATTGATGACTTTATTGTTCTTCAGGAAACTCTCCTGTGAGACGCGCCATGCAAGGGCAGCTGATGGGAACCAGCCCCAGCGGTTGTCTTTGTAGAACTTTGACGATCCATCACGACGCAGGGTTGCGGTCACGAGGTAACGGTCATCATAGTTGTAAAGCATGCGGCCGAAGTAAGAGAAGATGGACGAGTTGTTCTGATAACCGGCAACACTGACATTGGCGCCTGTCGTTTCGCCTGCACTGATATCAGTGACGGAGTTGGACAGGTAACCGGAGTTGGCGATATTCATGTCCTCATAATAGTAATGGCTCATCTCCTGACCGAGCATCGCGTTGATGTTATGCTTCTTGGCGAAGGTGTTGTTGTAGGTCAGGATATTGCGCCATGACCAGTATTTGGAGTCGTTCTTATACCATGCACCGTCGCGCTGGCTGCTTACCTTCACGCCGAACGTATAGTCAGGTGTGTAGGTCTTGGTCTTGTTGAGGTTATAGTCAGCAGAGAGCTCTGTACGGAACGTCAGGCCTTTATAGAGCGTGGCCTCCAGATAAGTGTTCACACGGAAGTTGAGGCGCTTGGCATAGTTTGTCTTAATCTCTGCCAGAGCCACGGCATTATCCGGCATCCACTGGTCGTCAGGACCATCGTATCCACCCTCGGCATTGTGTACGGCAACGGAAGGCTGCGACTGCAGGGCTGTGTTGATGATGTTCCAGTTCTTCTCCATCTCCTGCTTGGAATCGGCGAGCGAGAACGACATGCCACCCTTGAGCCATTTGCGGAGCTCGGTGTCTACATTGCCGCGGAGCGTCTGACGCTTGAAGCCTGTGTTCAGACCGATACCGTCCTGGTTGAGGTATCCGGCAGACATGGAGTAAGTGGTCTTCTCTGATCCTCCGGAGAGTGTCAGGCTGTGATTCGTCATGAAGGCGGTGTAGAAGAGCTCATCCTGCCAGTCGGTACCCTCGCCGAGGAGGTCAGGGCGGAGGAAGGAGCTGCTGGCAGGTTTGATCTTTGCATCAGAGATGTCGTTGTAATGCTCGGCATATTCGCGGAGGTTCATCACGTCGAGCTTCTTAGGCATCTGCTGCCAACCGACGTAGCCGTCGTAGGTGATGTTTGCTACACCTGCCTTACCATGCTTGGTTGTGATGATGATGACACCATTTGATGCGCGGCTACCATAAATAGCGGTAGCGGAGGCATCCTTGAGGATGTCCATCGTCTCTATATCACTTGGGTTGATGCTTGCCAGCGGGTTGGTGTTACCGTTGTCGGATGAGGAGGAATCGATGATGACACCGTCGATGACGAAGATAGGCTGCGACGTGGCATTCAGCGAGTTGGTACCACGGATACGGATTGTCGACGAGCCACCCGGCGTACCGGTGTTGGCCTGGATGGTGACGCCGGCAGCACGGCCCTGAAGCACCTGATCGATACTTGTCGGCACCGACTTGTCGATGGCTCCCTCGCCGATCTGTGTCACGGCGCCAGTCAGGTCCGACTTACGCATCGTACCATAACCGACGACCACGACATCGTTGAGCATTTGGCTGTTCACCTCCATCTTAACATTGACAGGTCCGGCACCGATCTTCACCTCTTGGGTGACATAGCCCATGTAAGAGATGACGAGAGTCTTGCCGCGGGCGGCTTTGATCGTGAAATTACCATCCAGGTCACTGATGGTAGCAACTTTAGGATTGTCTTTCAGACGAATCGTGGCGCCTATGATAGGACCATCATTGTCTGAGACAGTGCCTTTGACAGTGATGCTTTGTGCTAAAAGGTCCTGCGGGAAGAGCAAGGCCACAAACAGAAGCATCAGTACTGAGATAACTTTAGCACTTTCTTTCATGTTACATTTGTTTTAGTTTTAAGTTTTTGATAATTCTTTTTTTGCATCGATTCTCACTCAGCGCAAGAATTTTGTTGCAAAGATATGGAAAAGAGCTATACATGGCATTAGGTTTTGTTTCATGTATATTAATTATTGTTTCATTAGGAAAAGTAGGTGATAATCGGGTAGCTACGTTACGTATGCACCTCGAAGAGGTGCCACACGGTTAGCCCCACGTGAGGCGTAGCCGAAACGTGGGGTGGTAATGGTGATGGATGACCTGATTACCGGCCTCGAAGAGGGCGAACATGGTTAAAGTGAGGCGAAGCCGAAACGTGGGGGTGTGTTTGACGCTATGTTTGTAAACTAATACCACGACCATGTTCGCCCTCTTCGAGGCCGGACTTAAACGAAACGGTACGCAACCTAAACCCCATGCTGCGTCAGGCCCCTCCTCCATCCCCCTCCCCCGTAGGGCGGGAGAACCTTCCTTGCATGGGGCTAACCATGTTCAACCTCTTCGAGGTTGTTTCCGGGACTAACCATGTGGCACCTCTTCGAAGTGCGAGACTAACCGTGTGGCACTTTTTCGAAGTGCGGGGCTATACGCGTGTCTTGTTTTATCGTTATTCTCGGCTGTTCTGGTCCTTCTCACACTCCTGTGCGTAAGCAGAAGGGCTGACACCGAAGTGTTTCTTGAAGACGGTGGAGAAATAGGTCTGGTTGTTGAAGCCCACGGCATAAGCCACCTGCGTGATATTGATGCTCCCCTCCTTGAGGAGCTTCTTGGCCTGCTCCAGACGCAGGTTGCGGATGAAGTCGCCCGTAGGGATACCTGTTATCTCTTTCATCTTCCGGTGGAGCTGTGCACGGCTGATGCCTACATCATCGGCGAGCTTCTCGACGTTAAACTCCGGGTCGGCGAGGTTAGCGTTGATACTCTTCATGATGCGCTCCATGAGGGCGTCGTTGTTGCCTTTGACAGTGACGTCTTCGACCTTATCCTCCTGCTGCTGAGCACCGGAGAACTTGCCTCTCAGGCGGCGTACATTGTCTACGAGATTGTCGATGAGAATATGCAGCTCGTCGATGTCGAAGGGCTTGGCCAGGAAGGCGTCGGCTCCCTTGCGCAAGCCTTCAAGACGGTTACCGACCTCGCTCTTTGAAGTGAGCAGTATGACGGGGATATCACTCGTTCTGGGGTTTCCCTTAATGTTTCTCAGAAGGGTTATGCCATCCATCTCCGGCATCATGACATCGCTCACGACGAGGTCGAAACGGCCAGTCAGCACTTTCTCCAAGGCCTCCTTGCCATTCTGTGCAGAGTCGAAGCGGTACCATTGTCCAAGTTCGCGTTCTATATAAGCTGGGATCTCATAGTCGTCGTCGGCTATGAGAATACTGAAGTTGCGGCTGCCTTTGCTCTTGGGCTCCTCGTTGACAGGTTGCTTCTCAGAGACTGAGATCTCTTCCGGTTTGAGGTGACTGTTGCCTCGAAGGAGCATTACTTCCAGGCAGGCTCCGCGCTTGCCGTCAGTGCGGTTGTACGCTTTTATCTTGCCACCATGCATCGTCACGATGTTACGGCAGAGATTCAGGCCTATGCCTGTACCATTGATATGCAGTTCGCTGGTGTCCTTGCTCTGGTAAAATCTGTCGAAGAGCTTGTCGGTCTTAGGCTCTTTGAAGCCAATGCCACTGTCAGTGACCTTCAGTACCACCATGTTGTCGTTTGTACCTATACTGACCGTAATCTCTCCTCCGTCAAAGGTGTATTTGAAGGCATTGGACAAGAGATTGGAGATGACCTTGTCGAACATCACACGGTCTATCCATACTTTGACGGGCTTGTGGTGCATGTCAAAGGCTTTGCCGTTGCTGTCCGTCAGCCGGAGCGTTATATTGCGATCCTGCGCACTATACTGATATAGGCGGATGCAATGGGCAGCGAAGTCTACGAGGTCGGTCTCCTCACAATGAAGCTGCACCTGTCCCTTGTCTATCTTCCGCTCATCGAGAATCTGGTTGACAAGTACCAGGAGTCTTTGTGCATTGTGATCGATAGTCTCAATATCGCGTTGGCTCTCACTATCGGTGATCCGGCTTCTCAACTTCTTCAAGGGCCCCATGATAAGGGTCAGCGGCGACCGGATATCGTGTGTGGCATCGATGAGGAATCGCATCTTCTGCTCTTCAATATCGGCGCGGCGACGACGCTCGTGCTGACGATAGAAAAAGAGGACGATGACAACAATGATCGCCAGGTAGATGGAGTAGGCCCATACCGAAGCATACCAAGGCGACTTTACGTTGATATGTATTAATGTCGATTCCTCTGACGCTTTGCCGTTCAGTGATGCCTTGACTTCTATGCGGTAATCGCCGGGTTCCATCTGTGTGAAGGGTATCTGGTTGACGCCTTCTTCCGTGGACATCCATTTGCCGCCATTGATGCGGTAGCGATAGGCGATATCGTCGCTACGCTTATAGTCGAGCTGTGAAAACTCCATGGTGAACGAGTTCTTGTTGTAAGGCACGCTGAAATCGCTTTTGCGCCAGTCTTGGCGTTCGCCTGCAACGATGAAGCTCACGAGATGAGGCTTACCCACGAACTGTCGGTCCTTCATGATCTCCTGGGGGGAGAATGTCGTTATACCGTCGCAGGTGCCAAAGCCGATCTGTCCGTCAGGCGCTTCCAGGTCAGAGCCGAGCATGTACTCATGTGCGGTCAGGCCGTTGCCACGGATATAACTGTAGAACTGTTTTTTCATTCGGTCATACCGCCAGATACCCATGGTTGTGCTTATCCACAGATTGCCGTAGCCGTCCTTGACCATGGCGCACGCCTGTTTGTCTTTAAGTGGCTCGGAATGGGGAAAGGGCATAACCCTTTTCTGGGCGTAATCGTAAAGATAGAGCCCCTTGTCGGTACCAATGACGACATTGCCGTCAGCATCTGTGCAGACAGTATTGGTCAACTTGTTTTGAAGGATATTATGCCAACCTAAAGGCTTGAAACTGTGTGATCTGGGATCAAAGCAGGAGACACCATTCGATGTGGCGATCCACAAGAGCCCGCGGCGGTCGAAGGTCATGTCTCTTATCCAATCGTTGCACAGATATCCCTTTGGTCCACGCTGCCGCATGTTGTAGACCGTTGTCTCTCCAGTTGATATATTATAAATGTATAGTCCTTTGCTGTAGACGGAGATGTACAGGTGGTCATTGGCATCGTCGAGGATACTGTAGACGCCGGCACTCTCGAAACTCAGGCATTGCTTGCTGCTGCCCGTTTCCGGTTGGTAGCGGTACAACCCGTTGTTGGAACCAATCCAGTAACGTCCCTTCCGGTCATGGTAGATGATACGCGCACCGGCAGGCGCCGAAGGATGAGCTGTAATCTTGCCCGTGGCATCAAAATGGTATACGCCGTTGTTCTGCACCGTGCACCAGACGTCGCCTTGTCCTCCCGGAGTCATCGATGAGACGCTGCTGCCCGTACGGTAGCCTTGTGAGGCAAAGTTCCAGTTGTGGAACAGTGGCCGCTCTTTGTTGACAAGATACAGGCCTTTACGGTAGCAACCGGCCCACAGATTGCGGTCTTTGTCCTCATAGAGACTGTTGATGAATGCCGTGCTGAGGTCGAACGTCTGAGAGTCGCCGCCATGATAGGGTACGACCTTATGGCTGCCTTTGACAGCAACGAGTATGCCGCGCTCTGCCGTGCCGAGGTAGAGGTTGCCTTCGCGGTCACGCATAGCGGTATTGATCGTCAGGCTACTGCTCAGCGGACCAAAGTCGTAGCCGGCATCGTAAAGACGCTTCGTACGATAATCGTAATAAGCGATACCTGACATGCAGACGACAAGGAGCGAATGGCCTTGGGGAATGAAAGCCACGGGGCTGCCCCATGCCGAGTGCAAGTCGTGGCGGAAGACCTTCCCCACATTATTATGTGTATAATAGGAGAAGTCTGACAGGTGGTTAGATTTCCACAGATAGCCGAGGCGGTCTTCATATAGATGGGTGAAGAACTCGTCAGAGTCTCGCCGCATGTATTGACGTTGAAGGATAAATTCTTTCTTTCCCTTTTTCTGGCTGTACAGGCCGTAGCCCGCTGTGCCTACTAAGATATCGCCCTCTTTATTTTCCAGCAAGGTGTAGATTCTTGTCGGTGACCGCCGGCCCTTGAGCGGTATGCGGCAGAAACTATTCTTGCTGTAGTCGTATCGCATAAGACCCATCGACGAGCCTATCCAGAATTCGCCTTTCTTGTCGATGAGAAAAGATGTGATCGTGTTGCTCGACAGGGAGGTCGTATCGTTGTCATCGTGAAGATAATTGGTGAAGTGGTAGCCATCGAAGCGGCTTAATCCATATTCCGTCCCGATCCATATCAGCCCATAGCGGTCTTGCACAATACAGTTGATGAGGCTGCTTGACAATTGCTGGGCTGGGATAAGAAATCCATTGTCTGCTTTTAAGAGGATGGCAATGAGCAGGCAGAGCAATATGGATACTCTTCGGGTAGTCTTTTGCATGGTGTTTAGTATAGTCGATGCCATTAAAAGTGTTCTTTTGTCTTTAGATCTGATGCAAAAGTAATTAAAAGGAGAGATACTGAGACATATTTTAATGACATTTTTTGTGTATGAGACAAATTTAAATGAAACGGCTACTATTGTTAATACCATCTAGGCGTCCTTTTATTAATTTTGTAAGCAAGCAAAAGAACTCATAAACTATACACTATATATGAACAATTCAGAAAAAGACGGTTTTTATAAATTGAGTTGGATACAGCGTATCGGCTTTGGTTCCGGTGATCTGGCTCAGAATCTCATCTATCAGACCATTGGTATGTACCTGCTGCTGTTTTATACCAATGTGTTTGGTCTCTCACCGGCCTCTGCCGCGTTGATGTTTCTCGTCGTGCGACTGGTTGATGTGTTGTGGGATCCACTCGTAGGTACATTCGTGGATAAGCACAGTCCTCGTTTTGGCAAGTACCGGTCGTATCTTGTGCTGGGAGGCATTCCGCTGTCGGGCTTTGCTATCCTGTGCTTCTATGACGGTTTTTCAGGCTCGTTGCTCTATGCTTATATCACGTATGTCGGTATGTCGATGTGCTACACCCTTGTCAATGTGCCTTATGGTGCTCTCAATGCCAGTCTGACCCGCGACACCAATGAGATAACCGTCCTGACGAGCGTGCGTATGTTCATGGCTAACCTCGGTGGTCTGGCTGTCGCATACGGTGTGCCTAAGATTGTGTCATGGCTCTCTCCTGACGGCAAGACGAACACGACAGCCGATGCTACGGCATGGTGCATCACGATGACCTGTTTCGCCTTGGCTGGTATGTTGCTGTTGATTTTCTGTTTCTCGCAGACCAAGGAGCGTGTCGTCATGGACAAGAAGGAGACGTCCAAAGTCAAGGTTTCTGACCTCTGGACAGAGTTTGTGCGTAATAAACCGCTGCGCGTGTTGGCATTCTTCTTCATCACAGCTTTTGCTATGATGGCTATCGGTAACTCTGCAGGCAGTTATTACATGATCTATAATGTCAATGGCACGAGCGATCAGATGGCCGACTTCATGGCGCTGGGATCCATTCCTGCCTTCATCTTCCTGCCGATGGTACCTGCCATCAAGCGAGCCATAGGCAAGAAGCAGATGTTTTATGTCTTCCTCACCATAGCCATCATCGGTATGGCGATCCTTTATGTCGTCAGTATGGTTCCCGCCCTGAAGAGTAAGATTTGGATTGTCTATGTCGCGCAGTTCATCAAGTCGACGGGTGTCATCGTTGCCACAGGTTATATGTGGGCACTGGTGCCGGAGGTCATCTCCTATGGTGAGTACACTACGGGTCGCCGCATCTCAGGCATTGTCAATGCCCTCACGGGTATCTTCTATAAGGCTGGTATGGCGCTGGGCGGTGTAGTGCCGGGTCTCGTCTTGGCTTTCGTGCATTTCGACAAGGACAATGCTGTGTCGCAGACTCCTTTCGCCCAGCAGGGCATCTTGTGGCTTGTCTGCGTGATACCGGCTATCCTCCTCGTCCTTGCAATGTTCATCATCTCCAGGTATGACCTTGACGATGACAAGATCGACGAGATCAATGCAGCCATTGAAGCCCGGCATTCAAGTCGTGAAGAGCCGATAATTTTATGAGTTTGTATCTCAAAGTTACAACATTCATTTGACAATGGAAAAATGAAGCAAAAAAATCATCGTGACGTTGAAGCGCCACGATGACAAAAAGCTACCATAGGTTAGTTCCTTGGCCGCGTCGCAATCATTACGCGTCTGCGTCGCAATCATTACGCGTCTGCGTCGTAATTGTGACACGTCTGCGTCACGATCGTGACGCGGCCACGTGAAGATGACGGTAAACTGTTAGTGCAATCGCAAGCTGATTACAGTGACATCACGATGCGATAAAAAGTTTTAATAGTCTTATTTTTATGGGAACAACCTATCATAGGACAAGGGTAATAGTGCAGGGTGGGGTCCTGTGCCCCACCTCAAAAAATGTTCGACCTATTTATCGGTTGGGACATTATTTGTGGAAGGGCACAGGACCCTTCCCTGCACTGACACCACTGCTGTCCTATTGACCGATTTGTAATCGACTTTACATCATTACTCGAAGAGGTTGCACAGGGTTAGCCCCCTTCGGGAACCTTGTCAATACGAAAAACGGAGGAACCAAACTGTTATTTTCCGTTGAGTTTCTTGATAAGCTTAATCTCTTCAGGATCAAACGGAGTCTTGTTCTGACGGTAGATGTCATGGAACCAAAGCTCGGGCTCATGGCCATCGGGAATAGGGGTGCCCCAGGCAAAGATAGTATTAGTCTTGCCGGAAACGAATCCCCAGTTGATAGCAACGACCTTGTTGGCTTTTAGCAATGGCATGACGGACGAGAAAAAGCTGCCGTTTCTACGCGCCATATATTCTGTGCAGACGAGCGGACGGTTAAGAGCGGCTAGATATTTTATTTCCTCGCTGTGCTTATATGCCGGGTCATAATTGTGATAGGAAATGACATCAGAATGCTCCAACTGAAAAGCATTGAGCGGCGCAAAATCCTTGCTGAGGTTCCAGACACCGGCGGTCAACGGTTGTGAGGGGTTGACTGAGCGGGCCCATTCGAACACTTTACGCAACAAAGGCAGAGATGCCGTCTTCTGGTCGCTGTTTCCTGGTTCGTTGTAAAGATCCCACATCAGCACGCGCTTATCGTTGCCGAAAGTCGTGAGGATATCCTTCACATATTTGCTGAGGTTCCGATAGAGTGTCACCGTGTCTTTGCGCAGACTCATTGACGGGTCGCGTACCCAACCAGAGTTGTGGACACCCGGCTTTGGTGCCGGCTGCTTACCGTAGCTCGACTCGGCATTCCAGCAGTCATCGAAGAAGACGAAGAGCGGGCGAATGCCATGTCGGTCACAGATCGTAAGAAAGTCATTCATGCGGTCTTTTAGTCCCTGTGGGTCATGGGCATATACTACACTGCTAAGGAAGACTCGCATGGTCTTGAAGCCGAGCTCCTCGGCCCAGCCCAATTCCTTGTCAATCTGCTTGTGGTCATAGGTGTCCTTGCTCCACATCTCAATCTGGTTGATAGCCGTGGCAGGGATATAGTCGCACCCCGACATCCATGGCAATGGCGCATACCAGGCGTTGGCCTTAGCTTCTGTCCACCGCGGAACCAACACATTCTTTTTTTGTTGCTGAGCGGAGATGGGCAGTACGCCCATCAGCGCCAACAGCAATAATGTTAAGAAACAAATCTTTCTTTTCATCATTGTATGAGATTACTTCAAATTTCCATTTTGTCTGAGACCTTGGTCATTTCTTCACGGCAGAGAGCACGCCATGAGCGACGCCCTTCGTCAGGTCGAGTGTTAGCACCCATGTGTCTCCAGAAGTGAGCGTCACGTCACTCGGCACATAGATATTGCCGTCGTCGTGACCATCAGAACCGGTACCGACCTTGAAGACATCACTCGTAGAGGTGATGCAGTGGTCACTGCCTGAGCCCTTGAACTCTGTGCCCCAGCCTGCCTGGCCGAAGAACTTGAAGTTGATCGTTGTCGGATCATGGTACAACTGCTTGTCAACGGTCATAGTGACCTGGTACACTTTATTCTTCACTTGAGCCATGCATACATCATACTGAACACCAGTCCACCAGTTAATGTTGTTCTGATAGAACGGTAAAAATGCAGGTTTATTGAAGGTGCATGCGCCAATGATCCACACAGCACCCGTGCCGTCATCGTTGAGCGAAGCCGGGTTAGCACCATTCATTGCCCAGATACGGAAACAATTATAGTCGTAGCTTGCGGCTATCGTGTACATGCCCGTGACGGCATTGAAAGTGAATGAGCCATCACTGTTCTTCGTGAAGAAGTCGGGATCATAGTACCAGTCGGCTCCATCAATAGCACTGTCCGTGAACTTATATTTCATGCCCTGAATAAGTCCGCCGACATAATAGAGGTTGTTCTTGTCGATTGTTATCTCGGTAGGCGGCGCATCAGGATCAAGCACTGGGCCATACTCATAGGTGAGCGTGTTGAATGTTACTTTGATCTTGCCAATTGTTGTACTGACGAAAGACAAGGGCGTCGTCACACCTTGCGTGCATCCATCTGTCCCTTCTCCAAAGGTGATCACGTTGCCGCTCGTACCCTGTGCCGGTGCAGAGAAATAGCCGGATAACAGGTTCGTTGCCGACTCCACAGTTGTGGAGAAGAGATATGGATTGGAGGCATCGGGCGTCATCTGATACGTCTTGTCGCCGGAAACGAAGTTGATATAGGCATATTTCGGCCTCGACACATTGATATCGAAGTCCTGCTCCGTCGTTGTGAAGTCAATGTTCTGGAGCACGAGCTTCAGCTTTGCGGTGCCATCAGGGATCTCCTTGAGGAACGGTACGTAGACCTTTGCCGTATAATCGCCCTCCGTCTTCGTGCGCAGCGTGGTCTGCCCTACGACCTCGTCGTCGAAATAGAGATAAGCTTTCAGGGTGGAGAGTGCTATTCCTCCCTCATCTTTACAGTTGACGGTGAACGTGAGGCTGTCGCCGAAGAGTGCCGACGTGGGCACATCTTGGGTCGTGATGACTGGCTTGCCGTCACCGCGTGGCAACGGATCATCATCGTTGTTGCAAGCGGAGAGGCTCAGGACAGCCAACAGCGCCATGCAGAATATCTTGAATGTTTTCATAATCAGTCAATTAATTATTATTCAAAGTTTCTTCCATTTACACGATACCACACCCGAGGCTGGCACTGTCACTTTGAAGTGCTGGCTCCCGTCGCTGACGGTCATCGTCTGGTCTTCCGTGCCTTCGTTGAGCAGAAGCAAGCCATAGGTACCGTCGGGGTTAAGGAACTCGGCGTGGGTGATGCCTGTGAGCCGCGGATCGCGGCTGGTGCCGATACGCTGGGCACCGGTCTCTACAGCTTCAGCAGCGTGCGTGATAATATAATAATGAGAGTTACGGGAGATCGTCTTGTAGCTGTTGCTGATGTCCACAGCGCCATAGCACGTCTGACAACCACCGTCGAGGTTCGGTCCGAGCTTGTCGTCGAGCATAAGGTTCCACACGAGCACCGCCTTGCAATAGCGGTTCACGGTACCGAGAAGCACGCTCTTCATGTCGGCAACGAGGCGCGTGGAGAGGTTGCGCCCGTCATTCCAAGTGCCGATAGAGGTCTCTGAGAAGATGAGATCCTTCGTAGGAGCCTGCTGATGGATGTCGTCGAGCTCTGTGTTGCTGCCTCCGTAGTCGTGGTAAGCAGCGCCCACGACGAGCTCTGAGCCATCAAAACTACTGCCGAGCGCATTGTAGACCTTGATAGGATAATCATTCTGGTCACTGACGTTGTCGTAGTTGTAGTTGTGGTCGAAGACATAGATCTTCGTCTTGATGTTGTTCTTCTCGAAGTCGGCAGCCAAGGCTTTGACGAACGGTGCCTCCTCTTGCCATGGCATGTACAGCGATGCGCAGTTGGCATGGTTCAACGGCTCATTCTGCGGCGTCACGGCATAGATGGAGATGCCCTCGGCTTTCATCGCCTGTACGAACTTCACGAAATAGTCGGCATAGGTCTCATAGTAGTCGGGGTTGAGATGCCCGTCCGTCCACGCATTGTGAGGACCTTTCGTCGTGATGTCATCCACCTTCATCCACTGCGGACAGGTCCACGGCGAAGCAATGATCTTCAGGTTCGGATTGATGGTGAGAATCTCCTTGATGACGGGGATGACATAGTTCTTCTCATCGCTCTGCAAGGCAAAGTTCTGAAGAAGATTGCCGTCGGGGCCTTTCGTATCGCACAAAGAATATTCCGTGCTTGAGAAGTCGTTGCAGCCAATGGAGATACGTGCATAGCTCACACCGTAGCCATCCGTCGTGCTGTAAGTCTTCTTCAGAAAGGCCTCTCGGTCGGCAGCACTCATCTTCATCAGGTTATAGCACGAAGAATAGGTGAGCGCAAAGCCGAAGCCGTCCATCGTCTGATAGGTCTTCGTGGCGTCGAGCTGCAGCACGGTGGTAGCCATTGTGGAGCCTTTCGTGATCTCAGCTGTGTCGCCTTTGAGGTCATAAGCTTTGTTGGCAGTCGACGTGAGCAGCGAAGCCACCACCTTACTTACCGAAGGCGTATCAGGTGTGGGGTTTGGTGTATCCCCGCCACTCTCCGACGAACTGCCGCAAGCCATGAGCAACGCAGCCAAGGCTGAGGCTATTATATCTACTATCATATAATTCGATTTCATTGCGTTTTGTTTATTAATATCCCGGATTCTGGGTGAGGTTCTCGTTCTCGTCGAGTGCTGTCTGCGGGATAGGCATCAGATAAGAGTTGGCATTGTAAGCCTTGGCAAGCGGCAGACGTCCGGAATCGCGGCTGTTGAGATCGTTCATCACGCTCTCCACCTTGCCGTTGCGCACGAGGTCGAACCAGCGCTGACCTTCGAGAGCAAGCTCAAGGCGGCGCTCATGCAGCACAGCGTCGACCATAGCATCCTTCGAACTTGTCTTCGAGGCATCGAGATCCTTCAGCTTAGCGCGCTCACGGATCATGTTGACGAGCTTTGCACTGTTAGCGAGATCGCCCTTGTAAGCGTATGCCTCGGCCTCAAGCAGGATAATATCGGCCAAGCGGATGATGTACTCATTGTTATAACCCGAGCGCAATTTATACATGAACGGATAATGGTCGGAAGGGTAGTAGTTGGACCATCCGCACGAATAGTAGACGATTGTCTGATTGCGGCGTACGGTATCGCCCTCGTTGTTGAAATCGTTGATGAGGTCGCGCGAGGGAGTTGCCCACTTAGCCCATGAGAACGACTGGTCGTAATTCTCCAGGCAGCGGCCGAACATCCACGACTCCCAGTTGCCTGCACCTGAATACCAGTGTACTTCAAGGATGCCCTCTGAAGTGTTACGCTTCACGCAGTCTTTCTTCGCGTCATCCCAGCCCCACAGCGTAGCGAAGTCTGGTTCGAGAGCTAATCCCGGTGTGGCACGTATCTTCTCGGCATAGCTGATGACCTTGTCGTAGTCCTGCACGGCTTTCTCGGCATAGACCTTGCAAAGCAGCGCCTGAGCCACGGTCTTCGAGAGAAGAGTACGATCGGCATTATCAAAGTCGGGCGCATACTGCTCAGCATCTGTGAGGTCACTGATAATCTGTTTGTAGCACTCCTCCGTCGTAGCTCTTGGCGGGAAATAGGAAGGGTATACGGAGTCGATATTCTCCGATGTGATGGTTCTCGGAATGGTTGTTACCATAGGCAGAGAGCCCCAGATACGAGTCATGCGGAACATGTCGAGTGCACGGAAGATCTCGCCTTCGGCTTTCCACTGATGACCTTCGGCAGCCGTCACTTTGCCTTCGCTTACGAGCTGGTCCACACCATTGATAAGCACGTTGGCTTTGGCAATGTCTTCGAGATAACGGCTCCAGTCGCGCGCCATATCGGGGTTACTGGCATCGATGGTGTTGGTCTCGTAAGGTACGACCTCGGCGCCCACTGTGCCTACATAAGCGTTATCAGAGTGGCAGTCGCCAAGCAGCACATAGTCGAGGTGCATGTGCTCCTGACGGTTGCGCAGCAGCTCATAGATGGCTTTGCGCTGCGAGACAGCAGCATCACGGTCTGCTAGTACGGCTTTCGTAGTATCTGTAAGCTTGCCTTCCGTAATCTCTGATGGAGTGGAGATGGGGTCGTAGTCGAGCGAGCATCCGGCCATCGTCGTCAGGAGTACGGCAAATAAAAAGAAATATTTCGTTTTCATAGTTGTACGTTTTAATAATGATCCTTTAAGAAAAGTCCGTTTTATCATTAGAACTCTACTTTCACACCCAAGACGAAGGAGCGGCTGGAAGGATAAGTACCTCAGTCAAGACCTTGTACGGCACCACTGTCACCATACTGGTTGACCTCCGGGTCACGGCCTTTGTATTTCGTGAACGTAAGAAGGTTTGTGGCAGAGACATAAGGCTGAAGCTTTGTCAGACCGATACGGCTGATAAGCTTGAAGGGTACGTTGTAAGAGAGCGATACGTCCTTGACGCGCAGATAACTGCCGTCCTCAACGAAATAAGATGAGTTCTTGATGTTCCAGTTCACGCGCGGTACATCCGTTATCTGACCAGGAATCTGCCAGCGGCGCAGCACGCGGGTCGACTGGTTGCGGCCGTCGTACATACCTTCGGTCTCCATGCGTGAGACATTGTAGACATCGTTGCCATAGGTACCTTGGATGAGGATACTCAAGTCGAAGCCTTTATAAGAGAACGTGTTGGTCAAGCCATAGGTGAAGTCGGGGTTAGGGTCACCGATATACGTACGGTCGGAGGCAGAGATGATGCCATCGCCGTTCACATCCTTGTAGATCATGTCACCTGTCTCTGGGTCCACGCCTTCAGCCACATAACCATAAAAGCTGCCGAGTGGACGGCCGGGGACATTGCGCACCACATATTCAGCCACAACCTCGGAAGTGCCTGCTGCCCACTGGATAGGCACAAACTTCAGACTCTTCAGTTTATTGCGGTTGAAGGAGATATTGAAGTCGGTGTTCCACTTGAACGCGCCAACGAAGTTCTTTGAGCTGACAGTGAACTCAAAGCCTTTGTTCTCCATCTCACCGCCGTTGTAGGTCAGGCTACGGGCAGCAGCAGAGCCAGCAGGAAGCGTGATATGCATGAGCATGTTCTTCGTGCGCTTGTAATAGTAGTCGGCATAGAACGTGAGGCGGTTGTCGAGCACTGTGAGGTCAAAGCCCAAGTCAACCTGATGGGTCGACTCCCACGTCAGCTCCGGATTGCTGAGTGTCGACTGGGTACGCGTAGGAACGGCGTTGACGTCGTAGCCCTCACCGAACCACTGCACGCGGTTGATGCTGTACTGAGCGAGGTAGCCATAGTCGCCCAATCCGCTCTGGTTACCGGTCTCACCCCATCCGCCACGGAGCTTGAGGTCATTGATCCAGGAGACATTCTTCATGAACGGTTCGTTGGAGATACGCCAGGCAGCGGAGAACGATGGGAACCAGCCCCAACGATGGCCGGGAGCAAGCTTCGAGCTGCCATCGGCACGGATGTTACCCGTGAGCATATAGGTATCGTTCCAATTGTATTGCAGACGGGCGAAGTAAGACATGATAGCCCACTGCGACTCTTCTGATCCTGTGCCGGTCCACGAGATGCGGTTGGCACCGTTGAGGGTCTTGATCTTGTCGTCGGCATAGTCGTAACCGTCGATATAGCTGTGTTTCCAGTCGCTCTTGGTCCAGGAAGAGCCGGCCATGGCGTCGAGGCCATGCTTGCCGAAATGGTGCTTCCAGTTGACCACATTATCCCAGATGAGCAACTGGTTGGTGTAGCGGTTGTCCGAACCCTCACCTTTCGTGTCACGGCCGTCGTGGGTCGAGACAGGGTCGAGGAAGTTGGTGGTCGTAGTCTGTGTACGGTCGAGGGTGAAGGAAGAAGTCCAGTTAAGTTCCTTCGTGAACTTCACTGTAGCTTTGCCTGTAGCGATGAGGCGTGCATTGTTGCTCTTGTTGTCCTTCGTGCGTGCGAGACTCTCCAGTGGCGAGTCGATGTTGGCACCATAGAAAGTGGTGTAGTACTGGTTGGGGTTGTCGGGATCCCAGATAGGCGCATAAGTCGGAGTAGCTACGATGGCCGGCACCACGCCGCCACGGTTGGCACCCGTACCACTGATAATGCCTGTACCTTTATAAGTATAGTCGGCATAGTTGATATTCGTGCTGAGGTTGAGCCATGGCTTGATGTCGTTGTCGAGAGCCACACGCCCGTTGTAACGCTTGAAGCTGGAGGTGATGATGACACCAGTCTCTCCCGTGTAGCCACCTGAGATCATGTAGCGCAGGCGGTCGTTGCCGTTGGTCACCTGCAACTGATAGTCCTGCACGCCGCCCGTGCGGTAGACCTCATCTTTCCAGTTGGTCTGGTCGGTGAGTCCGTCGGGCAGTTTGATGAGTCCAATCTCATCCATCAGATCCTTATACTCTGCAGCGTTGAGCGACTTCTGGTTGTCGCGCACCTTATTGAAAGCGTAGTGGGCATTGAGCGAGACCTTTGCCACGCCTTTCTTGCCTTGCTTGGTGTTGATGATAATCACACCATTGGCTGCGCGTGAACCATAGATGGCTGCTGAGGAGGCATCCTTGAGCACCTGCATGTTGTCGATGTCGTTGGCCTCCAGATAAGAGATGTCGGTCATTGGCACACCGTCGACGACGAAGAGGGGGGCCTGCCATTGAGAGAGGTCGTACCACGCACACGGATTGTAGGTGTGGCACCCGGGGTGCCACTGGCCTGAGACACTTGCAGTCCGGCAGCCTTACCTTCCATACCCTGAACGGCGGAGACGATCGGGCGCGTGCTGAGATCTTCGGCAGAGACCATAGAGACGGCCGTCGTCACATCCTTACGCTTCACGGAGCCGTAACCGATGGCGACGACCTCGTTGAGCGTGTTGTTCTCTTCCTGCATCACAACCTGCATCGAGGAGCCAGCCTTTACTGTTACGGACTTGAAGCCCACATACGTGATCTGCAAAGTCGTGCCCGGCTTTACATTCAAGGAGAAATGACCATTGAGATCGGTTACTGTGCCCGCATGTCCGCCGGAAGCAACGACAGAGGCACCAATGATGGGTTGATTGTCAGCATCGACCACCGTTCCCGTCACTTTGCCTGTCTGGGCAAACGATGGGGTAGCGAGCAAAACCATGAAGAGCATGGTCAGTAACCAACCAACTGCTGAGGTTCTTGTTAGTTTTTCCATCATAATTTTTAGTTTTAAGGAATGTTCTTAATTTTTCGCAAAGATAAGAAGAAATACGATACAATGAAAGCCTTAGTGTGCAAAAAGTGGTAGAAAAAGGAGACGATAATCATTCAATTATCTTATTATCAATAGTTTGCTATTATCCTCATTATTTGATTTGGTGGTAGTTTTTAAAGTGAAAAGAGTTGGCCTGATTGTTTGAAAAAAAGCAAAAGGTCCGAAGTTAATGTTATTTTTCGTATCTTTGCAACCAATAGAAAACAATCCAATATGAATAAGAACAAAATCATATATCTACTTCTCTTCTTCGTCACCTTTCTTTTGACGGCAGCCTCTCCTGTCTCAGCCTATGACTTGTCGCAACAATACCACCTTCTCGATGAGGCTTTGGCGCAAAGCACTAAATATATTGCAGCCCATGAGCAGAGCCTGCGCAAGAAGAAAGTGCTGCTACATAACGCAAGCAGTAAGCAGCAACGGCTCAGGATTAGTTACCAGCTCTATGAAAGCTATGTAGCCTTCCAGACCGACTCAGCTCTCGTTTATCTTGACCGCTGTATTGCACTTAGTGAGGCAATAGGCCATACAGCTTTCGCACAGTCATGTCGGGCTCTCAAAGCTACCCAGTTCTCTGTCGCGGGCTATTACCCGGAAGCCTTGACAATGCTCCGTGAGGTGAACCGGAAGGAACTGGACAAGACAGGCCGGCAAAACTACTACTATGCCTTGAATCACGTTTACGGCGAGATGGCTTCGTATACGAGCGACAAGCGTCTCCGCAAACAGTTCTTTGGCATAGCTGACAGCTATCGCGACTCGATGTATGCTGTCTATCCGGCGTCGAGTGAGGCTGTGCTGATGAAACGAGAGATACAATGCTCCAGCCACAAAGATTTCGCCCATGCCCTCCAGTACAATGATCTTCGTCTGCAGCTTGCTCCTAAAGGCAGTCACGTATATGCCATTGTGGCTTATTTCCGCTATGTGGAGTTAGAGGGAATGGGGCGTGAAAATGAGGCGCTCTACTGGCTCACAGAGTCGGCTATAGCTGATATCCGTAATGCCGTGACCAACCAGGCATCTCTCTGGAGTCTTGCTGATAAGCTCGACAAGAGTGGCGACATCGATCGCTCCCACCGCTATATTGACTACGCCTGGCAGTTTGCCAACTACTTCGGAGCCCGCACACGCAGTTGGCAGATATCACCGATACTGCGCAACATCGATTCTATTTTCCAGCAGAAAGAAGCCCGCAACAACCGGCAGCTCATCATGCTTGTCATCCTCGTCAGCATGCTGTCGGTCGTGCTTATCATCTCCTTAGCTTATATGATGAAGCAACGTAAGCGTCTCGCCGATGCTAACCGACAGCTCGATGAGAGCAGCCGCGTGAAAGAAGCTTATATCGGCCGATTCCTTACGACTTGCTCGCTCTATATTGACAAGCTCGACAAACTGCGCTTGTCGGTCAATAAGATGGTCAAGAACCATCAGTATGACAAGGTGTTGGAACTGACGCGCACGGCTGGCATGAAAAGTAAGGATATGGAGGCACTCTATCAACACTTCGACGAGGTCTTTCTCAATCTATTTCCTTCTTTTGTCGAACAAATCAATGCGCTGCTGCGTCCCGATGCCCAGTTTGTGCTTGCTGATCCTTCCCGTCTGACAACCCCTCTCCGTGTCTTCGCGCTCATTCGCTTAGGTATGGACGACAGCACGAAGATAGCCGAATGTCTCCACTATTCGGTCAACACCATCTACAACTATCGGGCGAAGGTGCGCAATGGAGCGATCGGGAAGCGTGATGAGTTTGAAAAACAGGTAAAAATGATAGGGGCCGCCACAATGGGCGGCCACCAACAATAAACTATGTAGTTAGGGTCAGTTGCTCTTGCTGATGTCCCAATAGCTTAGATCCAGCTGAGCCTCTACCTTGTTTTCTATTGCGTCCGGCAGATTGCAGAAGAAGTCGATGCCGGTGAGCTCTTCCAGTTTGTCTATGGTGATGGCATAGTCGCCGTAGTTCGTGTTCGTGTCTGGTGTGTTGTTGTGCAGAGTCCAGATACCGATGAGTTTGCATTCAATTCGGCTGCAAAGGTACGCATAATATGTTACATAGATATAACATTCCAATGAAAAGGTGGTTATGTTTATAATAGGCTTTATTCTGTGGATGAGGTGGTACCTATTTGGTTCTTGTCGGATTGATAGCGTGATTCGGTCAATATCATTTTGTTTATCATTGTCGTGAATTGTCCCAGATTGTCTTCATAGACTCTTCATGGGCATCGCGATGAACTCATTGAGCTGCTCGCGTCTTTTCCGCCAGTCGGGCATATACTTTTTCATCAGCGCCTCAAAAAGCTTGTTGTGGCGCGACTCCTTCAGATGACAGAGCTCGTGGACGACGATATACTCGATGCACTGCCTTGGCACGCGGGCAAGCTCGAGGTTGAAACGCAAACGACGTGTCTTGACGGTGCAGCTGCCCCAGCGGTTGCGCATCTGCTCGATCTGCCAGGTGAAGTGTTGCTCCTCCATCTTCGCTGCCCATTCGTCGACCATCGTGGTGAGGAGCTGCTGCAGGCGTGCCCGGTACCAGAGGCGCAGCGCCTCCTGCCGTTTCGCCTTGCTGCTCCGTGGACGGACATAGAGGTATAGCTGGTTGCCTTTGACAATGACGGTCGGCTGGATGGGCATCTCCACGACATTGAGCTCATAGCGCTCACCGAGATAATAGTAGTTCTCGCCCGACACATACTGTCTCTGGGCCTGCCTCGGCTGGGCGGCGATGTTCGCCCGCTGCTTCGCTATCCAGCCCCATTTGGCCACGATGAAGAGGCGTGCGTCCTCATCCGTCAGGTCCTCGGGCATGGACAGGTGCACACGGCCGTCGGGCGGATAGACCGACAGATGCAGGTGCTTGATGGGCTTACGCTCTACGTCGATATGCAGTCCGTCAATCTCCATCAGATCTCATCGTGGTTAACAAGTATGTTCATGATTGTTTCGAGGTCGAAGCCCTCAGGCAGCACCTTCTTCACGGCTTTGCGCAGCTTGAGCTTCCGCCGATTCATCTCCCTCCATCCTATCTCAGCATTGGCCTTGGCAGTGTTGTAGACAGCCTTGACGGCACTCTCGTCCTTGCCGAGATTATCATACAGCGCTTTCTTACATGCCGTGTCGATGCCGTCGGGATAACGGTGTCCGCTCCGCATGTCGCGGCAGAGCTGCACAATCTCCATCAGCAGCTCGCGGTATTCCTTCGTACTCTCGCGCATCTCTTCCAGTATCTGGTTGAGGCGCTGCGAGAACTTCTCATATTCCTCGGGGTTGGAGTCGCGCTTGCGCATGATGACGCGCCTGACGTTTGCCGTGAGCGTCTCTGCCATGCCTCGCTGTCCGCCTACCTCCGCTTCGGCCCTGCTGAGGTCGTCGTCGTTGCCGCCCTCTGCCGCCATGTCGCCGGACGTGTCGATAAGGTCGAGGAAGGAGAAGTCGTCGAGCTTAGCAAGCACTACCGAGTGCTTGGCTTCCACATAGTCGTCGAGGAGCTGGCGCATCGTGGCGTCGTATTGTTTCAGGTCGGTGATGTCGCCCGAGCGCAGCATGATGGCATGGCCGATCTGGTCATAATCTTTCACCTTCCTGTAGATGTTGTCGGCCTCCTGACGGCTGTAGCCCACCTTCTCCATCTGTGTCGACACGGCGAGATAACGGATGGCCAGAGTGCGCACAGCAGCATAAAACTCATCGCGCCGTTTCTGTCTCGACATCATCTCGTCGTACTGCTGCTCCGCCGGCGTGTTGCGGTCACTGACGAAATAGTCGTAATATTCGTCCATGCCCTTGGGTTGGGCGACATGCTCGGTGAGGCGGGCGAGGTTGTCGAGAGCCTCGTTGAGGTCCTTGCGGGCATTCGCCGTACAGTCGTTGAGCAGTCCGTCGACATCCTCCTTGTCGTAGCCGGAGAGGGCACCGTTGGTATAATCCTCTATGCTCGACTCTATCTCGTTGAACAAGTCCTTATAGTCGATGATGTAGCCATACTCCTTCTTCGCCCCGTTGACACGGTTGACGCGACAGATAGCCTGGAAGAGATTATGGTCGCGCATCTCCTTGTCGATATACATATAGGTTGCCGAGGGCGCGTCGAAGCCCGTGAGGAGCTTGTCGACGACAATGAGCAGTTTCATGTCGCCGGGCTCATCGATGAACTTCTTCTTCATGGCGTCCTCAAACTTCTCCTGACTCATGTCGCCCATCATCTCTTTGGAAGTCTCGTAGACGAACTCAGCCTCGTTGCGCGACTCCTCAGAGTGGCCGTGCTGGATGTCGACCTCTTTCGGTTCATAGCTTGTCACCACGGCGCAATGACCTTTCAGCGGCGTCTCCTGGAACAGTTTCCAGTAGCGGTAAGCCTGATAGATGCTCCCTGCCACGAGCATGGCATTGCCGTAGCCTTTCTTCAGGGCGGGCAGCGTGAGCATGTCTTTCTCGATGTCGATGACGATCTTCGCCATGCGGCTCTTGGTGGAGAACAGGCGCTTCATCGTTGCCCAGTTCCTGGCCAGCTCGGCGCGTGCCGACGGCGTGAGGTGGGAGGTAGAGAGGTCGAAGAGCTCGTCGAGACTGTCGGGTCCCTGCAGCTCCTGCTCCACATTGCGTGCCTCGTATTGCAGGTCGAGGATGACGCCGTCGTGCACCGCCTCGTCGAACTTATAGGTATGGATAAACGAGCCGAAGTTCTCCTGGCTCGTCAGGGTCTTCTTGTCTCTCTTCAGCAGTGGTGTGCCCGTGAAGCCGATGAGCATCACGTCGTTGCCCATGATACGTTTCATGGCTTTGTTGAGCACGCCGCCTTGCGTGCGGTGGCATTCGTCGACGAAGACGAAGAGGTTGCCTTTCGCCTTGAAATCCTTCGGCAGATGGGTGGCGAGACTGTCGAGAAACTCCTCGGCGCTCTGCTTGCTCTTGCGGTCGCCGATCTGCACGGCATTGTAGTCGCTTCCGGCACCGAGCCCGAACTTATGCACGAGGCTGCAGATGAGCGAGTGGTCATAGCTGTTCAGCTCCGTGATGAGCTGCTGGCCGCTGCGCACGCGGAACATCTCCTCGTCGGTGCTCTTGAAGCCGTTCTCTATCTGCTTGTCCAGCTCCTCACGGTCGGTGATGATGACCACGCGGGGATTGTCGCCGACGTTTTCGCGGATCCACTGTGCCAGCCATACCATGATGAGGCTCTTGCCTGAGCCTTGGCTCTGCCAGATGATGCCGTTCTCTTTCTTGGCGATACGTTTCTGCGCGGCTTTGATTGCGAAATACTGATTAGGCCGTGCCGCTTTCTTCACGCCGGCATCGAAGACGATGAAGTCGTGGATGAACTCTAACAGGCGCTTCGGCTCCAGCATCTGCAACAGAGAGCGGAAGAGGTCGTTGGGATAATCCTTCGCCGTGTAGGGTGAAGGGTCACAGGGACTGCCCGTGGGCTCTTTCCATTTCAGCCAGTATTTCTCCGGCGTCTTGATGACGCCATAGTGCAGCCCCTCACTGCCGTTGCCTGCCATGATGAGTTGCACGGTGGTGAAGAACTGCAGGATCTCGCCGTCTTCCTGGTTGCGGATATTCTGTCGGATGGCATCGGCGACACTGACGGAGTCTTTCTTCAGCTCCAATACGCACAGTGCGATGCCGTTGACATAGACCACGAGGTCGGGGCGGCGGTGCCCGGCATCTTCAATATCCCTTCGCACCGTGACCTCCTCGGCAATGGCGAAGTCGTTGCGCTCCGGATGCTGCCAGTCGATATAATAGACCTGTCGGCTGAGGTCCGCGTTCTCCTCATGCGCCTGGGTGGGGTAGCGCAGGTCGTGGTAGACGGCTTTGTTGACCTCGTACAGGTGGGCATAGTCGGCACAGACGGTGTCGTCGGTCAGCTTGCGGTAAGCTTCCTCGGCCTGCTTCAGCGTGCAGTGCTGAGACCCGTTGACCAGAAACTTCATCAGGTCGCCATGGCGCACGTTATAGTTCTCCTGCTCCTTCAGGTTACCGATATACCGGTAGCCATGTACGTTGTGGAGTAGGTCAATGACCTTGTTCTGCACGGCGCGCTCTGAATCAACGGTTGTTTCCATATTTAATCTCATTTAGTACTGCCAGCCCTTTTACGGTCAATTTATATTTTTGCCGGGGGTGCCGTGGACTTTCCGGATATAATAACGTAACCAGACCATCCTTTATGGAGGGCTCGATATAGTTTACCATAAAATTCCTACGCTGTTTTAACCCGATCTTGCCCATCATCTCTTTTATTGATAGTAGATTCATGCCTATAGCGTTAATGAGTGTCCTTTCTGATTCAGACACATGATCGGTTAACTTGGTCGGTACTTGGTCGGTACTTGGTCGGTCACTGCTCTCTACTTTGTTATTTTCCCGTTTCCACTCTTCTGGTGGGTTGATCAGCATGTACCTGTTTTTCAACTCATTATGCTCACCGAGAAGCAGATTGCGAAAGAACTTGTTCAAGAAGGAGGTATCTGGATCAATGCCCTTTGCCATATTGCGATAATTAGCGCGAACAAGTGCATTGCGAAAATACCATGAATTTTCAGCAAACAGGTCATTGTCAACATGAAAGCCACACGACCGAAGGTATTTGATGACGAAGACAGCTGTTGTCCGGGTGTTGCCCTCTCGGAAGGGATGGTTCTGCCATAGCAAAGAAACGAAATGACATATATGCTCAATCATATCATCTGTTGAGAGACCTTTGTAGATAAACTGTCGCTCTTGGTCAATATCATACTCAAGTGCCATTCTTATGTCTTCCGCACGTCCATAGAGAATAGTATCTCCCCGCAGTACCCATTCTTTCTTCGAGATGTCATAGGGGCGAATCTCGCCGGCGTGTTTAAATACCCCCTCAAAGATATGACGGTGGATATTCAGAAATTCCCCGGCAGTGAAGGAGAAAGATTGCTCATTAAGCAATTTCGTAATATTGGCAGATACCTTGTCGGCTTCTTCTGTATCTTCGTCTTGTTGGTCGTGTGCCGTTTTTGAGACATAATAGTCCCTTATCATATCGCGAGCTTCGTCGATAGTAATGTCGCCCTCAATATGTTTGGCAGCCGTTTCGCGAAGATAGTCCGACACTTTCAGACCATCTACATCCTGTAGGCCTATTGCTGTACGCCAAGCCGAAGCCTTTTGCCGAGTGTGCGGCTCCTTGGCTCGTTCGTAGGCTTCGAAATCTAAGTATCCTTCCTTATAATTTGCCATACCATGACATGCGCCTTTTCCTCGCAAAGGTAACGATATTTTTTGAATGTATCAATTTGGCACGCCTGTTTTTTCTCGGATCTTAAAGATTTAAAGGAGGACTTCTTTAAGGGCGGCGCAGAAGTGCCCAGAATTTGAATGCCATTGTTCGGCGTTCGTCAAACGATCGGTCGGCGTTCGGCAAACGATCGGTCGAAACGTCAGTCGCGAAGGCTATACAGACAGATGTCGCTGACTGTTAAGCGCTCTCACTCCGTGAGTCTTATTCGGCCAGTGAGCAAGTCGTGCATCATGCCTTGCTTCACTGCCTTCATCTTCTCCCGCTTCTGCTCCAACAACGATATGTCCGAATCCATAACGGAAAGGACATGAGCAATGGCGCGCTGCTCGGGGAGGGGAGGAAGGGAAAATGATATAGATGCAAGTTTTGATGGACTTAATTCTAAAAAAGTAGAACCACTTGCCAAACTTAACATTTGTGTTCTTAAAATGTGAAGAAGATAATATACGAACTCTACATCAGAGTCCCCTTTTATAATAAGCGATTGAAAACCTTGATTAGTCGCTGCAGGGGTTTTTAGAATTGCTGCTATTCCGATAGAGGCCCTACTAGTTAATAAAATAGTATTTATCGGCAAAATTTTAGCACTACTATTCCTCACTCCTTGTTTGCTTATTGTTCTAATACTTTTGAATGCATATTTATTATTGTCAGACAATTCTGCGGGAGTAAACCACTGAATGTCCCCATTCCAATAATTATCCACTTCTGTGCTGGGTGTACCTCCTCCTACAATCTGGGCAATATCCCCTATTGTGCTATCTTTCCATTCCCCCTTGAATCCGGGCAGTCTTTTCTTTCCGGTGAGCAGTTCTTGCATGGCGCCTTTCTTTATTGCCTGCTTCTTGGCAATGAGCTTGTCAAGATTCGCAATAAGTCCATCCACTTTCATCAGAGCAGACGCAATGCGGCGCTGCTCGGGGAGAGGGGGGAGGGGAATTTGGATGGTACCTAAATCTGATGTAACAATATGGACAACGGCATCGCCTTGCCCGCGAGAAGCCTTCTGCGATTGAACCAACTTGCTATTTGAGATAAATCCTAAATAGATGGGGTCGTAATTACCTTGAGGTGACAAAATAATAATGTCACCACCAGCATAAGCGTCAAAATCGTTGATAAAAGCAACACTTTTACCTATATCTTCCTTTGTTTCACCGGAAGCAGCAAAAAGAATGTCTCCTTTATGTATTAGTTTAGCTCCTTTTGCAACATCAGTAGAAATATAAGAACGAAATTTCTTAATATAGTCATTGTGGTCGGTATAAAGTTCACCGTACCTGACAGCTGGCAATTTCCCTGAATTTGATTCCGCACGAGAGATGCCCCTTCCCTTAGAGAAAGAACCAACTTCGCTAAGAGTCTTAACCTCCCACTCCTTTGGCACTGGCCCTATATCTGTATGTTTGAACTTTGTTTCAATCATTGCTATTGTTTTGTTTGTTCAGTGTGCTATGTTGCGACAGCCCTGGAGTCACTGCTCGACTTTACATCCCATACCCCATCTCCTTGAGGCAGTCGTTGACCTCTTGCTCAAGGCGCTGCTCGCGTTGCTCGATATCGGGCAGGGTGTCGGCATAGCGGTCATTGAGGGCTTTGACATCATTGATAATAGCCAGCACGGCATTGTCGTGCTCCTCATTGAAGGCTGTCTGCAGGGCATAGAGCCACTTCTCCCGCACTACTGCGTCTTTCAGCGCCTCCTCGTCGGCATTCAGCGCCTCATACTGGGCCAGCACACGAGCGGTGAGCTCATCGGTGAGCTTCGACAGTTGTCGAGACAGTTCCTGCTTCTCCTCGGTGAGCCGGACATACTGCCGGTATGCCTCCGCGTTCTCGTCAGGCGTTGTCGCCTTACAGAGCTTCTTGATGGCGGCATCGGTCAACTTCTTGTTGTCGTCGTCGGTGAAGGCATCGGCATTGTCGTCACGGAGCTGCTGAATCTCTGCCGCCTTGCTGTCTACAGCCTCGCGTGTCTCGTCGACCTGATTTTTCTCTTTGTCGAAGAAAGCACGGAGCACGACCGTTACCGGCAGCAGGTCACACTCCAGGTTCTCATAACTCACCTTGCCTTTCTTGGGCTTGCGCACGTCGAGCTGCCAGCCGCCGTGCACGATGAGGTAACAGTCGTCCTGCATCGTCTCGTCCCAGTAGTTGCGGAACCGCTCGTAGAGGTTGTAGGCATCGGCGAGGATAGGCTTGTCTCTGAACGCATCGAGCGTCCATTGTCCCCATCGCTCCACGAGGTCCTTGGGATTGCTCTTGCTGTCGATGGCACGCAGCTCCGGCTCCATCCCTCTCCACTGTTCTATCATCCTATGGAAGGCCGTCTGCTCATCTTGGAGGCTCTTGTCGGAGCGTACGGCATCCTCTATACCATCTTCTTCGGGCCGCAGCTCGTAGTAACCGTCCTGCCTTGGGGCGAAGAGTGTGTCTTTCAGCGTAGGGCAGACACGCCACACTGCTGCCATGTCGTTGATGTCCGCCTCGGGCAGTCCGCCGTGGAGATGGGCATAGATGTCCTGTCGCACCTCCGTGTCGCGCGGCGCGACATAGCGCGGGATGTTGAGGTTGTAGTCGTTGGCCTCTATCTCCGCGTATCTGGCGAAATGGGCGAAGTGAGGCTCGTCGAAGTCGGAATCGTTCACGCCCCGTTGCCAGGTGTCGGCAATGCGCTTGATGTCTTCGGCGCGCAAGCGGTTCATGTCGCCGTCCTTGCGGAATCCCTCTTTGGCATCGATGAAGAAGATGCCCTTGCGCTGTGCCGCGCCTTCCTTGTCGAGCACGATGACGCATGCCGGGATGCCCGTGCCATAGAAGAGGTTGGGCGGCAGGCCGACGATACCTTTGACGCAGCGCAGCTTGTCGACGATATACCGTCGCAGCTGGGCCTCACTGCCTCCGCGGAAGAGCACGCCGTGCGGGAGGATGATGGCACCCTTGCCGGTGTCGTTCATGGAGCTGATGACATGGAGCAGGAAAGCGTAGTCGCCACACTTGGCCGGTGGCACGCCTATCTCCTCGCTCCAGCGCCCGTAGACATCGTTGCGCTGGGCGCTCTTCAGCCAGTTCTTCTGCGAGAAAGGTGGGTTGGCAACGACATAGTCGAAGCGCATGAGGTGGTTGTCCATGATGAACCTAGGGTTGTTGAGCGTGTCGCCTTGCCGCAGGTCGGCGGTCTCCACGCCGTGGATGATCATGTTCATCATAGCCATGCGTATCGTCGAGACATCCATCTCCTGACCGTTGATGCTGACGTTCATGCCCGTGCGCGCTGTGGCCCGAGCCCGGAGCACGAGAGAGCAACTGCCGCAGGTGGGGTCGTAGGCGTCGACGGCGGCGCGCTGGTCTTTGTTGATGCCGATGAGGATCGCTAAGAGAATGCTGACCTCGGCGGGGGTATAGAACTGTCCTTTGGCTTTGCCCGACTGCGACGCGAACTTCTTCATCAGAAACTCGTAGGCATCGCCGATGAGGTCATCGTCTGCCGCGCCGTTGCTGCCGAGGTTCAGCTCATCGCGCTGGAAACACGACACCAGTCCGCTGACGGTCTTCACGAGGTCCTTACCACGTCCGAGCTTCTCCTCGTCGCTGAAGTCGACGGTGTGGGCGAAGAGCGTGGCATAGTCGGGGTTGGCCTTAGCCAGGGTGCTGAGGATGATGTTTATTCCTTCTCCGATGTTAGGCTTGTCTTTCAAGGCGATGATGTCCTCGAAGTGGCAGCCGTCAGGGATGTCGATAAGCAGATCGGCCCCTGCCCGGTCCTTGTCGGAGAGATATTTGAGGAAGAGCATCATGAGCACATAGTCCTTGTATTGGGAAGGATCCATGCCGCCTCGCAGATTGTTGCAGCTCTCCCAGAGCATGCTGTATAATTGACTTTTCTTGATTGCCATATAATGAGTCTTACGGTACCCGGATGGTACTATACTGTCTTATAACTTTTCCGCAAAGATACTGAAAAGAAGTTGAGCGGCAAAGCATTTTTGCAGAATAATATCTTGATGATTTATATCAAGTGACTTGACGAGTATCAAAATAGCAACTGTTTTCGCGCACAAAGTGACGGAATGTTTGTTCACTGTCGATATTCTTTATAATTTTGCAGTGTCAAAAGGATAACAGAGGTGACCGAAAGGAAACCTCAAACAAAAGAAACGCGGACTGGCGAGGCCCGTAAGTTAAACATTAAAAGAAGAAAGGATAACACATTATGAAAAACGCAACGAAGAAGATTGTATTCACACTCGCAGCTCTGATGACAATGACCCTGGCTTTCGCTGAGGGCGAGACAAAGACAAACGCAGCTGTTGCTGCTGAGCAGGCTAAATATGAGATGAACGTTAACGTCAACGCTCTGGCCCGCACGCTGAACCTTGATGCCGATGAGATCGACGCTGTCAACTTTATCAGCGCAGACCTGAAGAAGGACATGCAGAAGGCCGGTGAGGCTCAGGGTGAGGATCGCGATAACCTCTACAAGAAGGCTATCAAGCACAACCTCTCCTACATGCACGCTGTGCTCGACGAGGATCAGTATCGCACATACGTGAAACTGCTGAACGCTACGCTCAACAATCGTGGTCTGAACAAGTAAGTTTTATAAAATCCAATAAAAAAGGCCCCGGAGGTATCAATACTTCCGGGGCTCTTTTTATCGTTTGCCTATTTCTTAAACGCTGTTTCTCTTCTGAAAACAGTCTTTGTAGGGATTTAGTTTGAGCTCTTGACCTTCTTAAATTTCCAGTCGACTACAGTCTTTTCTTTGGAACTAAAATTGATGCCCACCTCATAGACATTACGCTTGTCCTGCATATAAGGCAATGTGTACTGTTTTGATTCAATCTGCTCTAAGGCTACATCAGGGCTCTTGTCATACTTCAGTTCCATGACGAAGACGGATGTGTGGGTGGATACGACCAAGTCCAGCCGGCCTGTTGCAGTCTTTACTTCAGCGCGGATCGTGAAGTTAAGCGTGTTGAAAATAGAATAGAGGATGGCCTGATAAATAGCTTCGCTATTGCGAGAGATATCATAGGGGAATCCGGCAAGATATACTTTCAAAGCCTCCATAGCAGCGTCGATATCGTCAGTGCGCATGGCCTCGACGAAGTTCCAGGTAAATGTGCCTTTCTGTAGCATGTATTTAGGTGCTATGTACCGCAGCATGCTTTGGCTAAGACCTTGTCTCACCTCTTCATTGGGAATGCCAAGCTTATACATTCCGTTCCTCGATTCCTTGATCGTAATATAGCCACTCTGGTAGAGTACAGGGATGGGGCTCGCTATACTGTCAGTCGGCGTATCAAACATGTCCTTGGTGGCAGCAATGCCCTCCAACTCAGGCAACAACATGTTGTTACTTTTTAGTAAGTCGAGCAGAAATGTGGGTGTACCTGAAGAGAACCAATAGTTGTCGAATTTCTTATCATAAAAAGCGTTCAACAGGCTATAAGGGTTATAGATGTTGGGGCATTTCCCTGAGAAGTGGTAACCGTCATATTGTTCTTTAAGCTTTGCCACGGCTTCGTCGAAGGTAAGATCATTGGCTTTTGCTAATTCCTCTATGCCTTCATGGAAATTGGCAAGCATCTCATCTTGGGTGATGCCGCAAATTGTGGCGAACTCGTCATCAAGACTGTAGTTCTTGATATTGTTAAGCTCGCTGAAGATGCTCAGTTGGCTGAACTTGGTGATGCCTGTGAGGAATACAAAGCGGAGGTTAGCTTCCTGAGCCTTCAGTGGGCTAAAGAAGTCGCGCATGATATCGCGGATCTTCTCTTGCAACTCCGGTTTGTTGTTGCTGTCCAGCATGGGAGCATCGTACTCATCTATCAGCACAACAGCCTGATGGCCAGTTTTTTGTACTGCATACTGGATGATGTTCTTCAGTCGTATGCCATAACTGCTTCCTGGCTGTACATCAATGCCAAATCTATCCTCATAATCGTTAAGGATATCATTGAGAACACTTTCGAGGTTCTCTATTGCATAATACTTGCCACTGCTAAGGTCGAGATGAATGACCGGGTACTTTACCCAGTCTTTCTCCAGCTTGTCAATGGCAAGGCCTTTGAATAACTCCTTACGGCCCTCAAAATAAGCCTGAAGGGTTGTAACAAGCAGCGACTTGCCGAAGCGGCGAGGACGGCTCAAAAAGTTGTTTTGGGTTCCATTAGCTATTTTATAGACAAGAGCCGTCTTGTCCACATAAGTCATCTTGTTCTTGATGATCTTCTCAAATGTCTGGATTCCTATTGGGTACTTTGCTGCCATAATGTACGCCTTTTATCGTATTTTCTGCAAAAATACGATAAAAGGCTGAGATTAGAAAGGAGAAAGCCAATTTTATTTATGGGTCGTTAGGTCGGAGGATAGAATGGTAGATGTGATTAGAACAAAGGGCGGCCATATGGCCGCCCTTGTCCAAATATAAGAAGCTAGTGCTTACTTCTTATCGAGATAGCTTTACAAGAAGACATTCGTGTGGCCTAAGCGTATAAGAGAACGAGCCTCTCGCTCTGCCTAACTTCTTACTTGTCCACATATCAATCACATTGTGAGAACCTTTCAGACCAAGAGAGGACAGTGGTACAGTCAATTTCTCATTTTGTCTGTCTCCGATATTGAAAAGCGCGAGATACGTTTCTCCGGTTTGTTTGTTTTCTGATGTAATGGCGAGTTTCGTATCTGTCAAGAACAACTGACGGGTGCCTGAAGATTCATTGTGCATCCTTAATACGTCTTTATTTGTAAGGAGAGATAGCGTAAATGGATCCATCGTAGGTAAGTCTCCACCATACATCAGCGGGGATCGCATGATGGCAAAGAAAGACATGAGACTATATTGTTCGTCTTTAGTCAGTCTTGTCATACGGTCATTTCCGCGCTCTCCACGGATAGCGAGATGCCCAAGAGGTAGCATATCACAGTCGGGCCATGATCCTCCGCCAATATATGGATACCAAGCCGAAGCGACTTTCATTAGATGGGTCAAGTCTCCCCATACGTCCCATACATCGTTGACCATTCTCCACATGTTCGTGTGACTGTCTACATGTTTTGCTGCAGAAATAGGAGTTTCTCCTGGAGACACGCTTAAAACCATTGGTCGGCCTGTTTGGTCAATTGCTTTTCTGATGAGGTCAATTTCATCTTCATGATATGTAGGTGCAGAGAGATCATCAATCTTTATAAAGTCTACACCCCAAGAGGCATAGAGATTCATGATAGAGTTATAATATTCTTGTGCTCCGGGTTTGGAAGCCTGAATAGTATAGTTATCATGCAGCCATTGACATTGACCGTCAGTTGTGGCAATCTGTCGGGCAGTGATGCCTTTAGTACCCATTATCGGCGTGTTTCGGATGTAAGCCACTTTAGGTAAGCCACGCATGATATGAATGCCGAACTTCAGGCCCTTAGAATGAATATAATCAGCAAGGGGCTTGAAGCCTTTACCTAAGGCAGAAGACGGGAATTTGTTTTCTGCCGGCATATACCTTCCATACATGTCTACGTTATAGACAGGATCTTTTTCATTATATCCATGCCGTTTCGTGTTGGCAACAAACCACCGAATGTCAACTACAATATACTGCCAGCCAAAGGCTTTCAGATGGTCTGCCATATAGTCGGCATTTGCCTTCACTTCTTCTTCTGTTACTGTGGGGCCATAACAGTCCCACGAATTCCATCCCATAGGTGGTGTTGCCGCCCACTTAAGAAAGTCCTGTGAGTAAGACGGCAGCACAGACACCATAATAAAGAGGAGAAAAACAATTGTTTTCTTCATATTTCTACATTGATTAATAGCCGGGATTTTGGACAAGATTACTATTCTTGTCTATCTCTGATTTCATGATGGGCAACCAATACATCTTATCATCCCATTTACGGTCACCGCCCTCACTTGTACGCAGAGCATCCTTCGCATAGGTCTTATGACCGTCGGGATATTTCTTAATTGTAATGGCATGGACGGTGCGTCCAAGGGTCTGAGGCGCATCTTTCCATCGCCTGACATCATAGAAACGATCTTCTTCAAAGGCTAATTCTATGCGGCGCTCATGCTTAATGGCGTCAAGAAGAGCCTCCCCTGTAGCTGTAACGTCCGGCATTCCCGCACGGTGTCTTACGGCGTTAAGAGCTTCCCGTGCCCCATCCTCATCTCCGGTATGGTAGAGAGCTTCTGCTTTCATGAGATAAACATCAGCAAGTCTCAGCCATATCCAGTTGTGGGCCTTGAAATTCCAGGAGTTGTATTGATAATCTTCAAACAAGAATTTTTTGAGGTTATATCCTGTTGGCGAAGAGTTCCACGCATCATTTCCATAGCGTGTGTCTTTGCCGCCTCCTTGGATAGTACCATTGGCGTCAACGTCAAAATAGGTCTCGAGGTTACGAGATGCCCATTTAGCACCATCATACAGCACGGTAGCATAAAATCTGGGGTCTCGGTTCTCATAGGGATTAGTACCCTCCGGGAAATCCTTCCAGTCGAACTTCTTGGCAACACCATCTTTGACAACCTCATAGTCTTCGACGAAATCTTCCAATGGTGAGCTTCCGCCCCATCCTCCATAACCGTTAGGACCATAATATTGTTCGATAGCACTAAGATTATCTCCTTCAGCGCTTGACGTGCCCATCCTTGCGAATAACACCTCTGTATTTGCTGATGTATTGTCAAGGAATATCTCCTGATAGTTCTTAGAAGGATCAGCATCTTTTTGGTAAAGTTTATATCCAGCCGCCAAGGCAGCATCGAGTGCATCAGTCGCAGCATCAGCAGCTTTCTTCCAGCGATCTGGATCGGGATTGGTATATCCTATTTCCGGCATTTTGACGTTATCGTTCATTAGCGGACTTGCAGCATAGAGCAGAATCTTTGCCTTTAGAGCTTTAGCTGCAACGCTTGTGGCACGACCATAGTCGTCTCCACTCCATGTCGCAGGTAGCTCATTGGCAGCAGAATCAAGCTGAGAAACCATGAAGTCGACACACTCCTTATAAGTATTGCGTTTGTAATCACGAATGATTCCTACATCATTGATAGTGAAGGACCGTGTAATGATGGGCAGACCACCCCAGCGCTTGACGAGATCATTGAATTCGAATACTCGCAGGAAGCGAACCTGTCCTTTGAGTTGTTCCTTCTCTGTCGCGTTGGCGAAACTGACTTTGTCAACATTTTCAAAGAAGATGTTGCAGTTAGAGATGTTGGTCCACTTCGTTGTCCATGATCTGTTATCCCATCCATACCATCCCCCGTTCAGTCGGCCGAGGTCTGTAGGGCTTATCGTTGCGAAATTGACAGTGTTGCAACCTCTATCCCACGGAGAGGATGTCTCGTCACAACAGGAACTGAGCATTGCTTCAGTCCAGCCATGCCCAACTTGATTGTATCTGGAATTGACAAACGACTTGACAAGCGAGGGATCTGTCCAAATAGCATCTCCCGAAATCTCTGTCAATGGCTTCTTGTCCAATATGTCAGAGCAAGAAGAGAATGTTGCTCCTAAGACCAAGACAGAGGCTATAGCTATTTTATTTAGTTTCATAATCTTATGCAGTTACAAGTTTTAGAATGTGACGTTCACCCCAAAATTATAGACTTTAGATTGTGGAGTGTTCCAAGCAGCCCATCCCTGGGAATTCTCTTCCGTTTCCGGATCTATATTCTTTATGCCTGTGAAGGTGAGAAGATTATAGCCGGAGAGAATCAGGCGCAGCCCTTTGATTGGTGTGCCTGCAAACCATTTGGCAGGCATGTCGTAGCTGAGATCGATGCTCTTCAATCGCAGATAAGAGGCATTGTTCAGCCAGAATGAGTTACGGTAATCACCTGCGCCAGTGACGGTGTAGTCTCTGTTGTAAGTTCTTGGGTATTTGGCATTGATGTTGTCTTCTGTCCAACGATTTTTGTAAAAGTCTTCGGTGAAGTTGCCGATAACACCTGCTTCCATAAAGGTATATTGCCATACACGTGCGGCTCCTTGGAAGAGAGCATTCAAGGACAGCCCTTTCCATTGAACACCCAGATTGATGCCATACATGATTTCAGGAACAGCAGGCTTATCCATACGTACCTTATCATCGCCGTTGATCTTGTTATCGCCATTGACATCCTTGAAGCGAATATCTCCGACACGTGCATTACTCAGATGTGGATACTTGTCGAGTTCCTCCTGAGTGCGGAATATACCATCAGCTTCGTACATCAGATAGAGGCCTCCTTGCGTTCCTATTGTCTTTCCTGTACGACGCTGCCATGCCAATGTCTCAGACGGCTCGTCAATATACTTAATCACTCCATGGCTGTAAGAGAAGTTTCCGGATACATTCACACGCCAGTCTCTGTTGATCTGATGATTCCATCCAAGAGATGCTTCAAAACCAGTCGTCTTACATTTTCCGATGTTCTCATCTGGCAGTGTCAGTCCGGCATAGTCCGGTATTGCAGCATTTCTCGTAGTGAGAATGTTGCTTCTCTTTGTGTAGAAGAAGTCGCCTTCAAAGTTGAAATCATTAAGGAACCGAGCGTCAAGACCGACATTAAAGGTATTAGCGACCTCCCAAGTGATGTCGGGATTTGCCGTTCTATTCAGTTTGAGACCAGTCTGCCTTTTACCACCACTGGCGCCTAAGATGGCGGCATTGCCAAAGGTGTAAGCAGTGATGTATTGGAATGCGGAGACCTTGTCATTACCCATTTGTCCCCAACTTGCACGTAACTTGAGATAATCCATCCATTTAACGTGATCTTTCCAGAATTTCTCCTCACTCACACGCCAGCCTGCGGACACGCCGGGGAAAAAGCCGAAACGCTTTCCTTTCGGGAAATTTTCTGATCCATCATAACGCCAGTTGAACTGAAGAAGATATTTTCCGGAGAAATCATAGTCGACACGGCCGAAATAGTTAAGACGGGCTGTTTCGGTTGCTGTGCCATCATTAGTAGCAGAGTTCGAATCGCCGGCAAAAAGCTCATCAATCAGGGTAGAAGTAAAGTCTTGCCTGCGTCCATAGAGATAATCGTAGCGACTCTTGTATTGTTCCCATGCAACGAAGGCATCCACATGATGAGGCCCAAACGTACGGTCATAACTGATACGTGCATTCATTGTAATGCCGGTCGTCTTATTCATATTCTCGTATAGGACATTCTGACCTTGTTGAACGGGTGTGTAGTTGCCGTCATCGTACGAATACAGATAATACTTCTTCTGGAAGTTCTTATAGAAGACATCGGACCTGTCGAAATAGATTCCTCCGTCTAAACTAAGCCCTTGTGTAATCCAAGGCAAAGAAAGATGTGCAGTGAGATCAGCACTCAGATAGGAACGGCGGTCACGCTGATAGCCCATGGTGTTGTCCATGCCTGTTGCAGGCGAGAAATTGTCCTGCTTGGAAGAAACATTTCCATAGTCTGTTCCGGGGAACCATATATTTACCATCGGGTTGTATTTGATGAGGTATCTCCATATATCCTCGGAGCCAGTCACTGGTGAGTTGCGGTCTTCCTGACGGAACGAGATGTCAGTGCTTATCTTCAGATCCTTGCTAAGCTCAAAGTCGATATTTGAACGGAAATTGTACTGGTTATAGTCGCTGGCACTGTTCTTGTAGTAGTTGTCTTGATATTGATAGCCAAGCGAAGTGTAGAACTGAATATTCTTGCTGCCTCCGCTGACACTTGCGTTGTGCTGTGTCTGAACACCGGCACGCAGCATTGTATCGAATGCATCAATATTTGGATGACCTATGGGATCACTACCGTTCCGGAACAACTCTATATCTTTGTCGGAATAAGTACCCGGGTTGATCTCATTCAGCAACTCTGCATACTGAGCCGATGATGCCATTTTGGGTAAGATCGTAGGATGAGTGAATCCTATATTACCATTATACTTTACTGTTAATCTCTCCTGTGCTCCTCGCTTTGTGGTGACGAGAATAACACCATTAGCAGCACGGCTTCCATAGATAGCCGCAGAAGCATCCTTCAGGATCGTTACGCTCTCAATATCGTTTGGATCAATTCTTCCAAGCGTTCCTGCGCGGTCCGCTACACCATCTACAACGAGCAGTGGCGATGAGTCGCCAATAGTACTGGCACCACGAATCAACAGTCCTGCATCGTCATATCCGGGCTCGCCGCTGCGGTTATACGCGATAAGGCCGGGCATTCGACCTGCCAAGGTATTGGTGATATTTGCTGTTGGTACTTCTGCCAGATCGCTACCCTTTGTTGAGGCTATAGCTCCGGTAACGGTAACTTTCTTTTGTGTACCATAGCCGACAGCAACAACCTCGTTGAGGACATTAACATTCTCTTTCATGTTAATATCTACTTGGGAGTGCATACCAGAAGGAATTTCCTTTGTAGAATAACCTATATAGCTAATCTCCAGCGTAGCATCATCAGGGACATTGCTCAGGATATAGTTTCCATCGAGATCCGTTACAGCTCCCATGGATGAGCCTTTGACACGGACGCTCGCTCCGATGATCGGCTCGCCGTTCTCATCGGTGACATGGCCTTTGACTGTACGGTGTCCGGCCTCTTTCTTCACGGTGTTCTGGGGGCGTGCTTGACCCTGGCTCTGCTTGCTCTTAGCCGAGACCACGATGTTCTTGCCCTGGATGGTGTAGGTGACATTCTGCGAGCCGAGGATCTGGTCGGCTGCCTGCCGCACATCCTTTGCATCCACGTTTACCCTCTGCCGGGTGTTGAGGTCAGAGCCTTCATAGACAAAGGAATAACCGGTTTTCTTTCTCAGTTCCGTCATGGCCTTGGCAACGGTGACGTTGCGAAGACGGAGCGAAACGCCTTGTGCATAGATTCCTAGATTACAGGACAGAATCAATGCTACAAGAAAAAGTTTTTTCTTGCTCATGATAGGTAATTGTTAGGAATTGATAATATGAATTATAGATATGTATATTAGATCCTCTGCTTTAGTACAGAGTAACATTAGTAAAGTGTTACGTTCCTCCCGTTGATCTTGTATCGCAGTTTGCCGGTGCTGCTCAGGGCTGTTAGGATTTCCTGGAGCGATTGGGTGCTGGTGTCGAACCGTCCGAAGAAATGGCAGGTTGCCAGCCGGTCACCCGATACGGTCACCTTCACGTTATAGCCGTGTCCGAGCTCTTTGGCGATGGCGTAGATCGACTTGCCATCAAGAATCAGCTGATGGGTTGTCCACGCGATATCGCTTTCGTTGGCATCGCCGGTAACGACCAGCTTGCCGCTTTCCTTGGATAGCACGGCGCGTTGTCCTTTCTTCATCACGACGTTGCTACAGTCGGAACAGAGTTTATTGTCGAGCTCGACAGAGCCGTCAGTCAGCACTACCTGTGCTTCATTGTCATTGGGGTAATCGGCCAGACTGAACTTCGTGCCGATGTCACGTACGCTGATGCTCGCGGTTGTGACAGTGAAAGGTTTATCCCCGTTGTGTGCCACTTCGAAGTAGCCTTCACCCGTCAGCGCGACGTTACGGTCTTTGATGCCGAAACTTTGCGAGTATGTGATGCGGCTCCCGGCATTGAGCGTGATGCGTGTGCCGTCAGGCAGCGTCGTGATGGTCTGTGAGCCCGCGGGAGCTTCCACACAGATCTGCGCCAACTGTCGCTCGACACTCTGTTGCCCATGTTTGTAGAACTGCCAGCAGCAACCAGCTATGATGAGGATCACTGCTGCCCAGCGCATCCATACCGGCACGTAGAACCATGACTTTTGCTTAGGAAGAACATCGTCATCAGTGGATATCGACTCTTCAGCAGCGTCAGTGCCATCCTGAGAGAATCCTCCATCTGCCATGACACGCTCGGAGAACCTTTCAAAGGCTGCCTCGGCATCGTAGCGCGCCATGCTGCCGACGGCCTCTGTTGAAGTCCACAGATCTTTCAATTGCCTGAAGTGGCGCTCGTTCTCCGGCGATTCGGAGGTCCAGCGCTTCAGCTCTTCATCATCCTGCGGGGTAGCCTCACCCGTAAGACTGCGGAAGATAAGATCAGCTATTTCTTCTTGCTTGTTCTTCATATCAGGCTCTTTACACTAGGAGGACGCAGAATCATAAAAGGTGGGTAGTGAAAAAACAAATTATTGTTGGGTGATAATGAAAAAAAAGATTGCTTCGAGATATTGTGCGAGGTCTCCACGCAGAATCTTCATGGCATTCTTCAGGTGATACTTCACGGTGTTGACAGAGATGCCGAGCTCTTTGGCTATCTCTCCGTTCTTCTTTCCATCGTAACGACTCATCTTAAAAACTTTCTGACAGTCGGCAGGCAGATTGTCGATGGCTTTCTGTACGATCTGTTCTAGTTCGCCATCCAACAAATGGGCAAGCGGCTCACTGTCATCAAGGACATTGCTTTTGGCCGTGTCCAGCGGGGAATCGGTGTTTTTTGCCTGACGTCTGAGCCAGTCGATGCAATGACGGCGAACGCTCACGGCAAGAAAGTTTCTTAGGGATGTGTGAACTTCGAGCGTCTGCCTTATTTGCCAGACATGAAAGAACACGTCTGCTACGATAGTCTCTGCCACGAAGTCATCTTTCACATATTCGTAGGCGATGGCACACAGGGGAGCATAATGATACTTGAAAAGGAAGCGGTATCCCTCTTCCTTTCCATCCTGCAACATTCTGACAACGGTTCCCTCTGTTAATTCCATTTCTTGCAGATTCGTTTTTATGGTTTCTTTACGATTCTGCTACAAAATTACACTTTTTTTGTGAGACTATTAACAGAGTGACGAGAAAAGTTTCCCTTTTTGTCCTTTATCCGCTTGATATACGCGCTGGGGATGTCACCAAATTCTTCCTTGAAACATTTGCGGAAGTAGGCAGCACTGTTCATGCCTACCATAAACGCAATCTCGCTGATGGTGTAGCGACCCTCAAGGAGCAGTTTCTCGGCATAGTGCATCTTGTAGCGACGGACATATTCGTTGGTACCCATGCCGGTCATCTGCCGCATCTTACGGTAGAGCGAGGAGGTACTCATGCCGAGGGCGCGCGTGATAGAGTCGATGTCCGTGTCTCCACTGATGTTCTTGTCGATGAGGCCATTCAGCTTGTCGAAGAACTCACGGTCTGCCTGACTGATATTCTCCTCCAATATTTTCCGTTTCGTGGCGGCCGCATCCTCATTCGGCTGCACAGCTCTGACGCTCTCCAGAATGCGCTGCCGCTGCGCCAGAAGATTGTTGATACGGCTCTTGAGAAGGGTGACGGAGAAGGGTTTGGTGATGTAAGAGTCGGCACCGGCATCATAGCCTTCCTCGCGCGCCGTGTCGCTGCTCTTGGCTGTCAGAAGGATGATGGGGATATGACTTGTGCGACCGTCCTTCTTGATCGTCCGGCACATTTCGTTGCCATCCATCCGTGGCATCATGATGTCGCTGACGATGATGTCGGGCATGAGCGCTTGCGTGAGATCCAGGCCTTCTTTGCCGTCTGATGCCACATGGACATCCATCTCTCCATCGAGACTGTCGGCTATATAGTCGCGGATGTCGCGGTTGTCCTCTACGATGAGCACAATCTTCTTGCCGTCGCGTTGGTTGTCTCCTTGCGGAGTTGTCACTATTTTGTCGCCATCCGCAGATGTCGTTGTCTCAACCTCTTTCTCTTTCTCCGCCCCTCTCAGCGCCTGGGGATAAGGCTCATCCGCATCAAAGTCAACGATGAAGGTGCTGCCCTCGCCTGGCTTGCTCTCTACCCGGACTGTGCCATGGTGGAGCGCTACGAGTTTCTTGACTAGTGACAGACCGATGCCCGTGCCCGAAGCCTGATGTGTGCTGTTCTCCTGATAGTAACTGTCGAAGATGTGAGGCAGGGCCTCCTTCGAAATGCCGAAGCCGGTATCGCTCACTGCCAGTTCTACGAGATTGCTTCCATTGATAGTCTTCTTCTCTATGCTCACGTCGATGCCACCCTCCCGCGTATATTTGATTGCATTGGAGACGAGGTTGTCCACAACGATCCGCACGACCTCAGGATCGTACCATACTCTGATGTCGGAGTCAGGAGCAATGAACCGGATCGGCACGCGGTGCTCGTTGTCCAGTTCCTCGTACTTGAGCGTCACCTCATGCACGGTGTCCACGATATTGGCATGAACCACGGAGAGCCTTCGGTTGCCTGTCTCTGTTTTCCGGAAGTCGAGGATGCGCCCGATGAGGTCACGCAGACGGGTGGCACTGTGGTAGATGACGGCCAGCTCATGCTTCTCTTTCTGCGGGATATTGCCGTCGTGGGAGAGGTCGTCGAGAGGGCCGAGGATCAGCGTCAGCGGTGTGCGCAGCTCGTGCGTGATGTTCGTGAAGAAACTCATGCGTTCGTTGTTGAGCTTCATCTCTTCCTCCCGTTGCCGTTTCTCACTCCGGAGCTCGTAAGCCAGACGCAAACGGTTGCGATAGAGCCGGAAGACATAGACGATGGCGGCTCCAATGAGCAGTGCGTAGATGAGTTTTGCCCACCACGTGAGCCAGAGCGGAGGAAGGATGGTGACGCTGAGTGTCGTGACGCGTGTCGACCACTGCTGGTTGTGTACCCGGCATCTCACCTCCAGGGTGTAGTCGCCATATGGCACATTGCTGAACGTCACTTCTCCCAGGCGCGTCGTCTCCCAGTCGTTGTGGAGACCTTTGAGCCGGTAGGCGTACTCCACGGAGCCGTGGAGGAAATAGTCGGGTTGGGAGAAATGAATGGAGAAAGTATTGTCTTTGTAAGGCAGCCGTATCTTATCCTTGCCTATCAACACCAATGTGCTGTCGCCCCCCTCTTGGGCTCCTCCACTGATGATGGCCTCAGAGATGATCGGCTGTGGTACATTCCTGCTTGTAAGGAGAAGAGAAGGATTGAAATAAGTGACGCCTTTCGTAGAGCCGAAGAAGAGATTGCCGTTGGAAGCTCTCGCCACGGCTGCTGCACTGAAGTTGCCCCGGCTGGAGAAGTCATTGTAGTCGTAGTTGATAAACCGTTCTGCACCCCGATGCAGACAACTGAGCGTGCGCGAGGTAGAGAGCCAGAGGTTGCCTCTGCGGTCGAGACTGATAGCACGTACATTGATATCTCCAAGATTCTCGGCATTGCCATAAGTCTTCACGGCCTTTCCGTCAACAAACTTCACAAGACCTTCTGCCGTTGCCACCCATACGATGTCCTTTGTCGCCAAGATGGCATTGATCGTGTTGGAAGGGATGCCATTGGCCTTGTAGTATTGTTTCCTTACTTTGAAATGGGCATCGCACACCATCAGGCCACCACCGAAAGTACCTATCCAATAGCGGCCTTTGTTGTCTTTCTGTATGCACCGGATGAGGTTCTCCGGCAAGGTTATCTTCTGCATCGCCTTAGCTGAAGCGATGTCTACGATGTAAAGACCCATGCTCGTGCCTACGAGCAGCTTGTCGCCTTCCTGCAGTACCGTGCGAATATCAGTGCTTTTTGGGAACAGCGCCTGCATGCTCCCGCTCGGCGTTATCTTATACAGATTGTCTTCATAGGTACCCGCCCACATGTTGCCCTGCGAGTCGCGCACGACCAGTTGTACGAACATTCCTTTCAGCCGTTCCATGGCTGGCATGCGGGTCATGGCAGCATTGAAGACATTGATGCCATCGCCATTCGTACCGACCCACAGGTTGCCATGGCTGTCGAAGTCGAGCGATAGTACGCCTTTGATAGAGAGGTGATGTTCGGGGTTGATGGGTGAATAATCGACGTTGAGAAACGACTGAGGACGGTCACTGATGAAGTTGACACCTGCTCCATAGAGTCCCAGCCAGAAATTGTGATAAGGATCTTCCCGGATGCTTCTTACGCTCTTTCCGCTGAGTCCAAATGAAGGATCTCCTTCCGTCAAATAGAAAAAGGAAGCATTGGCACTGCTTCCGTAGAAAGGTGCATTCAGCGTCATGGTGACGAGCCCGTTCTGCTCGGTACCGATGAGCAGCCGGCCGTCGGAAAGCTCATGGATGCTGAACACGGTACTGTTGAGTCGCCCGTTGTCCGTGAAATGGGTGAAACTCCCGCGAAGCGGGTCAAAGAGGTCCAGACCTTTGTTGGTCCCTACCCAGACTCGTCCCTGCCGGTCCCGGAAGATGCAGCGTACCTCATTGTCACTGATGCTCAGTGGGTTATGGTCGTTGTGCTGAAAATTGTGGGCACGGCGCGTATGGGTGTCGATGACCGTCATGCCGTGCTGGTCATGCCCTGCATAGAGAATGCCGCTTCCCGCATCAAACGCACACCACAGACGGTCGGAAGGCATGCCCTTAACGTTGGAGGTATTGAAATGGACAAAGCGACGGCTGCCCCTGAGAAACTCATCTATGCCGTGCCAATAAGTCGTGATCCAGATAGCACTGCCGTCGATCGAGGATGAGAGCGACGTGATATCGTTGGTTATCAGACTGTGGGGATCGTTATTGTCGTGTTGGAAATGACCGAAGGTGTTCTTCGAATAGTCGAACCAGTCGAGGCCGTCGCGCTGGGTACCAATCCACATGATGTTGTCTTTCGGATCATCGAGCAGACAGTTGAGCTCATTGCCTGTCAGTCCGTCACGCTTGGTATAGTTGATGAACCGGTCGCCGTCGAACCGGTTCAGTCCGTCTTCCGTCGCCACCCACAGCAGTCCCATCTTGTCGATAGCGAGGTCAACGACATAGTCGCTTGACAGTCCGAAGGAGCTGTCAAGAAACTTAATATTGATGTTAGCGGCCTTCCCGAAGGTGCCGACTACCAACAAGAGGAAAAGGATGATTCGACGGCAATGTTTCATACTGCAAAATTAATAAAAAATCAATCATTGCAGACAAAAGTCGTGATGGATTTTGGCTGGAGCGAGGTGCTTCCTGTCGTTGTCCCCACGGGTTTGAGGCTCTCGCCTTCGGCATCACTCGTGCGGTACATCTTCCATGTACCTTTCACGCCTTCAAGCGTGAAAGGTCGTGTGGCCTCACTGTAGTTGATGGCTACGACGACCCATGAGCCATCGGTGTTCTTATACGCAGAAACCATGACGCCTTCAGGCTCTGTCTCACCATCCTTCACGGTCTTTCCGTCTTTGTCGAGTGCCGTGATATCGTAGCGCACAGCCTCAGGCCGCACGAACCGGCTGTAGTTGCCCAGACACCACATCAGTTTCGAGGGCAGCGCCCGTCCCGTCTTCCAGTTATCATCGGAATAGACACGGATAAGGCCGTCGCGGTAGTCGCCGCCCATGGACCGCCACCATGACCAGCTCGCTGCATTGCCATAGACGAGGTCGTGGTGGATGACACGGGCGATATAGAGGCCGGTGAGCATCGAGAAGTCGTAATGGGCGCCACCGCCTATCTCTTCGTCGTTGCCCATGACGCAGAGCTCCGTCTGCCAGTATTCCACGCCATAGCGCCGCAGGCTGTCGCGAAGCTGCTCACGTGTCTGACGCATGTAGCTCACGGGGGTGTTGGTCCAGTAGCTGTGCGCCATGATGACCGGCATCGTGCCGTAGAGTCCGCGCAGACAGGTTTCCGTAGAATCTTTGGAGAAGAAAGCGGGGATTTCTCTGCCACGCTCCCAGCTCGTCTGATGGATGCCGAAGAGACAACGAAGGTCACTCGACTCGTTGAACATGATCTTCGTCGTGACTTTCTCTTTCTTGAACTCGCGGCTCATGGCTCTTACGACCTTTGCCACCTCACGGTTCGTCGCTGGTGAGCCTTCCTGCTTGGGTCCGAGCCAGTTCCAGTGGCCGTCGGGCTCGTTTACCGGACAGAAATAGTCGAAGTGGATGCCGTCGTGTTCTTCCAGACCTTTCATCGCTTTGGCGGCAAAGCGTGCGAAGTCCTTGTATTTGTCGGGACGGAGGTTGATCGTTCCTCCGCGCCCCGTGTTGGTTGCCAAGCCATTGATTGTGTAATAGACGGGTGCTGAGTTCATGAAAGCGAGGAAATGAGGCACGCCGCGCTCCTTGGCCAGGCGGAGGAAGTTGCGTTGTCCCTGCTGGCGCGTCCAGTCCCACGTGCCGTCGGGTCGCATGAGACACTCCGTGCGTGTGCCGGGCTGTATCTGTGCTGAGTCGCCTTGTTCTGCTGAACCCGCCCCGAGGTTGAAGCGCCACACCGACAGCCCGATGCCTTTCGGCTGTCCATTGGCATCGTTGGCGGTGGAGAAGAGCCAGTCGGCAATCTGCTCTTGCTGCTTCTCGGGCCACAGCCCGGTGAACTGCATGCTCCAGGCGTCGGAGGCTCCGAAATGGTGCACTGTCTGCTCAGCTTTCGTGGTCTCGATGCGATAGGTCACGGGGTGCTGGGCAAAGAGGGGAAGAGCTGCGAAGAGCGCGGAGAGGAGGGTTATTCGTGTTTTCATAGTCTTCACTTGACAATCTTCTTTCCGTTAACGATATAAATCCCTTTGGGCTGCATGCCGTTCACACGCTGCCCATTGAGGTTGTACACTTTGTCATCGTTGTTATCAGCGACGGCATTCACATTCTTGATCCCTGTCGCATTGCTCACTTTCATCACGACGGTTGTTACCGTGCCTTTGGCAAGGCTCAGCTTCTCGTCCTGTGCAAGGGTAGCATGTGAGAGGTTATGCGTGGCATCCGTCGTATAGGTATCAGTAGATACAGTCGTGTAGCCATCGATATTGAACGAGACGTTACGGCGCATATATCCATAGTTGACAAAGACGGCGACAACGGTGTCCTTGGCGGGGGAGAGAAACGCGGTACCCATCAGTCCGGTGAGACCGCTGTTGGGGATGTTCATCTCGACACGTGTATATCCCGGGCGTACGAACCTGCTGTAGTTGCCCAGTGCCCACAGCGTCTTACTGTCGGTCACGGTGCCACCCGTCTCGATATCTCCATAGCTCTCGCTGTCGTTGTCGCCCGTGGCGTTGAGTCTGAGGAGGTAGAACCGGTTCTTCTGGCTCCATTTCTCCTGGGCCATTGCTGTCCAGTAGCTCCAGGAAGAGACATTGGCATAGGCGAGGTCGGCATAGATAAGCTTAGCCATATAGAGGGCGATATCCATGTAGGTAGCGTTGTCGTAGCTCGATGGGAATCCTGTGGAGGATGCCGGGGCATCACCAAGCATGCTCCATTCGGTCTGGGCGGTCTCGATGCCTTGTGCTGAGGCTGCTTCTGCTGCCTTCGTGCGAACGTTTACGAGATTGTCGTCAGTGCTGTAGGTCCAGTAGCTATGGCCGGCTGCGATGGGAGCAAGGTGCTGGAGGTTGCCTACATAAGTATCGGTGTTGGCTTTGTTCCAAAACGCGTCGATCTGATTGCTGGCGCGGCCGTTGTAGTCGGTGCACTGCTGGTAGAGACGGTCCCAGGCACTGGCCTCGGGAAGGAGGATCTGCGTAGAGAGGTTCTTGGCTGTGATGGCTTTGTCGAGTTCCTTAGCCAGGCTTGCAATCTCTGCATTGGTCCACGGCGTGCCTTCTTGGCCATCGGTCCAGTCGAAAGCCGGCTCATTGACGGGGTCGAGGTAAGCGATGTTGTAACCTTCTTCCGTGAAATGACGGGCACACTCTGCGAGGTAGGTGGCGAAGTCGTCGTAACAGTCGCTTTTCAGGATGCTCCCCGAGTATTTCTTATCCTTGTTGTTGGCAAGACCGTTGGAGGTATAATAGATGAGCGGGGCGTTGGAGAAGAGCAGAAACTGCGGCACACCGTAGTTCTTAGCCTGTTGCATGAACCACTGCTGTCCTGCGGCGTGGGTCCAGTCGTAGGTCTTCCCGTCGGAACTGAGGTAGCAGTCGGCGCGGCGTGTCTTGTCGCTGATATTGCTGTTGTCGCCTTGCGTGGAACTGCCTGCTCCGAGGTTCACTCGCCACTGCGACAGCGCAATGCCCAGGGGGTTGCCGTCAGCATCGGTCTCTGAGGAGAACAGCCAGCGTGCCGCTTTTGCTTTCTCCGTGTCGGAGAAATAGCGACCTACATAGTCGGCAGTCCAGCAGTCGGAGGCTCCAAAGCTATGGATGGTCTGATATGTCGTGGCAGGCTTGATGCTGATCGTCGTTGACGACTGTGCTCCGGCATTAAGTGATATAGCGAGAAAGATTATTGAATACAGAGCTTTCTTCATAAGGAGAAATAGTTTTATATAGAATCAGATCTTCTGGCGAACGGCGAACGATTGTCTGGCGAACGTCGAACGATTGTCTGGCGAACGTCGAACGATTGTCTGACGAACGTCGAACGATCGTCTGGCGAACGTCAGCAGATCTGAAGTAAGTATGAGAATAATAAAGGGGGGGCCTGCAACGAGGCCCCCTCTCTGTTAATTGTATCCTGGGTTCTGTTTGATTACACCATTGCTCTGAATGATCTCAGAGTTAGGAATAGGATAGAGCTCATCGCGTCCTTCCTTGAAGTTGATGCCCTCATCCTGATTCTCCTTGGTGTTGGAGAGCTCATATTTGTCGGTGCTTTCCTTCGTGTTGTAGATGACGAACGAACCGTTGGGGCCCATGACGTTGCAGATAGCCTTCTTGCCGTTGTCATCGGTCCAGCGACGCAGGTCGAAGAGCCGGTTGCCTTCGAGGGCGAGCTCGAGGCGGCGCTCCTTGCGGATAGCGTTGCGCAGCTCTTTACCCGAAGATGTCACGTCCTTGAGCTTCACGCGCTCACGCACCTGGTTGAGAGCCTTGCGTGCCTCGGCGTCGTTGCCTAAGGCGTTCTCTACCTCTGCATACATCAGCAGGATGTCAGCATAGCGCAGGATGCGGTAGTTGAGCGGAATATGCGGTGCATCGTACGGATCGGGACGCTTAGCTTTCGGGATATAAAGCTTCATGTTGCAACGGGCACTCTTATGCTTGCTCGGAGAGATGACGTAAGGGTTGTCCTTGGTGTAAGTGGGATCGCCCGGTACATCCGTCTGACCATCGTGCATGATGGTATAGCGCAGACGGATAGAGTCGCCCTCATCTTTGAAGGCTTTCTCGAGGTTGCTCGTCGGCAGGCCCCAGCTCCATCCGGAGTCGTCACGACTGCCTACGACGACAGAGATACGCTCACCGAGGTTGTAGGAGATGTCGCTGTTGGTCTGATACTCGAAGAGGCTCTCCTCAGAGTTGTTGTGGTCCATGCTCCATACGTCGCCGAAGTTGGGCAGGAGTTTGTACTCGCCACTGTTGATGACGGCTTTGAGCTGTTCCTCAGCCTGTTTGTATTTCTCCTGATAGAGATAGACCTTTGCCAGCATACCCTGAGCGGCACCCTTCGTGATGCGGCCGAGGTCGCTAGAGCTCTGCTGGGAGCGGAGCGGCAGGTAAGGGATGGCAGCGAGAAGATCTTGCTCGATGAAGGCGTAGGTAGAGTCGAGACTTGCCCGGGCGATACCTTTGGCCTCGGAAGGCATGGTGATCTTCGTCATGATAGGCATGCCGCCAAAGCTGCGTGCAAGCTCGAAATACTCGAAGGCACGGATGAAACGGGCCTCGGCAAGGAGACGGTTCTTCTTGCTCTCGTCCTGGAACTTGACGTTCTGCGAGCGCTCTATCGTGGCATTGCACTGGAAGATACCCTTGAAACGATACTGATAGAAGTTCTGCACACCATTGCCGGCTTCCACGGCGTTGCCCGTGTAGTAAGCCAGCGGACGGTAGTCGCCCTGGTCCTGTGTGGTGTTACCCATCCACTCATCGTCTGTCACGATATCGTTCATGACATACTGTTTGTAGATCTGCCACCAGTCGTCGAAGGCGAGGGTCTGATAGCAACCGGTGACCTGCTGTTCCACCTCTTCCTCAGACGTGTAGTAGTTGTCGATAGTTTGTGTTCCTCTCAGCGGCTCATCGAGGAAGTCGGAGCAACTGCCCAAGACAAGGGCAGAAGCGAGCGAGAGGCCTATGATATATGCTTTCATATTGATTGTCGTGTTTTAGAAATTAAGATTGAGTCCGAAGAGGAAGGTGCGGGGGTTAGGATAACCTGTCCAGTCGATACCGGCCTGTGTCACACTTCCCATGGATGCTGTCTCAGGATCAGCCCCGGAGTAACCTGTGATGGTGAAGAGGTTCTGTGCAGAGAGCGAGAAGCGCAGCTTGACGTTCTTCATGATGCTTGAAGGCAGCGTGTAACCGATCTGCAGGAGCTTGCAACGGAAATAGGAACCATCCTCGACGAAGTAGGAGCTTGGCTTGATATAGTTGCCGTTGGCATCGTTGACGCTCAGACGGGGGACGTCGGTGCTGGTACCCTCACCATGCCATGCCTTCTCAAGCGTGCCGGCATAGACGTTGGAGCCGTTGACACCTGAATAGCGCTCTTTGTTGAGGTTGTAGATGTCGTTGCCGAAGGTGCCGTAGAACTGTGCGAGGAAGTCGAAGCCTCTCCAAGCGGCATTGAGGTTCAGACCGACCATGAGATCGGGGAACGGATTGCCGATATAAGTCTTATCGTTCTCGTCAATCTTTCCGTCGTGGTTGAGATCCTTGTAGCGGAAGTCGCCGGGCTTGGCGTTGGCCTGCATGGCGTTTCCGTGCTCATCGGTATAGGATGTCACCTCTGTCTGGTTCTGGAAGATGCCGTCGACGACATAGCCGTAGAACTGGCTGATCTCTCTGCCTTCCTCGTTGCGGATGATGTAGTCACCATTGTGCGATCCGGTGTAGATATAGTTGCCATTGAGATTGACAGCCTTGTTGCGGGTGCTTGAGAGGTTGAGCGTAGCGCCGTACTGGAAGTCGCGGATCTGATCGTTCCAGTTGATGCCGAGCTCCCATCCTGTTGCCTTCATGGAGCCCACGTTCTCCCACATCTGACCGTTCCAGGCAGGAAGACCGAGGAAGAGAAGGTTCTCTTTCTGCATGAGCATGTCGTGGCTCTTCTTCGTGAACCAGTCGGCAGTGACCTTCAGGCGGTTCTTCAGGAAAGCCATATCGAGACCGATGTTATAGTCCTCGACAGTCTCCCAGCGCACATTGGTGTTACCGATACGGTTGACGGCTGTTCCGACAGTGGTAGTAGCGTCAGGACCGAAGACGTAACGCACGGTACCTACAGAGGAGAGATAAGCATCATTGGAGATGTTCTGGTTACCGACCTTACCCCAGCCGAGGCGGAGCTTGAGGTCGTCGAAGACATGCTGGTTCTGCATGAACGGCTCACCGGAGATACGCCATGCACCGGAGACAGAGGGGAAGGTGGCATACTTGTTACCTTTCGGGAACTTAGAGCTGCCATCGACACGCACACTGGCAGTGAGATAGTAGCGCTCGTCGTAGTTGTACATCAGACGGCCGAGATAAGAGATGAGCGAGGAGTAGGTGGCTGTGCCGCTGACCTGCTGGTTCTTTGTACCGGCGTTGATGTAACGCATCGTCTCAATGCTTGAGGGCACATCGTCGCGGCTGCCGGAGAGCGAATAGTCCTGGAAACGCTCCATGGTGTAGCCGGCCATGACGTTGAGGTTGTGCTTCTTGGCGAAGGTCTTCATGTATGTCAGGGTGTTGGACCAGTTCCAGTCGACCCAGTTCTCATGGCTGCTGCTCACGGTAGAGGGGTTCTGCTGCTCGAGGTTATCGATGAAGAACTCAGGCACGAAGCTGTCGGTCATGCGGAAACGGGCGTTGATGCCAAACTGGGTACGGAACGTCAGACCGTCAATCGGTGAGATAGCGACATACGGAGTCATGAGCATGGCATACTCGTCAGCATGAGAGTCGAGACGGTACATGGAAGCTACTGGGTTCCAGGTCTGGTTGTTGTTGGAGCGAGCATAGTTGCTGTACTCATTGGAGGTCCACTCACTCTCGGGGCGCATGACAGGGGTCGTAGGATCCATAGCCATGATAGAACCGATGAGGCTCGGCGTGTCGTTCCAGTTCTCATAGCGTGGTGTCATGTCGATACCGGCCTTCACGATCTTGTTGAAGTTGTACTCCATGGAGAAGCGGGCGTTGAGCTTCTGATAGTCGCCCACCTTATACTGAGAGTTCTGGCGGAAATAACCGATGTTGGCTGAATAGATGAGCTTGTCGTTACCGCCCTGGAAACCGAAATCGTAGTTCTGTGTCAGTGCAACGTCGCGCATGCACTCGTCCCACCAGTCGGTACCTTCGGCATCGGTGATGTTCTCCTTGCCGTTGTAAGAAGGTGTCTGTCCGTCATTGGTGTAACGCATCTTGAACACTTTCTCATACTCTGATGCCTTGGCGATGTCGGGCTTGCTCATGGTCTGCAGACCCCAGGAGGCAGTGGCCTGGAACTTAGTCTTACCCTTAGAGCCTTTCTTGGTCGTGATGAGGATGACACCGTTGGATCCACGTGTACCATAGATGGCGGCGGCGGAAGCATCCTTGAGGACCTGCATGCTCTCGATATCGTTCTGGTTGAGGAAGTTGATGTTTGTGCCCACAGGCATGCCGTCGACGACATAGAGCGGGTCGGAACCGTTGATGGTCGACACACCGCGGATGATGACACGCGGGGTAGCTCCTGGTGAGCCGGAGTTGGAGATCTGCACACCATTGACCTGACCCTGCAGGGCGTTCATGACGTTGCCTGTGGTGAGGTGCTCTAGCTCGTCGCCCTTGATGGCAGAGATGCTCGATGTGAGGTCGCCTTTCTTCACGGCACCGTAACCGATGACGACAACCTCGTTGAGGTCGGAAGCAGCGTCGGCGAGCACCACATCGATATTGCTGCGGCCGTTGACGGCGATGGTCTGCGTGGTGTAGCCGATGGAGGTCACTTCGATGGTGGCCTTTGCCGGTACTTTGATGGTGTAGTGACCGTCGATGTCGGTGACGGCTCCCTGTGTGGAGCCTTTCACCTTGACATAGGCACCGATGACGGGCTGCTGGTCAGTCTTCGAGGTGACCGTGCCCCGTAGCGTCACGTCCTGTGCGTTGGCAATGAGCACAAAGAGGCACGTGAACAGTAATAATATATATCGTTTCATTTTATTGTCTTTAATGGTTGAAAGCGTGGAATGTTATTTCACGAGCGTGATGCGTGAGCGCAGCAGGGCATAGTCGAACTCGAAGAGATAAGTGCCGGTTGCCGGTACAGTGACTTCTTTCATGTTGTCGCCACCGTTGAGCACGTTGGCACCGTTCTCGTCGCTGCCGTCGAAGCGCCAGTATGGCTCCGGCCACCAGCCCCACCAGTGAGTCTGAGAGATCGTGAAGCTGACCTTCGTTCCCTTCTCAAGTTTCATCTCGCGATAGAGACGATAAGGATTGTTCTTGTCCTGATAGAGGATGAAGGCGTTGTTGTTCTGGTTTGTCGTCCAGCTTGGTGTGCCGGGCAGTCCACTGCCTGCGAGACAGATCTGTGCCGGCTGAGCGCCACTGCCATCCTTGAAGTCAACGGTGGTCGTGCCATCGAGGGTCATCTTCTTTGTTGTTGGCGTCCACTTGTCAACGCTCCAGTCGCCAGTGACGGTGTTGAACTTGATCTCTACATAACCGGTCTCGTTGAGCACGATAGGCTCGCCTACGGAAGGATCGCTGGTGAGCAGACCCGTGGATGGGTCGACAGCGAAGCAGATAGGCTGGAAGTCGGTGAGCTGCGGGATGAAGCGTACCTTCGTACCGGCTGCCTTATTATAATAATGTGCCGTGTACTGGTACTTGCCTGTGTGCTCGATGAGCATTGGCACACCATAAAGGTCACTGTTCAGTTGCTCGGTGTTGTCGACATCAGCAAGATACATACGTGTGAAGTCGGGCAGATCGCTGACCTTGATCGTAGAGTTCGTCGTGGTCTTGTTGCCTGCGGCGTCGCCTACGGTGAGTGTCATCTCATAGCTGCCTTCTGTTGCTGGCAGGTCGTAGGTCTTCGTGAACTTGTATTCCTTGCCACTGATGAGGACGCTGTCGTTGATGTTCAGACCGGGGATAAATACCTTGATGTAGCCCAGATTCTTGTTGTCGGCTACTGTTGTGTTGAGCGTTAGTTTTGGATTTTGTAGTAGAACAGTTAAACTTGAAGATGGAGCGGAAGTAAATGTAGGATTGGAGAAGTCGCCGTCTGTTGTGACATTGACGGTCTTTGTTGTGGTACGTCCGCCGACATCGGTAACGGTGATCTCGACGGGGAAGGCCTCATTCTCGTTCCACGTGCTCTGACCTGCATACTTATAAGAGAGGTTGTAGGTGTGGAGGAGCGAGTCGGGGTAATAAGTGAGGAAGTCGATTGTCTTGTCGAGATGCAGACTGTCGTTGACGAGCCTGATCGATTTGAGACCATCGGCATCTTTTGCCACGCCCGTGATGGTGAAGTCGCGGCCGGGTTCCGTCTGAATGGCGGTCGTGATGTCCAGCGTAGGAGCCAGACCGTCTACGGTAGGATAGTCGTCATCGCTGCTGCACGACTGCAAGGCGAAGCCTGCTGTAAGCATGAGCGACAGAAAAACGACGTTCCATAACATTCTAAAGTGTTTTGTCATGAATCGTAGGTTTTAATTTTTATTGTTGTTACTTATTTATTCTCATTACCGGTCCTTAACGGATGGGTTCGCTTTTTGTTAACGATGCAAAGTTACGTGAAAAAAGCTTTCCATACGGGTCGTATTTCAACCAAAGGAGGGTTATAAATCGGTCAAACAATAAAAAAGTTCTTCTGGTTTTTGGGTTGATTAGTGCCTCGGAGAGGCACACTCTTTTTAACCCCAGGCAAGGAGCGCAGCGACGTAGCCTGGGGTCTATTAGCATAGAGTTGTGATATTTGACCTTCTGCCTCGGGGAGACAGACTGCACGTAGTGCGCTATGGCGTATCATACATAATATAGCGCGCCAAGGCGCAGTCAGTATCTCCGAGGCTGTTTGGTGGTTATCAATCTAAATTCCGGAAGAATCCAAAAACATTATAACCACAAGGGCATTCTTTGTTTTTCTCTGGCCCTTCTTACCCTTTGCGCCTGTTCTGATAAGGATCTGGAAGAGCAGAATGTCAAAGGTCAGGCCATCAGTTTCCGTACCTCCGTATCACCACAGAGCAACGCTGAGGAGGCTGCAAAATCATCCTTCTTCGAATCGGTTCAGGCTAAGGGCTTGACCGTTCCAGTGATGAAGATTACTACCCCGACACAGTATGATGGTGAGTCGTCAGCAGGCAATCCGTTGACGCGTGCCGCTATTCTCACCTCGGTGACGAGCAACTTTGGGGTCAGTGGAATTGCCAGTGACGGTTCCGCTGTCTTCTTCAATGTCAAAGGCAGTTGGGACAATGGATGGGACTTCTATACCCAGGGCTGGCAGACGGGATCTACGATCTGGTTCCCGGCCAATGGCTATCGCAACATGGAAGACGGAGGAACCATCTGGCAGGATAAAGACGAGAACCAGGGCGCTACAAACAGAAGTGATTACGACTATGCTCAAGGTAGCAACTGGTGTGCTATTCCCTTCAATTACAAGGACGGTAAATGTCTTACCTATCGTAGCAATGCTGTGCTTAAAGGCGACAACACAAACCGTACGGAAGGAAATGCTGTAAGGTGTGTGAAGGAAAAATAGCCCCACAGTTTCTCTTTGTCGACAAAAAGCGGAAAAGATTTGCGAGGATAAAATAAAATGCTTATCTTTGTGACTGTGAAATCATTAAATGACCGGTTTTATGACAGCGTTAGAAATGAAGGCTTCTCTTATCAACTCTATTGAGGGTATCAATGATGAGAGCGTTATCAATCGGATAAGTAGATATGTCAGTAAAATTATTAAGGAGCCCAAAAGAGCGAAGATCTCTAAGTCGGATTTAGTAATCAATCCTATTGCCATGGATATAGTTAAAGGCATAAAGGGTGGACCTGCAATTGATGACAAGGAAGCTATGCATAAACATTGGGAGGAAAAATACAAATGATAAAGGTCTTTCTTGATACTAATGTATTAGTTGATTATTTAGCGGAAAGAGAAAAGTTCTTCGCAGATGTACTTCTAATAGTCAGCTTAGCAATAGACAAGAAAATAAAGTTGTATGTGGCTTCTATGTCGTTTGCTACAGCAAGTTATTTAATGGAGAAGCATTATAAAAATGATGCTTCTACCATAAAGTTGACGATTGCAAAATTTCTCAAATATGCGAATGTAACCGTAGTTAATCGCTTAACGATAGAAGAATCTATTACTTCCTTAATTCCGCAACTAAGTGCATAGTTTGTTGTTAATCTTTTTTATAAGTCTCTGAGGAGCAATAAGTTCCTCAGAGTTTTGTCATGTGCAGAATTTTCACTAATTTTATGGTGCAAAAACAAAAGAAGCAAAATTCTCAATGACATGGCAAAAGTAGCAATAAAATACGACAATATTGTTCCCTACGGTGGAATTTTTTATGCGATGAACGAATTTAGGCGCACCGGGCTGGGCAAACTGGTAGACGGGCGGCTTAATGTCCGCTGTGCGAACTCTGGCTTTCAGTACAGCGATATCATGCTTGCGCTATTCTGTGTTTACCTCTGTGGCGGAGATCATATAGAGGATATAACCACCATTCTGGACAAGTACCTGAGCACAGCTCCCAATGCAAGAATACCCAGTTCAGACACTATTGCCCGAGGATTGAAGGAGCTGCGGGCTCTTAGTATAGCTTATACAAGTAAGACTGGCAGCATCTATGCGCACGATCCCGCTCTGAAGCTCAACTCCTTGCTGCTTGACATGACACTGCTGCTTGGTCTGCTGAAGAGGGGCCAGTACATTGATGTTGACTTTGACAATGAGTTCATCCCCACCGAGAAAAGCGACGCACTGTATTCCTACAAGAAGAAGCGCGGCTATTTCCCGGGCGTGATGACCTCAGGTCCGCTGATAATCGGCATTGAGAACAGGCAAGGCAACTCAAATGTCAAGTTTGAGCAGGTGGAGGAGCTGAGCCGTATGCTGGACAATATCGAGTCTCACGGACTTTACGTGCGCATGTTCCGTGCCGATTGCGGCTCGTTCATCAAGGAACTTGTCGAGGAGCTTTTCCTGCGGACAGAGACGTTCTACCTCCGCGCCAGCAGTTGTGCAGACCGCAGACAGATGTATGAGCTGTGCACGGAATGGCGGCCCACGGTGGTAAACGGCCAGGAGATGGACGTCACGTCATTTGAATTCACCGATTTCCTTTCAGACTGGCACTTGCGGCTTGTCGTGCAGCGTACCAAGATGGATGCGGAACAGGGCGAGCAGTTTCTGCCCGGCATGGAATACATGTACCGCGCCATATTGACCAACGACCATGACAGTACAGAAGAGCAGGTCATAGACAAGTACAATCAGCGAGGCTCAAGCGAAAAGAACTTCGATGTACAGAACAACGATTTCGGTTGGGCCCACCTTCCATTCTCAACCATGGAGGACAACACGGTTTTCCTTCTCTTTACCGCCATGCTGAAGAATTTTTACCAGTACTTGCTGGCCAAGGTCAGCGAAATTTTCCCCGGTGTAGACATGAAAAGTCGCCTGAAGCGCTTTGTCTTCGCCTTCATTGTTGTCCCGGCGAAATGGGTCCGTGTCGCCAGACAATGGACTCTGAACATCTACACGAAGGACAGATGGTTGCACTACCGGACCATATTCAAAGTCAGTTACGGATGATCCAAACGTTTTGGAGGGGCTGTCGTTTGTAACCACCGATGGGGGTAAGGGGGTATTATGCTCGCATATCAGCCAACACATGGTAAAAAGTCAGTCCGAACTAGAAAAATCGCATTCTTGGCGGTTTGGGCCGCAACGCTCTGAGACTTTAGTAGGGTT
>DEKJ01000015.1 GCA_002353825.1 Prevotella sp. UBA2725 | reverse complement strand
TGATTTACAAACATAAAGATAATAAAATCATGCGAGATTACCAAACTTTTAAGACTCTTGTCTTATCCCGAACTCAGGTTGATAAGTAAGCAGTTGCAGATTTCCATCCTTGTCGTAAGCCAGCTGAATTTTCATCGGAATGGACACGGCAGAGTTGTCACCGACAGGCACATTGAGACGCATCAGCGGAGAGAGCTCACCTCTCAGAATCTTGTCTCTCAGGTCCTCCGGCATACGCTCCAGATCTTTGGGATAGATGCCGATACGGGCGAATTTGTCAAATGGTACGGGTTCTTCTTTCATAGTTGATGTCTTGGTTATATAAACGGTTAGTATTAAATTTGCAGTCGAAACTACTTGACCCAATGTAAAACCATACACACTACTGACATGAAACAATCCATGAAGTGCGCTGTGGCTGTGATGCTGTCATTCTTATGGATGAATGCACCGGCCCAGTTCTACACTGTCCAGTCCGTCGGCCATGATGCCGACACGTTATCCCTTTCCACTGACCCCTACGCCAGTGACGTTGAACCAAAGGCAAAGCCAACGACTCAAGCGAAAGAAAAGAAACGCTTCCGTCTGGCCTTGCCGTTTGCAAAGTTAGGAACAAAACCGCTTCCTTCCAACATTAGCCAGGAAAAACCGCAAGAAAAAGATGAAAAAAGTTTTTCGGGCAGTGAAAATAAAATCGAAAAACAGATGGATTTTCCCTTGCTGAGCACGTCTGACAGCCTTGTAGTAGAATTTATAAAAAAGCGCATAACACTCTGTATGCCACTTGATTTCGTGCAAATTAACTCACAGTACGGATACCGCAAGGATCCCTTCACAAGATGCAGTAAGTTCCATGACGGCATAGACCTGCAGGGTATCCATGATTTGGTGTACTCCATGCAGCCGGGAAGAATCGTCGAGGTACGTCACGGCAACACGGGCTATGGCAACTATGTCGTCCTCGATCATGGAAGTCTCCGTTGTCTTTATGGTCATCTGAGTGAGATTTATGCCAAGGAAGGCAGCCTTGTAGATGCCGGAACGATCGTGGGCCGCGTTGGCAGCACAGGGCGTTCAACCGGTAACCACCTTCACATTCGTCTGCAGCACCTTGACAACAAAGGCCGTTGGCAGAGCGTGGATCCACTTCCGTTCATTGATGCCCTGAATCAGCAAGTCAATGAATATAACGAACGCATCAATGAACTGACTGGACGTAGTGAGACTGCTACACCTTATATTAATAAGGAGCTGACCGTTGAGAACCTCTATGCCGCCTTGAAGAAGCATGGTATCAAGTTCCCTAAGATTGTCCTTGCCCAGGCTCTCCTTGAGACGGGTAACTTCAAGTCGCGCGTCTGTAAGGAGCAGAATAACCTCTTCGGGTTGCGCCACTCCAAAGGATATTACTCCTTTGACCATTGGGAAGAGAGTGTTATCGCCTACCGTGACTGGGTGCAGTACAAACACCGAAAAGGAGAAGAATATTATACCTTCCTCAAGCGTATCAAGTATGCAGCCTCGAGCAACTATATATATAAGGTGAGAGAAATCGCCGAAAATCTAACAGGCAAGCTGTAAAAGTCGTAAAAGCAACGATGTCTTCACCAAAAAGTGGATACAAAACTAACATTATCAGTTATTTATCATGTTTTTCTTGCAAATTTACTTGAATATTGAGAATTGGTTTTGAACATAGTTGCGGGTATGAAAGATTCTTCTTACCTTTGCATCAGATAAAGCTAACCAACGAGCTTACTCAAGCCCAACTCCCTCGAATACGGCTTGTAAATAAGGAGCCTGTCTTTTTCGCGTCACACGTGAACTTTCTTATGATGCCTCCGGCATTTATAATAGATGTGACCACCACTCAACGACAAGAGTAACCAACAACCCTAACTATGAGCATACCCATTTTCAACTGCTTCAAGAGCAAGCAGCAGAAGCCACGCAACAAGATCATCGTGTTCGCCAACCAGAAAGGCGGAGCGGGAAAGACTACCAACTGTGTATTGTTCGGCAACACCCTCATCGAGCATAAGCATCCCTTCGTCCTGATAGATGGTGACCCGCAGCGCAGCATTGTGAAGAAGCATGAGCAAGATCATGAGCGTTTCCCCGACCTTGAACCACTGTATCAGATCTATGCCGGTGACCTTGATAATGAGCAGCGCACCGTGGAACTCGTCAATGCCATGCGTGAGGAGGATTACGACTTTGTAGTAGACACACCAGGCAATCTCTCGCTTGAGGGCATGCTACCGCTCCTGTTTGCAGCCGATGCCATCATTACTCCGATACAGTTGGAGAAGACCTGCATCAACTCAACGAACTCGTTCATCGAGACACTGCTCATGTGCGCCAAGGAGACCGGTACGGAAAACATACCGCCAATCTATTTCATCCCTAATCAGTACAACAAGGGTTGGGGTCGTAAGGATGAGCTTCAGGAACGTCAGAAGGACCTCGACTACTACAATGGTATTGGCAGAGTGACACCGAAGGTACCCAATGCGGCAGAGATCCAGCGTTACAACACCCTCTTTATGACAGACCGCCAGAAAGAGATCCTTGCCCCATGCCACAACTTCCTGCTTGAGCGCATCTATAATGAACAAATAACGAAGAAATGACAGACCAGCAATCCCATCCGACGACTTTCGGTAGCATCCATGACTATCTCAAGAGAGTCAACGGAGAGACTGCGGACTTAGGAATCCCTTGGAGGAACAAAGGGCAACAGAACAAAGCATCGGAGGCTACCTCTGCCAAGGTCAATGAAGAAAAAAACGAGTTCAAGCCCAAGTGCCCTGAAGCTGCTGAGCAAGCCTCTGCTTCTACTAATGAGGATCAGATTGAGAATGAACATCAGGTAAAGGAACCCAAGGCTAAGGAAAAGCGAACAAAGCCATCTACTTCTCAGGGTACAGGTAAGACAAATGACTCAAAACGCCAGTCTGTCTTCTCTGAATCCAAGAGTAAGAAGAGCAGCCATAAGACTGACGGAAGTTTCGAGGAAAGAATCGAAGCTTTTGATCAGATGAGGGAAAAAGGCTGGCGCCATCATATATTCATTCCCAATGATGTCTATAATGCTCTGCAACTTGCCTATGGCGAAAGAAGACTATCAGCTTTCTTCACGGTCCTAGCCCGGGAGTTCATTGCCACGCACAAGGAAGACATGAGGCAGCGGATAGCATCGAGAATAAATCTGCTTTCGGACAGTACAGATCAATAACGAACCATACTATCAGATGACAAACAATAGAACCCAACCTAAGAAATGGACGGAGGAGCATGACAACATCCTTTCGGAACGCTTCTCTACCGACTACATCAATGCCATTGCCAAGGATATCGGCTTCACACGGATGACCGTCCGCAAGCATGCCCGTATGCTCTAATGTATCCGTAAATCATAATTTTTTCTCCAAAAGTAGATAATCTAAATTAATTTTTGTAAGTTTGCAAAAAATACTTTCCCCAATGAGTAATCTTGAAGACCTATACAAAGCAATAGAAACATTCCGTAGGAATGATATTCCCTTGGATGAGAAGACCTCCAAGCGTATTGACGAGGCTGAGGAACAAATCATCAAGGATGAGATTCTGCCTGTCATTGGCAAGGATATTGAGCCGACGCTTCGACAGATCAAGCGCAACATTGTGCTTGTTGTCGACTATGAGCCGGACAAGCCGTTGAGTGTCCGCTTGTCAAGAAAGGCCGTGATGGTGCCGAATGCCAAGGTATATCATGTCGACAGCACTAAGAAGGACGACCGTGGCAAGATCCACTGGGATATTCATACTGACAAACATTACGAAGGCCAGTTGATGATCAAGGAAGTCGACTGGTCCACGTTTACCGTCGGCATTACTATCCCGATGGAATATCAGTTTGCCTTTGAGCATGCAGTACAAACGCCGTTGGTCAAAGGAAAAGGAGTACCTGTGTCAATATGGCTTAGTAATGAGAAGTTCGACGCACGTATGAGTGATGTGAAGTTCTCCGATCCTAAACGCAGCCGTTGTATACAGTTGCTGTGGTCGAAGAACTCTCCATTGGCTAAGAAACTTCGTGAGTTGATGCCCGATACCTTTGCCTATATAAAGGAAGAGAAGGCAAAGATGGGAGGATCTAAGATGGTGAAGTTGCCGAAAGAACTTCAGCGGGAGATTACCATTTGTTCAGTGCCGGAGCATAACGGATTCTTATTCGTGTTGAACACGCTTTGAAATCATATTGTCAGATGTTGTTTGGATATATACATACGGATAAAAGTGAGCAGGCCAAAGTGCTGCAGGTCATGAAGATGCTCTCTGAGCCGACGGCTATCGACGAGCTCGGAATCGGCAGAATTCGTGATGCCTTCTCGAATATGTTGTTTCCGGGAACATCTTCTCTGCAAAAGCACGTGAAGTATTTCTCATTGATGCCCCAACTCTATAAAAAGGCAACGGAGAAAAAATATAGTCGTCTGTCAGAGGTCTCGTCAGAGATTGTACGTTTGGAGCGCATCATGACCAAGAATCTTTGGGAGGGTTCAACCGTGAAAACGGGTATCACCGGAAGTGAGCGAATCGATAAGGGTGGAAGCTATGTAAAGTATGATCCGGCCTATATTTACAACTCCGGACTTCTTACTTTCGGCATACTGCATTCATCGCACGTCAATGAGATGATCTTCGAGACATCCAATAACCTCAACAAACAACCTGACAGATATAAGTCGAGAGAAGACGATGAAGACACAAACAGTGACGAGAAGGGTGGTAAAGGCTTATATCAGTTCTGTTCGTTTCCTCAAGTGAAATATGATTTCTCGAAGGCATGCTCTCTGAAACTAACCCCGGAGGACAAGGCTTTTATCGTAGATCACATACTGACCTCTGATGCTTGTCGGGGATCGTTGCTTCGGTTTATCATTGAGCACGAAGAACTTCATTTTGCTAATTTCGGTTTTGAGGATATTGATGAGTCCGACTTGCCCGTGAAGTTGGCCGAACTGCACCGTTGTGCTTGTCTGTTCGCCGATTTCATTCATATCGTACACTTGCGTTACAACTGGATATACTCAAAGTATTCAGATACAGATATGCTGGACAGATTCAAGAAGGAGTTATCTGCTTGGGAAAACAAAGGCGTCGGGATTGATCAGATCCTGAATGCCGTGACCATTAAAGAGAATAGTTCCAAACATTTCTGCCATGAGGCTGAAGACCTGATGCTAAAAGGTGATCTCGACGGACTGGATGCTGCCATCAAGAGCAGGGAGAGACGCGTAAAGGGAAATCGCAGGAAGATAGACAATCCTGCTTATTGCTATGATAAGCGTAATCCCATCCATAACTATAAGTTAGATTATAGATGGCCGACCATCCGTACCTATGCACTTGAGCTACAAGGAAAGGAGGTCGACAATGGCTGATTCATTATTTGGAGACATCCTGTACAACAATATTCTCGTCAGTGATGGTTATGATGTAGAGTATGCCGTGTGTACGACATACAGTCTCGATATGACAACGTTGTTGAGCGTACCATTTATGTTGGGCACCATGGGAGAGCTGTCAACAGATACGATGCCTTCCCCACATTATATCCTTGAATCCATTAGCCGCTCAGCCGGGAAGTTTGCTGTGTTCTTTAATGCCGGCTGTATCTCTGTTCCACAAAATCTAAAGACAAATATCTATTCATTGTTGGAACGCAACCTCGTACAGATTTTCCTCGGTGAGCGGGGCAAAGGCTTTGTCAATTTCCACCCGAAAGTCTGGGTCGTTATGGAAAAGAACAGGACAACGGCTGAGGAACAAATCAAGGTTGTCGTGATGTCACGCAACCTTACCGGATCTACCGATATTGATATCGTTTGTGAACTGACGGGTAAGGTGGAAACGAGCAAAGCGTCAGAGTCTTCGCGGGCTAAGCATCAGCCCCTCATCGACTTCCTTACGTGGCTAGGCAAGAAAGCGGATCATCAAATCAAAGACCATATAGATAAGATCTGCCACGGCATAGCTTGCGTAGAAAAGTTTGATCTTGGAGACTCCCCCTTTGGAGATTATGACTTCTTTCCGATAGGCATTGACGGCTACGAACAGAAGGCTTTTGAGACAATGACAGAACATTGCTCGGATGCCCTGATCATATCTCCATTCGTTGACGAGGAAACTTTGAGAAAGCTCACGAAGCCCCGGAGTAAGAGCTACCATCAGTCGCTCATCACACGCTATTCATCCCTTACTGGGAATATCCTTTCCCTGTTTAATGACGGCGTATATGCCGTAAAAGAGACATTGACGGATAAGAACGAGAAAGACGTGGCCGTGGATATTCACGAAAAACTCTATTTTATTCACAATAGCAGGAATCTTTATCATTACCTCTACATCGGTTCGGCCAATGCTACCAAGAACGCGTTTGGGCGAAATGTGGAGTTCTTGCTGAGGTTGAGATTTATACCCCACAAGATGAGTTACGACAAATTCAAGGCACAGCTCATCAATGAGGAGGATAAGGAATGCCTTTTCGAAAAGGTAAACGGTCTTCCTGAGAATATGAATGAGAAAGAGAATGTCCACGATGAGCTCGCTCTTAGAAAGGCCATTGCTTTCATTCAGCAGGCACATGTCAAGCGAACTGCAGATGATCGCTACGAAGTGACGATTGACTGTAGAAGAAACATACGGGAGCTTTGTGCATCGATCTATCCCCTTTATTGTCCGGCTATGGAGCAGGCATTAGATGACGGTATCAGATTCCAAGGCCTGGAGCTCAGGATGCTTTCGGAGTTCTATGTACTCACGGTTGGTCAAGAGAGGAGTATCATCAAGATAACGACGTCGGGGATGCCCTGGAAAAAACGTGACAAGGCTGTCTTCCAATCTGTCGTCAATACGAGGGCTAAGTTTATTGACTACCTGTCGTTCCTTCTGACAGACTCTCCTGAGGTTTATCTGGCTGAAGCCAAGGAGAAGCGGTTATTGTCAAATGCTAATGGCACGATGAATGATCATTCTGTCATCAGCACTTCCTTGTATGAGGATATGGTGCGTACCGCCTATCAGGATCCGGACAGGTTGAGCGGGATAGAAAAGCTGATGGAGAATGCTGAGGAGGAAGTGATACCTGATGGCTTCAGGGAGATGTTCCGACAATTTAAAAACGCAATTAATAAGATCAAGAGACGATGAGCATCATGGATTTTCAGGAGGCTACGGCACAGCGAATACTTCATATCTTCCGGGATCTGAAGCATAACCGCGTGCTTCTTGCGGATGAGGTCGGACTTGGAAAGACATATGTCGCTAAACGGGTCATCAGTCTGGTTCGGGAATGGCATAAATCTTTCGACGATTTCTTCAAGGTGGTGTATGTCTGTTCCAATGCCAATATAGCGGAACAGAATATCGAAAAACTGGGGGTGGACAAACTGGAGGTTGACAAGAAGGTGAATATTAGTCAGTATCGCCTCTCCATGCAGCACTTGTTTATCACGAAGGCTAACCGGGAAATACGCGACAAGGCTGCTCACGGAAAGATGCCCGAGTCGATCATTCCACTTACTCCCTCGACGTCATTTAGATTGAATTCTTCACAGGGAACCGTCTACGAACGTGCCCTTATGTTTGTATTGCTCTCAAAGATGGATCCATGCAAAGAGTTTACCGATGAACTCAGTCGTTTCTTGAGTTGTCGTGTCAAAGATTGGGAGACACAAATCGATTTCTACAAAAAACAAGTAGAAGAGAGCGGTGACGAATACGTTCTTGATATTACACAAAAACTCTCCGACAAAGTCTCTCCGGATATGTGGCAAAAACTGGAGCAGTATGCTAAAAGAAAAGTAAGCTATCAATGGGGAGATAAGTGTGCGCTCATTAATGCGTTTCGCCGTGCCTTTGCCTTCATCAGCATAGGCATGCTTGATCCTGACCTTGTTATCCTTGATGAGTTTCAGCGCTTCAGCGACCTGCTTCAAGGAGGAGAGGACGAACAGTCCATGTTGGCCAATGAGTTTTTCAATCCGAAAAGAAAGAATACAAAGATCCTTTTGCTGTCTGCTACTCCCTACAAGCCTTTGACGACATTGGAGGAACTGAACACGGATGGCAGGGATGAACATCTGGCTGATTTCAACAATCTGATCAACTTCTTGTATATTCTGCCGGAGGACTCTAAGGAATTCAGGAAGATATGGTCTCATTATTCGTCAGAGCTGAAGAAATGTGATGATATCCCTCAGCTGGTAAAGGCGAAAGATGAAGCGCAGGAAGCACTGTATAAGATTATGTGCCGGACCGAGCGTTTCAATTCCGGCATCATCAAAGACGATGTACAAGAGGTTCCCGTGCAGACAGAAGATATCTTGGCTTATGCAGAAGGTCAGCGCCTGATGGATCATATTGCCGGGGAACTGGGCAAGAAGAGCCTGGGTAACATGCCTATTGAATATGTTAAGTCCTCGCCTTACCTGCTGTCCTTCATGGATAAGTATGAACTGAAGACCCGCATCATCGGTGAGAAAGGGAAGAATATTCCTTTCTTGCGCGGTTGTAAGATGAACGCGTTGCTGCTCAATAAGTATCGGATCAACAATTATAAGCCAGTGGAGCCCGGCAATGGCAAGTTAAGATATTTGCATGATCTTGTCTTTGGAGAAAACCATCAGAAAAAGACACAGTTCCTGCTGTGGGTGCCCGCTTCCCATCCTTACTACAAAACGGGTGGCTTATTTGAGACTGAGGAGGCACGGGGATTCTCGAAAATTCTTCTCTTCTCTGCATGGGAAATGGTGCCAAGGATGGTGTCGGCAATGATGTCCTATTATGCCGAACTCTACACAATTGGTGAGATCAAAAAGACGGTAAACAGTATCAGATATACTCCTGATCAAACGGCTGGTGGCAAACTTAAGAACAGATATGGAGAGAACCGTATCCGTGCCAACAGCGTCTTTGAGTATCCTTCGCAGACACTTGCCGGCTTATATGACCCGAAGGAGTATTTCGGGGAGAAGATAACTGAGATTCGGCGCAATCTGTCTGAGAAAATCAAAGCGTATATGGATTCAGATCCTGTGCTATCCCAACTTCCTCACCAGCGCAGAAGCAATGCCAAATGTATATTGGCCATCATGCGCATTCTGGACCATGAAGAAGAGGTCGACACGGAAGGACTGTATATCCCCGATAATGCCGTGAAGGTCCTTACCGATATTGCCATAGCTTCTCCGGCCGTGTGTGCTTACCGTCAAAGTCACGACGCAGAAGATGCACGTAAGGCGGGAAAGGCTATCGTCTCGGTATTCAATAAAGCGGAGAGCGCTGCCATCATCGATGTGTTATACCATAAGAAGCATGACGATGATTACTACGAGTCCGTCCTCGATTATTGCGTGATGGGCAATCTACAGTCTGTATTGGATGAGTATGCGCATATGCTCGGCGACAGGAAGTTGGGCGATGCTCTGGAAGAAGCCATATTGGATACAGGCTTTCTGCGTGTCGATACCTCTGATTCCATTGGTAAGGATGATAAGAAAATGACCATGCGTACCCATTTCGCCATTCCTTTCATTGATAAAACGGTCACTGATAAATCAGTAGCTCGAACCAAAAATATCCGACAGGCATTCAACTCGCCATTCCGTCCCTTTATTCTTTCCTCGACCTCTATTGGTCAGGAAGGTCTTGACTTCCATTGGTATGCCAGGAAGATTGTTCATTGGAATCTTCCGTTCAATCCTGTGGATTTGGAACAACGGGAAGGCCGCGTGAATCGTTATAAATGTCTGGCCATACGGAGGAATGTGGCACATTTATATGGTGATCATTTCTCGTGGGATGAGATGTTCGACGAGGCCAAGAAAAGTCTTAAGGGCAACTATTCAGACATGGTGCCCTATTGGTGTCTGCCGATGAACGCCTTATCCTCGGATCAAAAATCAAAGTTGGAATATATTGAGAGAATTGTGCCATTATATCCTTTAAGCCGTGATGAGTTTAAATACAAACGGCTCATAGATGTGCTGTCACTATACCGGTTGTCTCTTGGCCAACCACGCCAGGAAGAACTGATCGATATGTTTGAGAAGCGGAATATTTCTCAAGATGTTCTTCATCAATTAACGATGAACCTATGTCCATTTGACAGATTGAAAAAATAATTTTATCCGTTTAATTCAGATGAACAGATGGTAGTTATCTTTGCAGTGTTATTAAAAATAACGACGATGTATAACCATTAAATCTGTTCATTATGGATAAAATCAATGTTGAGGAGTTCCTCAAGTTGGCAAAACCAGTATTGAAGACGCGATACTGTATGGAAGCCGGCTGGGATGGTGACGCACTGAAGAATGTCATTCAGGATCTTGAAGTGGGGAATGATGATGAATATGAAGATGATGACATTACCAACACCGTAGAGAACCTTATCTTCTCCGATGAGACAAAACCCATCCCCGTTGAGCTTCAGAAACTGGCCCATTACACCTATGGTATCGCTATAGAAGAGGAGGATCCTAACAAGATTTTGAATTATGGATCATTGTATTATTACGGGCGTATCGGTGTACAGGACTTTCAGAAGGCTGAGAAATATTTTCTGATGGCCGACTCACTCGGGCAATCGGACGCCCCGAATTGCCTCGGTTACATCTACTACTATGGACGAACAGGGAAACCAGACTATGAGAAGGCCTATAAGTACTTCTCAAAGAGTGCGCTACTTACAAAAAGTCCCCAAGCCATTTATAAGTTAGGAGATATGTATCGCTATGGCTACTTCGTTACCAAGGATGACAAGACTGCCTTTCGCTGCTATCTGCAGGCTGAGCGTGCACTGAAGTCCTATCAGGATAATGACGATGATGAGGAGGAAGGTGAAAGTTCCTTCAGCATCCCCAATGAAGCACCGAATATATGGTACCGACTCGGTGAATGCAATCCTGACTCTCCCTTGATGATTGGACATCTGCTGCCGACAGACAAGATTGTGCCTTTGCATCAGGAGAGCTATCTTGACAAAGAACCGAGATTGTTCTGAAGCTATTGTCTGGAGGATAAATAAGGTAATGTCAAAATATAAAAGGGAGGCTATCTACAGTCTCCCTTTTATGTTGTCCGGCAAATCAGAATGTCAGTTTGCCACTTCGGATATCGTCAGGCATTCCTGGATAAGGAGCCTCAGAGATAACCTTCTCGTTGTTGGCACCTTCATTCTTGGCATAAGTGATGTCAGCAAACTCAGGCACGACATACTTTGGATAGGTCTCGTACTTGGCACGCGCCTCTTCCATTTTGTCGATGTGCTCATTCTGGAAGCAGACGGTGATCTCCGGATGGTCATGTACCCACTTGGGGAAGAAAATGACACCATGAACCTTGTTTTCCTTCAACATGAAGTTGAGACTCACGTCTGTACCTGTAGGCTCAGTCCATGAAACCTTATATACGTTATCGGTGAGCTTCACGATGTCCGCTTTCTGGTCTCTGACCCATCTGCCGCCTACCATGCCGCTGTGGATACGGTAGTCGACGGTATTCTCATTCTTCACGTAGAACTCGTACTCCCAGCCATTGGCATAGGTGTACACGAAATGCATTCCTACAAACTTTTCCATAATTCTTCTATATTTATTTGTCAATGTTTTGCTATGAAGTTGGCGACGAGACTGGCTGCTTTCAGACGGCTCTGCTCCTTGGTGAAACTGTGGTCTACTCCGGGAAGGAGGACAATCTCAGAATTTTTGTATTCGTTATTGTAGCGCTCGCTGTAAGTATAAGGCACGATACGGTCGGCAGTGCCATGAACGAGCAGTACCGGACCTGTGAATAATCTTGCCGTCTCATAGATAGGCAGTGTCTGTGCTGTCTGACAGTAAGCACGTCCCACATGCAGATTGCGACCGGGAATTGTAATGGTCTCGGGGATGTTTCCCGCATCGTAAGAGCCGCCCTGCAACTGGCCGCGGATAGCATCATCGCGGAGTACCGCTGCCGGAGCACATAGTGCAACGCTTCGGATGCTGCCCCGAAGCTCACCGGCTACCATTGACGCTACGACTCCTCCTTGGGAATGGCCAACGAGACTGATGTCTCCGGCCCATGGCTGCTGAAGGATGTAAGCTATTACCCGCTTAGCATCCTCTATCTCATTTGGAACAGTCATATCCGAGAACTTGCCCTCACTCTTGCCACATCCGTTGAAATCGAAACGGATAGTTGCGATGTTCTTACTGACAAGACTGTCAGCAATAGCCCGAAGCAATGGTCTCTCCTTGTTAGAACCAAACCCGTGGAGGATGATTGCCACACGTACCTTCTCGCCCTTCTTCATTTCGGGCTTTTGAATTACGGCATCCAGTAACCCATGGTCTCCCTGAATCTTTACGTTTTCACTTGTCTGAGCAGTGATACTGGTCAGACCGAAGAGCAGTGTTGCTGCTGAAAGAATTATCTTCCTGAAATGATTGTTAAACTGACTCATTATTCTTCTGTCTTATGTTTCGAGTGCAAAATTAAAGCTTTATCTTTGCAGCCGATATGCATATCACGTCAAATGCTTATCATTTTACGCCAACAACATTTATTATGAATTCAGAGCAGAAAAACTATATCGACGGAGTGAACAGTACGGAAGACGGCATTATCCTTATCAAGGATACAGGCCGGGAAGGCATCTCATTGCCATCGCACCATCACAGACAAACACAGGCAGTGATGACCTTACAAGGCACGCTGCACGTACTGGCTGTAGGCAGAGAGTACTTTGTACCTGAGGGAAATGTGTGCTGGATTCCTTCAGAAGTAGAGCATTCCCTCTCCAGCAACAACCGACAGATAGCCGTACGCATCTTTTATCTGCCGATATCCTTTGCAAAGAACTCACCGGGCTCTATGTTCGGTATCTATACCCTAAACTCATGGCTGTCAGCAAATCTTCATTTTATGGCAAGTCACGGCTCAAGCATAGAAAAGCAATACAACGCTACACTATATAGATATTGTATATCGTTCTTCCGTCTGTTCCCCGATGTCGGCCAGAAATACCTGCTTCCGCTGAAAGACATCTCAACAGGCTTCGAGCCCAAACTGAGTGAGGCTCTGCAGTTCATAGACCTGCACCTCAGTGAAAACCTCAGACTTGACGATGTGGCCAAGGGTACCAGCATGTCTTCACGGTCACTGAGCCGGCTGTTCAAAGAGAACGGCATCAGCTTCAGCAGTTACATGAACAACCACCGAATCGTACGTGCTCTGGAGTTGATGGCTGACAGAAAGATGACATTGCGGGAAATTGCTTTCGCAGTCGGCTTCAGTGCTCCTGCCAATTTCAACAGGTCGTTCAAGCAAGTGATGGGGATGTCACCAACAGAAATGAAAAAAGAAGGTAGATAATTGTCGCGACGCTCTGCCATTATCAATACGAGAGAGAATAGCTGTTTGTCTGCAGCAGCTACATCCTGCTGATAAATTCCCCAAGCATGTTCTCCAGCCTGTGGGCAGTCTCGCAACTTGTGTCCTTTTCTCTCAGCGACTCTGCCACTAATGATGAGACATCGTCGATCTCCTGCCGCATGTCTTTCCCCTGGTCGGTGAGCGTGATGATGCGCTGTCGCTGGTCATTGCAACTATAACCTCGCCTAATGAGTCCTTGCTTCTCCAATCGCTGAAGGATGGGCGTGACAGTATTGCTCTCAAGCATCAGACGGGAAGTAATGACGTTGACGGGTATTCCGTCGCCCTCCATCAGTATCTTCATGACAAGATACTGTGGATAAGTGAGATGAAGCGGAGCCAGAAAAGCTTGATACTCCTGTTGAATGAGCCTGTTAAGCGTGTAAAGCTTGAAGCTCATCTCGTCATCGAGTTGCTGAGATGGAATTTTCATGCCGTAAAGTTACAACTTTTTTCTTATCCAAGGTAGACCTTTCGCAATAATCTGCCAAATATCGCAGAAAGGTCGTGCACGACTGAATGTCATACTGACAAGGCATCCTATGGCTAAAGGTTTGCTGTCTGAACAATGAACAAATAAATAGAAATACTATTATGGAAAGAAAAGTTATACAGAAAGTGAAAGGCTTCCGTGCAACAGACGGAGCAGGTGTGAGTCTGGTAAGAGTGTTGGGTCATGAGACGGTATACGACTTTGATCCGTTCCTGATGCTCGACTCGTTTGACAGTACTGATCTACGTGAATACCGTGCCGGTTTTCCGACCCATCCGCACCGTGGTATCGAGACGGTGTCGTTTCTTGCCAAAGGCAGGATGACACATGGAGATCACCTCGGAACCAAGGAGACCATCAATGCCGGTGAGGCACAATGGCTGACGGCTGGTTCTGGCGCCTTCCATTCAGAGCAGCCCGGCGGCAACCACTTGCTTGGACTGCAGCTCTGGCTGAACTTGCCGAAGAAAGACAAGATGTTGGCTGCGCCTGCCTACCACAGCATCACGAACGATGAGATACAGGAGTTCCCCTTCGAGGGCGGCAAGCTCCGTCTGCTCACCGGTGAATACCAGGGACACAAAGGATGGCAAGGCAAATATCTGCCTCTTGACTACTATGATATCCACATGGACGCAAATGCTAAGCTAACACTGGATGTAAAGCCGGAGAATACAGTCATGGTGTTTACCCTTGTCGGTGATGTTGTAGCAGGAGGATCACATATAGAACCGAAGACAGCCGCAAGACTGGTGGATGGTGACAAGGTAACCATCGAATCCGGTAAGAATGGCGCCGAGGTGATGCTGATGTCAGCACCCGCTCTTCATGAGCCCATCGCCTGGTACGGTCCAATCGTGATGAACACCCAGTCGGAGATCCGCACGGCAATACATGAGTTGAACGACGTTACATTCGTCAAGCAGAATACAGAATACTAATAATAAAGGACAATAGAATATGGAAAAAGCACCTGTATTATTTGTCGGTCACGGCAATCCTATGAATGCCATTGGTGATAACCCCTCACGCAAAGCGTGGAAAGAGATGGGCAAGCAACTTGGCAAGCCTAAGGCCATCGTTGCCGTATCAGGTCACTGGGTAACGAAAGGCGTTCGTGTGCGTCGTGCTGAGGACAATCCACATATCAACGATATGTATGGATTTCCGGAGGAACTCTATGCTGTTCACTATGAGCCGAAGAGTGACGTCGCTGTAGCTGACAAGGTCATCAAAGCCTTGGATGCGAAAGTTGACAACACCTGGGGCATTGATCATGGCGTGTGGTCTGTACTGTCCAATATGTATCCCGATGCGGATGTTCCCGTCATCATGGTCAGCACGGATGCCAGCGCAGATCCACAAAGTCTGTATGAGATGGGACAGAAACTCGAAGCGCTTCGTGAAGAAGGTATTATGATCGTCTGCAGCGGCAATGTTGTCCACAACCTGAGACTTGTCAACTGGCGGATGCGTGGCGGAGAGAAGTGGGCAGACGATTTTGATATCCTCGTCAAGAATCTCATCGAGAATAAGGACTTTGAAGCTGTCGTCAACTTCCCCTTGCTCAAGAATTGGCAGAAAGCCATCCCCACGACGGAGCATTTTTATCCGTTGCTTGTTGCCCTTGGCGCAGCAGGCAAGGACAACAAAGTGACGGTATGGAATGAATACCGGGAGCTCGGCAGCATGTCGATGACCTCGTACCTTTTTGAATAGAGACCGTCATCGCCTCCACTTGGCCCTTTGGCTCTGTTCGTCATCGATGCCACTGGCATTCATGCCATGGCCAACTTCGTATTCACGGTTGGAGCCATGAGAGGCCTCTCCTCCGGCCCCTCCCCCGTAGGGAGGGGTGATATTGTGGTGATGCTCTTCTTTGGATTGTTCTTGTGGTAGATGAGTTATCTTGATCGGCTCAGGAGACAGCCCCATGGCGACACGATTGTTGCGATGAAGTTGGTCTTGAACAAACGGACTCAGACTGATGGTCTCGTCATTCCATGAAACGGTACCATGATGAATGCGCGTGCCAAACTGACGATGGAGCAAGAGATTGATATCACGAGTCGTGGCAGTGGGATTGTCCTTGAGGATACCATCAATCGTTTGCTCAATCTTGGCAAAGCGAGTGGCAGTATCCTCAAACTGTAACAGTTCGCGGATACTGACGAACTCACTTCCCTTGAAGACGGTTTTGATTTTGTGGTCAACAAGGGCATAACCATATGGACTGTCCTTTTGTCCGAAGGACACCAGGCTGATGCCGAACTTCTTCTTCATTGCTGCTGCCAACTCTTCTTTGTTGGCTGACAAATTGCGATACTTCTTGAGAATAGCTTTCAACTGACGGCGACGCTGGTCATTAGGACGGTTGTCCTTTAGGGCATGCTGCATGATGAGCTGAGTCTGGATGGTACCCAACTCATCTCCATTTCTATAGATGTGAACGACAGCCTTGTCATCATCGTCCTTGCAGTCGAAGCCTTGACTTTCGAGGATAGCACAGAACTGAGACTTGGAGGTATACCTGTAGCCAAGAGCATCAGTGGCAATCTTCTGAATATCAGGACTCTGCTGTTGACCCGTATACTCTGCCATGATCCGCTCGGTAATCGTTCTGCTGCGTCGCTTCTCATGATTATGGTTGATCTTGTGACCATCCGGAGCAATGCGACTTGTAATAATATGTATATGGTTGTTGTCCGTGTCATGATGGGCATAAACCAATAGTGGCTGTCCTTCGTCTGCATAGCCCATCTCCTTCAGATAACGATGGACAATGTCCAACAGCTGATCATGGGTATATTCGTGTCCCTTGCAGCTGATGGCCACATGAAACTGCCCGTTGACGATGTTCTCGTTCCTGGCAGTATACTCAATGAGATAATTCCTCAAGTTAGCGGCATTGTAATCCTGAGGAAGAAGCGAATCAAAGTTCTTCACCTCGATCAGTTCGGCAAGCCCCTCGCTGACCTTCTTTTCGTTATAGGCTACGGCATGAAAATCTGCGCTGCTATGTAGGATTGTGATAATCATATGATAATCAAAGTTTCAATAGGTGTTGGCGAAGCTGTTCAAGGTCGGACCGCATCTCACGAATCAACTGAAGGGTTTCTCCAACCCTTGGTTCTAGAATCTGGCGGATATAGTCAGACGACAACTGTCCTCTGATGGCCAGTTCGTTGGCACGATGTTGTGCCTGGTTGAGATTACTGCCAATCCATCCCAAACGCTGGTCAAAACGAACATAGAAGTTTTTCACCTCAGTTATCGACTCAAGTTTTCGCTTGGTGGCCTTGTCATCAAACAGTCTGACGGCATCACGGACCATGCCGGCCATCGTATGGTATCGCTCTGACTTCTTCCTGAACATCTCATATTCTTCCGGAGTCAGTCTGACCTTCCGTTCAATGGACCGTTTCTGTTTTTCCAAGTCTCCGCGTGGGTTAACTATTTACCACAAACCCCTAAGACTGGCTTGGAAAAGCCGGAATAAACAACGTAAGTCCTTGATTATAAGACATAATTAAAGGGTGCTCGTTGGAGTACCCTTCTCATCGTCTTTTGGACGTCAAAACCTTAAAGTGACTCGCATGGGGTTCGAACCCATGACCCCAACATTAAAAGTGTTGTGCTCTACCAACTGAGCTAGCGAGTCAAACAAAACTTTAGGAGACAAATGCCTCATTTTTGTTTTGCGTGTGCAAAGGTAGTAACTTTTTTTTAATTGACCAAATAATATTGGAGAATTTTTATTGTGACCCCGGTGGGACTCAAACCCGCGACACTCAGAACCGGAATCTGATGCTCTATTCAACTGAGCTACGGGGCCATTCCGAATGAGTGATGCAAAGTTATTAAAAAATGATCTAATAACAAAATATATAGGGATTATTTTTCCTCTGCCAAAGTTGCAACAGGGGGTGTTGGTACGTTTTTTGCAGATAGGGTAGAGGATATAGAATAGGAAAGGAATAAGATAACAATGAGACAACTTAAGATTTCGCGCAGTATAACCAACCGCTCGGGTGAGTCACTCGAACGCTACCTCGGTGAGATTTCACGTATCCCTATGGTGAATCTTGACGAGGAGGAACAGCTTGCCTACGACATCAAACAGGGTGGCAAGAAAGGCGAGCGTGCCAAAGACCGTCTTGTGGCCGCTAACCTGAGGTTCGTTGTATCTGTAGCAAAACAATATCAACATAAAGGTTTGGGATTGACTGATTTGATCGATGAAGGCAACATCGGGCTTGTCAAAGCTGCAGAGAAGTTTGATGAGACCCGAGGCTTTAAGTTCATCAGTTATGCCGTATGGTGGATTCGTCAAAGCATTCTTCAGGCTATTGCCGAGCAGAGCCGAATGGTGCGTCTGCCACTTAACCAAGTGGGGGCTTTGTCGAAGATCAATACGGAGATTGAGAAGTTTGAACAGAAGAACCACCGCAAGCCGTCAGCTGAAGAACTGTCAGACATCACGAACATCGACACAGAACGCATCGAGAGCACGATGAATGCTGACACGCGCCATATGAGTATAGATGCTCCGTTCACCGATGAGGACAGCAACTCTTTAGCAGACATCTTGCCTTCGACAGACAATACACTTTCCAATGCCGTGGAGAAAGAGTCTATTGATGAGGATCTGAGTGCAATCTTTAACAAAGTGCTCAAACCACGTGAACAGACTATTCTCCGCAAAAGTTTTGGTATCGGTTGCCAGGAAGAGGGACCGGAAGAGATCGGTGCTCAGTTAGGTCTGACCCGTGAGCGTGTGCGTCAGATCAAGGAAAAGAGCATAGAGAAGATCCGGAAGAGTGGCTATGTGAAGGTACTTGCAAAATATCTTGGATAAAAATATCCAAAAATATTTGGTAGTATCAAAAACAGTGCTTAACTTTGCAAAAATATTGGCCGACAGCGGTCGGCCATTTACATCGATATTGGGCTTGTATGGATTTGACGGCAAGACGAAATCGTATGTAAGCACGCGGAGCCTCGTTGGCTAGCTCCATAATCTGAGTGAACACAAATTTAATTGGCGAAAACAACTACGCTCTCGCTGCCTAATTGAAGTACAGTAGATTACTGGCTTAATCCCTGCGCCAGGCGCGGGGACGAGACATCGCTCCGAGGATCTTTTTCCGAATCCAAAGATTCAGCGGTGCAGACTTCTTCGGAAATAGTCAAGGATGGCCCCACATTCTTGATGAAAAGCTTTAGGGGATAAGACGGCAGTTGGTGGTCCAGGTCTTGCTGTCGTACGAAAATGAAGGCTGGAATAAGCGTGTAGAAAGCGTATGGCTTCCTTGTTCGGACCGGGGTTCGACTCCCCGCAGGTCCACAATTTTTGAAAAGGCAGACGAATCATCGTCTGCCTTTTTTGTCATTACTCTTTACGGGTGCGGGCGGCCACAGGGGCCGCACCCTGCAATCAATACCTTTGGGTTGAACGTGTGGTTGACGGGTCCATGCCCATGGCCGAACTGGATATCCTTGGCATGGAGGAGGGCATCATGAAGATAACTGATGCCTTGGTCTACAGCATCCGTTAAGGGTAAACCACAAGCAAGATAGAATGCGATGGCCGAGGAAAGGGTACAGCCCGTGCCATGCGTATTGTTAGTTTCTACTCTTGAATGGCTATATATATGAGTTTCTGTTTTATCCTTGTCAACCTTAATATATAGTCGATCTATTGCGTTATTCTCTTTCAACGCATGGCCACCTTTGATAAGCACAGCGTGGCATCCCATATTGAGAATGCTCTGTGCCATTTCTGCATAGTCTGCATCTTTATGACACGTTATCCCTGACAATCGCTCTGCCTCTGGGATATTTGGGGTAAGTAGTGTCGCCATCGGGATGAGCTTGGAGATCATGACACTGACAGCATCATCGTTCAATAGTTTCGCACCTGAAGTCGAAACCATTACGGGATCCAATACGATTGGCACCCTGCAGTATTGACGGAGACTATCTGCAATGGCACTGACAACAGCCGCCTGACAAGTCATGCCAATTTTGACAGCTTTCGGCTCTATATCTGTCATTACGGCCTCTATCTGTCGAGATACCAAGGAAGGAGTGACAGCTTCCACAGCCGCCACTCCCAACGTGTTTTGTGCTGTCACCGCAGTGATAGCAGCAGAAGCATAGCCTCCAAGAGCTTCTATCGTCTTGATATCAGCCTCGATGCCTGCTCCGCCATCGCTATCTGAGCCTGCGATCGTAAGCACTGGAATGCAATGTTTCAACATAGTCTCAACCATAGCCTCAACATTGATTCAACATTCTTCTCATCAAACTTATTTCTTCATCTTAGCGATGATGCTTTCTGCCACTTTCTTACCCGAGAGAAGCATGCCACCGAAGATTGGTCCCATACGCGGCGTACCACTGACAGCGCTGGATGCCATACCACAGACCCACAGGCCCGGATAGATCTCCTTCGTGCCTTCCACAACCTGACGCTCACCCTCAATGACATCGAGAGAACGCTCACCAATGACACCACCGGTCTCTGTGTTCAGTGTCACGCCGTTCTTACGGGCTACCGTCTTACTGACCTCACTGTCGTGACCCGTTCCATCAATGACCCATTTAGCCATGATATTGATGGGGTCGACATGCATACCCTCACGCAGCACCGGAGTCCAGTTGACAACGACACCACTGACGCGGTTGTTCTTGAAGACAACGTCTTCCACGGAATAACAGTTGAAGATCGTGGCACCTTCGTGCACAGCATGATAGAGTAGGGAAGAGGTGCTTTCTACAGAGTCAATGGTATAGAGCCCGTCCTCAAACGGCTGATAGTTGATCTCCATCTCGCGGACGATATCCATGGCTTGCTCCTGGATGACAAGCTGATTGAACATCATGGCGCCACCCCACATGCCACCTCCGGGAGAGAGCTTGCGGTCGAAGAGTGCCACTTTCAGACCAGCTTTAGCCAGATAGTAGGCAGCCACAATACCTGAAGGACCACCACCGACGATAGCCACATCGAGGTTCAAATTCTTTTCCAGTTTGTCAAAATAGGTCTTGACAATACCTTGTGTTACTTGTGTCTCAATCATTGTTTTTTATATGTTATTGGTTAAAAGATTTATTTGTCTTCTTCGCACGATCCCAGTGTATGAGAGATACGAGCTGCACAGAAGTTAGGACCACACATGGAACAGTAGCGACCTTCCTGCGGGTTGCCTGCGAGATAGTACTCGCGTGCTCGCTCTGGGTCTAGCGAGAGGTTGAACTGATCGTTCCACCGGAACTCATAACGTGCCTTCGACAGTGCATCGTCGCGCACCATAGCCCCCGGATGACCTTTCGCCAGGTCAGCAGCATGAGCAGCTATCTTGTACGTGATAACGCCTGTACGCACATCCTCACTGTCAGGGAGCGAGAGATGCTCTTTCGGGGTGACGTAGCAGAGCATTGCCGTGCCATACCAACCGATCATCGCTGCACCGATAGCACTTGTGATATGGTCGTAGCCCGGAGCAATATCTGTGACGAGTGGACCGAGGGTATAGAATGGAGCACCATTGCATTTCTCTATCTGCCGGTCCATGTTCTCACGGATCTTCTGCATTGGCACGTGTCCTGGACCTTCAATGAAAGCTTGTACGTCCTTGGCATGTGCACGCCCTACGAGCTGGCCCATGGTGTCGAGCTCTGCAAACTGTGCTGCATCGTTGGCATCATGGATAGAACCCGGACGCAAGCCATCACCCAAGGAGATAGCCACATCATATTTACTGCAGATATCGCAGATATCATCGAAGTGAGTATAAAGGAAGCTCTCCTGTTGATGCATCGTACACCATTTGGCAATGATGCTTCCACCACGGCTCACCATTCCCGTGAGACGTCCCAGAGAGAGATGTACATTCTGAAGGCGGATGCCACAATGAATCGTGAAATAGTCGACACCTTGCTCTGCCTGTTCGATGAGCGTATCGCGGAAGAGCTCCCATGTAAGATTCTCAATCTTACCACCTGCTTTCTCAAACGCCTGATACATGGGTACAGTGCCCACAGGTACGGGGCTATTGCGTAGAATCCACTCACGCGTCTTCGTGATGTCGTTGCCTGTTGAAAGATCCATGAGCGTGTCACCACCCCATTTAAAGCTCCACACTGCTTTCTGTACCTCCTCCTCGATACCTGAAGAGACTGCTGAGTTTCCAATATTCGTATTGATCTTTACGAGGAAGTCTGTGCCAATGATCATCGGCTCACTCTCCGGATGATGGATATTAGCAGGAATCACGGCACGACCTTCTGCTACTTTCTGTCGTACAAACTCTGGCGTAATATAGGTCTTGATTCCTAACTCCTTACAGTTCATGTTCTCGCGGATAGCCACATATTCCATCTCCTCCGTGATGACCCCTTGTTTGGCCCAATAGAGTTGGGTACCCTTGCCTCTCCGTGTAATCCAAGGAGCACGAAGACGGGGCAAGCCACGACGCAGATCGATGTCAACAGCTGGGTCGCTATAAGGTCCCGACGTATCATAGACGATAACATCTGCATTCGGCTTTTCTATCCGCTTTCCATTCTCAATAGTCACAGTGGGTGTCAGATGGATACGACGCATACCGACACGAAGATCGGGGAAAATTTGTCCTTTCAAATAGACTTTCTCCGACTTAGGATAAGTGATTTTTATATTATTCTCCATAGGTAATAAGTGTTTTCATTGCATTCTCCGGGTCCGGTGCATTGAGCACATACCCGCTTACAGCGATACCATCCACGCCTAGCTGCTGCAATAACGGAAGATCCTCCGCGGTGACACCACCGATAGCCACCAATGGTAAGTGGATATTTTCATTATGCATAGCATTAAGAAGTCTACGGTAGCCGTCAAAGCCGAGCAGGGGAGCAAGGTTCTTTTTCGTCGTCGTGAACCGCAGCGGCCCACAGCCTATGTAGTCTGCCCCTTGACTTGCAACACGCCGGATATCCTCAAAGGTGTTAGCTGTCCCTCCAATGATTCGATTAGGTCCCAATATTTGTCGAGCCTCATCAATTGGCATATCGAGGTGCCCAAGGTGTACGCCATCGGCACAGGCTGCTTCCACAAGTCTTACACGGTCATCGAGGATCAGTTTTGCTCCGTAACTACGGCAGAGGCAACGCGCCTCCTTTGCCGTAGAGAGAAAAGTCTCATCATCAGCATCCTTCATCCGCAGTTGTATCCAACGACAGCCACCACGCAGTGCCAGACTTATGCCTTCAAGCGTACTGTATAGCTCGGTATGGTTAGAGATAAATTGTACGTTCATTTTTATTTGTTCTCAGAATACAGTCTCGAAGGGAGACTCGAATGAACGGTGACAGGCTAAGACAAAAAAGTCTCTTAAATGACAAGCACTTAAGAGAGGCATCTTCACGATAAACGCGATATATTCGCAATTCCTACGGCAGCATTACCTGCATCAGGTCATACGGGTATAATCTCAGCTGACTCATAAGAGCCGCACCCCTCATTTCGGTTCCTTCCGAAGTTTATCGATTGCAAAAGTATACTTTTTTAGTCAAACAAGCAAACTTTATCGCATAAAATTGTAACTTTGTCTTTACAAAAACAACATTCACCTTATTATATATATGAGAATCATTGTCATCACACCTCCTGAATACATCGAAAAAGAAGCCAACATCATTGTACAACTTCTTGAACATGGTGTATGGGCAGTTCATCTGCGCAAGCCAGGAACCGATGCCTCCTCCTTGGAAAGTCTAATACAGAAAATTCCCCAACGCTGGAGGTCACAACTCGTACTACATGACCATTTCGAATTTGCCAAGCCCTACGCACTCAAAGGTGTCCATCTGAACCGTCGCAACCCCATACTTCCTGCTGATTTCAAAGGTTCCGTTTCCCGATCGCTTCATTCTATAGATGAACTAAAAGATATGGACCATCTTGACTATGCCTTCCTCAGTCCAATCTTTGACAGTATCTCCAAGGAAGGCTATCATGCTGCCTTTAGCTATGAACAACTTCATGAAGCTCATGAGCAAGGTTTTATTAATGAGCGTGTGTTTGCATTGGGCGGTGTGTCGATTGATCGTCTTAAGGAAGTTGCAACCATAGGGTTCGGTGGCGCAGCGATGCTTGGAGATGTTTGGAAGCATGCTGAACAGCCCTGCTTCAATGATTATTTAGACGAGCTAAAAGCCCTTTGCACCCGTCTTCAATAAGATCGAGAGCGAGCTCAAAGTCCTCTCCATCTCCATAATAAGGATCGGGAACACTCGTACGACCTTTCCACTTGATGAAATAATCAGCCATCCGGATCACTTTCTTCCGGTCATCGTCGTTGCGTGCCTGACGCGTGATGTTCCGATAGTTGTCTTCATCCATCACTACGATATAATCGAAGCGATCAAAATCCTTGGTGGCATCAAACTGCCGTGCGATATGGTCAATACGGTAGCCACGACGTGCACCATGCTCCCGCATCCGCTTGTCGGGTAATTGTCCTACATGCCAAGGACCTATTCCTGCAGAGTCAATTTCGAACTTATCCGACAGTCCCGCCTCATCCACATACTTTTGCATAATGGCGTTGGCAGCCGGAGAACGACAGATATTACCAAGACAGATAAAGAGAAGTTTTGTTGTACGGTTCATCATTATTTTCTTATTTCATGTATGCTTTTTGACAATTGCAGATAAAGTTCTTGCAAGTTAGGATTATTCTTTAGCAATTCAGCTTGCGCATGGATCACATTCTCATCATAACGCACGGCGGGCCCTGTCTGTGCTTCACGAGGAGAGAGTTCATGCACCTTACGTGCTGTCTCATCAATAAGAGGTAACATCACGTCGAAAGGTAGATGGTGAGCCTTCAACAACACTGAAGCAACGTCATAACAATGATTGGCAAAGTTACAAGCCCACACTGCAGAGAGATGAAGATATTTCCGGTCTGCACTCGATAACGGATAGACACGATTGCTCACGCTCTCTGCCAAGGAACAAATAGTTTGGCGCGCCTGCTCATCATTCCACTCGATAAACGTAGGAATGATACTGAAGTCGACCTCCCGCGCCTTCGAGAAGGTCTGCATGGGATAGAGCACGCCATAATGCTGTGCCTCGCCTTTGAAAATCTCCATCGGCATGGAACCAGCAGTATGAAGGAAGACGGCATTGGGATGTTGCTTACACGCTGTAGAAACAACACTTTGGAGCACAGCATCCTTGATCGAAATGATGTAAACCTCAACCTCAAACAACTGCTGTAAGTCATTGGTGGCAGAACATCCAAGAATGGATGCCAATTGTTCTGCCGAAGCCATCGTATGACTGTAAACCTGCTCAATAGAATGGCCAGCATATTTGAGTGCTTTGCCTAAGTTCGTTGCAAGGTTACCGGCACCGATTAAAACGATATTCATTTCTTATCTTTTCTATTGACATAGCTCAGCGCTGCTCCGATGGCCGTACAGAACTCACTGTCGCGCGGAATGATGAAACGCACATTATATATCTCTTCTAACTTCGGATAGAGTTCTGCACACTGGGGCAGTCGTGAGAGGTTGCCTATCAGCACAAAGTCGCGGATGCCACTGTTAAGCGAACTCAGGATTGCTGACGAGCCGATAGCCTGCAGCACCATACAGATAATACCCTTGGCAATATCCTCCCGACTCGCATTGCCTTGTGCGTTAGCGAAGAGACTGGCCGTAGCATTCATCGGAAGACCAGGCAAAGGTTCAGCAGAAATATCTTTGATAAGCAGATTGATATGAGCTGTATCACCCCCAAGTGCCATTTGCGAGATCTGCTTGATGTCGTCTGTCTTCAACAGCAATCTGCTGAGACCGTTGAGAGTACCACCACCGATACCGATACCTCCAATATGCTTGATTTTTCCTTTCTCATACGAAACAAGCGAGGTACCTGTACCCATCGATACGACAATCATGCGATCAAGCTTCGACTCAAACTGAGCCCCAAGGCCATCAGCAATGAATTCCTCCGTTTTCTCAGTGGGTAGGCCATAGATAGGACTGTTGATGTAGGCAGCTCCAACACCCGTAAGCATGACGCGCTCTACATCCTGGAGGTTGATCAGATTGTCGTGCAGGAACTTTCCGAAAGCACCATACAATGAGGTTACGGGATCAGTTGCCTTGATCCACAAGGGTGACACAACCATTCCATCGCGTATTCCCACAATCTTCGTCGTAGAGATACCTACATCAATACCTATTGCTATCTTCATAATATCTAAAACAATTGCTCTAACTGATCAATGATATCTGCTGCTACTTCAGCCTTTGGCTTTTTAGGATAATCGTGTCGACCGGCAGAAGAAATAATAGCTATCTGATTGTCGTCACTTCTAAAAGTCGTTCCGGGGATGCGGGTGGAGTTGAGCACGATGAAATCTGCATTTTTCTTTTTTAATTTAGCTTCAGCATGCTGCTCCTCATCATTTGTTTCAAGTGCGAAACAGACAAGCCGCTGATCCTCTCTCTTCATTTTTCCTAATGAGGCTGCGATATCCTGAGTGGGCTGTAAGTCGATGTGCAGTCCGTCTTTTCCGCGATTGATCTTCGTATCCGAGACCTGAGATGGCTTAAAGTCTGCGACAGCAGCACAAAGAATAGCGGCATCGCTCTTTGGAAAAGCCTCCGTAGCCGCCTCATACATCTCATCGCAACTCTCCACATTGACGCGATGGATACCTGCAGAACACTTCAGCGACACAGGCCCGGCGACCAACGTTACCTCCGCTCCACGTCGATAGCACTCTTCAGCTAAGGCAAACCCCATCTTGCCCGAGGAATAGTTACCGATGAAGCGCACGGGATCAATCTTCTCATAAGTAGGCCCAGCCGTGATAAGCACATGCTTACCTGTCAAAACGGTATTAGGCTCCAAAGCGCGGTCAAGCACTTCTATGATGTTCTCCGGCTCTTCCATGCGTCCTTTGCCTTCGAGACCAGAAGCTAAGAACCCTGTGCCCGGTTCAATGATATGGTTGCCAAAGCTGCGAAGCAGTTCAAGATTATGTTGTGTGGAAGGATGACGATACATATCCAGATCCATAGCTGGCGCAATAAACACTGGAGCTTTCATTGAGAGATAGGTAGTGATCAGCATGTTGTCAGCGATACCATTTGCCATTTTCCCTATGCTGCTTGCCGTACAAGGAGCAATAAGCATGGCATCAGCCCACAAACCAAGGTCGACATGCGAATGCCACGTGCCGTCGCGCTGTGAAAAGAATTCACTGATGACGGGCTTATGCGTCAAGGCACTCAGAGTGATGGGAGTAATGAACTCCTTGCCGGCCGGAGTGATGACGACTTGTACCTCAGCCCCGCGTTTGATAAGTCCGCGGATGATAAGACACGACTTATAGGCAGCGATGGAACCGGTGATTCCAAGCACTATTTTCTTTCCTTTAAGCATTTTGTCAGCTATTTATCGGATAAGTTTTCGTATTACGCTACAAAGTTACTAAATAATTATATAACTTTGCACATGATAACAACTAATAATCATGGGTTACTTAACAACAGACAAGAAAAAGATTACCACCAAGACTATTTTACAGATGAAAGCCGCCGGTGAGAAAATCGCTCAGATGACAGCTTACGACTTTACGACAGCAGGCATCCTCGATCGTGCCGGCATAGACGCTATCCTTATTGGCGACTCAGCCTCCAACGTTATGGCAGGCAATACCGACACACTCCCCATCACCCTCGACCAGATGATTTATCACGCACGCAGTGTAGCTCGTGCCTGCTCTCATTGCCTTGTAGTATGCGACATGCCTTTCGGCTCCTATCAAGTTAGCAAGGAGGAAGGAGTTCGCAATGCCATCCGCATTATGAAAGAGACAGGCGTAGATGCCGTGAAGCTTGAAGGAGGAAAGCGTATCGCAGAAACGGTTAAAGCCATCGTTGAAGCAGGTGTTCCTGTCGTAGGACACTTAGGACTGACTCCACAGAGTATCCACGAGTTTGGCGGCTATGGACTGCGCGCAAAGGAAGAGAAAGAAGCGCAACAATTGCTCGAAGATGCTCATGCCCTTGATGAGGCAGGATGCTTCGCGATAACATTGGAAAAGGTGCCTGCAAAACTCGCCGCACAAGTGACAAAAGAAGTGAAAGCTGCTACAATCGGTATTGGAGCAGGTCCAGACACAGATGGCCAGGTACTGGTTTATGCGGATGCCTTAGGCATGACACAAGGCTTCAAGCCTAAGTTTCTGCGCCATTTCGCTGACGTATGTAAGTGTATGACAGATGGCGTTCAGGCTTATGTGAAAGCCGTCAAGACCTCTGACTTCCCAAATGCGGAAGAGAGCTATTAAAACAATAGGGCGGCCACGAGGGCCGCCCCTACGAGTGGTATTAAAGTTTGTTTCCTTCTTTAGGAATCACAATGGTGGGCTTGAAGGCCTTAGCCTCTTCAAAGTCCATCAATGCATAAGCAATAATGATGACGGTATCACCGATCTGCACCTTGCGTGCTGCTGCGCCATTGAGACAGATACAGCCGGAGCCACGCTCACCTTTGATGATATAGGTCTCGAAACGCTCACCATTATTGTTGTCTACAATCTGCACCTTCTGACCAGCAATCATATCTGCGGCATCCATCAGGTCTTCATCGATCGTGATGCTGCCACGATATTGCAGGTTGGCATCGGTCACTGTGACACAGTGCAGTTTGCTTTTTAATACTTCAATCAACATATTATTCTTTGTATTTGATGTGGTCAATGAGACGGATAGGCGTGTGTCCACAATAGACGGTGATGCAACCTACAACATAGTTGCTGTCGTTCCAATCGTTGACATCCAATAGTGTGTTACCGTCCACAATCTCAAAGTATTCAACCTCGAGACCATCGACTGCATTGATGTCAGCAACCACCTTGTCGTGTGTTTCCTTTACCGTGTGCGTCTTGGCATAGTCTACACTCTCTTTCAGGGCCTGGTAAATACGGGGAGCGATGGCACGCTCTTCTGGAGTAAGCAGAGTATTGCGCGAGCTCTTGGCGAGTCCATCAGCATCACGGACGATCGGGCACTCAACGATGTGCACGAGCTTATCGTAGCCGATGTATTTCACGAGGCGCTTCACCACAGCGATCTGCTGCCAGTCTTTCTCTCCGAAGTAAGCACGGTTAGGCTTTACGATGTAGAAGAGACGGCTCACGACCTGACACACACCATTGAAATGGCCGGGACGCTTGGCTCCCTCCATAACGGTTGTCTGCGGTGGGAACTCAAAATGGCGAGTATCGGGTGTAGGATACATCTCTTCCACGGAAGGAGCAAAGACATACTGAGCACCACACTCTTCACAAAGCTTGCAGTCTGCTTCGAGCGTACGCGGATAGCGCTCCAGATCACCTTTGTCATTAAACTGTGTAGGATTGAGGAAAATAGACACAACCGTAGCACCATTTTCTTTAACGCTACGTTTAATCAGAGAGGCGTGCCCCTCATGAAGAGCTCCCATTGTTGGGACGAGACCAATCTCTTTACCCTCTTTGCGAACAAGGAAAAGTTCGTTCTGAAGATCTACAATCTTTTTGAATACTTTCATTGTTTGTTTGTTTACCACATGCAAAATTAACAAATAATCTTCTGATTGGGGAAAGAATCAGCCAATATTTAATCGGGATGTTTCACTTTCTTGCATTTTCCTGAAAAGTCAGTGATATCAATGCGGATAATCTCCGTGCGATGGAAACTGGCATGTGCATACTTATCGCCAATAACCTTATAGTCAGGCGACAGTTTGTCAATGAGCAGGTGAAGAGCATCCATGCGTTCTTCCGGTGACAGATGAATGTGAGCCTTACCAAAGACAACGACACTCTCATACTCCGAAGTGAAGTTGCGAGGCAGAAGATGAACCCGTCCGATAGCACAAAGCGACACCTTTGGGATCTTCTCTATAATACGCAGTTTTCGGCCTTCGGGAGCACAATGGATGTAGATGCTTTCCTTCCCATCCCAGATGAAATTGACAGGAATGCCATAGGGCTGGTCACCATCGGTCATCGACAGTACACCATACTCTGCTGTCTTAAGAATCTCTCTTGCCCGTTCTTCGTCCATCAGCCGGTCCTGACGACGGACAGTGTCGTTAATATACTTCATACGTCCAATAATTAATGTTTCTACTTGCAAAAGTAGACAGATTAATCCAAAACAACGAAGAAACCAAAAAAATAATCTCGTCCTTAGGTATAGACAGAAAAGTTTTTGTAAATTTGCAGAAAGAGTTCACGTATGTTTGAAGCAGAAATACAACAATACGATACAACGGTTGCAACTTTCCAGCAAGAGGTCGATGGCCCATTGGGCAAGGAACAGGCACGGGAACGAAATGAGATTCTCTTTTCATGCCATAGTTGTGGCATCGAAGGGTCATCGTTCAGTGTAGACGACACCCGTGCATTGTTCGAGCAAGGCTTGGGCTACAAACCAGTCGGTAAATCACTGCTCGAATGCCAGGAAATGGCTGACCACTTCGCAGCTTACGAGTGGATGCACGCTCATCTTGATCATCCCTTTGATGTGGAACTAATGAAACACATTAACAAACTCGTTACGCTCCACACAATGGCATACAAAGCACCTGACGCCACCCCCGGGGAGTTCACGACTGTGGATATGGCAGCAGGTGACACAGTCTTCGGTGAGCACGAGAAACTCGTTGCGCAAGTGCCCCGCCTCATGGAGTCTACGAATGAAGCCATTAGGAGCCGAAAGGCTCATCCCATGATACTTGCAGCCCGCTTTCACGGCTTCTACGAATATCTGCATCCTTTCCGCGACGGCAATGGACGTACAGGTCGGTTAATGAGCAACTTCATTTTGCTTCACTTCGGGCTGCCTGAGCTTATCATCCGGAAGGAAGATCGGCAGGAATATATCGGAGCATTGAAGCAGATACGGAAAGAAAAAACGGATGAATATCTCATCCGTTTCTTCTTCAAGGCCGCTATGAGTCAAATGAAGAGTGATATTGAGCAGAAACGCAAGGCAAGTCGCACTTTGTTCTTCTTCTGAAGATACTTTATCGACATCGGCTGACGTTCGACAAACAATTGTGCGACGTTCGACAAACAATTGTGCGACGTTCGACAAACAATTGTGCGACGTTCGACAAACAATGAGATTGCATGCTCATGAAGCTTTCCATCCGCTTGCAGTGGCCGCCCCCAGTGGCGGCCACCCACTGCAGGATCATCTAAGATCCAGCAGAAAATAATCACAATTGCTAATGATGGCCGCATCTGGGGGCGGCCCTTGCAAAGCATAAACAACGAATAATGATATATCCAAAGAATTTTGAAAAAAAGATAGGGTTTGACGAGATAAAAGACAAACTGAGCGCTGCATGCCTCTCTACATTGGGCAAAGGCTTGGTAGAGCAGATGTCCTTCTCAGATGATCCCGAACAGATAAACACATGGATGGAAGAACTGCACGAGATGCGTAGGATAGAGGAGGAGGAAGACGACTTTCCTCTCACGAGCTTCTTTGATGTGCGCGACAGTCTGAAACGTGTACGACTGCAGAACACGTGGATGGAAGAGAGCGAGCTTTTCGACCTGCGCCGTTCGCTAAAGACCATCGACGACCTCGTAAAATTCCTCTATCGGGGCGAAGAACTGCCTGACCAAGAGGACGATGACAGCGATGTCGTGCTGAAGAAATGGGATTATCCCGCTCTTCACGACCTCGCTGACGGTATCGCTACGTTCCCGATTATCATCCAGCAAATCGACCAGATCATCGATAAGTTCGGTCACATCCGTGACAACGCGTCTCCGGAGCTTCTGAATATCCGCCGGGAGATGGCACATACAGCCGGCTCCGTGTCTCGTATTCTCAACAACATTCTTCACTCCGCACAGAGCGAAGGCATCGTGGATAAGGATGCGGCTCCTGCTATGCGCGACGGGCGCCTCGTTATCCCAGTGGCCCCGGGACTGAAGAGAAAGATCTCGGGTATCGTCCACGATGAAAGTGCCACAGGCCGCACCGTATACATCGAGCCTACGGAAGTGGTGGAGGCAAACAACAAGATTCGCGAGCTCGAGGGTGAAGAGCGTAAGGAGATCATCCGTATCCTCACGAAGATGGCAGAGCGTATCCGGCCCCACGTTCGTGAGATGCTCGACTCCTATGAGTTTCTTGCTCAGATCGACTTCATTCAAGCCAAGGCTCGCGTAGCCCGAGAGATGGATGGCTTCGAACCCAAAGTGAAAGAATCGCCTTATATTGACTTTATCCGTGCTCGCCACCCTCTGCTTGAGGAGCATCTTAAAAAAGAGAACAGCGGAAGTATTGTTCCTCTCGACATCATGCTGACACCCGAAAAGCATATCCTCGTCATCTCCGGCCCTAATGCTGGTGGTAAGTCCGTTTGTCTTAAGACCACAGCACTGTTACAATATATGCTGCAATGCGGTCTGAGCATCCCTGTGGATCCACGTAGCAGATGTGGCGTGTTCTCGGATATCATGATTGACATCGGCGACGAGCAGAGTCTTGAGAATGATCTCTCTACGTATTCCTCACATCTGCTCAACATGAAGAATATGATGAAGCAGGCATCGAACAAAACACTGATCCTTATCGATGAGTTCGGTACTGGTACAGAGCCTCAGATCGGTGGTGCTATCGCCGAGAGCGTGCTCGACCAGTTCTGCAAGAAAGGAGCGTGGGCCGTCATCACGACTCACTATCAGAACCTCAAGCACTTCGCTGATTCTCATGCGGGTGTTGTCAACGGAGCCATGCTTTACGACCGCCACGAGATGCGACCGCTCTTCCAATTGGCTATTGGCCGCCCGGGAAGTTCCTTCGCCATCGAGATAGCGCGCAAGATAGGACTGCCGGAGCAGGTCATCCAGCAAGCTTCAGAGATCGTGGGCTCCGACTATATCCAAAGCGACAAGTACCTCCAGGATATCGTCCGCGACAAGCGTTACTGGGAGCAGAAACGTCAGACGGTTCATCAGAAAGAGAAAGAGCTCCAGGCTCGTATTGAACAATATGAGAAAGGCATCACCGATGTGGATGCCGAGCGCAAGGCTGTCCTTGCCAAGGCCAAGCAAGAGGCCGAAGAGCTGCTGAAAGAGAGCAATAAACGCATAGAGAATGCCATCCGCGAGATTCGCGAGCAGCAGGCTGCCAAGGAGGAGACACGAAAGATCCGCGCCGAGCTCGACGCCTTCAAGCAGGAGGTCGAGGACGATAACTGGAAAGATGCTGCAAAGAACAAGCAGAAGGCCGGCTTCCTCTCCGATGAGGACTTCCAAAAGAAGGTTGAACAACTCAAGGCGCGCAAGCAACGACATGAGGACCGCAAGAAAAAGAAGAAGACAGATGAAGAGAAGGCTGCAGCCATACTGCGTGACGCAAAAGGCAAGGGTAAGACTACTGTAGACCGAGCCATCGTTGTGGGCGACACTGTGCGACTCAAAGGTCTACGTTCGCAAGGCACCGTGGAGCAGTTGTCGGGTAAGACCGCTACTGTTCTTGTCGGTGACATGCGGACGAAGGTGCCAGTCTCTCGCCTTGAACTTATCACGAAGGAGCAGCTGGCCGCCGGCGCTTCTGCTGAGCCGAAGAGTAAGATGGATGCCATCAAGGAAGGACTGCAGGCTTATCACGTATCTCAAGTGACACAGAGCACCATCGACGACCACCGCAAAGACTTCCACCCCGACCTCGACGTGCGTGGCATGCGTGGCGACGAGGCCCTTCAAGCCGTGCGTTATTTCATCGACGACGCCGTGCTGATGGGAGTGCAACGTGTCCGTATCCTCCACGGTAAAGGCAATGGCATCTTGAGACAGCTCATCCGTCAGTATCTCTCTGCAGAGCCCACCGTAAGTCATTATCACGACGAAGATGTACGGTTCGGAGGGGCAGGAATCACAGTGGTTGACTTCTAAATTATAGAAAAAGTTAAAATGTGATAGATTCTTGGGTCTAATCGTTGCATGATATCAAAGTTTTTACTAACTTTAGGGCAAATTAAAACCGATTAAACCCAAGAATATGAAAACAACAACTATCGTCATTCTGGCTGTTGTCATCATCTGCTTAGTCTTAGTAGGTGTAAACCGCTATCATCACCGTCAGCATCATTTCAACACGGATGATCTCCGCCAGGTGGTTAAGAACATTCTGAGCCTTCAGCCGGATCATATCATGCAGCGTTCCGACTTTCTGAAAGCCTTGCGCGACCATTACAACTGTCAGAACAAGGAGGCATTGTGGCTCCTTGGACGAGCAAAGGAGAAGGGATTCGTGAAATATGATGAGAAGTGGGTGGAAGAAAGTTAGGAGTTAGAAGATAGGAGTTAGGAGTTAGAAATAAAAAAAGAGTCAAGAGAAACATCTCCTGACTCCTTTATCTTTTAGCACTAATTTCTATTTTTAGTATCACCTGATACTTATAAACCTTACTTCTCGTTCAGACCGCGGTTGTTGAGCGTAGCGTTCAGCAGCTTCACGTATGTACGATACTGATCCTCATCGAGCACAGCGTGCATGTAAGAGAGGTTGTGCTTGATAGCCTTCTTGTAGAGGTTAGCACGATCTTCGCCCTCAGCAGCACCAGCCTTCTTCATATCTTTCTTGAGATTATCGCTGATATAGCTCACAGCGTCGAACTCATCGGAGTTAAGGCCCAGCGTACGAGCCAGAGCGCTCACGTTGATGTTCATCTCATATTTAGCCTGCTCAGCAGCAACAGCTGCGTTTGTCTTTGTCTCGCCCTCAGCGAAAGCCAGAGTCATTGTCATCAAAGCTGCGAGTGTGAATACAATCTTCTTCATAGTGTTATCCTTTCTAATTAATGTTTAACTTAACGGACCTCGCAAGTCCGCCTTTCTTTACTGTGAGGTTTCCTTTCGGTTACCTCTGTTATCCTTTTGACACTGCAAAGGTATGAAGAATATTGTTACTCACAAACAATTTATTAGATTGTGTACGGAAACAACTTATATTTTTGATGATTATCAAGCCGGTTGATTTAAATCAGTAACGAAGAATTGCATCCCTACACTCCTCCATGAGCCACTTCGGCGTGCTTGTAGCGCCACAGATACCCACAGTTTCAGCACCTTTGAACCATGAATAATCGATTTCTTCCTCGCGCTCGATGAGATGACTGTTGGCATTGACCTCCTTACAACGCGTGAAGAGAGCATGACCGTTACTGCTCTTGCGCCCACTGACAAAGAGAATAACATCGTGGTGAACTGCAAACTCTGCGATATGTGGCATACGGTTAGCAACCTGACGGCAGATGGTGTCGAAACTCTTGAAAGCAGCGGTAGGGGAGATGTTGTTCTGAATATAGTCGACGATGCGCCGATACTCATCGAGGTTCTTTGTCGTCTGCGAATAGAGGTTGATGTCTTTGGAGAAGTCGAGCTTCTGCTTCACGTCGTCGAGGTTCTCCACAACAATCGCCTCACCATGCGTCTGACCGACGAGTCCGAGGACCTCCGCATGACCTTTCTTTCCAAAGATGACGGTCTGTGCCTCAGGACTGTCGTTCCACTTACGCTTGATACGACTCTGCAGGGCAAGTACTACAGGACATGTTGCATCGATAATCTCGATATTGTTCTGTCGCGCTATCTCGTAAGTCTCTGGAGGCTCGCCATGGGCACGGAGCAACACCTTCGCGTTGTGCAGGTTACGGAGCTGCTCATGATCGATGGTGATGAGGCCTTGCTCATGCAACCGCTCTACCTCCATACCGTTGTGAACAATGTCACCCAAGCAATAGAGTTTACTGCCTTTAGCCAACTCTTCCTCGGCCTTGCGGATGGCTGTGGTGACACCAAAGCAGAAGCCGCTGCCGTTATCTATTTCTATCTTTAAATTCATTTCAAATCTACATTAATCAATACCTTTGGCTGGGTCGGATCATTTGTGATCATCAACACCTTGGGCACGGAACGCGACTTCTCTATCATACTGCGGATAGCCGTGACCTTCATCTTGGCTGTCTCTCCTGCCTCAATATGCTGGTTGTTCAGCGACACCTCAAGACCTGTGCCGATCATCTGAAGTGAACGGATGATGAGCGTCGACTTGCCGATATTTGTAATCTCAAGCTCATCCTTCTTTTTCGACTTGCCATCAAACAAACCAATATTGACCCGACCCTTTGAAAGCTGGAGGCGGGGAGCAGCAGCCAACTGTTCCTTCGTCTGCTTCTCAAAACTCGGAAGAAGGATGATATTGACATCCAATTCTTTCTCTGGCGACACTTTATCACCGGGGAACTCACCAAGATAGATACTCGTCTGTGTTAGTCCAAGGTCGGTCAGTTTTCTTGAATCCACTTGCAGAGAAACGGTAGCAGAACGACCGGGAGCAATACGTGCAGGCTTGACCTCACCTCGAAGGTAAGGCGGGAGGTGCATAAGCTGAGGAACCATCGTCTCATCGCTATTGTTCAAGATATGTATCTGCTGGATAGGCATGTCGCCTTTGTTCACATTGTCGAACAGCAGCTCCGTCTTGTCAATGAGCATATCACCCAAGGTGTAAGGATACTCGCCTTTGAAGTTGCTCTTCTTCTCAACAACCACACCTCTGATGGTCAGCAACAATGGTTTCTCCGAAGCATTGCTGTAGATGCCAATCTCTTTCTGGAAATGTCCCATAGTCTTGGCATCATAGACAGCATTCACGGAGAACGACTTGCCTGGAGCAATAGCTACGGAAGGGTATGAGACTGTCGTGCACCCACACGATGCCTTGACGTCACTGATAAGCAACGGCTTATCACCACTGTTTTTCATCTTAAACTCCGCCTTGACGGGGTGTTTGAATATCACTTGCCCACAATTGATCGTATCTGAAGGCAAGGAGATGGCTTGCGCGTGCATGAGCATTGGCATGAAAGCCATCGCAAAGAATATTATCTTTCGCATAATTTCACATTAATCGTTCACTGTAATCGTTTTGCCTCCCTCTCTTCCATTGAACTCCGGTGAATAGGCGCACTGCACGGTGGCGATACCCGACGTGTAATCACCTGTACGATCCACATAATACTCGGACTCGACAACGTGGCGGCCTTTACTCAGATGATCAAAGAAATAGTTCGTCACATTATCTTTCGTCTCCAGATAGTAGCCCCACTGATAACCACTCGTCTGACTGACAGGTTCCAGGCATGCGGCACGCTTATCCTCGACCTGTACGAAGTCGTAGTCGCGGTCAGCCGTAATCGTGATACGCACCTTCACCTTGTCACCGACCTTCAAAGCAGAAGACTTCTGCTTGGAGTCTGTAGCCATGATCTCGCGTTTGATAGACAGTCCGGAAGCAGCATTCTGCACCTTTGAAGCATTCTGCGTGAACTGTGCATAGACAGCGCCCCACGAGGTACCATTGTTCTTCTTATCAATGAGGAGTGAATAAACATCATTGCCATCCATCGAAGTCTTGACATAGCCAAGCCCAGCCGTAGCCGTGGGGAGCGTCAAAGCCTTGCCATCAAGACTCATCGAGACTGACGCATTATTATTTACCGAGCTATTCTGAGCCTCATTCGGAGTTGTATTTTCTAATCTTGAGTTGCCACCATCAAGCATGAAAGCATACACAGCGTTGACGGCATCAATAGAAGTTGACCATGATGTCGTGCGCTTCTCATGGAGCAGCCACTGTTGCATCTGACGGATCGTCACAGTATCCTGAGGCTCCAAGAGATGAAGCGCCTCAATGGCAAAGGTCTGAGAAGGAATGCGGTAGTCGCACCAACTGTATTGAGCCTTCGGCGTATCGAAATAACGGCCTGCCTCGTCGGTGTAGACGGAGTACTGACGGATGCTTTCAAGATATTGCTTGGCATGACTCATCTTGCCATATTGCGCGAGGATCACTGCAGAGCCAGCCTTGCCGTAGATCGTCAACTGGGTAGCTGACTTGTCGAGCAGGTTGACGAGATATTCCATATCTGACGTGCGTTTGCGTCCGGCCAAAGCCGATGCATAGAGCCAATGGCAGGCAGCCTCACTCGGCGTGAGGTTCTTCTCACCTTTCAGCGCACGCTTCTTCAGCGCTTCAACCTCCGTGCTCATGCAGCCGTCGAGATATTTGAATGCATCGCTAAGAATATACTTGAGATCAGCCTGCTCACCGGCAATCTTATTGAGCCGCACGAGGGTCTCCACGACATAAGCCGTCATATATTTGCTACCCTCCATGCCCGGCCACCAAGAGAAGGAACCGACCGCCTTCTGCAAGGCGCGGAGTTGCTTGATATAGTTAGCACGGCGGTAGGCGAGGGTGTTGGCATCGAGATAACCGGCTAACTGCTTGCGGTCGGTCTCATTCTCGGCGTCCGTCACCCACGGTGTCTCATTGAGCAGCAGTGTCTTCAGTTCACTGTCTTTCGCGAGCGAGCTCGTTAGCGAAGTTTCAGCACCCTTCTCCTGTTTCCATTGCGCGACGGTCTTAGCGATTGTCGGAGAAGACGTGAGTACCTTCTGACCGATGACATTCGCATAGATAGCGGCAGCAAGTGAGGCGGCATCCTTACTGAGAGGGGTAGCCATTGTCGGCATGGCCTGGAGCACCAACCACGACGGATTGGCAGTATATTCGACCGTCAGCTTGCGGTTCTTGCTATCCGTTGGGAAGAGCTTGTCTATATCTACCGTCTTCGTACCGGACTGATGCTGATAGAACGGCAGGGTAGTGGTGACATACTCGCGGTCGGGGAGGATTGGGAGCCAATTCTGCTCACCATCACTGAAGCCATTGCCCTCAGCCGTGATACGTGCAGCAAGCAGCGTCTTGTCGCCGGCGAGCTTTAGCAGTTCTGCTGCATCGACATCAAAGGAAGCCGTTGTAGAACCATTGGCAACCGTAGAGAAGGGCACCGACTGCTCCTTGAGCACCTTGCCCGATTCAGGCTCTACGATCTGCAAGCGAGCCGTGCCGCTCACCGCCTTATCAGAAGTGTTGAAGATGCGCGTAGAGAGCTGACCCTTGTCGCCTTCGCGGAGGAAACGCGGCATATTTGGTTGCACCATGACAGTCTTCGAAGCCACTGCCTCGGCATTGACAATATCGTAGTTCATCGCCTTGTCGTGAGCCAATCCAATAAACTTCCATGTCGTAACACTCTCGGGGAGGGTGAAGGAGATGTTCACGAGACCGTCCTTATCCGTAGCAAGGGCGGGATAGAAGAAGGCAGTCTCAGTAAGATTATAGCGGAGCTGGACATCGGTCCCTTTAGTAGAAGAATCAGACTCTGTAGATGTCTTTAGCTCATCCTCCGATCCAACCAAATCATAAAGTTTTTTGCTAGATTCCTGTGCGTTGACACTTGCTTTCGACATCAGAACCATCGGAGCAGCAGCGCGCATCAAGCCTCCTCTAATCCTAATGGAACGCCCAAAAGAGTACCAATTGAACAGTGAAGAATCGAAACGTGTGAATGACAGATTCTTGTAACTCAGACTGTTGAATGCCTGACTGCCTGCGAGCCACAAATTACCGAGATTTGAACTATTCCAGGTTGTACTTGGTATGTTGAAATAAAAACTATTGTCTAAGTTCCATTCCTGTGTGGAGATGGCATCAAGACTCTTGTCATACATCGTCGCCATGAGCTGAGCCGTTGCAGGTTTCCCAAGCGGCGAAAGGATGCGGAGGGTCCATGTCTCCTTCTGTCCGGGCACAAGCTTGTCGCGGAAAGTCTTCCACTCCGTTCTCAGTTTAGTATCGGGTATAGGACGGTTAATCTGTACCTTGTGGGTATAAAGTCGGCCTCCAACAACCCACGCCACATTAACCGTGATGCCGTCACCCATCGAAGAATCGTATTTGAAAGTACGGGTGAAGACTGAATTATCTATCACTTTCGTTCCACTCTCGAGCTCCTTGTTGGCTGAGAAGATGGAATAATAGAGTTGTGTGCCTTTATCTGATGCGCCTGCCTGAACATAAACGGGAGAGCCGTCAGCTGGGAACTGATCAGCGGAACAATAGAACCAGTCGTGCGTCGTCGTTGCCGGCTGCTTGTCCTGCAAGGTGAACACCACGAAGCTCTGCTTCAAGGTGTCATTGCCACAGACTGCCTCAAGATGATGCTCACCTGAAGCTAATTTTTCTGTGACTTCGACCTCTGTATTTGTCTTTGCGGTCTTCCACGCACCGTTATCGAAACGATATTTGACAGTGCTTGCCACTTCTTCGCCTAAGAGATTCTTGTAGGAGAAAGTCACGCACTGGAGACTGTCGCGGAGAGATTTACCGGGCAGGTTGCTTGTCAGCAAGGCCTTACGGTTACTCAGTGGCAGCGAGGTCTGGCCCTCATGCGTCTCACCTGCCATGTCAGTCACTTTGGCATTGACATCGAAATCATAATAGACCGAACCATTGATTCTTAATCCTTCGGGATAGACCATCGGCACGCGCACCGTGAAGGAGCCGTCATCGGCTGTTGTCACCGAGCCTGTGGCAACTTTCGTCTGATTGCGACGACCCCACCAGAACCAGCGTAAACCTTCGTAGCGATTGACCGTATATTCGACCTTGGCATTCTGAACGGGTACGCCTGCGTAGGTCGTAGCCACACCACGCAGAGTGATGGTGTCGCCAGCCTGATAAGTGTCTTTGTACTTATCGAACGTCACCTGGAACGTCGGACGTTTGTATTCCTCTACCTGGAAATTGGCTGTAGCGTTGCGATCATTATTTGCAGTCTTCACTTCCACAGAGAACATTCCTGTCAGACCCTGCGTAGGCAGCGAGAAGTCAACGGAAGCCGTACCGAAGTCGTCAGTTGTCGCATTCTTCTTCGTCACTTCTTTGTAATTGGCATCGTAGAGTGTAAAAGTCAACGACTCATTTTCACGAATCTTTGAAGAGAGTGACTGCTTTTCAGCATCCCATACCACTGCAGCCACATGCACATTCTGACCCGGTCGATAGATGGCACGGTCAGTATAGGCCGCGATGCGGTAAGCAGCCTTTGTATTCTTCCAATAGGCATAATAATCCCGGAGTGCAGTCTCGGCGTTGGCCTTGTCAGTAGCCGTGTAAGCATAGATTGAGAGGTAAGAACGATCCCTGGAAGAGAAGATTGCCTCACCGTTCTTGTCCGTTGTAAGAGTGCCCTTCACGGTCTTGTATTGCTCGTTGTAAGCATTGTCCGTAATGACAATCGTTGTTCCCGGCAGCGGAGCACCCGTCGTAGCATTGACAGCGGCAAAGCGGATCTTGTTGTTCGGTAAAGCCTCATGGATGACGAAAACATTGCTCACGCGAAGCAGCACTCGGCGGGGGAGAATCTCAGCGTTGTCAGTCTTAGCCTCGACGAGGTAGACACCTACAGGAAGGCCTTTGACAAGTATCGAATCCTTAATAACCTCCCAAGGTGCCTTGCCCGAATAGTTGGCTGAATAAGTCGCTACGGGAGTCGCGTCCATCAACTTCTGCAACTGAATATACTGCGAACTGACAGACGGATCGAGCTTTGTATTGCCATCGACATTAACCTTGTAGATTCTGACCGATAAAGCATTGAGGTTGCGGATAGAGCGAATCTTGAATGTGATGTCCTTGTTCGGCACCACAAGACGATCGAAGGTAAGCGAATAGGTAGGCTGCTCCAAAAGTTTCAATGAGTTGCGAAGACTGTTAGAACACTTCCACGTACCCCATTTGTTCAATGCCTCATTGATGAATGCAACCTGTTTCTCGGCTGTCGCGCCTTCGTTCTTCATGGCCTGTAGGCGAAGGATGGCGAGTTCACAAGCCACGGGCAAGTCGCCATAAGTTCTTAGCAGCGTGTCGATCTCCGCTGTATTGTAGGGATGACCATTCTGCGCCTGTTGCTGGAGCAATAACACCTTAGCATAGCAAGCTGCCGTGCGGTTACCCTGCTTCGAATAATAGTCGGTCAGCGCATTGTAGTGTCCGGTCTCCATGCCGATGACGTGGAGCAGGTCATTATTAAACATCTCACTGTCCTCGCCTTTGAGCATCGCTGGCTCATAGCCATTGCTCTTATGAGAAGCGAGAAGCGCGGGATCAGCCAGTGCCTTGTCGAACCATGATTTACTTTGGTCAGTCGCATTCGACTCGTTAATATCAGAAAGAGGCTCACCATCAGAGAGTTCGGAGCTATTCTGCTGATACAGCTTACCGATGGCCGTGGCATAGACAGCCTTGAGAGCGGGATCGCTGACGCGGTTGTAGGTCTGCTCCATCCGCTGCAGTGCAGGCTTGAGGGAGTCAGGAGAGATGGAGGTCAGTACGGCACCCTCCTTGAGTTGTGCCTTGAGCAGTTGACCATATTGCTTCTCCTTCGTTGCCTTGTCAGCAATCTGACGGATGACAGTAAGCTGCGACTGCGGCAGATCCTTCTTGGCAGCGTCGTCCACCTTCTGCCACAGTTGGTTGTAAGTCTGTGCAGGAGCGAGGAGCGCGATCATGGTGAAAAGGATGGTGAGTATGCTTTTCATGTTATTGTGTTTTTCTGAATCTATATTTACTGCAAAGGTAATAAATAAGACTGACACTTGCAACAAGTACCCTTTTATTACATAGTTAATTTTTATTTCTCGCTGATTTTCAAAGTAATAAGAGCTACAAGCCTATAGAGAGAACTAATCCATTTTTCTACATTTCTACATTCTACATTAAGGTCGGAAACACAATACCAAGCATGAAAGTTCCTCATCCATACAGTGAGATCAAGAAGTTGAACACTAAATAATATTTTAAGTAACATTTAAAAATTAAC